>NZ_JBPEHG010000047.1:0-552 GCF_054177585.1 Haladaptatus rarus | reverse complement strand
AACGTAACCGCTTTGCTCGTGAAGCGGGAGATCTTGGACATTGAGCATCCGGACTCTTCCGCTTCAACTCCTTCGAATTAACGGACGAATCCGACGCCGTCTAGTGATTCACCAGAGCCACGCGATGAAATATTTCACTAGATATCATCAGGTCATCCACGTACGTACCTCTCTCCTGGAGGAGACGATGACTATACCTAGCTCAAACGGAGGAACCGTGACTCAGACAACCATCACCAGCCGGGAGGGGTCGACGACCACACTGTCCGGGGAAACGATCGAGGCGTTCAGCCAGCGTGTGCGCGGGGCGCTGCTGTTTCCATCAGATTCAGGCTTTGAGGAAGCGACACGGCTCTGGAACGGGATGATCGAGAAGACGCCAGCACTGGTCGTACAGCCGACAGGCACCGCCGACATCGTCGCCGCAGTCGATTTCGCCCGCGAGCACGACCTCGCACTCTCGGTGAAAGGCGGGGGCCATAACATCGCCGGCACCGCACTGGTCGACGGCGGCCTCACCATCGATATGGCCCAGCTCCGGGGGGTGCTCGT
>NZ_JBPEHG010000046.1:0-735 GCF_054177585.1 Haladaptatus rarus | reverse complement strand
TGGCACTGTCTAGTTTAGCTCCTCCTCGACAGGCGTTCGGTTGTTGAGCGATTGATGCGGTCGTTGATGGTTATAGTAATGCACAAACTGTTCAAGCCACTGCTGGACGCTTGGCCGACTGCCCACCCATGACGTATGGAAGCGGTCGATCCTCTGCTTGAGCGTGTGAAACCATTTTTCGATCAGGTTTCGCTCGGTATAGTCAAGGTGACCGCTCAATCCAATTCGAAAGAGGGCAGTCCGATAGCCGTAGCCATCAACGAGAAACACAGTGTCAGAGAGATCGTGTTTCTCGGCCAATCCAGACAGAAACGCAGCCGCTTGATCGGTCCCATGCCGATCAAACACTTTGACATCGAGCAGTAACTTTGTTTCGGTGTCTATTGCAGCGTACACCCAAGACCACTCGCCGTTAATTTTGACAGCGGTTTCGTCAACCGCGACCCGCGTCGGCGTCGCCGACGGCGGGTCGGAGACGCTGTCAGATACTCGATGAACCCATTGGAAAATTGCTTGATGCGACCGTTTTACGCCGAGGAGTGCGAGAATCCCTTTTGTTTCCCTGAGTGAACAACCGGTCGCGTGGAGCCGGACGGCGAACGCCCTGACGGGCGTCTCCGTCCGCTCACGCTCCCAACATTCAAGCGTAGCCGTCTCTAAACTCTTTTTGAGCAGGTTCGAGAGTAGCATGAATCACTAGCTCTTCGACCTGCTCGTCCTTATCTAGACAGTGCC
>NZ_JBPEHG010000045.1:0-938 GCF_054177585.1 Haladaptatus rarus | reverse complement strand
GGCTCTGGTGAATCGCCATACAGCGCTTGATTTCACCGTATCACGGCTCGCTTGATGTTGTAAACGACACATTTCACGACGAGTTCACGAAATTCTCGGTACCAGGTGCGAGCACGCACGGCGACGCCGTGCGTGCGCTTGATCGCCGAGAAGACGGTCTCACACATCGATCTCTGGCGGTAGCGAGGCCCATCGACCCGCGCGTTATGCGCGTGGTCGATGGGCCGGAAGATGCGATGTTTAATCAGCGGTCTCACGTCCTCTTCACGGAGTTTCTCGCGTAAATCCATCCAGTCGTAGCCTTTGTCAGCGGCGAGGCTGCGCAGGTCGCCTGCGTTGCGGCAGGCGACCTGCCAGCCGAGCTGTGTGTCGTGCGGTTTCTCGGTCGTGCAATGAACGTCAAGGACAGCCTGAGTCTCTGTGTCGACGAGCGCGGTCGCTTTGAGTGTTTGAACGCGATAATTCGTCCGGCGGCAGTAGTGCTTGCTCGCGTTTTCGCGGTCGAAGAACGTCGCGTCGATGGCGGCGTGACCCGAAAGGTCGTGCAGCTCCGACGAGAGTCGGAGCAGCACTCGCCAGACCTTCATCTCGAATCTCTCAAACGCCTTCACTAACGTCGAGTGGTCCGGGAGATCACCCTCTTCGAGGCCGATCTCCCCGCAAATATGCGGCATCTCGCTGAGCAAATCGAGTGCGTTGCGGTACGATTCATCGAGGTAAACCCGCAGACAGTGTAGCGAGACGAGGGCGTAGTCGGCGAAGCCGCCACCCCCTTCGGGGGCGGCGACTTCGCCTCGGCCACCAACAGCGTTTTTAGCCAACGTAACCGCTTTGCTCGTGAAGCGGGAGATCTTGGACATTGAGCATCCGGACTCTTCCGCTTCAACTCCTTCGAATTAACGGACGAATCCGACGCCGTCTAGTGATTCACCAGAGCC
>NZ_JBPEHG010000044.1:0-1001 GCF_054177585.1 Haladaptatus rarus | reverse complement strand
CGCTCATGTGTAGCACATTGTTGATTTCAGAGAGTCGCTTTGACAGCGTGTTTGAGTGCTTCTCGACCGGGTTTTCTGAAGAGTTCGCTGCGTAGCTGAAAGGCGCGGAGATACTGTGTCAACTTGTCCTTCGAGACGCCTCGATGCGGCGAGAGCCACCGTCGCGCTAGCGACGCGTGGCTCTCGCAGGTGTTGACGTGGACGTCTCCGTCCGCGTATTCGCCGTCACCGTGGACGACGTATTTGCGGGTGAACTCGTCGTCGTCCTCGAGTGGGTCGTATGCCCGAAATCCGTCGGTATAGACGGTCAGCGACTCCTCCTCGTGGTCACCAAGGAGGAGTCGCACTGTCGATTCGTCAGCGGATTTCGCTGGGACGACGTACCGCTGCCCCGTTCCACGGTCGACGATGGTGAAGACGGGTGGTTTGTCTCCCTCATACGAACCACGCCCACGCGTGGAGAGGCCACGCGAGCGCGACTCTTGGTCGCGCTCGCGGCCTTTCAATCCGGCAGAGACGTACACTTCGTCGATTTCGACCGGTCCAACGAGGTCGAGCTGAGGCGCGTCGAGCGCTCTGGTAAAGCGCTCGACGCGACGGTGCATCGTCTTGTAGGTAACACCGATCTCCCGCTGAAGTTGGCGGAGACTCGTGTTGAACCGCAAGAACGCGTAGATCGAGAACAACCACTTGCGGAGCGCAACCTTCGAGTGAGCGAAAATTGTGCCCGTCTTATCGTTGAACGTGCGGTCACAATTCTTACAGAGATAGCGTTGAAACGCCCCATAGCTGCCGTTCTTGACCGTTCGGTCAGAACGGCAGCGGGGGCATTCGACGCCGTCACGCCAGCGAACCTGTTCCAGCAGGTCCGCTGCGAGCGATTCCGAACCAAACACATCCAGCGGAATCATTCGTGTCGGACACCGCTAACGCGGTGTCCTTGCCCTCTTCGATTCGAGAGCAACAGCTGAACTGTATCAACAATCTCCTACAGAAGAGCG
>NZ_JBPEHG010000043.1:0-1002 GCF_054177585.1 Haladaptatus rarus | reverse complement strand
CGCTCTTGTGAAGTACATTGTTGGTGACTCAAACAACTTCTCGGAAGATTTGTTTGAGCACTTCTCGACCGGGTTTGCGAAGGATTCGCCGCCGAAGCTGGAACAGTCTGAGATACGCGGTCAGTTTGTCCTTTGAGACGCCTCGATGTGGCGAGAGCCACCGTCGCGCCAGCGACGAGTGGCTCTCGCAGGTATTCACGTGTGCGTCTCCATCTACGTACTCACCCTCTCCGTGAATCACTGCTTCTCGATGGAAATTCTCATCAGTTTCTAGTGGATCGTAGGCCCGAAATCCATCCGTGTAGACCGTGAGCGACTCCTCCTCGTGGTTTCCGAGGAGGAGTCGCACAGTCGATTCGTCGGCGGATTTCGCCGGGACGACGTATCGCTGATCGCTTCCGCGATCAACGAGCGTGAATACTGGCGGTTTGTCCTCGGCGTACGTTCCCCGTCCACGTTTCGAGAGGCCCCGCGAGCGCGACCAAGCGTCGCGCTCGCGGGCTTTCTTTCCAGCAGAGACGTAGAATTCATCAATCTCGACCGGACCATCGAGAGTGAAGGTTGGCGCGTCGAGCGTTCTGGCGAACTGCTCGACGCGCCGATGAAGCGTCCGGTAGGAAACACCCAGTTCAGCCTCTAACTGACGGATACTCGTGTTAAACCGGAGCAACGAGTAGAACGCGAACAGGAGGTTATCGAGGCCGATCTTCGCGTGCGCGAAGATCGTGCCGGTCTTGTCGTTGAACGTGCGGTCGCAATCCTTACAGAGATACCGCTGATATTCTCGGTAGCTGCCGTGTTTGATCACTGACTCAGACCGGCAGCGCGGGCACTGGAGGCCCTCTCGCCAGCGAACCTGCTCCAGCAGGTTCGCGGCGCTCGCCTCCGAGTTCAGCAATTCAAATGGGAACATATCGGGTGACGCGAACGCGTCACCCTTGCCCGCTACGATTTCTAGCGGCAGCTATCCCCGACCAACAATCTGCTTCTGAAGAGCGTATT
>NZ_JBPEHG010000042.1:0-3088 GCF_054177585.1 Haladaptatus rarus | reverse complement strand
CATGTTGCACTAAGCGGGTGTGGACACAATCAATCTCGAATGAAAAATAATAGCTGCAACCTATTTTTGAATTGAAAATGGGAAGTACACAATATATCCAATATCTGTTGAATGAGTGCAGTTTCCAACCCAATAGAAATGGTGCTCCGCAGGATCCGCCCCTGACGCTTCGTTTTATTGTGATGGGACTTTTGTAGCCTCTCGTTACATTGCACACAAATATCATATAAACTTGGTGTAATTATAGTGAGATATGACAATTTATAGAGTTTTCACAACCTCAAAAAAAGACAGGTTTTATACCATGTACTGTTGCTAACCCATGGGCAGACATCCCAGTACTATTCGGACTCAGTTCATTATTATTACATGCTGAACTTTCACCAGGAATGAAAAAGTCCAATCCACCAGAGACAATACCTGCTACGACAAAATTATTCGAATTGTTTTTCCCTTTTGCGTAAATTGGGCCGCCCGAGTCACCATCTGCTACAGTACATCCAGTCTTCATCCCGTTTCCATCCCATGATGTACAGCTGTCTATTCCTCCGTTCCCTTCAACATTCAAGATAGTTCCTCGTGTCCGGCCTGTCTCGATACCAACTTTAAAAACGGTACGATTATCTTGCATTGCAGTTCTTAGTCCAGAAGTTGTGAATCGAGCTGAAATATTATGAATATTCTTATCAGCAGGATCAAAAATGCCACTAGTTAGACTATCAATATTGCTGGTCGTTTTATTAACAAGTGACCAATCATGGTCAATATGTGCAGCAGTAACTGTTCCTATCTTTTTTGCTTTGTGGTAAGCACTCTCCTGATCATTGTCTTCGCACAGTCCCCAAAGATGACTTACTGAAAGCATATATTGGGAACCATTCCAAGTCGATAGATACGCTGATGTCCCATAGCGATCGACATTTCCTTCAGAACTTTGTAAAAGGACACCACCAGGTAGATCAGCGAAATAGTTACTATTACTTTGACAACCGCTATTAAACGCAAATCTTCTTGTTTTTGCTGTTTTCTTTTTTATTTCTACCTCATCTTCTTCTTTAGGGACATCTGGTCCGTCTGAACCAGGTTTAACAGCAATCTCAATTCGAGAACCTGGCCTGCCTCCCACCCATTCATTTGCCACCCCTAACTCGATTTCCTTTACTCTCTGATCATTTTTAAGCTCTTTTCTAAACTTGTTTAACTTTCTTGTAACTTTATTTTCATGGTCCATCCATTTTTGAGAAACAAATTCACTCTCTACTGGAGTGTCCCCCCGAACAGCAGTGACAACCTCTATATCTTTTTCCCCATAGACTACACCAATTGCTGAGGTAGCAGCAAGACTGGCTCCAGCCGTTTTTAATACTTTTCTCCGATTGAATGAATTTTTTCCATTCATATAATGTAGATAACTTTCATTGTATATATAATTTTTCATCATATAGTAAAAACAGAATAGTGAGAAAGTATTTATCAGAGAAGGTTGACTTGACTTATATGGCAACTATTACCACATCACTTCGAACATTGCTACTCGGTCGATCAAAGGAACTTACATTGATTGGATTAGGTCTTTCTCTTATGCTTGCAATTATTATGGCAGAGAATATACCTCCTGACTATATTTTACTCGGAATTTCACAACAAAACATGCTTATTATTCTTGTAATAATAGCTATAATACTCGGAGTATTATTCTCATATTTAAACTCCGGAATTATAGTGGCTTGGAGTCTTGTATTCGGTGCCACATATCCATTTTATCTTAGCGCTTGTTCAGCAAGGTTCCTAGTCGGTGGAGTTGAGGGATCACTAACTCAAAATACAATCTGTCCAGTTGAACTCCCAGGAATATTCGTCTTTTTGGAGCCACTCCCCATTATATTTCTAATATTCATTGTTACAGGTACTATAAGCTATATACTCGGTCGTATTCCCGATTCTAAATTGTTCTTGGATAAATCAAACCATTAACATTCGAAGAACGCGTATAAGAGCTCACAACCCGATCTGGTGGCAGTGGTGAGACGTTATAAAATCACATGAGGTAACGGGATTTTTCGACTCAGTTTCCGGGTGTGGAATGTTGGACGTAAATTAGTCGTTGGACTAGCAAATTCGTTGATCTTCCAGCAATCAATGTCGAGTAGCGGGCACACGCAAAGCAAGACGGGAGTATCGGAGTAATCCCACTGCTGCTTATACTGCCCACAGGAAGTCAATCGGCTAAATCAGGCTAATTCGTAAATTCGACCTTGCTGCTGTCTCACGTTCTACTTCGGTTATCAAATCCATCACGCATTTTGAAACACGTCGAACTTCTAGAAAACAGACTACTTTTCCCCCCAACTGTTCGGAGCAGCCGAATTCGATCGTCGAAATCCACGACAGTTGGCACGCTAAATATGTTCCACGAAATGCACAGTGATCGACTCAAGGGAACCCGGAGGAGTCTACTATCGCGTGAGAGGTTCGGGAGCAGAAAATCGGCTTCATGCTGGTAAGCAAGTGTGAGTTTTCACTCCGGTTCAAAGCCATACCAAACCGCGGCATAGCTGAGAATCAGCGGCACCAATTCAATGCGATAGGGGCAAGCAACAGCACATCGGTATGGTGCACTGGATAATTCAAGAGTAGGCCCGATAGTTGACCAGCGGAGGAAGACTTTGAGATTGCTCCACGGGTCGTATCCTGGTGGCGTCGAACAGCCCATCGTAAAACACCTTCCAGTACTCAACAAGTCGAATGCCGCGATCACAAATAAGGAAATGGCTGCGACAATAGCAAGCGGATGTGCAACATCTAATGTCAGCATTGCATACCCGCTGGCAATGATGATGGCAAGTAGCACTATCCCAGCGAGGTAGATTCCAGGGGTAGGAATAACCTCAACGAAGGTGATTCCGAGGATCGAAGCAGTCACTCCAGCCCATATAACAATGACTTGCTGGGAGGGAAACCGATGCCTCGATTCCCGTAATAAGTAACCCATATTTTACGATGAAACACTATTCAGTGATAAATCCGCACTACGCACTGCACACAGATCGATTTGGGGGTCCCGGGGTTGGTGCACTTCCGCTTATGG
>NZ_JBPEHG010000041.1:0-1815 GCF_054177585.1 Haladaptatus rarus | reverse complement strand
AATCGTTCCCCTTAAGTACAAGGGGGCGAAACGAACTATCCCGAAGCTAACCGATGCACCATCCCGCGAAAGCGTGGTTGGGAAGGGTTCGACGCACGCTCTTGGCGACCACCGGGACGTGCGATGACGACCGTATGTACGTGCAATCCAGGCGTCCACTGGACTCACATCAGTGAGTTTACAGTGAATCCAAAATCATATTACGTGGCTACTGTGCCACTTGGTGAATAGCTCGGCTCGAGCGCCGACGACGGACGTGCCAAGCTGCGAAAAGCCTGAGGGAGCCGCACGGAGGCGAAGAACTCAGGATCTCCGAATGGGAATCCCCACCGCAATTGCTTCGCGCAATGGGGAACGCCGAGAACTGAAACATCTCAGTATCGGCAGGAAAAGAAAGCAAACGCGATATCGTTAGTAACGGCGAGTGAACACGATCCAGTCCAAACCGAAGCCTTCGGGCAATGTGGTGTACGGACTGACTCTCAGCAACCGACAACTTCTACGAAGTCTTCTGGAACGGAGCATGAAACAGGGTGACAATCCCGTAGTAGAAGCCAGTACGTTGTGCGTCAGCTCCAGAGTAGCGGGGGTCGGAAATCCCTCGTGAACGTCGCGGGCATCGACCGCGAAGACTAAACACGACTCGAGACCGATAGCGAACAAGTAGCGTGAGCGAACGCTGAAAAGCACCTCGAAAAGGGAGGTGAAATAGGGCTTGAAATCAAGTGGCGATGGAGCGACAGGGCATACAAGGCCCACCAGAAAACGACCCGGGAGCAATCCCGCAGTAGGAACTGGTGGGAGCCGGTGTTCTGTCGTACGTTTTGAAAAACGAGCCAGGGAGTGTATCTGATTGGCGAGCCTAACTCGTGTATCGAGGGAGGCATAGGGAAACCAATAGGGCCGCAGCGCTTTGCGCGAGGGCCACCGTCTTCAAGGGCGGGGAGTCGATTGGATACGACCCGAAACCGGGTGATCTACGCATGGGCAAGGCGAAGCGTGGCGAAAGCCACGTGGAGGCCTGCTAGAGTTGGTGTCCTTCAATACCCTCTCGTGACCTATGTGTAGGGGTGAAAGGCCCATCGAACCCGGCAACAGCTGGTTCCAACCGAAACATGTCGAAGCATGACCTTCGCTGAGATAGTTCGTGGGGTAGAGCGACCGATTGGAAGTCCCGCCTCCGAGAGGAGTCGGCCTTCCTGTCAAACTCCGAACCTACGGACGTCGTTGACGCGAGGAATCCGGTGCGCGGGGTAAGCCTGTGTACCAGGAGGGAGACAACCCAGAGCTGGGTTAAGGTCCCAAAGTATGAGCTAAGTGCAATCGAAGGTGGTCGCAAGCCCTAAACAGCCGGGAGGTGAGCTTAGAAGCAGCTACCCTCTAAGAAAAGCGTAACAGCTTACCGGCCGAGGTTTGCGGCGCCGAAAATGATCGGGGCTCAAGCTCATCACCGAGACCTGGCGGCACGCTTCAACGCGTGATCCAGTAGGTTGGCACTCTGGACGGGTGGAAGTACGGGCGAGAGTTCGTGTGGACCGTTCAGTGTAGAAAATCCTGGCCATAGTAGCAGCGTTAGTCGGGTGAGACCCTCGACGACCTTACGAGTAAGGGTTCCTCAGCAATGCTGATCAGCTGAGGGTTAGCCGATCCTAAGTCCCATCGCAATTCGAGTGGGACAACAGGGAAACTGGTTAATATTCCAGTGCCATCATGCACTGAAAGTCGACGCTTCAGGAAACATCGAGCCGGGCAGTCGCCCGGTCGAACCATCAAAGTTCGTGGAAGCCGTAATGGCAGGAAGCGGATGAACGGTGG
>NZ_JBPEHG010000040.1:0-1610 GCF_054177585.1 Haladaptatus rarus | reverse complement strand
GATAGCGCAAGTCGGTGGTACCCGGAGCCCGTGAAAAGACGAGCATGATGATCGTACCAAGATCCGACACAGGTACTCAGGCGGTGAAAGCCAAGGTCTGTCGGGAGCAACCGACGTTAGGGAATTCGGCAAGTTAGTCCCGTAAGTTCGCGATAAGGGATGCCTGCTCTGGAGAAGAGCAGGCCGCAGTGACTCGGACGCTCCAACTGTCTAGTAACAACATAGGTGACCGCAAATCCGCAAGGACTCGTACGGTCACTGAATCCTGCCCAGTGCGGGTATCTGAACACCCAGTACAATGGGACGAAGGACCCGTTAACGGCGGGGGTAACTATGACCCTCTTAAGGTAGCGTAGTACCTTGCCGCTTCAGTAGCGGCTTGCATGAATGGATCAATGAGAGCGTCACTGTCCCAACGTTGGGCCCGGTGAACTGTACATTCCAGTGCGGAGTCTGGAGACCCCCAAGGGGAAGCGAAGACCCTATAGAGCTTTACTGCAGGCTGTCGCTGGGACGTGGTCGCTACTGTGCAGGATAGGTAGGAGCCGCTACACAGGTACCCGCGCTAGCGGGCCACCGAGGCATCACTGAAATACTACCCGGTAGTGACTGCGACCCTCACTCCTGGCGGAGGACACCGGTAGCCAGGCAGTTTGACTGGGGCGGTACGCGCTCGAAAAGATATCGAGCGCGCCCCAAGATTTCCTCACCCGAGTCGGAGACTCGGGGAAGAGCGCAAGAGCATAAGGAAGTCTGACAGTGTCCTACACAACGAGGGACGCTGACGCGAAAGCGTGGTCTAGCGAACCAATGAGCCTGCTTGATGCGGGCCATTGATGACAGAAAAGCTACCTTAGGGATAACAGAGTCGTCACCGGCAAGAGCACATATCGACCCGGTGGCTTGCTACCTCGATGTCGGTTCCCTCCATCCTGCCCGTGCAGAAGCGGGCAAGGGTGAGGTTGTTCGCCTATTAAAGGAGGTCGTGAGCTGGGTTTAGACCGTCGTGAGACAGGTCGGCTGCTATCTATTGGGGGTGTTACGGTATCTGACGGGAACGTTCGTATAGTACGAGAGGAACTACGAATGGGTGCCACTGGTGTACCAGTCGTCTGACAAGGCGCGTGCTGGGCAGCCACGCACCACGGGGTAAGAGCTGAACGCATCTAAGCTCGAAACCCACCTGGAAAAGAGATACCACCTGAGATCACTCGTAGAAGACGAGTTCGATAGGCTCGGGGTGTACGCACCGAGGCAACGAGGTGTTCAGCCCGCGAGTACTAACCGATCAACGCCACACAATCATACCGCATTTGGAACCACTGTACCCACTACAGTGAGTCCAGGCGCAAACTGGATTGCACATACATACGGTCACAGACGAACCATCAACGATTGGCATCTTCGTCACGGTTCGATTCCGTGAGTTGACGTTAAGGCGGCCAGAGCGGCAGGGTCACACCCGTACCCATCCCGAACACGGTAGTTAAGCCTGCCTGCGTTTCGGTCAGTACTGGAGTGCGCGAGCCTCTGGGAAATCCGATTCGCCGCCTCCATTCATACCTGAACCCCACGTAGAGCATTCGCTCCGCGTGGGGTTTCTCTATTTA
>NZ_JBPEHG010000039.1:0-4153 GCF_054177585.1 Haladaptatus rarus | reverse complement strand
GCGGACGATGGGCGCGGCGCCGCCGCGCTCCGCGGCCGCGCACAGTCCGACGCTCGTCTCCGCCGTGAGGGGGCCGTGCTCCTGGTCGACGATGACGAAGTCCATCCCCGCGAGGCCCGCCATCTCCGAGACCATCGGCGAGTCGATGAGCTGGAACGTTCCAACGGTCGTTTCGCCGTCGAGTAACCGTTCTCTGAGCGTCCGAGTAGGCATACGTGAAACGCGTATCGGGCCCCCATCAAAGTATCGCTGCCGGCGGTCCGCGCACGGGAATCCGTTCATCGCCGATTGATCGACGGTGGTGGGCGAGCGGTCGGCCGATAGGGGTTACCGCTGGTCGACCTCGCGTTTCTCCCAACCCTGTTCGAAGAGGTTGATAGTGTGAACCCCCTCACCAGTGTACTCGTGCTCGCGGACCACGTCCATGTCGAGTTCGATGCCGAGGCCGGGGCCCTCGGGAATCCGGATGTGCCCGTCCTCGATGGCGACGGGGTCGACCAGGAGATCGTCGACCCACTCGACGTCGTAGGTCTGGAAGACCTCCTGGATCATGAAGTTCGGGACCGCGGCGTCTACGTGGGTGCAGATGGCCGTCGCGACCGGGCCCTGCGGATTGTGCGGCGCGAAGCTCACGTGATCGGCCTCGGCGATGGCCGCGATCTTCTTCGACTCGGTGATGCCGCCCGTATTCATGATGTCGGGCTGGACGATGTCGACGTCGGTGCGCGTGACGAGTTCGAAGAAGTCGTGCTTGCTCATGTGGCGCTCCCCGGTCGCGATGGGGACAGGCGACTTCTCGGCGACCTCGCGGAGGCTGTTGATGGAGTCCGGCGGGCAGGGCTCCTCGAACCAGGTCGGCTCGAACTCGGCGAGCCTGTTGGCGACGTCGACCGCCTGCCCGGCGGTGAAACGGCCGTGGCCCTCGATAAGCAGGTCGACGTCCGGCCCGACGGCCTCGCGGACCGCGCTGACGATGTCGACCGCGTGGTTGAGCTCTTTCTTGCTCATGCGCTGCCAGGCCGTCCCGAAGGGGTCGAACTTCATGGCGTCGTAGCCGTCGTCGACGACCTGTTGGGCGGCATCGGCGAACCCCGCCGGCTCGCCGTCAGTCTCAGTGTACCAGCCGTTCGCGTAGGCGCGGAGGCTGTCGCCGTGGACCTTGCCGCCGAGGAGCTCGTAGACGGGTTTCTCGAGCAACTTGCCCTTGATGTCCCAGCAGGCCATGTCCACCGCCGAGCAAACGGTCGTGTTGACGACGTTCTTCGAGAACCACTCGTCGCGGTACATCTCGAGCCATATCTGCTCGGTGTCGAAAGGATCCTTCCCGACGAAGTAGTCGCTCATCTCCTCGATGGCCGCCGCGACCGTCCGCGGCTTGTCGTGCGTCGTCGCCTCGGCAAGGCCGGTGACGCCGGCGTCCGTCTCGAGGCGAACGAACACCCACGGCTTCCAGGGATTGGCGACGAGATACGTCTCTACGTCGGTGATGCGTACGTCCGACATGCTGGTTTGTAATTGTCTCGGGCTCCCTTAAGCGTATGTGAGTCGGTATCGTTTGTCGACTGTTCCTCGGTATCGCTCACCAGTGGTTATTTGCTACCGTGGGGGAAACACCGAGCCATGTCAGGTCCGACCATCGAGACGGTCGAGACGGTACCGCTCGAAGCGCCGCTCGACGAACCGTTCGGGTACTCCCAGGAGTGGGTCGACACCCGGTCTGCGCTCCTCGTCCGCGTCGAGGTGGACGACGGGACCGTCGGGTGGGGCGAGTGCTGGGGGCCGGTCACGGGGACTCGCGAGACCGTCGAGAACCTCCTGGCGTCGGTGCTCCTCGACGAGGACCCCCGCGACGTGGAGCGACTCCACGACGCGCTCTATGACACCGGGCGCGCGGCCTATCAGTCGGTCGTTCCGCTTCCCGCGATAAGCGGCCTCGACATCGCCCTCTGGGACCTCGCCGGCAAACTCGCGGACGAGCCCGCGGGGCGACTGCTCGGCGGCCGCCGCCGGGCGTCGGTGCCCGCGTACGCCACGGGCCACTACTTCCGACCCACGGAGGACCTCGGCTCGCAGTACGACGCCATCGTCGAGGAAGCCCAGGCCAACGCGCGGGCGCTCGGCGCGCTGAAGCTGAAGGTCGGCCTCTCGATCGTTGGCTACGGTCCCGAAGCCGACGTCGAGCTCGTCAGGCGGGTCCGCGAGGCCGTCGGGTCGGACGTCGACGTGATGGTCGACGCCAACTACGCCTACGATCGCCCGACCGCCGCGGCGGTCGGGCGGGAACTCGCCGCCCTCGACGTCCGCTGGTTCGAGGAGCCGGTTCGCCCGACGGACCACGAAGGGTACGCTAGACTTCGGCGCGAACTCAACGTCCGAATCGCGGGCGGGGAGTGTCATACGCCCGCCGAGTTCGACCGCCTCCTCTCGATGAACGCCCTCGACGTGGCGCAACCGGACGTCTGCAACGTCGGCGGACTCACGCCGGCGCGACGAATCGCCGCTCGTGCCCGCGACGCAGGCACGCCACTCGTGCCCCACGTCTGGGGGACGCCGATAGCGCTCGCGGCGTCGCTCCACCTGCTCTCGACGCTCCCCCGGGAGCGCCCGCTGGAGTTCGACCGCTCGGCGAACCCGCTCCGCGAGGAACTAGCTACCGACCCCTTCGCGCCCGACGACGAGGGGCGGATGGCCGTCCCCGAGGCCCCCGGCCTCGGCGTCGAACTCGATGAGGACGCCATCGCTGCCTACCGCGTCGACTGACCGAACCGGCACGCGCCGAGTCGTCCAGTTCCGCCGGCACGTCTCGACGCAGCGGTCTTTTCGAACGTGGTTCAGGTCCGCCTACCAGGAGGATATCGTCACGTCACGCAGCGGCCGGTCGAGCGGGACGTCGACGTGCGCGTCGGTGAAGTGGGAGACGTAGAACGCGATGATTATCTCGAGCGACCGGGCGGCCGCCTCGCCGGGCGAGTGGTTCGTCTCGGCCGTACCGTCCAGCAGGTCGACGACGTGGCGGGCGGCGTTGGGGAAGGCGTTACGGTAGTCTTCCTCCCACGTCCACGCGCCCTCGATACCGGGAAGGTCCTCCTCGACGTGCGCGCCGTCTTCGAGGCGCCAGTAGCGCCACTCGCCGTCGTCGTTGTTGAGATAGAGCTTGCCCTCGGTCCCGACGAACGTGAGTGCCATCGAGGAGATATCGCGGGCGACGGTGCAGTCGACCGTGGCGAACGTGCCGTCGTCCAGGACGAGGTGGCCGCCACCGCCGGAGTCGTCGACCGACGTGCCGTCGAGCGCCTCCACGGCGTCGTTCTCGCCGTTGATGTACCCGCTGACCTGCTCGGCGCGCGCGTCCAGTAGGTAGACGAGCATGTCGAGGAGATGCGTGGAGTTGCGCATGAGTTCGCGCCGGAACTGCGCGTTGACCGACCGGACGTCGCCCAGGATACCCTCGTCCTGGACGAGGTCGCGGAGGGTCTGCAGTTTATCCGTGAACCGGAACGAGTGGTTGACCAGCAATTCCGCGCCCTCCTCCTCGCAGACCTCGTTCATCTCCTCGACCTCCGAGACGCTCGCCGCGATGGGCTTCTCGCACCAGATGACATCGGGCGAGGCAGCTGACCGCGCGGCGTCGATGACTGGCCCGTGGTGGAGGTACGACGGCGTGCAGACCGAGACCGCGTCGAGGTCCTCCTCAGCGAGCATCGCCTCGTGTCCGAGATAGCGCCGCTCCGGCGGGATGTCCCACGCGTCGCCGAACCGGTCGAGTTTCTCCTTGTCGACGTCGGCGATGGCCACGAGTTCGATGTCGTCCGCCTCGTGGTAGCCGCCGGCGTGACTGGCGCGGAACTTCTCCCTGCCAATCTTGTCCTGGTCGTGCATCCCTAAAATTCCCATCCCGGCGATGCCACCCGCACCGATAATTCCCGCTTCGTACGTCACCATATATTCCCTGTGACCTGAACCCTACTTGTAGTTTGGCACCGGATATCGGACACGTTCCGCGGGGAACCGACCTGGGGTAACTGTTATGCCGCACCCACAGGATGACTACCCATGAGCGGAAACTCGCTCGAAGACAGTGTCACACTCGTAACGGGCGCCAGCTCCGGCATCGGCCGCGCGGCGACTCGCGCCCTCGCCGCGCGTGGGGCGG
>NZ_JBPEHG010000038.1:0-5820 GCF_054177585.1 Haladaptatus rarus | reverse complement strand
CAGCGTCGACACGGCGGCGGCCGCCGGTGAGGCCGTCGCGGCCGCCGTCGAGCGCCGGTCGGGGCCGGAGCTCATCAGCGTGACGGTCGAGACGGAGGAGCCGTCCGCGACGGCGGTCGCGGATTACGAGACCGACCTCTCGTTCAGCTGAAGCCGGATTCGCCGTCGAGGAGGTGCTCCTCGACGACGTCCTCGTCGAGTTCGATGCCGAGTCCCGGCGTCTCGGGGACCTCGATGTACCCGTCGTCGATGAGCGGGTCGTCCGTGTGGAGGTCGTCCCACCAGTCGACCTCGAGGGCGTGGTACTCCAGGACGTCGAAGTTCGGGATGCAGGCCCCGAGGTGGACGCAGGCCATCGTCCCGATGGGACTGCAGACGTTGTGCGGCGAGAAGGCGATGTAGTTCTCCTCGGCGCGGTTCGCAATGGCCTTCGACTCGGCGAGGCCGCCGCAGGTCGACGGGTCGGGCGTAATGACGTCGACGCCGAAGTCGTAGAGGAGGTCCTTGAACTCGTGGACGCGGAACCGGTTCTCGCCGGTCGCGAGCGGCACGCTCGACGCGCGGGCCACCTCACGCTGGGCCTCCATGTTCTCCGGCGGGACGACGTCCTCGAGCCACATCAGGTCGAACGGCTCCATCTTCCGCGCGACCCGCTTCGCGCTGTCCAGCGAGTAGTCCCAGTGGACGTCGAACGCGAGGTCGATGTCGTAGCCGACGGCCTCGCGGACTGCCCCCACGATGTCGACCTTCCGCTGCATGGCACGGTTCGGTACCCGTCCGTTGTACGGGTCGGGGAAGTTGTCCATCTCCATGTCGAGGTCGAACTTCAGCGCGGTGAACCCCATGTCGGCCACGCGTTCAGCCTCCTCGGCATACGCCTCAGGTCGATAGGCCTCCTCGTCGTGGTGGGCGACGTAGCCGTCCTCCGTCTCGAAGGCCTCGCCTGCGTGGCAGTCCGCGTAGATGCGGACCTCGTCGCGGTACTTCCCGCCGAGCAGCTGATAGACCGGGACGCCGAGGACCTTCCCCATGATGTCCCAGCAGGCGATCTCGATGCCGGACGCGGCGGTCACCACCTTGCCAGTCGTCCCGCCGTGGCCCGACATATCCTGGACGATGCGACGGAAGATGCGTTCGGGGTCGAGCGGGTTCTCCCCGACGAGGAAGCGCTTCGTGTACTCCATTATGTCCGTGACTGTCCCACCGCGGTACGACTCGCCGATGCCGATAACCCCGGCGTCGGTGTGGACCTTCACCAGGTTCCACTCGAAGTTCCCTTCGACAACGGCGGTCTCAATGTCGGTGATCTCGACGTCGCGGTCCGGAGCGCGATTGGTGGCTTGGTTCGAAAAGTCTCGCATCAGGGCGGCCTCCCGTGGCTGTTCCGCTTGCATCCAGCTGTCGTTGCGTCGGCTCGCATGAGTGACGTTCATATGACCGGACCAAACCCTAATAACCGTTGTCACTGGGTACCAGATGACACTACCGTTTAAGATGACACTACCGTTTAAGTGGGTTCCGAACCGTTTCAGGGGTATGCAGTTCCCGGACGCAGACGATATCGACCCCGTCGTCGACGACGTGTCGCCGCCCCAGTTCGCCCGGGTACTCTACGAACCGACGACCCCGGAACTCGACGACCCGGCGGCTGTCGCACGCGACGAGGTTCAGTCGCTTCCCCTCGACCGACTTGGCGACGGCGCCACCGTCGCGGTCGGCGTTGGCAGCCGCGGTATCGACCGAATCGACGGCATCACCGCCGCCGTCGTGAGCGAACTCGACGAACGAGGATTCGACCCGGTCGTGGTCCCCGCGATGGGGAGCCACGGCGGCGCCACTCCCGAGGGCCAGCGCGAGGTCCTCGGCTCCTACGACCTCACCGAGGAACGACTCGGCTGCCCCATCGACCCGCGGATGGAGACCAGCGTGCTCGGGGAGGCGGACCACGGCTTCCCCGTCAACTGGTCGACGGCCGCCCTCGAGGCGGACGCGACCCTGGTGATAAACCGGGTCAAGGCGCACACGAACTATCGCGGTACGTTCGAGAGCGGTCTCACGAAGATGGCAGTCATCGGCCTCGGGAAACAGCGGGGCGCCCAGAAGACCCACGAACACGCCCTCGTCGAGGGGTACGAGATGGTACTGCGCGACGCGTTCGACGTCATCCGCGCCGAATCGAATCTCGTCGGCGGCGTCGCGCTCGTCGAGAACTTCCACGACAGGCTCGCGGAGGTGACGGCCATCCCCGCCGAGGACCTCCCGGACGGGGAGGGGCCACTGCTCGAACGCGCCTACGAGTACATGCCGACACTGCCGTACGACGAACTCGACGTACTCGTCATCGACGAGATGGGCAAGGATGTCTCCGGGGCAGGCATGGACACGAACGTCGTCGGTCGCTACAACGTGTTGAACACCGACGACCCAGAGTTCCCGAACATCAAACGCATCTTCGTCCGCGGCCTCACCGAAGCGACCCACGGGAACGGCGCCGGCATCGGCCTCGCGGACGTGACCCGCCGGTCGCTGGTCGAGGAACTCGACCTGAACCAGGTATACACGAACATCATCACGAGCAACTCCCTCTCGAAGGCGGCCATCCCGCTCGTCCTCCCGACCGACGAGCACGCGTTGAAGACCGCGCTCGGGTCCGTCGGTCCCTACGACCCCGAACGAATCCGCGTCGCCTGGATTCGAGACACCGGCCACCTCTCGGAGTTCCGCGTCTCCGAGGCGCTCGTCGGCGAGGCCGAGGACGTCACAGTCGAGGCGTGGGAGCGTCTCGCCTTCGAGGGCGGCGAGGCCGCGTTCGAGGAGATCGAGCGGACCTGACCGACGCCAGGTTTTTGCCGGAGAGGGTAAACTACTCGCTCATGCGAAGGAGTGACACTGCCGGGCCCAGACCGGTCCCCGAAGAGACGGTCATCGAAGCTTGCGGCAACCAGCCGCTCCCCGAACTCGGCGTCGTCGAGCAGGTGTGGGCGACCGATCCGATTCCCACGAACGCCGTCGCGGACCACGCCGCGACCGCCGTGGCCGAGTTCGACCTCGCGGCCATCCCCGAGGGCGGCGAGGTCGCAGTCGGTGTGGGGAGTCGCGGCATCGCGAACATCCCGACCATCGTGCGCGGGGTCGTCTCGGAACTCCGCGACCGGGGGTACGAGCCGTTCGTGTTCCCCGCAATGGGGAGCCACGGTGGCGCCACAGTCGGGGGACAGCGGGAAATGCTCGAATCGCTTGGAGTTACCGAGGCCGCCCTCGGCTGCGAGATTCGTGCGACAATGGAGACGACAGTCGTCGGCGAGACTCCGGACCGCGGCGTCGAAGTCCACGCCGACGCGCATGCCGCCGCGGCGGATGCCATCGTCCCCGTCAACCGGGTGAAGCCGCATACCGACTTCCAGGGCGACGTCGAGAGTGGGCTTTCGAAGATGATCGTCATCGGCATGGGGAAACAGCGGGGCGCAAAGACGGCCCACGAGTGGGCCATCGACTGGAGCTTCCGAAACATGATTCCCGAGATTACGTCGCTGCTCGTCGACGAACTCCCCGTCGTCGGCGGCGTGGCCATCGTCGAGGACGAGCACGACGACACGGCGATAATCGAGGGCGTCCCGCCCGAGGGCTTCCTCGACCGCGAGGCCGAACTCCTGGAGACGGCCTACGACCACCTCCCGACGATTCCGTTCGACGACGTTGACGTCCTCGTCGTCGACCGGACGGGCAAGGACGTCTCCGGAGCGGGCATGGACACGAACGTCATCGGACGGATGGTGTTTGGCCCCGAACCGGCGCCCGAGAAACCAGACGTTGGGCGCATCTTCGTCCGCGGCCTCACTGAGCCCTCTCACGGGAACGCCGTGGGGGTCGGCTCCGCCGATTTCATTCACGCCGACCTCTTCGACGCCATCAACCTCTCGGACACGCTCGTGAACGCTCTCACTGCCTCGACGCCCCGGGGTGCTCGGCTTCCCCCCGCCGTCGAGACCGACCGGGCGGGCCTGCTCGCGTGTCTCTCGACCATCGGTGTCACCGCCCCCGAGGAAGCCCGGGTCGTCCGCATCCGCGACACGATGCGACTGGGCCGCTTCGCCGCCTCGCCCGCACTGCTAGCCGAGGCGCGCGACCGCGACGACCTCCGGGTCGTCTCCGAACCCGAGCCCATCGCCCTGTCCGACGGGCAGTTCGTCGAAGATGTCTTCCCCGCCGGCGAGTAGGGCCGACGCGCTGCGGTGTGCCGAGGGAAAACCTCAATACCGGACCGTCCGCAGATGTTCGACACGGCATGGAACCAGCACTCATCCTCCCGCCGGAATACGACGAACGGTGGGACCTAGCGAAGCAGATGGGCGTCGAAAACGCGGTCGTCCACACCCTCGAAATCGGCGACGAGTCCCGCCCCTGGCGATACGAGGAACTCCTCGACCTGACCCAGCGGTTCCGCGACTACGGCCTCGGCGTCGAGGTTATCGAGGGCTGCGTCCCGATCTCGGACGACACCCGTCTCGGTCGCCCAGGCCGCGACGAGGAGATAGCACGCTTCAAGCAGTACCTCCGGAATCTCGGCGAACTCGACGTCCCGATCGTCGCGTACGACTGGATGGCGGGTAAGCGCTGGGCGCGCACCTCGACCGCCATCCCCAGTCGCGGCGGGTCGCTCACCACGGGCTACGACCACGAAATCATGCGGAACGCCCCCGACCAAGAACTCGCGCCCGTTGAGGCCGAGAAGCTCTGGGAAGGCCTCGAATACTTCCTGAACGAGGTCGTCCCGGTCGCCGAGGAAGCGGGCGTGAAACTTGCGCTTCACCCCGACGACCCGCCGCTCGGCAACGTCCGCGGCGTCGACCGCATCGTCACGAGCGTCGAGAACTACGAGGGAATCATGGACCTCTACGACAGCGAGTACAACGGTATCACCTTCTGTCAGGGTAACTTCGCGGCCATGGGCGCGGACGTCCCGGCGACCATCCGCCGGTTCGGCGACCGCATCAACTTCGTCCACTTCCGCGACGTGGACGGCGACGCGGAACGCTTCGTCGAGACGTGGCACGACGACGGCCCGACGGACATGCTCGCCTGTATCGAGGCATACCGCGACATCGGCTTCGATGGTCCCGCGCGCCCGGACCACGTCCCCACGATGGCAGGCGAGGACAACGACAATCCCGGCTACATGACTCTCGGCCGACTCTACGCGACCGGCTACATGAAGGGGCTACTCGAACAGACCGAGAACTGATGGTGTCGTCGGGCGTCCTCAGCGGTCGACGCTCTCGACGATGTCCTCGAAGGCGTGTGTCAGGATGGCGCCGTCGACGTGGATAGCGACGTACTGAGCGCCCGCGTCGATCCACTGTTCAGCCATCTCCGGGTCGTCAGCGTACGTTCCGACCACCTTGTCTTCCTCGGCCGCGCGGTCGCAGACCTCCTGCATGAGGTCCTCGACGCGGTCGTCGCGCACTTGTCCCGAAATGCCGAGTGACTGGGACATGTCGTACGGGCCGAGGAACAGGACGTCGATGCCCTCGACCGCGAGGATGTCGTCGAGGTTGTCAACGCCGCGCTCACCCTCGATGTGGATGATGACGGTCGTCTCCTCATTCTGTCGTGCGGTGTAGTCGTCCCGACCGGTGTAGCCGCCGGCGCGTACGTACGGCGAGAGACCACGCTCGCCGAGCGGGTCGAACCGCGCGTGGTCCACGGCGGCCTCTGCGTCCGCGCGCGTCTCTATCTGGGGTATCTCGACGCCCGCGGCGCCGACGTCGAGGGCGCGCTGTATCTCCGCCTCGCTGTTCTCGCGCACGCGGACGATGGGCG
>NZ_JBPEHG010000037.1:0-9340 GCF_054177585.1 Haladaptatus rarus | reverse complement strand
TCCGAACCAAACACATCCAGCGGAATCATTCGTGTCGGACACCGCTAACGCGGTGTCCTTGCCCTCTTCGATTCGAGAGCAACAGCTGAACTGTATCAACAATCTCCTACAGAAGAGCGGAACATTAAAGTTGTTCCCTTTGTTTATCTCACTATCTTTGCCCAGAAGTTCCCTGAGAACTCCGCATTCGGCTCGGTCTCGGAGTGGTCACTCGTCTTCGTTTCGATTCGTCTACCTTCCCCGTTCCGATTTTTATCGGGGGAGGGGGGGAAAGTGGTGACCCCACCCGACGACGTGTCGGACGAACTGAAACATGCCACGCACCTGCTTTGCTAGCCGTCGGCTTCGCAGACTGATTCATACCTTCCCTGAGTCGTGGAACACGACCTGAATCAGATGTAAGCTGGCTATCGGCCTACTGTAACAGCAGTGCGCGAGCATTACCATCGTTTACTTTCCACTCCTATGTAAAAAAGTATTGCCTTGCAAATGCAGGTGTAGACTTATATATGTGAATTTTGAGACGAGATCTGCTACGCCGATACGGTCTATTTATCGAAATCGTTACCATTTCTCGGACGATTCGAGCCGCTGAATCTCCTGATAGTGACGATAGGTCTCTTCGAAACATCTCTTTTCCGAGTAGATAGCCGGCGTCGATGTGCTAGTTGCTGTTATCCCGATGACACAGCGAGCTCGATCACCGAAACGTTTTTAGTAAAAACGGTCACATTTAGTTATTGGTTGTACCACGAGGACGTTATCGTTCATGAAACGTTCACCGATAGTACAGATGAGAAGGAACGACCGATGTACGATGCATATCGATACATTTGATATGGCGGGAGTCATGAATATTTACGTAGCCAATGTTTAACGAGTCCACCGTTCTCATCGTTGATGACGAACATGCGATCACAGACCTGCATGCCCGGTGGCTCGAGGATTCCTACGACGTCCGAACCGCGTACAGTGGAACGGAGGCACTCGAAGAAGTAGACGGATCCGTCGATATCGTCCTTCTCGACCGGCGAATGCCCGATCTCTCTGGCCGGGACGTGCTCGATAAAATCCGAGAGCGAGAGCTCGACTGTCGAGTCGCGATGGTAACCGCAGTCGAACCGGACTTCGACATCCTCGAACTGGGCTTCGACGCGTATATCTGTAAACCGGTCTCCGACCCGGAGGAACTACGGGATATCGTCTCCTCGCTCGAAACCCGTTCGTCCTACGACTCGCAGGTGCAGAAACTCCTCGCACTGACGACGAAAAAAGCGGCACTGGAAGGGCGAAAAGATCCGGATGAACTCGCCGAAAACGACGAATACGCCGAGCTGGAAGCGGAGTTAGCGTCACTTCGAGAGGATCTGTCCACCGTGGCGATGGATCTCGACGACGATGACCTGCGTGCGGAGTTCTATGGTCGGAACACTGCCGCCTCGAAGCTCGTACGGTCGTCGAAGGATGACGACTCGACCGAAACGGAGGAGTAACTTCGTTCGCTCCGTCCGTAGCAGATGATCTGATAGAACTATGCGTTATACTCGTCGAACCTGCGAGATAGAAATTGCAGTAAAACGAACACTCGCATACCTCTCGACCGGCGGTTCTACACCGAACGAGTTACTGTACGGTATGCTCCAACAGACGGACGAAAGATGTTCGGGGTAGAACGACGATGAGCGAATTTCGGGCGGCGAGTGGTCGTACACAGGCATCCGATGGAAGCATCCTCCTTCTCATCGACCACGACCAGAACCGTGAGTTGTTGGCCGACTGGCTCGCGTCCGAGTTCGATGTCTCCTCTTTGGACGATGAACTCGACACTCCGGATGAACTCGATCTCCAGTTCGACCTCTGTATCGTCGACGAAACGTCGTTCGGTCGGTATCGTGACGAACTCGCCGCCAGGAAAGACGCTGTCTCTCCCACGTTTCTCCCGTATCTTCTCGTCACTTCGAGGCAACTCCCCCGCACGCACGCCGGGGATGTGGAACAGGGTCGACGAGATCGTCACGACGCCCATCGAAAAGGCGGTCTTACAGGCACGTATCGATGGCTTGCTCGAACGGCGTCGGCTCTCCGTCGAACTCGAACGAGAGAAAGAGGCGAGCGAAGAGCGGTTCCGGACGCTGTTCCAGACCGCCCCAGACCCCGTCTTCGTCCTCGATACGGACGGTCGAATCCAGGCGGTCAACGACGCATTTTGTCGGGTGTCTGGACTCGACCGCCCTGCCATCCTCGGCGAGCGAATCGAGGATATAGCCGCGTTCCCCAACGATTCGCCAGCGGAACTCACTGACGACGTCCGCGAACGGAGGGAGACGACGAACGACCGCTGTATTCGGTGACGTATACGACGCCCGATGGCGAGACGCGCTATGCGGAGATCAACACGGCACGGATGCAGTTCGGCACCGAGCGCCCCGAGGTCATCGGTATCTTCCGGGACATGACCGAACACAAGCGCAGGAAACGGGAACTCAAAGACCAGAACGAACGCCTGGACGAGTTCGCGAGTATGCTCGCGCACGAACTCCGCAATCCGCTGGGAATCGCACAGGGTTACCTGCAGGTTGCGGAGTTAGAGAACGCGGACGACGCATTCGACGAGGTACGTGGCGCGCTCACCCGAATGGAGAACATGATAGACGAGATGCTAGACCTCGCGCGCAGACCCGGCGTCATCGAAGAGACACAGTTGACGGCATTTCACGACATCGTCGAAGACGCGTGGTCACGTGTTGCGCCTCCCGAGGCGACGCTGGTGCTGGAGAACGTCGAGGGCGAAATCTCGGCAGACGTCGACCGACTGAGTCAGGTGTTCGAGAACCTGTTCCGTAACGCTGTCGAACACGCTGGTGACGACGTGTCTGTCTACGTCGAACGACTGCCGGATGGGGTGTCCATCGAGGACGACGGCCCAGGTATCCCGAACGACGAGCGCGACTCCGTGTTCGAGAGCGGGTTCACGACGAACGACGGGATCGGTCTCGGCCTCTCTATCGTGACACAGATCGTCGAAGCCCACGGCTGGGAGATCGCCGTCACCGAAGCGGAAGACAGCGGTGCTCGGTTCGAGATCACCGGTATCGAGTTCATCGAACGGGCGGAGTGACCGCCCGTCGGAATGGTGGAAACGAAGTCTGGGATACGCGCAGGGGATGGCAGTCGCGCAAACCCAACCTCCTGTGCGGGGCGTCAACCCGCATCCGAACGGATGGGTCGTAGCTAAAAAGCAGTTATTCTTACCCGAAGTGAAAGTGAAAGTACCTGGCTATGTTGAACGAGTCGCTCCGGAGATAACGAAAAACAGCGCTGATCGATGCTATCGTCAGTCGCGAGCGCCGCCGATCGATAGTCAGGTCGCTCGTCACCAGGTTTTACGTTTTACTCGGTGCTCGAAGGTCGGGTCTGCTGCGGCACCCCGTTTCAGTGCAGCCCACGGTTTGCAGTCGGGGCAGGCGAAGACGGTTCCATCGTCGTCGCCGAACGTGCGCGCGAAATCCGGGTCGACGTGTTCGTTTCCGCACGTCGGATTCCGACAGCTGACGTACCGCGAGCCGTTGCTCGGTTTCCAGGTGCGAAGCTGTACGGTGTCGGTTTCTTCTGCTTTAGCCATCGAGAACCACCTTCTCGCGGGCAAGGTGCTCGCCGGTCTTTCTGTCCCGAAGCTTCCAGAACTCCGCATCCGTGTCGGGGAGTCGACCGCACTGATGGCACCAGAAGTGGCTGTTGGTCGGCTCCCAACTGGTGTGGCCGTTGGGACACGTGTAGCGCCACTTCGCCATCGGCGTATCGATATCGTGGATACTCATAGAGTAACCTACGACCATTTGGGTCAAAACATCGAGTCTTACCTAGAGCGAAAGTAAAGATTCGCGTTCCGGGGTGTGTACGTCGCGTCGAGGAGTTCTTCTCGTCCGATTCGAGTAACGGCCAAGTGAAAGTGAAACCGCTTTGCAAACCAGGTGGTTCGATCTGCTAGCCTGTCCAGTTTGGCTGGTTCTGACGGTTTTGATAGTTTTGACTATTCGGGTGGTTTTGATATCTTGTACAATTTGCGTGGTTTGGGTGTCTTGGCTCGCTTTCCCCTGTCTATCCTCTTGCTATTCTACCTCGCTCTCCAGGATCGTTATTTCATCGAGCTTCAGAAACGTCTGCCATCTCGCCGTCCCATCGAAAAACAGTCCAGAAGCGTGATTACAGCAGGTCGAGCACGTGCTCGACGACGTCGTCTTTCGGCACCTGTTCTTCCTCACCGGAGTCCATGTTCTGCACCGTTACGACGCCCTCGTTCAGGTCGCGCTCGCCGACGACGATGGTGTACTCGGCGTTGATGCGATCGGCGTACCCGAACTGCTCGCCGACGCTTCGTCCCGTGAGGTCGGTCTCGACCGCCAGCCCCTCACGACGCAGCCCCATGGCGTATTCTAGTCCGATCTCGCGCACAGAATCGGAGACGTTCAGTACGTACACGCCGGTCGAGACCGCCTCGTCGGGCCATTCGCCCAACTCTTTCATCAACTGCATCGTCGGCGAGTAGCCGAAGGCGAAGCCGATAGCGGGAACCTCGCGGCCTCCGAACAGGCCGATGAGTTCGTCGTAACGACCCCCACCGAACAGGGCGCGAAGGTCGCTCTCGGTGGCGAACGCCTCGAAGACGAGTCCGGTGTAGTAGTCCATCCCACGGACGATAGAGAGGTCGAAGGTGCACATCGATTCGACGCCGTAGGCCGAGAGAGCGTCGTAGAGGTCGTGCATCCGGTTGATCGCTTCGTCGGCCCCGTCGCCCTCGGGGGCCTTGTCCGAGAGTTCGACCAGCGCGCTCTCGACATCGCCGCTGATGGCGGTGAGTTCGTCGATCTCCTCGGCGGTCGCCCGGTCGAGTCCCTCGGCTTCGAGTTGGCCGAGGAATTCCATCCGGCTCAGCTTCTCTTTCTTGTCGATGACGCGCATCACGTCTTTGCTCTCCCCGACACCCGTGGCGTGGAGGAGGGCATCGAGCAGTTGGCGGTCGTTCAGTCGGAACTCCACCGCGTCGGCGACCCCGAGCTTTTCGAAGATGGTGCCAGCACAGGCGATGATCTCCGCGTCCGCTTCGACCGACTCGACGCCGAAGATGTCGATGTCGGTCTGGAAGAACTCGCGGTCGCGGCCCTTCTGCACCGCCTCGTAGCGCCAGCGTTTCGACGTGTCGAACCACTTGATGGGCGTCCCGAGGTCCTTACGCTGTTGCACCAATCGCGCTCGGGTCGGCGTCTGCTCGGGGATGAGCGTCACTTCGCGTCCACCCTTGTCCTCGAAACTGTACGTCTCGTCCACGATATCGTCGCCCGACTTCACCCGGAACAGGTCGGTCGGTTCGACGCTCGGCGCGTCGATCTCGCGGAAGCCGAACTCGCGGGCCGTCTCCTCGACGGTGTCCACGACCTCGCGCCACGCCGCCCACTCCGCCGGGTAGCGGTCGTAAAAGCCCTTGAGGCTCTCGAACTCGTCCATGGTTCGCGTATCGAAGGCGAGCGATTTACCTCTGGCTATCTCTCTGCTTCGAGATGGGTTCGGCGACGTAGATGAATCGTAAAAGAACGTCTCGATGATGCACGCGAAAACGCGCTCTACGATGCTGGAGCATAGAGTCCATTCTTTTCCCGAACCCAAACCACTACCAGCATCACCAACGACACTCCTGTATGCGAATCACCGACTACGACCTCTTCGCCGTCCCACCGCGCTGGCTCTTCCTGCGCGTCGAGACGAGCGACGGCCTCGTCGGCTGGGGCGAACCCATCGTCGAGGGACGAGCGAAAACCGTCCGGAGTGCGGTCGAGGAGTTGATGGACGACTATCTGCTCGGCGAAGACCCGATGCCGGTCGAAGACCACTGGCAGACACTCTACCGGGGTGGCTTCTACCGCGGTGGACCAGTCCTGATGAGCGCCATCGCCGGAATCGACCAGGCCCTCTGGGGCATCCGAGGGAAGGCATTCGATGCGCCGGTGTACGAACTGCTCGGCGGCCCCGTGCGCGACCGAGTGCGAGTCTATCAGTGGGTCGGCGGCGACCGCCCGGACAGGGTCGCCGACGCGGCGAGCGAGAAGGTCGATGCGGGGTTCACCGCGCTGAAGATGAACGCCACCGCCGAACTCCGGCGGATCGACACCCCTGCCGCAGTCGAGGAGGCGGGAGAGCGACTGGCCGCCGTCCGTGAGGCGGTCGGCCCGGACGTGGACGTGGGCGTCGATTTCCACGGGCGCGTCTCGAAGTCGATGGCGAAACGACTCGCGCGAGAACTCGAACCCCACGACCCGTTCTTCATCGAGGAACCCGTGCTGCCGGAGCACAACGAGTTCCTGCCCGACCTCGCGGCACAGACCTCGATCCCCATCGCCACTGGCGAGCGGATGTATTCGCGCTGGGATTTCAAGGAGGTGTTCGAATCGGGCGCGGTAGACGTGATCCAGCCCGATCTCTCCCACGCCGGGGGTATCACGGAGTGCCACAAGATCGCGTCGATGGCGGAGGCCTACGACGTGGCACTCGCGCCGCACTGTCCGCTCGGCCCGGTGGCGCTGGCGTCCTGCCTCCAGGTGGACGCCTGCGCGCCAAATGCCCTGATCCAGGAGCAGAGCCTCGACATCCACTACAACGAGGGCGGCGACGTACTCGACTACCTGGCCGACACGACCGTCTTCGACTACGAGGACGGGTACGTCTCGCTCCCGGACGGGTCGGGGTTGGGCGTCGAACCCAACGTAGAAGTCTTACGCGCACGCGAGGGACACGACGACTGGCACAACCCCGTCTGGCGACACGACGACGGAAGCGTCGCGGAGTGGTGACCATGCAGGGATTCGAAAACAGCGTGACGCTGGTCACCGGTTCGACTCGTGGTATCGGGGCAGAGATTGCGCGCCGACTCGCCAGCGAAGGAGCGTCCGTGGTCGTCACCGGGCGCACGAAGGACGCTGGACAGGAGGTCGTCGAAGACATCTGCGATGAGGGAGGCGAGGCGGTCTTCGTCCGCGCGGATATGCGCGACCCGGACGATATCGCCGCACTCGTGACGGCGACCGCCGAGGAGTACGGCGGAATCGACGTGCTCGTGAACAACGCCGGGGTAGAGACGAACACGGGCGCAGACGAGGCGACGATGGAGGACTGGGAGCTCGTCCTCGAAACCGACTTCCGGGCGTACTGGCTCTGTGCGAAACACGCAGTTGCCGAGATGGACGAGGGGGCTATCGTCAACGTCTCCTCGAACCACGCCTTCCTGACGATGCCGGAGATGTTTCCCTACAACGCGGTGAAGGCGGGTATCAACGGGATGACTCGCGGGATGGCGCTCGATTTCGGCCCCGACGTTCGCGTCAACACGGTCAACCCTGGCTGGGTCGCCATCGAGCGCACGACCGAAGACATGGACGAGGAGTACCGCGAACACCTGGAATCTATCCATCCGGTCGGTCGCCTCGGAACGCCCGAGGACGTGGCAGGAACCGTCGCCTTCCTCGCCAGCGACGATGCGGGGTACATCACCGGAACGCACCTCATCGTCGATGGTGGACGAAGCGTGGTGGTGCAGGACGACACGCTCCCATCGTACCGGGACGAGTGACCTCTCGTTCGGTGGCGGAGTATCACAGAGCACCCTCTCGTCGGTCGATGGTTACCCCTGAATCCGGCACAGGCGACGTATAACAAAACGACTCCGGGACGCCATCACATTCGATGGCGCTTGGGGGTCGGGTTTCCGGGGGGACAGTATCGCTTTTACTCGTGCTTTCGCTCGTCGCTGGCGTGCTCGCGCCGCCAGCGACGGCGCAGTCAGCAGACACGCCACCGGGTGTCTCCATCTCCGTCGAACGATCTGCCGACGATCAGACGACCGTTCGATACCACCTCGTCTTCGAGACACCGCGGGAGGCCAGGGCGTTCTGGCTCATCAACTACACCGGAAACATGGTGTCGTCTTCGGGGTTCGCTGAGGCCGAGACGAAAGGCGGTGACCACGCACTTCGGTGGGACGGTGAGACGGAGTCACCGACGGTGACCATCGTCGCAGACGTCGATTCCGGGAACGGACGCGAGTTCGCCGCCACCGACGAGTGGGTGCTCGCACCGACGCCGAGACTCTCGGTCGCGTGGCTCCCGGCGGGAAGCGATGAGTGGCGCTACCGCCATCCGCTGCAGGACGATTACCCCGAATCCAGCGTCGAGTTCGCCGAGTCGGGCGTGCTCGGGTCGGCGTTCACCTACATCGGAAAGTACGAAGAGTACACCCACCGTGCCGACGGCCAGCAGTTCCGGATGATCGTCGGTGCTGGTGCGACGCCAGCTAGCCCGCCACGGAAGGTGTTCGACTCGCTCGGGACAGCGAGCGAGCAGTTGCCCGGACAGTCGCCCGACGAGGTGCTGCTGTTCGTCCTCCCCGACCCTATCTGGCGCGGTGGCTACGCCTCGCCGAAATACGGCGAGTTCTGGGTACACGAGGCTGCGAGCCTTTCAGACCCCCAGAACCTCTGGATCCACGAGTACGTCCACACGCGTCAGTCGTTCGAACTCGGCGACCGGATGACGTGGTTCCGCGAGGCCAGCGCGGCCTACTTCGCCTCCGATCTGTCGATTCGACAGGGGCGAACCTCGCAATCCGCGGTCGCCCAGACTCTCTCGGCGAAACAGTACGACGACGCGGTGCTCTCGAAGTCGAACACCTGGGCGAATCCCGAAGTTCCCTACTATCGGGGTGCGCTCGTCCTCTGGGCACTGGACGCGAAGATACAGCAGGCGACCGACGGGAAGCGAAGCCTGCTGGACGTGTTTGACCGGATGAACCGCCACGACGGGCCGGTGACCTACGCCGACTTCAAGACGATCGTCGCGGACGTGACCGGGCAGTCGATGGATTCGTGGCTCGACCAGCACGTCACGACGACTGCGACGCCCGACGTGCAAGAGTTGGAGGGTGGCATCGGCGAGGGGTCGAACGATAACGGGGGAGCCGACGACAGCTCGTCCGACGAGAAGGAGTCGGACAGGCAGGCGTCCAGTAAGAACGGACAGGGACGGTCCGACGACTCGAACTCTCGACAGCCGCCGGTGATGACGGGTGACCTTCCATCGACGCTGGTGCTGTGGGGCGGTCTCGGGTTGATCGGACTGGTGTTCGGACTGACCATCGCGCAGTACGTCTCCGGACTGGTCGGGCGGTTCCGAGGAGAATTAGAACAGGTATCATCAACCTCGTCCTGTCCTATCCACCGAATCTCTCGAAACCGGCCCGGAGGTATATGGAGCCAGCCTGATAACCATCAGCGAAGGAATGTCTACGAAGAAACTC
>NZ_JBPEHG010000036.1:0-9531 GCF_054177585.1 Haladaptatus rarus | reverse complement strand
CGGCGCTCGACGGCGGCCGCGACGGCCTCACCGGCGGCCGCCGCCGTGTCGACGCTGGTGGCTCGCACCCCGAACCCCTCGGCGATTTCGGCGAAGTCCGGGCGGTCCCATGTGAACTCGTGCTCGTCGGTGTACTGCATGATATTCGGCGACTTCGAGATGATGCCGTAGTCGGCGTTGTCCGAGACGACGACGACGACGTTGAGGGCGTACTCGGCGGCCGTGTGGAGTTCGTGGATGCACATCATCAGGCCGCCGTCGCCGGTGAGGCAGACGACGGGCTGGTCGTCGTCGCGACCGGCCGCCACGCCGATCGCCGCCGGGAGTCCGACCCCCATTCCGGCCCACGACCCGGCGGTAACGAGCTGGTCCGGGTCGTACGTCTCGAACAGTTGCATCGTCCAGAGCCGGAACCCGCCGACGTCGGCCGTGACCGGCGACTCGCGGGGCGTGGCTTCGCGGACCGCCGCGAGGAGTTCCGGCGTGTTGGCGGGACTATCGCCGTCAAAGAGGCCGAGGTTGTCGAGATGCGTCCGGTACTCCGACCGGACCAGTCGGGCGACGTCGGCGCCACTCCAGCCGTCCCCGCCACGGCCGTCGAGTTCCTCGAGGAGGCGGTCGCCCGCGTGGGTGACGTCGTCGAGGATAGCGACGTCGGCCTCGTAGCCTGCGTTCACGTCGTCAGGTTCGAGGTTGACGTGGACGAGCGTCTCACCCAGGGGGATGTTCCAGTGGGCCGTGGTGACGCCGTCGAAGTCGGCGCCGAGCGCGAGGACGACGTCGGCAGCGGCGAGCGCCTCGCGCGCCCCGGCGGGTGTGGGACTCCCGGTAACGGCGAGCCAGCGGTCGTCGTCTTCGGGGAAGACGCCTTTGCCCTTGTAGGACGTGATGACGGGGGCGTCGAGGGTCTCCGCGAGGTTCCGGACGACGCGGGGGCCGTCGGGCGACCGACGTGACCCTCCGCCAGCGTAGATTACCGGGCGTTCCGCGTCGGCGAGGAGTTCCGCAGCCTCGGGGTAGGTGTCGTTCTCGTACGCGACCCGTTCCGGCGTCACGCTCGCGGCGGGCGCTTCGATTTCCTTCGCGAGAATCCCTGAGGGGACGCCGAGCCGAACCGGGCCGTACGGCGGGGTGAGCGCAGTCTCGATTCCACCCTCGACTCGATCGACGAGGTCGAGTTCGGTCTCGACGGTCACGTTTCGCTTGACGACGTTGTCGAAGGTGTCGGGTTCGATCTCGTGAATGGGATGCTGTCCGCGTTCCTCGGGATTCGCGTCGGCGGAGACGTGCAGAATCGGGACGCAGTCCTCGTAGGCATTCTTCAGGCCGTGCATCGCGTTCGTGTCGCCGGGGCCGGGTACGGTGAGCGTCGCTGCGGGTCGACCGGTCGTCTCGTAGTACCCCCAAGCTATGTGGGGGACGGCCGTCTCGTGGCGGGCCATCAGGTACTCCATCTCCTCGCGCTGCACGACGGTCAGATCGAGGGGAAGCGTCTGGGTCCCGGGAAGGCCGACGAGCAGTTCCACGCCCGCATCGACCAACGCATCGTACACGAACTCACCACCGGTTCCGTCTACCATGCCAACGCGTTGCATACCATCCCACAAAGAGGTATCCATCCGGCGTCAACCACGGACGATCCTCTCCGTGTCCGTTCGCCGACGTCCGCGCGACGAGAGACGGAACGCGGGACAAGAGTTACTTTCCATCGCCCTGAGAAACGGGCATGCGACTCTCCGAGATAGAAGTACACACGCTCTCCTCGCCGATCGAGCCCTCGCAGGAACGCCGTTTCCACGGTGGTGTCCGTCGTCTCCACAAACGCGACTTCGTCCTCGTCCGTGTCGAGACGGCCGACGGCACCGTCGGATACGCACCAGGTGCGGCGACGAGTTCCGCAATGCGTGAGTACTTCGACGGCACCGCCCACGACGACTTCGCGGCGCTCGTCGAGAACCGGGTCCGCGACACCGTCGCGGAGACGAAGATAGCGTCGCCCGAGGATATCGCCGGGGCCGTTGGGACCCTCGACCTGCCCACGAAAATCGAATCGGAAGCTATCGGCGTCATCGACGTGGCCTATCACGACATTCTCGGTAAGCAACTCGGGGCGCCAGTCTACGACCTGCTCGCCGACCGTGAGGTCGACCCAGACCCGCTGGAGTTGTACGCCAGCGCGGGGATGTACATGGAACCGGAGGGCTACGCCGAGCAGGCGCGGACACTTCAGGAGCGAGGCTTTGGGGCCTACAAATACCGTCCCGGCCTCGGCGCCGAAGCCGACGTGCGAACCCTCGAACTCGTCCGTGACGCCGTCGGCGACGACATGGCTGTGATGGTCGACGCCCACACATGGTGGAAACTCGGAGAGAACTCCTACGACTTCGAGGAGGTAGTCGAACTTCTCGACGCTTTCGAGGGCCACGGTCTCTACTGGGTCGAGGAGCCGGTCGAACCGGCCGACTACGACGCCTACGAGCGACTCGCCGAGCGGACTGCCCTTCCGTTAGCGGGTGGTGAGAGCGAAGAGTCCGTCGAGGGACTGCTTCGGCTGGCCGAGACCGGCGTCTCGTACCTGCAGGGCGACACTCGTCACCACGCCGGTTTTACCGGGTGTTGGCGGGCCGTCCAGACCTGTTCCGCCCGCGACGACGTCATGTTCGTCCCGCACAACTTCGGCACGCACCTCGGACTGGTCACCAACGCACATCTCGTCGCCGCGTCACCCGAGTCGCCGATGCTCGAGTACCCCGTATTCGGTGAGGACGAGGGCGGGATGTACCCCTTCCCGCTGGCGGAGGACGTTCTCCACGATTCGCTGACGATAGAGAACGGCACCTTCGACGTGCCGGACAGTCCCGGACTCGGGGTCGATGTGAACGAGAGCGTCGTCGAAGAGTATCCCTACGTCGAGGGGCCCTGGACGGAGTTCGTCTACGACTAGGTGGTAGTACCGTTCGCCGTCGAATTATTCGTCACCTGCCGGTCGGTCACGCCGTCGGTGTCGATCCACCGGAAGGTGATTTCGTAGTCCGACTCCGGCAAGTCGATTGAGAGCGAGATGTCGCCGGTCCCCGAACGATGACTGCGGAGCGCGCCCGCAACCGCACGGATGTCGTCCGCTCCCTCGCCGATTCCTTGGTCGTCAGCCCGACTCTCCAGGGTGGCCGCGATACTGTCTTCAACTTCGCGTAGATTGCCTTCGATGCGGCCGACGCGTCGCTCCTGCGCGTCAGTCAACTCCCGCTCCCGGAGGCCGGTCAGCGTCGAGCGAGTGTCACCGGCGACTCTGAGAGCGACCTGGCCGGTTCTCACGAGGCGGGCGGAGTTGTTGTCGGTCCACCTGACTTCGACGACCGACTCCTTGAGAATGGTGACGCGGAATCGGGCCTTCGCGATGGCGGCGTCCGTTTCGCTCGTTGCGGGGTCGACCGTCGAACGGGCGTCGTAGGAGGCCAGAGCGACTTTCTCTAGTGGATTGTACGAATCAGAGGGATAGCCGGCGGCGGCAACCGTGCCGAGACCGAGGCCGGTCGTCGTCAGGATGGCAACGGCGAGGACGACACGGAGGCCGCCTACGATGGGTTTGCGCTGGCGCATCGGGTTTGCCCACGATTGGTCGAAGGAGGTCTTCAGGTCCTTCGCAAGGTCACTGGCGAGGTCTGCCGTCCGTTCTGAAGCGCCCGCGAGGACGAGGCGACCGGAAGCGGTCACGCGTACGAAGGAGTTGTGGAACCCAGCGTGCGTGACCGAGAGCCCGGCTCCCTCCGGGAAGTCCTCGGCGGCGACGCGCTCGTAGCCGTCGGTGGCACGGACGGTGTCGCGGACGACGTTGAGGACCTCCTCACGACTAGGATACGTCTTCGTCGACGTGAAGTACCGGTCCTTGGCTCCGGCGCGCGCGTCCTCGGCCTTGGCCTCACGGCGGGACTGATAGACGACGTGCTTCGCGGCGGCGATACCGTCCGGCACGACGGCCACGACGACGCCGAACACGGCCACCCATACGAACGGTTCGAGGCCGGCGCTGGCACCGTACTCGAGGGCACCCCACGCCGCGCCGGCGAGGAGCACTAGCCCACTGCCAACCGCAGTTGCCCGGAGTTTGTTCATATATTCACCGAGTGTACGTGCCGATGACCAACTGTTTGATCTTGCCGACGAGACCGACGTCTCGGCGTTGCCGTTCCTCTTCGAACAGCGGTTCCAGCTTCTCGTAGAGGTCGTCCTTGTCCTCGAATCGGTCGAGGTCTCCCTGCGCGAGGAGTTCACCGAGCATCATCGATTCTCCCTTCTCGTTGATAGAGACGTTCGTGAGAGCATGTTCCCGCTCGAGTCGCGTCACGGAGACTGGGTAGGACCACCCCTCTTCCTCGACGAGTTTGGCGACCTTCTCGGGTCCGGGTATCATATATTGTGATAGACTGCCGCACGGGTATAAATCTTACAACGTCCCGGGTTCCTCTCGTCCATACGCTTTTTACCGTCGAGCGAGCAGGAAGAACAAGCATGGAATCCACGTTCTTCGACGAAGCGGAAATCTACGAACCAGAGGAAGGCTGGCGGCGAGTCTCGATGGCCGGGAGCGAGCGGTTCAGCTTCGAGTGGTTCGAGAAGCCCTCAGGGCACAGCTCCCCGATGCACGACCACGAGAACGAGCAGGTGTGTCTCGTTCTCCAAGGCGAACTTACCGTCTACACCGAAGACGAGGAGGTCACTCTCGGGGAGCACGACTCGGTGTGGCTCGATTCGTGGGAGACCCACCGCGTTGAGAACACCGGCGACGAGCGCGCCGTCGGCATCGACGTGTTCGCACCGGGCCGCTCGTTCGACTTCTGGCTCGACCGCGAGGACGCGGACGACTGACCGATCCGACGGCCGATTCTCGGAGGACGCCCATCTGCCGACGGAACGACTACCGGAACCAAAAGCCTCGTTATCAATGCGCTTGAATCGCTGATGTATGCCAGACGCTAGACGAAACTACGTCTCGGGTGAGTGGACGGAGTCCGAAACCGGCGAGACGTTCGAGGTCACGAACCCTGCCAACTCGAACGAGGTCGTCAACGAGTACCAGCGGTCAAGTCGTGAGGACGCCGCCGAGGCCGTAGCGGCGGCCGCCGACGCCGAAGCCGAGTGGGGCGAGACGCCCGCGCCCCAGCGGGGCGCGATACTCCGCGAGACGGCGAAAATTCTCGAGGACCGCAAGGCGGAACTGACGGAACTGCTCACCACCGAGGAGGGGAAGACCCACGCCGAGGCCGGCGGCGAGGTCCAGCGCGCCATCGACATCTTCTACTACTTCGCCGAGAAGGCGAACGACCTGGGCGGCACAGTCAAATCCGCTAGCGGGCAGCACACCAACCTCTACACACGGACCGAGCCGGTCGGCGTGGCCGCACTCATCACGCCGTGGAACTACCCCGTCGCGATTCCCGCCTGGAAGCTCGCACCCGCGCTCGCGACCGGGAACACCGTCGTCATCAACCCGGCGTCGCTCGCTCCCGGCGTCGCGCTCGGCATCTTCGAGACGCTCGACGAGGCCGGCATCCCGGACGGCGTCGCGAACCTCGTCACCGGTCCTGGCGGTGAAGTCGGCGACGAAATCGCGTCCCACGAGGATGTCGACGCCGTCTCGTTCACGGGGAGCGGCGAGGTCGGCAACTACGTCTACGACACCGCCGCCGACAGCCAGAAGCGCGTCCAGACGGAGATGGGCGGCAAGAATCCGACGCTGGTCTCGGCGTCCGCGGACGTCGAGGAAGCCGCGGACATCGTCGCCGCGGGCGCCTTCGGCGTGACCGGACAGGCCTGTACGGCGTGTTCCCGTGCCATCGTCCACGAGGACGTCCACGACGACTTCGTCGAAGCCGTCGTCGACCGGGCCGAGTCCATTGACGTCGGTCCGGGCGACGAGTACGAGATGGGTCCGCAGGTCAGCGCTGACGAACTCGATAGCACCCTCGATTACATCGAGGTCGCCGAGAAGGAAGGAGCGACCCTGGCGACAGGCGGTGGAACGCCCGAGGGCGACCGCTTCGGTGACGGCTACTTCGTCGAGCCGACGGTCTTCACCGACGTCGAATTTGACTACCGCATCGCCCAGGAGGAGGTCTTCGGTCCGGTGCTGGCAGTCGTCGAGGTTTCCGACTTCGAGGAGGCGGTGAACGTCTGCAACGACGTCAAGTATGGGCTCTCCGCGAGCATCGTCACCCAGGACCACTCGGAGGCGAACCGCTTCGTCGAGGAGGCCGAGGCGGGCGTCGTGAAGGTCAACGATAAGACGACGGGCCTCGAGCTTCACGTTCCGTTCGGCGGGTTTAAACGCTCCTCTAGCGAGTCGTGGCGCGAACAGGGCGACGCAGGTCTCGAGTTCTACACCATCGAGAAAACCGTCTACGACAACTACTGAGTGGATCGAACCGCCGCTCTCGGCGTCGACGTTTCACACCTGGACGACGGGGTTCGACAGCGTTCCGATCGACTCGATGTCTATCGTGACCGTGTCGCCCTCCTGCAGGTTGAAGTCGTCCGCCGGGACGATCGACGTCCCGGTCATCAGAACGGCGAGTTCGGGGACCGCGTTGTGCTGCGTGTAGTGGCGGGTGAGCTCCTCACAGGACCGGATCATCTCGTCGGTGGACGTCTCACCCGAGAAGCACGTTTCGCCGGCGCGTTCGATGGTCATCGACATTGCGAGGTCTTGAGGGTCCCCGACCGTGTTCGGACTCGCTACCGCCGGCCCGACGGCTGCACATCGGTCGTAGACCTTCGCCTGCGGAAGGTAGAGCGGGTTCGTTCCTTCTATGTCGCGGCTACTCACGTCGTTACCGATGGTGTACCCAACGACGTCACCCTGGTAGAGGACGATTCCCAGTTCCGGTTCAGGAACGTTCCACTGGGAATCCTCGCGGACACCGATGGCCTCGCCCGGACCGACGGTCCGCGACGGCGTGGCTTTGAAGAAGATTTCGGGGCGCTCGGCCTGATAGACATCGAGATACATGTCGGGCATCCCGCTCTCTTCTTTCCGGGCCTGTTCGCTGATCTCGTAGGTGACGCCAGCCGCCCACACCTCGTCGGGGGCGAATGGGAGGCCGCGATTCGTGGCCGCTTCGTCGGGATCGACCGTCGGGGCGGACTCGACGAGCCTCGCGGCCACTTCGTCGGCGGTCGTCTCCATGACGGCCGCAGTGCGCAAGAGGTCATCGAACCCCGATAGTTCCGCCTTAACGGAGCTCAGGTCGTAATACCGGTCGTCCGTCTCTGCGACGAGGTGTCCCTCAGCACCGCGGGCCAACTGGTAGTAACGCATGTAACTAACCACTGCAGACACCTTATAAAGTTCTTATGTCATGAAGTAACACGGTGAGGACGACTGTCTCACCCGAAGGACCGGGACGCCCGGGCCTCCCTCGGCTGGCATAATTTTGGTCGCGCCGTGCAGCGGCAGACAGGAACACCGGAGTCGACGTGTCGTCTACCGCTTCCGGCGTACAGCGCAAGTACACCTCGTCGACCGAAGACAGAACTAAGGCGGCCGGCGAGCGAGAATAAGTCATGGTAACCCTCGACATCCCCAGCTCGGAACGGCTCGAGAGCGTCAACGACGTGACGGTAGAGCAGTTTCCGCAGTTCGCCCACGCCAGACGCCATCGGGACCCGCCCCGGATAGCCGACGTGTCGGCGGCGACGCGAGCGGCCGTCAGCGACATTCCGGCGTTCGATGATCTTGAGGCGGGCGCGGAAGTCGCGATCACCGCCGGGAGCCGGGGAATCCACGACATGCCCGAACTGCTGGAGGCCACCGTCGCTGAACTCGACGAGCGGGGGTTCGACCCGTTTGTGATTCCTGCGATGGGGAGCCACGGCGGCGCCACTCCCGAGGGCCAGCGCGAGGTCCTCGGCTCCTACGACCTCACCGAGGAACGACTCGGCTGCGAGATTCGCGCCGCCATGGACACCGAGCCGGTCACCGAAGATGACGAGGGGTGGCCCGTACCGGTCTCGACGGTCGCACTCGACGCGGATGCAGTTCTGCTCGCGAATCGGGTGAAACTCCACACGGACTTCCGGGGTGACGTCGAGAGCGGCCTCACGAAGATGGCAGTCGTCGGCCTCGGGAAGCAACGGGGGGCCGAGGTGATGCACAACGAGGCGCTGAACCGCGGCTTGGGAACAGTCATCCCCGAACGGGCGGGAATCATCTTCGAGAAGGCCCCCGTCGTGGGCGGTATCGCCCTCGTCGAAAACGCGAACGACCGCGCGGCGATCATCGAAGGAGTGCCGGTCGAGGATATTCCCGAGCGAGAGTCGGAACTCCTCGACCGCTCGCGCGAACTGTTCCCTGACCTTCCGGTCGACCGTCTCGACCTTCTCGTCGTCGACGAAATCGGGAAGGACATCTCGGGCACCGGGATGGACACGAACACGGTCGGCAGGTACATGTTCGGCGACGAGCCAGAGCCGGAGGTGCCAGACGTCACGCTCATCGCGGTCCGCGGCATCACGAAGGCCTCGCACGGCAACGGCATCGGGATGGGGCTCGCCGACTTCGTCCACGAGGACCTCGTCGCCGACCTGGATCTCGAGGACGTGTACATGAACATCGTCACGAGCGGCGAACCTGCCCGAGCGCGCATCCCCATCGTCGCCCCTTGCGACCGAACGCTGCTCGTCCTCGCCGCCTCCATGACTGGCGTCCGCGACCCGGCCGATCTTCGCGTCGGCTACATCGCGAACACCCTGGAGCCCGACGACCTCTACGTCTCCGACCCCGTCGCAGACGAACTCGAACCGCGGGAGGACGTCACCGTCGGCGAACGTGAACGACTGTCCTTCGACGAGGCGGGCGACTTCGACTTCCACTTCGATGACCACTGACCGCACCCTCATTGTCGCCGACGATTTGACCGGCGGGACCGACACGGGCCATTCGTTCGCTGCGCGGGGCTACGAGACGGTCGTCCGCATCGACCCCGACTTCGACGCGCCCGACGCGGCGGTCCTCGTCGTCGACACCGACTCGCGCTACGTCGGGCGCGACGAGGCAGCCGCGAGAGTCTGGGACGTCGTCGCGTCGACGGCGGCGGCGGTCGTCTACAAGAAGGTCGACTCGACGCTCCGCGGGAACCTCGGCGCCGAAATCGTCGCCGCCTACGACGCAATGGACGCGGACGCCGCCGCCGTCGCGCCGGCGTTCCCCTCGAACGACCGCGTGACGGCGTGCGGCCACCACCTCGTCGGCGGCGAACTCGTCACGGACACCGAGGCGGGAAACGACCCGGACAGTCCCATCGAGACCTCGCACCTGCCCGGCCTCCTCGGGACGCAGATTGACGACCCCATCGTCCACGCGGACGTCGAACGCGTCGCCTCCCGGACTGCGGTCGAAGCGTTCTCACGGGAAGACGACGATTCGACGGGCGTCCGCCGCGTCGGCGTCCGTCGAATCGTCGCGCTCGACGCCGTCCACGACGCGCACCTCGACGTCGTCGCCGAGGCCGCACGCGACCACGACGGTGACGTCCT
>NZ_JBPEHG010000035.1:0-9682 GCF_054177585.1 Haladaptatus rarus | reverse complement strand
GGTAGCTTCGAGAGACACAACTATCTCGTCGGTGTCTTCGTTGTATCCGAGGTACCGATTTCTCACGTCTTCGTAACCGTCCACCGGGTGATCGACAAGTGAGATGCCATTATCAGTAGCACTGGCGCGGATAGCGGCCTGTTGTTGGCCGTCCAACCACTGCGTTTGGACTCTCTTGCCGTAGCGGTCGGTGCGTGGCCGGGCGGTAGTGGCGGTGGCTGCTGCAGCGTCTCCCCTTTCCCCCTCTCCGTGCTTGTCCTGGGTTACACGGAGATGGTGGGATGGATTACGATTTGATTTAACATCGGATTTTGGGTACTCCGACAACGACGCCTGCTTGCGATTTTCGGCTTCGACAAGTTCGAGAAACTCTCGACCGGCCTGTGTGAGTTCAACGTGTTTGTACCCATCGCGAGAGAACGTTCGGACGAGTTCGTACTCGTCTTCGAGCAGTCGCTTGTAGCCGTTTATCGTCGGACCTGAAACACCGAGTTCGTCACGGACAACACCGTAGCGGATCGTCTCGGTGTCCTCGTCTCCAACGAGTTCGACGAACCGAGTCTGTCGAGCATTCAACTCGGTAAACGCTTCCTCGACGCCAGCAGCCGCTGGCCCCTGTTTGGGGTAGGACTTGCATTGAGATTTAACATCGCCCGGGAGATCCTCGTGATGCTTATCCGCGAATCGCCGGGCAGTCTTCCTCGACGTCTCAATCCGGAGGTCGCACACACGCGCGAGTGGTGCAAGAATCGACGTACAAATCTCCTGGCGGTGATCCGCTCGTCGGTCGAGGAACTCCCGGCGCAAGTCGACCTGAACCGTTATCGGTGAGTCACGGCCACGAAGGAGTGCAAGCGGTCCGTCGTCCAGCTCGTCAAGTCCCGCGTGTTGAGCGATCGTGTTCTTCGTTCCCTGTCCGTATCCGGCTGTGACGGTCAGTGCGTCCTGGTGCCAGTGACTCTCGTCGTCTTCGAGAAGGCTTGTCGCGACTGTCGCGTACATGGACTGGAGTCCAGTCACACCAGCGTTGAGGAGTGCCTCGGTCACTTCGTATCTTGTCGACGCGGAGGACTCGTCAGCGATATCGTGGACACTCTCGACAAGTGCTTGCTGATAGCCGTCCTGTGTGGCGATCTCACGCCAGACTTTGGAGGGTGGGACGTCACCGAGGACGACAGACACGTCTGGAGCAACGTGCTGTTGTCCCGTCACCGTGAGTCCAATTCGGTCTGATTCGTCCGTATCCTGCATTCTCGCGTCCCAGAACCCGTCTCGTGGGCAAATCGGGACGAAAGCACAGGTGCAAAAGCCTAATAGCCCGGACAGTGTATGTCCGAACAGAAGGCTTGGCTTCATCCAAGGCCTGCTGCCTTCGTCCAATAACTTCCTTCAAAACGCCCGAAATCAGCCGGATCCTGCCAGGGAAGTGGGCTGGCGGGCGTTTTGTTCGATTCGACTTTGCTTAGTGGAGACACTGTGCCACATTGTTAAATAGGCACGTGGTCGCTCGTTAAGCGTGGTTTCTTGATTAGTTCATCGTCGCCCGAGATTATAAGTGTTATCCCGTTCTCACTTGAGAACGTAACAGAATATGCCGGTCAATCCATCACCATCCATCTTGACGCAAGCGCAACGAGAGTTGCTGAGAGGCGAGAAAGAGACCGACGAGAGAAGTGAGCGGGCGATGCGGGCGAGAATACGCTATCGGGTTCGGAGTGCGTTCACGCAGGATGCGCCGCTTCTCTTGGGAATGTCGAGGTCGGATCTCGATACTGTTTTCCATAATTTTGAGCAGGGAGAGCGGTCCATCTCGCCCGACGAAGAACAGACCGAATTCTACGACGGTGTCCGCGATTTGTTGGGGATTATCTATCTCCAGACTCACGACCACGCACCGCCGTATGATTTCGAGACGCTGTTGCGCCAAGGCGTGACGCGGGCAATTGAGCGCAAATATGAAAACGAGGGGACGACACCCGGCATCAAGGTTGATTTTGACGTTGAAGAATTGTCGATACGCCTCCCCGATGACGTCCTGGATGCAATCGAGCGTAGGGACCTTGAGCGCCTATCTGCCAGTGAGGCGCAATTCGCCCTCCGCTTGGCACTCTCCGACGACGATGTCCCGGACGACGTCGTTCGCCAGCAGTTTCTACGTCGATGGGAAGAGGCCCGAGACGCTCCGTGGCCTAAAGACGACATGGACGAGTAACCTCAGGGCGCTGGGAACTGCAATCGCGTGATGATACCGCCGAGAAGAATACCGACGATCGCCGCTGCCTCGCCAATAAATGGACGAAGCGCAGCGAAGATGAGGAACATTGTGATTCGAGAAACAAACCCGCAGGCGATGGGAAATCATTATATCAACGCATTAGATTCGTCGTTAGACAATCTAAACAGTTTTGTCCAAACGATCACCCAACGAGGGACGGAGATATTGCACTGTAACCAAGGGCAGTCTTACGTGCAAGCATACACCTGGGAGAGCGGCACGGGGAACCATATCCTCTGGTCGGTCGATGACGGCACGACGGAAACCCCGCTGATGAAACTCGACACCAGTGGCAATCTCCATCTGAATGGAACCTCGAACCCCGACGCCTTCTAAATATCCATAATAATTCCCGAAAACATATCTTTAAGATGTATCTGGTAGTAGAGAGTTGCATGAGTAATACACGGCACAATCCCACTTCCGACTACCTTCTCGCGGTCGTCGTCACCATCACTTGTCTCGCACTCATCGCCCCAACAATCGCAGACGTCAAACTCGCCATACTCACCACACTGGGACTAATTGCGGTATTTCTCCCAGTTTCCACGTGTCTGTATGCGGTCACCAAACTCTGCAATATCGGCAATAAGATACCCGACGACGAGTGCGGCGATTACTGAGCGGATTGTCACACCCCACAGCGTATATTGATCGACCGTGAAATTCAGTGCGAACCCAACCGCGAGAGAGATCACAAGCGGATCAGCGCGCTTGTTGATACCGTCAAAAATGCTCCCCCAGACGAGGACGATGTACGCACCCATCCCAACAACCCCCGACCGAATAGCGATATAGAGATAACTATTATGCGGGCCGTGAGGACGTTCCAACGGCATCTCAGGCACAATATCGAGTAACCAAAATCGTTGAACGACCCACCCCACACCGACGATAGGGTTCGTTTTGGCTACCCCGATAATGGTTGCGTGCCATAACCAGGCCCGCGTTGCCAGTGGCGAAGCAGCGACAAATGGGTTCTTTGGGAAGAGACCGGTCAGTAAGACCCCACCACTCACCGCTACAGCAATCCCCGCAAGAACACGAGTAGTGACTCGCCGATCGCCCCGTGTAAGCAAGAGATACGTCCCGACGACGGAGAGAAGCCCAAGATACCCCCCGCGAGAGTGAGTGAGATAAAGACACAGGGCGTTCAGAGCAGCAAGGACGGCCCAGACGTGGTGTCTAGTGCGAGTGTAATAGACAGCGCCGACCATGAGGCCCACCACTGGGAGCATCGAAACCAGATTCGGGGATAAAAAGACGCTCTGGTTGGCTGTTGGCGGAGTAAAATCGGGCAGAAAAATCCACGCACCAGTGAGTTGGACAAGTGCAGCACAGACTCCCAAGAGCGCACCACTCACAGACAGGCCGACAAACATCCCCCGTTGGGAGACGACCGCCGGGACGAAAAAGAGACTGGAGACGGTGACAATACTGGTATAGAGTGGCCACAAGCCGAGTTTGATCGTTGCCACGTTCCCAAAGATGACATGGAGGACAAAGATGGCGATGAGTAAGCCACACGCGAACAATTGGGGCCGGGGAATCCGTCGGATGTGTGTCGGCAATCGGTTCGACGAATAAAACTCGTAGAGAGGCAGGCAGGCAGTGAGGGTGAGAACACCCGTCCCGATCGCCGTGGGGATAAACCGCGTGTAATGTGCGGCCATCCCGAAAAACAGACCGGAGAACACCACTAACGGGGTATGCAACAAAAGTGCGCGATAGAATACCGCAGCTGCATCTCTCGACTCATCGAATCCGGTCAAACCCATAATACAGAACCGTCTCCAATCGCAGATATAGGTTTCTGATTTGAGACAACAATAACGATTTAAATGGAAAAAGAGTGCGCTATCTAACTACTTCTCTTCGAACTCTTTGTGTCCGTCACGGTAACACGGCCAGCACGGGACGCCGTGGCTCTCCCAAAGGACGTCACAGTCGCATTCGAGATCGTCCTCGACGGCGGCCATGTGTTTGCAGTTGGTTCCTGTCTTCGAACCGCGATACTTGTAGTCCGGGCACGTGCACGAGACTGCGAAGTCGTCCTCGATGGCGACGGTGTACAGCGTTGGCGTCTCGTGGGTGTTGTTTCGGATATTGACGTGGCGGTCTCCGGCCTGCGCGAACTCGAACTCTTCCGTACCCTTTTCGTGGGTGGGGGTGGTAGTGGACATTGCTTCTGCACCAGAAGCGCGGTCGGTGTCTTCAGCACCGGCCTTTCTGCGAGGCATTCGCGCTTCTTACTTGCATGTATATGCCCAGACCACTTAATACTTGGCCCATACAACCAACATTGTCTGAATGGGCCAATCTTATGGGCCTACGTAACCAATACTGTGATAATGCCACTAACGAATAAATCCGGCATGTCGACTGGCCGTGGGATACTGACTGAATACGAACGCGAATGCCTCGCTGGTGAACACGAAAAGCAGCGCGAATACGAAACGCGCTCACGGGTGCGCGCACGGCTCGACGGACCTCTCAGCGAAGACATCGAGCACCTCAAAGAACACGATCCGGACCTTCTCGACGAACTTCGGGACGTCGTCTGTGAGGACGAGCGTTAAAATTAAATGAGTCGACTGAGATGAAACTGGTAGGTAAATAACTTCGGAAGGGGAGGACCCCTAGAACATCCTCTCCTACACGCGGTCGGCAAATAAATGTTCCGTAAAACCAGCTACGGAACTATCCATGGGGTTGTCACTCATGGTGACCGGTCGTGTCGGCGTTCCCACCCCGTTCGCTGCCGTTCACAATTCGGGGCAGACACGCGAACACGAGAATGAGCGACAACAGCGAATACGTCACGCTAGAACAGGTTGAAGAACTACTCGAAGAACAGCGGAAAGAGTTCGAAGCAAAACTCGAAGCCAAGGACGAACGAATCGATCGGCTTGAAGGGCGTGTCGACGACCTCGAATCCTCGCACGAACTCACCCAAAGCACCGTGTGGGAGTTAGAGGACACGGTCACGGGTGAGTACGACTTCAGCCACCCCCACCTCCAGGGCGAGAGTGTGATTGACCGGCTTGACGGTCTAGAGGACACTCTTGAGGGGTGCGACCCCCAGGGCCACGGTGGAGAAACCACCCTGCACGACACGGTTGGAGAGGACTACACGCCTATTGAGCGCCTATCGGTACTCGGTGAGGATGCTCTCGACGAGCACGTAACTGCAAGTGACCGGCGCGCAGTGGCGCTGTTCGAGCACTGGAAGGAGTGGTCGACGAACACACCACAGGGGAACCTCCTCAAGACAAGTGATAGCCTCAAGTCGTTACTCTCGACTGCTACCGACGAGCATCTAGTGTGGAAACAGGTGTATCGTGCCTGCCGGCGAGTCATGCAGCTCTCGAAGGGACGGATAACGTTCTTCCAGCACGACAAACACGGGTGGATGCTCAAGCAACACTCCGCGTTCGCGTCGCACCAAGCAACGAACACGGGAGTGGCATCGTCGTCAGTGGCGTGAGAGAGACATCGTCAGAATACCCCGCCTGAGAAGGTAACCAATCTAACACGAAACAAAACACCACAACACGAACCAACGCAAACAACTATCGATTAGCTGTGGGTAGATCTTGTTTTGCAGTTGTTTTGCGGTTGTAGAGGGGACGGTGGTTCGTGATTGATCTCTGACGACGGTGTCAGTGAATTGTCGAGGTGTCAATTCCGACTGTTGGTTATATTTTGCTTCCAAGCATCGATTACTTTGCTTTCAAGCACCGGTTACTGACCTTAATTTGGTGCATAATAATATACGGTGCATATATTGGTGTAAACAGCGAGCGTCACAATTGAGGAGGAAGGAAGGAGCGCGTGTATCCGACATCTGCACTTGACGCTCGCTTACAGTGCCACCGCTTGTGCACCCCCCTGTAAAGCAGTCAGGGAGTATGGGAAAGGGAAGGAGGGGGGAGCGCGTTGATCGAGGACCATTTTTGAGTAATGAAGATCTAGCCAATAGGCTTTTCGTTCTTCGTGTGACTGGCTAATGTATATTTTTCGCCCGCTAATTTCTTCAGTTCTGTAGAGAATAGTGGTTCGTGAGGCAGCTGTGGGGCCGGTGTTAGTGGAGCCTATCACCGCGTGCGTTTTGCCGTTGAGGTAGATCTTGTTTTGCGGTTGTATAGGGGCCAGTGGTGCGTGTTGAGGTTCTGACGACGGTGTCCTGGATGGCGTTTCTGTTCGCCATAACGATCCTCCTCGTTTATGCGTTCGCGACACGCGGATCGAAAAAGAGCGAGTCCAACCTCATTCGCCATCGTTAATTCTCCTTCCCGAAGATCCACCACCGAAGCCGTGTACTCAGTGATTGTTCTCGCCACGTGAGTTCGTCCTCGACATAGCGTTGTAGCTGCTGATTCTCTTCTCGTTGAGCAAGCACTTGCCGTTTCTCACGGCGAAGGCGTTCGACTTCGGTTTGTAATTCATCGTGTTCTTCGATCGGGATGCACTCGCCTTCTCCGTGTTCGTTTTTGAGTTCGGCGTGTTCTTCTTGTAGTTGTTCGTGTGTTTCGTCCGGGACACACTTGCCTTCTCCGTGTTCGCTATCAAATTCTCTCCGTGTTTCGAGGACGTCCCGGATATATTCTGACCGTGTGCTCCCGTGTTCTTCCGCCTCCCGCTCTAAATCCTCCAGCGTGTCCTCCGGGATTCGAAGCGTAATCTGTTCCATATCCCATCGTGTTCTCGCGGGATGCAATGAACTTTTGTCAGACGTTGGGGTGCGAAAAGATGTTGCATCATACGGTTTATGGAATCCGAATCGGCTCTAAACCGTCTCGTGAGTACGAAACTCCCTGATTTGGCGTGCCAGAACCGTCCTGCGGATTACTGCCGCATAATTTCCTAAGCGGAAGTGAAATTCCCTCGGGAGTGTTGTCTCAATCTGTGCGCAATCCGTGTTGTAGGATGTATCTCCCTTCTATACAGGTGCCTCATAACAATGTCACACTCCAATATAGATTCACTATGGTATCGAGCATGATATTGAGCTTAGTAAGAAGAATCGGTGTATTCCAGACAGCACCTTCCGGGGACCCCGAAGTCGAAGACCCCGTAGAGAGATTTTGCCTGTGGGTTCCTATTGTTTTCACCGTGGCCGTTCTTCGCTGGGTAACCAAGCGGATTTCAAAGAGGATCAAGAAGTGCAAGTGGCCCTGGAAGATATTCTGTTGGATAGTTGCTATTATCGTCATCGTTATCCTGGTCCTTGTCCTCGTCATCGTAACCATTGTATGGTGGGTATACATATGCGGAAGGGAACTGGAAGAACTAGGGAGGGAGGAGTGACGAACCAGATAAGATGACCGACAAAGACACAGCCGCGCAGCGATGCATCCCCTGTCTGCTCGCGAACGCCGTAGGGGTGTTCCTCATCATTGTCTATTTGATCCATCGAGTCAACGAGTTCCAAGATGACCATTTATGATGAATAGATTCGAGAGTATTTTTGAAAACTCGCCGGAGTTCGAAAGCCGCCTCGCCTCGTCGATAGCTATTAGTTTTCCCGAGAGGTTTTCCCGGCAATTCCTTCTGATTTCGTCTCGACGGGATTCAAAATCGTAAGACTGCGCGGAACGTCAGGACTTGTAGCTACGCGGGCGCGCACGCGACGGTGGTGAAGAAACTTTGATTGGCTTTTACTCGCGCGCGTTGACCCGTCAGATTAGTCGGATAGAGCCTACGCGCGGGCGCGCGACGGTGTGGAAAAAACTTTCATCGACTTTCCGGAGATCCGGCTCGATCGTGCAGACGTCCCCACTGCCGGGGATGCTCGACGGCACTCCACCACGAGTGGAAAGTCGTGGAAACCCCAACGCGCGCGTGTACCCCACTCAAAAAACTCAAAAAACCCACTCGTTTAAACAGAGAGTGGTGTCTGCTCCGGCGACTGCCCGAAGGTGACGGACGTCTCTTCTCGTTCCGGATCCGCACAGAACGATTGGAGGACGGACACCCACGGTTCAAGCCACGGTGCATGCTCGAAGAGTGGCGTCAGCTCCAACTGATACCAGTCGAGACCGTGTATCCAGTCCTCCTCGGGGAGAAGTATCGTGGCCGCCTCGTACAAGACGTCGGTAAACGTCGTGTGTTCGTCCAGGACGTAATCGGGAACAGTCGGACCACCATCACCGTCCGGACGAGAGAGGCACAGCGAGAGTCCAGCAGCACTCTCACGGAGGAGACCAAACGCTTCGAGGCGTGGCCGGTGTTTCGTTACCGTCTTCTCGGTGACGCCTGCCGCTTCTGCCAGTGCCTTCTGTGTCGCAAAGGGTTCGTCCGACCGGAGGAGTGCCGCTATCATCTTCTGAAGGCCGTTATCCATCTCGGGGAGGAAACGTCTCCAGGACAGTTGGGTAAGCGCGTACCGGACGTCGACGAGGTCGATCTCACGGCCAACAGGATTCGACTCTTTGCCGAGCGCGTAGCAAGCGTGTGCCACGTCGTACGCCGAACCCGTGAGTCCGTGGAGGAGAGAGATGGCTTCTCGTGACGGGGTTATGTTCTTCCAGCCGAGGACACGGCCAGCGACACGTCCACTCAGACGCCTCGACGGGGTTTCGATCGGGACAGACACCGCCACTTCCGGTGCGTCTTCGTTCTCTTCGTCCGGGTGTCGAAGGTACCGACGGAGATCGTCTTCGAACTCGGTTGCGTGTTTCCCGACGAGGACGATCGAAGCCATGAACTTGCCAGACGGATTGGCTGCATCGACGTCTGGACGCATCGGAGGCGTACCCGCACTGCTGTCGTGGAGATGGCGGTTCAGTGCGAACACACCGTATCGAGACTGAATTGAAATCGTCTTGGCGAGTGTCTTGGCAATAGCGGCGCGCTTGTCCTCGTTCGTCTCGACGTCGTTGGTGTCCGCAAAACGAACCTCATACCGGGGCGTAATCCCCGTCATGTCGAGGAGTGCCGTCATCGTCCCCACGACACCGTGACAGTGCCGCAGTAACTCGCCACGGACAGACGCGTCTTCATCACTGAACATGCCGTGTTCAGCTTTTACCTTGGCGAGAGTCTGCGTGAGGTCTAGGATCTCCTCGTGTGCCTCTTGGAGTCTCTCCACGAGGTCTGCACCGTCCTGGACACGGTCCGGGAGCCAGCCAACGCACGTTGCGTCTCGGAGGATCGTACGGTCGTCAGTGAGTAAGCCATCGAGAGATCCACCGTGTCCATCCAATCGTTCGGGAGTCAGTGCTGTCTGCCACATTTGACCGGAAGTTAACGACAGTGCAAGACCTGCCATCAAGGACACCGAGGAGGTAGCTTCGAGAGACACAACTATCTCGTCGGTGTCTTCGTTGTATCCGAGGTACCGATTTCTCACGTCTTCGTAACCGTCCACCGGGTGATCGACAAGTGAGATGCCATTATCAGTAG
>NZ_JBPEHG010000034.1:0-12912 GCF_054177585.1 Haladaptatus rarus | reverse complement strand
GAGCGAGCGCGGCGGCGACGGCGGGCGGGGGCGGGCGGTCGGCCTGTTCTCGAGCGCCGCAGCTGTCGGCTTCATGCTCGGCCAGTTCGTCTCCGGCGCGCTCATCGAGCTGTTCGCTCGCCCGACCGTCTACCTCCTGCTCGCCGGCTTTGCGGCCATCGTCGCCCTCGCCTGTCTCCTCGTCGAGGACCCGACTCCGGACCACGACAGGGAGGTCACTGTCCGGAACATCGCCCGGACCACGGTCGACCGCCTTCTCCCGACGTCCGGCACCGACCACTTCCGGACGAACGGGCTCCAGTGGCTGTACGTCGCCTCGTTCCTCCGGAGCCTGACGGTCCTCGGGATAACGAGCCTGCTGCCCGTCTATCTCGTCTCGAACGTCGGCGTCTCGCCGTTCGTGATGGGCGTCCTCCTCGCCATCAACCCTGGCGTTCAGATCGTCGGCATGTACCTGATGGGCCGACTCGCCGACGACATCGGTCGGAAACAGCTCATCGTGGCTGGCCTCGTCGGGAGTGGGTTCTACTCGTTCCTCCTGGGATTCGCGACCCTCCCGGAGTCGATGCTCGTGCGCGCGCTCATCGCTGGGGCGGGCCTGTTTGCGCTGGGAACCGCGTTCTCCGCGCTCCAGACCGGTATCATTGCCTTCATCGGCGACGTCGCGCCGATCGAACGCGAATCGGAGCTCATCGGCCTTCGGTCGACCGCCCGTGGACTTGGCGGGATGGTCGCGCCGCCGCTGTTCGGCATCTCTGCGATGCTCGTGGGCTTCGAGACAACGTTCATCGCCGCGAGTTCGCTCTCGTGGGCGGGCGCGGCCCTAGTAGGGTCCCGCGTCGCCGAGAGCCACGGTCCGCACGCCGTGCCCGCAGACGACTGACCGGAGTCGCCCGAGACGGTCAGAGGTCGATGGGCTCTTCGTCTGGCGCGAGGCGCTCGTTGAGTTCGTCCACGTCGAGTTTGAGACCCAGTCCGGGTTTCTCGGGGACGCGAATCCGCCCGTCGTCGATGAGCGGGTCGTCCGTGTGGAGGTCGTCCCACCAGTCGACGTCGCGGGCGTGGTACTCGAGCACGAACGCGTTCGGCACCGTCGCACAGGCGTGGACGCTCGCCATCGTTCCGATGGGGCTCGCGACGTTGTGCGGGGTCACCGGCACGTCGAAGGCGTCGGCGAGCGCGGCGATGCGCCGGAACTCCGCGAGGCCGCCGCACTTCTGGATGTCGGGCGCTGCTACGTCGATGGCGCCGTCGGTGAGGAACGGGACGAACTCCTCGACGCGCGTCAGGTTCTCGCCGGCGAGGATGGGGGTGCTCGTGCCCTCGGTGACGCGGCGGTGCGCGTCAGCGTTCTCGGGCGGCACTGGGTCCTCCAGCCACGCCAGGTCGTACGGTTCGAGCTTCCGGGCGATGCGGAGCGCCGTCTCCACCGAGAAATTCCAGTGCAGGTCGAACGCGAGCAGCGTGTCGTTGCCGATGCGCTCGCGGACCGCCTCGACGATGTCCACCTTGTGCTGGACGGCGGCGTTCGAGAGGCGACGCGTCGCGGTGTCGGCCCCGCCCGCCGCGACGTCGAGGTCGAACTTCAGCGCGTCGAACCCCTCGTCGACGACCGCCTCGGCCGCAGCAGCGTACGCACCAGGGTCGTACGCCTCCTCGGACTTGCGGTCGCCGGCGTCGAGGTGTTCGCCCGCATGGCAGTCCGCGTAGATGCGGACCTCGTCGCGGTACTTCCCGCCGAGCAGTTGGTAGACCGGGAGGCCGGTCAGCTTGCCGACGAGGTCCCAGAGCGCGGTCTCGATGCCTGACACCGCCGCCTGGGAGTAGCCGACCCCGCCCGCGAGCCCCGAGAGCAGTTGCGTCATGTGCTCGGCGAGTCGCTCGACGTCGTACGGATTCTCCCTGACGAGACCGGGCTCCAGATAGTCCACGTGTTCACTGATTGGCCCGTTGAACGCCTCGCCGAGGCCGGTGACGCCGGCGTCGGTCTCGACGGTGATGAGGTTCCACGGGAAGTTACCGCCGACCACGTGGCAATCGACCGCCGTTATCTCCACGTCGCGTTCCGGGTCACGGTGCATACCGTCGTCTCGGAGGTCGCGCCACTCGATACCGCCTTTCATCTCTGCGACCAGGTGGTGGTACTTCGAGTCCGCCATCGTCATGCGCATCTCTACCATGATACAAATAGTTACGCGTTGCCGCGACCCAGGACACCCTTCCCAGGCGGAACAGTTTTATCGTTCTCGGCGGACAGAACGCCCATGGCGCAGCGAACCATACTGGTTCTCAGAGCAGGCACGCACGGGATACCCATCGAGCAGTACGCCGAGGCGATTCGAGAGCGACTCCCAGACTACGAGGTCGAACTCGCTCGCACGCGGACGGAGGAACTCGAGAAGATTCCCAACGCGACCGTCGTCACAAGCAGGGCCATCGACGAAGAACTCCTCGAGCATGCAGACGACCTGCAACTGTTCGCCTGCTACTCGGCCGGCTACGAGCACCTGCCCCTGGACGAACTCGAAGCGCGCGGCATAGCGGTCACGAACGGGTCGGGTATCCATGGCCCGAACATGGCCGAACAGGTCGTCGGGAACCTGCTCGTGTTCTCCCGGCGCCTCGACGAGGGGTGGCGCCGCCAGCGCGACCGCCGATGGCAGCACTACCAGGCCCACGAACTCATGGGGTCGACGGTCACAGTCGTCGGCCTCGGGGCCATCGGCCAAGCCGTCGTCGACCGCCTCGAACCGTTCGGCGTGCGGACTATCGGCGTCCGCTACACGCCGGAGAAGGGCGGGCCAACCGATGAGGTGGTGGGCTTTGAGGACGCCGACTTCGAGGCGGCGCTCGCCGAGACGGACTACATCGTGCTCGCGTGCCCGCTGACCGAGACGACGGTGGGACTGCTGGGCGAGGCGGAGTTCGAGACCCTCCCGCCGGACGCCGTGGTGGTCAACGTCGCCCGCGGGCCAGTCGTCGACACCGACGCGCTGCTCGACGCCCTCCACAACAGCGAGCTCCGCGGCGCGGCGCTGGACGTGACCGACCCCGAACCGCTGCCGGAGGACCACCCGCTCTGGAACTTCGAGAACGTCCACATCACGCCACACATGGCGGGTCACACGCCGGAGTACTACGACCGCAGCGCGGACATCCTCGCGCGGAACGTCGAGCGCTTCGAGGAGACGGGCGAGTTCGCCGGCCTGGAGAACCAGGTCGCCGGACCGGAGTGAGACGCCGGAAGTTCGAACGACGTCGTAATCGACGTCGACCGCTCGGAGCGAGAGCGCGTCAAGGCGTTCGCGGACGTTCCGGCGGCGGTCGTCGCCGAGGTGCCGCAGGCGGACGCCGAGACCGTCGCCGAGGCGGCAGCAGCGAAGCCCGAGACCGAGGCGGATCTACGCGAGCGCCTCGCTGACGGCGAGTACGCTTCGACGCACCGGACCTCGACGACCGGCACCGGGAACTAGACAACGAAGAGCGGTGAGCGAGCCCGGGCCACGCCGTCGGGCCGGCTATGGAGTGCGGGCGAACGACCGCCATCGGATCGCGGAAGCGGCCCGGCGGTTCTACCGGGACGGGTCGAGCAGCTCGACCGGGTGGGTGACGTCGCGGCCGAACAGCGTCTCCATCTGCTCGGTGCACGACGTCCCGCTCGCCACGAGCGTCCGGTCACGCTCGTTGGCGAACTCCGTCTCGAGGTCCGACCCGACGTCCACGCTCAGCTCATAATACTCGCTCTTGTAGCCGAAGCTGCCGGCCATGCCGCAGCACTCGACGTCGGAGGTGACGACGTCGAACCCGAGGTCCGAGAGCACGGCCTCCGTGTACACCGCGAGACCGAGGGTCCGCTGCTGGCAGTGGCTGTGGTACGCGACGGAACCGCCCGGGTCGGCGAGCGCGTCGCCGTCGGCGCCGTTGTGCAATAGGCCATAGACGTACTCCATGACCTCGTAACTGTTCTCGCGGATGCGTTCGTGGACGTCGTCGCCGACCAGTTTCCCGTACTCGCGCTGGAACATCGCGATGTCGCTCGGTTCGACGACGACAATGTCGAAGTCGGCGTCAAGATACGGGTGCAGGTCATCGGCGACGGCCGTCGCCCGCTCGGTCGCCGTCGCGATCATCCCCTGGGACAGCGGGGCCCGCCCGCTTTCTGCGGGCGGCGCCAGTTCGACGTGGACGCCCAGCGCCTCGAGCGTCCGGACCGCGGCCTTCCCGCGGTGGACCAGCACGTAGTTCGTGTAGGTGTCCGGATAAAGGACGACCTTGCGGTCCGCAGTGGCGTTCGGGGCGCGCGGCCGGCGGCTCTCGAACCAGTCGACGAGCGTGTCGCGCTCGAACGTCGGGAGGTCTCGCCGCCGGTCGATGCCCAAGTATCGATCTATCGCCGTGCGAACCGGCCCGAGGTCCACGAGCCAGTTCGACAGGGGCGCGGTCGCGCTCCCGAGTTTCGCGAGCGTCTCGAAGTTCCCGAACACGCGCTTCTGGATGTCGAGGCCGCCCGACTCGGCGTCGGGCGTCAGCCCTTCCACGAGGAAGTCGAACTTCCCGGGGTCGTTCGCGCGGTTGAGCCGGTCGCGGACGGCCGTGTTTATCCACGGGATATCGATCTTCACCGGGCAGGCGTTCACACAGCGCGAACAGCCGGTACAGAGGTCGTTGAAGCCGGCCGCAGTGTCCTGGCCGTGGACACCCGCCTCCCAGCCGGTCGCGATGCCACCAGTGTAGGTCTCGCCGCCGAACGCGTGACCGCCGACGTGCTGGAAGTTGCCACAGGAGTTCGCGCAGGCGCCACACCGGATGCAGTACAGCGTCTCCCGGAGCTGGTCGTCCTCGCGCATCGCGAACCGACCGTTGTCCACGAGGACGAGGTGGAACTCCCGGTCGCGCTCGCTGGAGCCGATCGGCTCGTCCGGGCGGTCGAAGTCGATGGTGGGCGAGTCGACCGGCGGCGTGAGCATCGTCACGTACTGCGAGATGTCTTGGCCGGTCGCCGTCTTCGAGATGAGTTCCACGAACGGCTGGAGTCGGGCGGCGTCGGGAATGATCTTCTCGACGCCCGCGACGGCGACGTGCGTGTCGGGCGTGACGGCGCACTTCCGGGCATTGCCCTCGTTCGTGACGAGGGCGATGGTGCCCGACTCCGCGAGGATGAAGTTCGCACCGGTCATCCCGACGTCCGCCGCGCGAATCCGCTCCCCGAGGTAGTCCCGGGCGAACGCGGTGAGTTCCTCCGCGGTCTCGAAGGGTTCGTCCGGGTCGAAGTACTCGTTGAACAGGGCCGCGACGTCGTCTCTGGACTTGTGGAGCGACGGGCCGACGAGGTGGGAGGGACCCTCGTCGGCGACCTGCAGGACGAACTCCCCGAGATCGGTCTCGAAGACGTCGACGCCGACGTCCTCGAGGTGCTCGTTGATCTTGAGTTCCTCGGAGGTCATCGACTTGCTCTTCACGAGCGTCTCCGCGTTCTCGGATTCGACGACCTCCTCGATGTAGCGGTTGGCGTCGGCGGCGTCGTCGGCGAAGTAGAGGTTCCCGCCGTTCGCCTCGACGCTTTCGCGGAGGCGGTCGATGAGGGTGGGGAGGTTCTCGATGGCCTCCGCCTTGATGGCGCGGGCCTCGGTTCGGAGGTCCTCGAACTCGTCGAAGCGCTCGATGGCGTCATACCGTTCCGCGTTGAACACCGACGTGTTCGCCTGGACGGCGTCGCCCTCGGTCTCGAGCAGGTGGCGAATCTCCTCGGCCCTCTGCCGGTGTGTTCGACCCGTACTCATTGGTCGGTGAGGAGCACGACGCGGACGGTCTTCGGCCCGTGGACGCCTTCGACCAGGGCGCCCATGTCGCCGGTCGAACTGACGCCGGTCGCGAACACGGCGGACCTCCCGGCGGCGAATCGCCCCGAGAGGTGGTCCGTCGCGGCCTCGACGTTCGGAATGACGTCGCTCTCCCGGACGACGGCGACGTGGGTCGGCGGGTAGAGGCTAATCGGTTCGTTGCCCGCAGAGTTCGATTCGATGACGAGCGACCCGTACTCGGCTATCGCCCGTTCGACGGGGGTGACGCCCGTCGCGGCGTTCTTGAGTTGTCGCGGCGTGGGCTCAAGCGTGACCGGCGTGTCCTCAAGCGAGACGTCGTATCCCTCAAGCAGTGCGCCCACGGCGGGTTCTTCGACGACATCGTCGAGCACGTTGGCGAACTCGGTGCGGTCGGTGCGCCGACAGTCGACGTCAATCTCGGAGAGCGACGATTCGAACGCCGACAGGGTGTCGGTCGACATAGCCGCCAGTTGACCGAGGAACCCGATAAGTGTTGTCCATACGGACATCCCCGCGACGGATGGACTTTTTCGCGGCGTCGCCGCTCGTCGACCAAGAACGGGAATGCGGTGAGCGGTGGGGTCGAGGCGAATCCCATCTGACCGATCCGAGCGACGTCGCTACCGATTCTGGGTGATGTTGTCGCCCGTCCGGTCGTCGAAGACGTGGCCCTTGCTCATGTCCACGGTGAGGGTGACGACGTCGCCGACGGACGCTTCGCTGTCGGGCGAGACGCGGGCGCTTATCTCGGACTCGTCCTCGAACGGTTCGACGGTAAGGAACTTGTCCGACCCCATCGGCTCGACGACCTTGACCGTGGCATCGAAGGTGTTCGCCTCCTCGACGGATATCGTCTGGACCTCCGAGGCGTCGTGGAGGTCCTCCGGTCGAACCCCAAAGGTGACGTCGTCGAGGTCACCCGCGTATCCGTCGAGTTCTCGCCCGATGTCGTCGGGCAGTTCGAGGTCCATGGTCTCGCGTCGGACGCGGTAGCCGTCGCCGATGTCGACGAGGTCGACATCCATGAAGTTCATCGGCGGTTCGCCGATGAACCCGGCCACGAAGCGGTTCGTCGGGTGGTCGTAGAGCTTCTGGGGCGCACCGATCTGCTGGAGTTCGCCGTCGTTCAGCACGACGACGCGGTCGCCGAGGGTCATCGCCTCGGCCTGGTCGTGGGTCACGTAAATGGTCGTCTTTCCGACGCGCTGGTGAATCTCGTTCAGTTCGGTGCGCATCTGGACGCGGAGCTTCGCGTCGAGATTGGATAGCGGCTCGTCCATCAGGAAAACCGACGGTTCGCGGACGATGGCACGACCGAGTGCCACGCGCTGTTGCTGGCCACCCGAGAGCTGTGACGGTTTCCGGTCGAGCAAGTCATCGATTTCGAGCAGTTGAGCGGCCTCCTCGACGCGTTCGTCGATTTCGGTCTCCGGGTAGTTCCGAATCCGGAGCGGGAACGACATATTCTTGCGGACCGTCATGTGCGGGTAGAGCGCGTAGTTCTGGAACACCATCGCGATGCCGCGCTCGCGCGGGTCGAGTCCGGTGACGTCCTCGTCCTCGATGATAATTCGGCCCTCCGTGGGCGTCTCGAGGCCCGCGACGGTCCGCAGCGTCGTCGTCTTACCGCATCCGGACGGTCCGACGAAGACGAGGAACTCGCCGCGTCGAACGTCAATGTTGACGTCCTCCACGGCGACGACGTCGTCGCCGTTTTGGTCCTGAAAGACTTTCGTGAAGCCGTCGATCTGGACGTTGATGTCTTCGTCGCCTGTGCTGTCGGTCGGAGCCGAAACGTCGGCCGTTGGGGAATTTGATTCGCTCATGGGTTGTCTCTCCGAGTGTTCATTCTTTCAGTGCGCCGGCCGTCAGTCCGCTCACGATGTATCGCTGGAAGAACAACACGATGAGCATCGTTGGCACGATCGCGACCATGCTCGCGGCGGCGAGTCCGGCCCACTGGACAGAGACGTCACCGACGAACTTGTACACCGCCACCGAGATGGGCATCGACGCGAGGTCGGTCGTGACGATGAGCGAGAAGAGAAACTCACGCCACGAGTACAGGAACGTCAGTATCGAGCACGCCGCCACGCCCGGTGCCGCAAGCGGCAGCGCGATCTTTCGGAACGCCTGGAACTTCGTACAGCCGTCCACGCGCGCGGACTCGTCGAGGTCCGGTGGAATGGACATGAAGAAGTTCCGCATGATGTAGATCATCAGCGGCAGCCAGAGGTACACCTGCGCGATGATGATGCCGGGCAGGCTGTTGAGCAGCCCCAGCCACGCCATTATCTGATAGTACGGGACGATGAGCCCGATCGGCGGAAACAGCCGCGAGAATAACACGCCGATGAAGATGATGTTGTCACCGGGGAACCGGAACCGACTGAACGCGTAGCCCGCCGGCGTCGCGAGTAGCATCACGACCGCCGTGGTGGTGCTTGAGATAATGAGGCTGTTCACCAGCGCCCGCCAGTACTGCTGTTCGATGAGGACGTTGTAGTAGGTCGAGAGCGTCGGGTCCCGGGGGAAGTACGACAGGTTGTAGACCGCGTCGTTCGTCTTCAGTGAGGTTATGAACTCCCAGAAGAGCGGGACGACGACGGTGAGTACCGCGACCCCGAGCACGAGGTGGACGACGTACTTGCTCTCGATGACGTCCCAGAACCGCTGTCTGGTCTCGTAGTTGATTCGTTCGTGGCCTTCGTCGATCATGCTCATTCGTCTTGCACACCTCCCATGACCTTCGTCACGTAGAAGGTAGCCACGCCGAGCGAGATCAGGATGATGAACACCGCGATCGCGGAGGCGTAGCCGTAGTTGAAGTTGACCATGCCGGTCCGGTAGATGTAGATGCTGAACACTGTCGTACGCGTCCCGGGGCCGCCGCGGGTCATCGGGAAGATAACGGCGAACGCGCGGAACGCGAACATCCAGTTGATCAGTGCGACGATCGCGATGTACGGTCGCAGGTACGGAAGGGTGATAGCACGGAACGTCTGGAACGTCGTCGCGCCGTCGACCTTCGCGGCGTCGTACATGTGCTGGGGGATAGACTGCAGTCCCGCCAGCAACACGATCATCGCGAACGGCATTCGCGCCCACGCGTCGGTCAGCGTCACCAGCGCCATCGTGAGATTCTGGTGGGCGAGCCACGCGTAGGGTTGGCTGATGATGCCGAGGTCGGTCAGAACCATGTTGATGAAGCCCAGTTGGTTGCCCGTGAATATCCACTTCCAGATGAGGGCGACGACCGCCAGCGGAATCGCCCACGAGAACATCAGGACGGTGGAGTAGGCGTTTCGCAGTCGCTGATTCGTGATATGGTTGATCGCGAGTGCGATGGCCAAGCCGCTGCCCAAACTAACTGTGAGCGACCCAAACGAGTACACTAGCGTGTGTCGGAAGTAGGTCCAGAACTCCGCCTTTTCGAACATGCTGGCGTAGTTCTCCAGCCCGATAAACCGACTTGGGACGCCCGGGATAGTCAAGTAGAACGACTGTTTGATCAGCTGGACAACCGGGTAGATGAAGATGGCCGTGATGACCAGTAACGCCGGCCCTAGCAGGACGAGGAGGATGTGGTCGTTTACGACTTGTGAAACCCGAGACCGAATCTCCTCATACCTCGTCTCGGGGTCGGTGAAGGTCGTCTCTGTTTGGTGTGACATAGTGGGAAAGGAGTGTTATCCGATTACTGGCCGGTGACAGTGTTGATGAAGTCCTGGGCGTTGTCGAGCGCCTTCTTGGCGGAGATGTCGCCGGCGATGGCCTTCTGACATTCCTGGCTGACCCGCTGCTTGATTGGGCGTTCCTGGGGGAACACTTCCGACTTGTTGAGCTTCATCTGCTTGCCACGGATGTCTGCGAACGCTGAAGCACCCGTCTGTGACGCCTCGTCGTAGACCTTGTTCACATAGCTCTGGTTGCCCTCGACGACGAATTCGAACCAAGCTGACGGGTGGCTGAACCGCGCATCTAGGTAGAGCATTGCCGCGAGTTTCTCACCTGTACTTGCGTTCGAATTGACGGAGACTCCGGCCGGCGACGCGATGCCTGCGCGCGTCGGTTTCGGTACGTCCTTGCCACCTTTCGGGCTAAGCGTAGGCCGGTACTGGTCGCCCTTCTTGTACTTCTCCAGTGCTTTCGGCACCAGGTCACCGAAGACCGGAACCATCGCGAACTGGCCGGACAGGAACCCGTCGGCGAGGTCACCTTGGCCGTAGTTGACGACCTCGTTGGGAACCCAACCCTTCTCGCGCCACTTGACCATCTTCTCGAGGGCGGTGTAGCCCGCCTTGGTATTGACCTTCACCTTGCCATCGCTGTTGGCGAACGATCCACCGGCCTGGTAGAACAATTTCATGAAGTCGCGAAGCGTATAGACACGGGAGGAACCGCGGTACGCCCACGCGTACGTCCCCGTCCCCTCGAACGCCTTCATCGCCGTCTCGAGGTCGTCCCAGGACCACGACCCGTCCATGATCTTCTTGATAGTCGCGTCGTCGACGCCCTGCTCCTTCAAGAGGTCCGGGCGAGTGTGGACGAGACTTCCCTCTAGAATGTTCGGCCCGGCGTAGAGGTGGTTGTTGTAGTTGAACGTCTGCTTCGCCACCGGTTGGACCGGGTCCCACATCGCGTCGTCGCCCATCAACGGGTCGATCGGCTGGAGGTGCTCGCCGGCAACGAACGATGAGAGCGAGTCAGTGATGACCACGGAGAACATCTGGGGTTTGGCCTTGTCGGCCTGGAGGAATGCCGTCTCCTTCGGAATGGCCTGGTCGACGACGATCTCAAGCGGGTCAAGCTCGATACCCGTCTGCGACTCGAACATCGCGTGTGTCGCGGCCGTCGCGGGGTCGTATTTCAACGACCCGAAATTGAGAATCTGGATCTTGTCGACGTCACCGGCGGCCGTGTCCTTCCAGCCTTCGGGGGGCGTCCACGGCTGGCTCTTGATGGCGCCGCTTTTCTTCCAGGCATCGGCGCTAGCTTGCTTGCTCTCCGGCGGAACCTGCTTGCGCTTTTCGAGCGGCCACTCGTCGAGCGACGTCATACGACGCTTCTTCCAGCCATCCGTGAAGCCGATTTTCTTCGCCTGTTCCGTGAAATCGCTAGACTGGTCACCGCCGATACAACCGGCGAGGCCCGCAGCCCCAACGACGCCCGTAGCTTTCAACAAGTCTCTGCGGTCGAATGACTCACTACCGTTTGGCATGTGAATTGATAACTTATTTTCGGAGGGTTTATATCTAACTATGGGGGCAATAATATCTATAATTAGAATTAATTAAGTTAGGTGGTTCAGTGTTCTATTATACCAGCGCCGTGAAAGTATTCGAGGGCGCCAATGTGGTATGAACAGGGAGTAAAACGAGCGCCGGGGATCGGTCACTCCTGCGTCCGCCGATTCCGGACGGCCGACGTGGCGACCTCGATGGCGTCGACCATGCTCTGAGGCGAGGCAATTCCCTGACCGGCGATGTCGAACGCCGTCCCATGGTCGACACTCGTCCGGACGATAGGCAGACCGACGGTCATGTTCACGCCGCTGACCTCGCCACCCTCGCTGAACCCGAGGAGCTTGATGGGGATGTGGCCCTGGTCGTGGTACATCGAAACGACGCAGTCGTAGTCGCCCCGTGCTGCATGCACGTAAACCGTATCGGAAGATCCGGGCCCTTCTACGTCGATGCCCTCGTCGCGGGCGCGCTCGACGGCCGGCGCAATTTCCGCCAAGTCCTCGTCGCCAAGGAGTCCGCCGTCGCTCGCATGGGGATTCAGACCCGCGACGGCGATGGTCGGGTCCTCGAGACCGAGGTCCCGGAGCCCCTCCCGGGTGACGCGAATCGTTTCGAGGACGTTCTCCGTGGTGACGAGGTCGCAGGCCTCGCGGAGCGGAACGTGCGTGCTGACGTGCGTGACCCGGAGGTGCTCCTCGATGAGCATCATCGAGTAGTTGTCGACCCCCGTCCGTGCCGCGAGCAGTCCCGTGTGCCCGGCGTGTTCACTCCCGGCCTTCCGCGTCGCCTGTTTGTTGATGGGTGCGGTGACCATGCCGTCGATGTCGCCGTTGATCGCGAGGTCGCTCGCTCGCTCGATGTATTCGAGACTCGCACTCCCGTACTCTTTCCGGAGGTCACCCCAGTCGTGGTTTGCCGAATCGACGTTGTCGAGGTCGATAACGTCGATGACGCCCGCCTCGAACCGGGCTTCGGTGACGTCGTCTATGGCGTTGATCGCGAGGTCGGCGTCGCAGGCCCGTGCAGCTTTTCGCATCACGTCCGCGTCGCCGACGACGAGAACGTCGGCGATATCGCGGGCAGTCTCGTAGGCTCCGACCGAAACCTCGGCGCCGATTCCAGACGGATCGCCCATCGTGATTCCGAGGCGCGGGTGACGGCCACTCATGAGTCGCCCTCCTCGGTCCAGGGAGGCGTCTGGCGCGCCGGGGCGAACACTTCGATACCGACGGCGGCGTCGTCACCACGATTCTCGGCCGCGTGCGGCTCGTCCGCGGGAATCACGTACGCGTCGTCGGCCTCGACGATGCGCTCCTCACCGCCGACGGTGAAGACGAGTTCGCCCTCGTTCACGAACCCGAGTTGCTCGTGTTCGTGGCTGTGAGTCTCCACACCGGCACCCGGTTCGATTCGGAAGTGCTGGACGCTCGCCCGGTCACCCGCGGCGAGTTGCGCAAGGTGGACGCCGTCGGGGTTCTCGACGGCATCGCGTGCATCGTAGGAATCGATTTCCATACGGCCATGTTTGCAGAGAGTCCCTTATCACTTGCTCCCCCGTGGGATTCGCCGGAGGTACTCTAACGCGTCGACGACGGTGGAGTCCTCTCCGAACGCCCCTGCCTTCGTCACGACGGGCGTCCCGTCGGCACGCCCACCGCGAACCTCACCTCCGGGGACGCCGACGGCGACCTCCTCGCCGCGGAGTGCGATTCCGCCCGCTTCGAGTTCGCCGAGGACGGCTTTCGCGACAGCCCCTCCGGTCAGAAATAGTCCGCGTGGTTCGCGCTCCGCCCAGACGTGCACGGCGGCCGTGCCGAGCGCGGCGGTCACCCGCTCGCGGGCCG
>NZ_JBPEHG010000033.1:0-14653 GCF_054177585.1 Haladaptatus rarus | reverse complement strand
CCCCTACACGCTCACCTACGAGGAGACGGACCCCGAGAAGCCATACATCATCGTCGGACTCATCGACGGCCACATGCTCGACATCGACGTCGACATCGGTGACGACCACGAGGTCACCTTTGAGGGCGATATTAACGAGATACGGACGCTGAACGGGGCGCTCGCGTTCACCTCCGCGAGTGGCGGGCCGCACACGATTCTCAAGTTCAAACGAGACCACGACGGGATTAGTGGTGTCGATGGTGTGGATATTCAGGGCGACCTCTCAGCGGGCCTGGGGGTTGTCACGTCACCATTTCACCATCCCGAGTACGATCTCACTGCCGAACCCACCGAACACGTCTATTTCGACGACGTCGTCGAACACGAGGAAGCCTCCCTGAACAAGGGCTTTGGTGTCGACCTCCTCGAACACGAATCCGAACCTGAACCTGAACGCGACCCCGCGGCCGAACACGAGGAGTTCAACGCGCAGGACTACACCCCGAGTGCGACGACGACCGACGAGACAACTGACGATATCCGGGACATCTTCGCCGCACTCGACCGCCTCGACGCGCGACGTGTGGCCGACCGGACGATCGTCCACAGCTGGAACGATAACGCCGGGACGAGTGACGGAAACCGGGCGTTCGTCCCGACGTGGGGGCCGGGGGCGAACGGGACGGCGAACATCGTCAACAGTGAGATTTGGCAGGATACCGGGAGTAAAGGCGGCTACGGCGGCCCCGTCGTCATGGCGCTTATCGCCGCTGGCGATATCCAACCCGGGGAGGCTACCCCCCGCGTTTCAGGCGAGAAGTGGTGGACTGGTATCGAACGACTCCGTGAACTCGGGTTTGATGTCCCCAAGTACGAATCGCCGGACAGCCAACCCGTCTCCGCACTCCCACTGGGCCAACTCGACGCACTCAGTCACGACGACCGGAAACGAGCGGCCCGAAAACGTGGCCTGGAGTGGCCGTCAACTGACGACGCGCGAACCCGCCTGTTCGACACCATTACCGAAGTGATGGGCCACCAGGACACCGCTGTCGTCGACGCTCCCACTTCAATCGGCAAATCCTATACCGTCGCGACGACGCCCTGGAGTGCATCACAGTACGACGCCGTGACTGCCGGACGGCAGGTTGTTCACCTCTCCGCAACCCGCGACGCGAGAGACGAGAATATCGAGGCGGCGAACGAGAACGGTGTCTCGTTCTTCGTCCTCCGCGCGCGTGACGAAGCCTGTCCGATTGCGGCAGGCGACTACGATCCCGACGAGGACGACGATAACGACCGTCTCGAACTCACCGTGAACGGTACACCCGCCAGTGAGTGGATTCGAACGCAATGTGACGGGAAGGGCATCGCCTTCAGTGCCGCCCACCGACGCCTCGAAGACGTGAACGACCAACACGTGGACGATCTCCCGTGTTGTGAAGACGACGGGACGTGTCCCGCTATCAGGCAGTGGGAGGAGCTGCGGACGATTCGCCAGAGTGAGACTGACGACCTCGACGTCGTCTTTGGCACCCACGAGTTCGCCCACGTCCCCGGCCTTCGAATGCAGACGAACATCGTCGTCGACGAAGAACCCGATTACACCCAAAGTCTGAGTAAAGACCGCGTCGCCCGTGCTATCACGGCCTTCTTGAAGGAGATCGACGCGCCCGTGCAGTCGTGGGAGGCGTTCATCCAACTCGCGCGCAACGATGCGTACGGGACGGACGCCGCAACCGAACGCGACGCACTTGAACACAAACTGAGTACCGACCCCGCCCGTGAGTGGTATTTCGACGAGGCAGACGCCCACACACTCGCTCCCGGCCTTGCACGCGCGATCTTCAACGGTGAGGACCGGACGAACGGACGCTGGTTCGGCAAGACCGTCCACGAACCGCCACGCCTGGATGCAACCGTGCGCGACGAGGAGGGCTGGAACCGTGAATGGCTCTCCGTGACGATGACTGCGGATAACCAACTCCGGACGGTTCGATCGACGCCAGACTTCTCACAGGCCCGGAGTGTCGTGGGACTCGACGCCCACCCCGCGCGCCCGAAGTGGATGGTGAACGTGCATCCCGCAATCCAAACCAAGGCCGTTCTCGACAGTGACGAACGCCGTCTCTGGCGACGATACGAGCGCGGACTGCGTGTTGTACAAGTCGGCGACGCAACCCGGCCACTGTCCGGCGATAACGCCCGTGAGTGGTTGGACGACGACGGTGTCCGGACGTTCTTCGACCACTTGGTGAACGAATACGGCGCGGAGACTGCCCGGACTGCGATCACGACGACACAAGTCGAATCCCGCGTCGGTGAGTTGATGAGTGAGGCTGGCTGCTACCAACCCGACACCATGCACTACGGCGAAGAGAAGTCCCGCAACGACTACAAACACGAACGTGTCGGGGCTGTCCTTGGGTGCATGGATCCGGGTGACGACCACGTGGTGGACCTGCTCGCCGAACTCGATCTTGAAGCACAGGCCCAACGGAGTGATACCGAGTGTCAACACTGCGACGGTGATGGGTGTCACAAGTGCGACGGCACAGGCCACAACCGCGCACACGGGCGTGGGTTCGTCGGTGAGGACGCCGACACCGCACAGGAGGTCCTGGCGAGCGTCCGCGAAAGTCACGTCGCACAGGCCGCAGGGCGCTACGCACGCAACCCTGACGACCCCGACAGCCACGCGACTGTCTTCGTTCGCACGGATGCTATCCCGCCGGGATTCGCCGATGTGAAAGTCCCCGGCGTCGAGTGGGTGTTCACCGAGACGCAACGCGAGATTATCGAAACCCTGCGGGACGCACGCGGGACGATGACCGCACAGGAGATCGCGGACGACGTCGCCTGTTCGCGTGAACACGTCCGGCAGACACTCAAACGACACCACGAACACGGCACTGTCCAAACGTTCGACGGCCACGGAGCCAACGGAGCGACGCTGTACGCCGACTCTGGGTGTCCGAACACCGGCTACGTCGACCTCGGTGAGACCTCCAACGATGCCGTATGGGAGGCTAATACGTGGGCGTTGGAGATATCCGACGTCGGTTCGGCACTGAACGCCGATTCACCGACTGGTGGGGCGTCGACCCCGTCCCAACCCGCGACGACAGGCGAGTGGGACTGGGAGAGTGGCCCTGGAGACGGGTAGCCACCCACCCAAAACGGCGGTGATAGCCACTCGGTGTGAGCGACTGGTATCCCGAACGGTGCGCCACTGTACGGTGTGACCGAGGCGGCGGCGGCTGTCTTCGACGAACTCCCACCCACAACCAGAAATAGGTAAAACCGCAAGGCGTGGGAGGGTTGGCAAACCCCACTATAGTACTATACTATAACGACCTTTGCCAACCTAACGCCCTCTTGCGTTTTTGACGATTATAGCCAAAGTGGGCGTTTTGGCGTCTTATACCCCACCCATACTTTATATACGGTATTTAAGTTCCTCGCATACTTTTATGGTGAAGTAACCCATAGGTTAGTATGGGATACTAACGAACGACAATATGTCCGAACACACGACGATTCACGTTTCTCGGGAGTTTCACGAACGTCTCCTCGAAGCAAAGCCTGAGAGAGGCGTCTCGCACGAGGCGTTTCTTCGTGCAAATCTCCCGGAGGATATCTTTGCCGATGAGTAAGCCGGGTGACAGACAGCCCCCAAAACTGTCGAATATCATTCACACATGGCGAGAGATATAGACTACGCTGCTGTCGATATCCCCGATGACAAACCCCCCGAAGAGTACCACTACACGTCTCGACGCGCCGAAATCCTCCAACTGTTGGAGGAGGCGGGACACCCTCGACGATTAAACCAGTCGCGGTTGGCTGACAGGTACGGGTGTACGCCGTCGAATATCAATAACGACATGGACGTCCTGGCGAAGTACATCGACGAGAAGCTCGGGGATCGTCGGATTATGATTACGGAGAGCGTTTTCCACCGGGCGATGGAGGGACTTCTCGACCGTGAGGAGTACCGCAAGGCAGCGCAAACTGTCAAAGATTGGAATGAGTTCATCAACGACTATCATTGGATGGAGAACGTCGAAGAGCGCCTCGATCAGCTCGAAGAGGTCCAAGGAGATGACATACCATGACGACAAAGCGACAGATAGAGAAGCGACTCAATAACATCGAAGACACCCACGGTCTCCAAGAAATCAACCTGGATAACAGTCTCGTCATGGGGGTGGGCGACGATATCCCCGAGGACGTCGAGCAAGTCCTTCTCGCCGATTGGCGCGCACGTTGGAGACTCGGTGACACCTTCGGTATGTTCATCGTCTGTCAAGAGTCCGCTGACGACTTTTACCGACGCCTTCAGAACGCCCTGGACAAACTCGAAGAGCGATCGGGTGTCCGGATCCGGGCAGATGACTACATCGCCTATCTCGCGGAGTGTCTCTCGTCACCGGAGACACCGGACCCCACGGTGTACTTCGCCGGTGAACTGACGTCCGACGAATCCGATAAAGTCTGGCAGTGGACCGTACGCCAGGCCAGCGAATACGGGGGTAGTGAATGACGTCGCAACGTGACATCGAGCGTCGGTTGGCCGCATTGACTGGCGACGACGACGCAGACTGGTTGCGCGACGCCCGAGAGAACGGATTTCGCGTTGTCTTCGATGACGACCTCGACGAGAACGCCGAGAAGGTGGCCGAACTCGGGGACTACAACGTATACCAGGAGGTCGAATCGTGACGTCCCAACGGCAGATTGAGCGTCGTCTTTCGCGCCTCGTCGAGGAGTCGGGGTTAGGCGACAACACGGAGATCGTCATCACGGACACACTCGTGGACGAGGACGGCCAGGAGGTAGAGACGTTCGCGACGACGCGCGCGTGGACGGACGAACGCGGAGAGTGGCAGACAGAGGAGATGTAATCATGTCGAAATCAGACAACTTTACGGACAAACTCGCAAAGGCAGTCAGACAGCAAAGCAACGGCACCGTCAAAGGGAGTCGTCACCTTCAATCGGGAGACATCGATCTCTCTCAGATCGAGCAGAAGAGTGGGGAGACGGCCACTGACGACGGGGGACTTGATTCGGTGTCCGTCGCGGCCCTCTTTCGGGAGACGGCGGACAGACAGCGATCGCACTCGACGTCGAACCCACTGCGTGGCATCGACAGCAAGTCTGCAGCCGCAGAGTCGCCGAACACTGACGCCGCACTCGACAGTGTCGTGCAAAAGGCGGCGACGGTGTACGAGCAGATGACGGCCATGCAGTCCGAACTCGCCGCTCTCGAAGAGGAGATGGATGCCGACGAACTTCGAAGCGAACTCAAGGCGCGCGTCGAGCAGCTCGGTGGTGACTCCCAGTGATTTACGTCGAGGAGACCTACCTGGACGACCCCGAGAAGTCGCTCGAACTCGTGACGGTGACGTTCACGGGGGATAGCGACGACTCCGCCCTTCCAGTGAAAGGCGCACTCAGAAATCAGGGCATGTGGCCGGGGCGATCGCCACTCAACCAAGGGCAGCGATACGTCGCGCTCGTCCCGGATGACGGTCTCTCTTACCTCGAATCGCACCAGGAGATCGAGGTCGATTATGATCCGGCGACTGCCGCCGAAACCATCCTCGACTTCAATTTCATGCCAACGAAGCTATACTCTCGAAAACTGATGGACGAGAGAGTGCAGGAGCGTGTGTTTGACGCTCTCGGTGTCGAGTGGCAGGGCATGGACGAGACGGCAAACAAGAACGAACTCCGTCGTGTCTGCGGCCGTGACCTCGTCGACGAACGCGAGGGGGCGGACCCACCGAAGTCGTTCGCGACCGAAGTGCAGACTGAGTATACCCGACGTGAGTTGATCGCCGTCGCGCGTGAGTTCGGCGGATTCGGCGGTTCCCCGGACCTGGCCGGGAAGCGCGAGCTGGCCGAATACGTGTCTAGCCACGAACCCGGGAGAGTCTACAGTACACTCGAAGCGCTGGCTACTGCGGACGAAGACGGTGAGGAGGTGAGCGCCTGATGCCATTCGACAGTGCCCGCGTCGCCAACAATGCAGACGCTATCCAAACTCATCTCACGGACTTCGCTGCGGGGGTGACGTCCGTCGACTCGTGGGCGATCGTCCCCGAGCAACGGGGGAACAACGTTATCGTCACGATCGAGTTTACGGCTTAACCAACACGCACTCCCCCCACTCGTCACTGTTGGTTAAAGCAAGAACGAAACAGGTGCGATGTCACGGTGGACACCGCCCCAACTAATGCAAAACGACTCACCGGCGAAGGTGCGCTGCTGGATGGTCCAGCACTTACTCTTTCACAGTCCAGACATAAAAACTTACTGGTAACTTAGTTTTAAGTTACCGGAGTGCGTACGTGAGGACGTCGGCCCCTCGACCGGTCGATGTAGCTCAATACGAGTTATCACTGCTCATAGGCGTCTTCGGGGAGCAGGACCCTCCCCGCTGACGTTGGTATACCATTCTAACCCGCCGGCTGCCAACAAATCGCCAAATCCTGGGCCGGACAGTAGATGGGGAGTCGCCGCGCTCGGAGCGCGGCGACTCATGACATCATTAGAGACATACAATCATGACTTCAAACATCAAACTGATATCAGTGTCTCACGCCCGCTTAACGGGGAAAGCGGAAGTAGACGGTGCGAAATTTTGCCAAGCTTGGCAGAATTTGGCAGTTCCCCGAGATGCAAAATTTTGCCACTCGGGAATCCACTGCCCCATTTCTCTCTAAGCAGCAGTGGCAAAAATGTTCAAATGAACAAATTTGCCAGGTGGCAAAAGTTCCAAATGGAACTTTCGAAGTTCCACGGCACTTTCTGTACCCGCGGGTACATCGTTTGTACCCTGGAACTTCTCGACTTCCGTGCAAATTTGCACGAAGGTGGGTACACACCCGCTTATGTCTGTAATGGTGAGTGCGAGAGAGCCACTGCTAAAAAATAAGCAGATGTGTAAAATTTCGCACTCGCGTCATCTCGACGTTAGTATGCTGTGCTAACCTTCGGTCCGGGAAACGTTTCCCGGACTGAATCCACTTCCGATTATAATTGAATAGGGAAGTGAATCGGCCATTTTCACTCGATACGCGGTGTTTTCTCTCAAGACAAGTCCACGCAGTCGTGCGTTCTACTTTGGCATACCAATCAATCTGATACATCCAAAAAAGGCCAACCTCTCACGAATCAGACGGTTCGGCCCTACCTGGAGGTCGTCGGTCGATATCGTGATTATCCAGCCATCGTCTTATCGTGCTCACGCCGCAACCGAATCTATCCGCGATCTCGGCCATCGACATCTCCCGGCGGACGTAAAGATGTTCGAGGACTTGGCGGTCTCTGTAAGGATATGAGTCTATTGTGCTCATATTACAAGGCTATCCCGGGAGAAAAGTTAGTTTTTCGGGGGGAGTGGGCTATCGCCAGAACTGACGCACCGATCGGGTGGCGGAGGTCACCGACCGGATCTCCCCGCCAATCATCCTCACGACGTACGTCACCGCCACGACAACGCCCCAGATAGCCCCGCCAACCATCAGCAGGTACGTCAGCACGAGTTGGAACTGTCCGGCGAGATAGCCGAGAGTGAGTAGTGTGACGGCGAGGACGGCCACACCCATGACGACCTTCTGTTTCCCCTTTCGACTCGAGAGCGCGCGCGCCAGTCGGACAGATCCAACCGACAGGATAGCCATCAGGACGGCTGCAACACCGAAGTGCGCCGTCTGCCCCAATAACGACCCGTCGTTTAGAAATGCGGTAAGGTGGGATGATATCCAATACACGACGAGGACGTACCCAATCACGGCGATCGACCGAAGGATATTGCCACCGTCTACCGATTGCTGCGTGACCGTCGGTGCCATCTTGCCGTTGTGGTGAATGGCGTTGTGGCACTCCTTACAGAGCGTCTTGAGGTTGGACATTTTATCACTGCCACCTTTCGACTTTGGGACGATATGGTGGGCGTGGAGTTCGCGATCTCCGTACTGGCCACCGAGACGGCCACAGTTCGAGCACCGCCACTCGTCTCTCTCGTATGCGTGTCGTCGTCGGACGTCCCAATCGTCGGGGTAGTTGCTGGATTTCATCGGTTACTCCTGTCTGCGTACTGTTTTCGTTGTTTGACGGTGGTTTGAGTCCCCTTTCTCGTCCTTTCACCCTGGGGGTTCGGTGAGTGTGAGGCCGTCCGGCCACCGTCTGCCGCCGTCTGTCGCGGGTTCGTGGGTGACGCCCCACCACCATCCGCAGCCGTCGGACGGGGTGACCCACCGAACATACTGCCGCCACTCCTCGACGTCGGGGACACCTTCGAGGCGATTTTGCGCGGTGTCGGCGGACTCCGAAAGAACGCCACGCTCGACACGAACGGGAGAATCAGCGCCAGTGCGAAGATCCCGAGCGTTAGCATGAATCCGATGATGCCAGTCACGCCAAACGACCAGTCGAGTTCGAAGGCGATCCGCAACAGGATAGCCACGGGGATGGTGACGAACGTGAGACTGAACCACTGCCAGAAGAGCATGGACCCGGCATTACGGAGACGTCCGTGTGGGCCTGCGTACGCCAGGACGAGCGCCAGAGGCATGACTGCCGGAGCCATCATCAACGCGACTTGCCGAATCGCATAGACGAACCCCAGGACGAGCGCCTTGCCCAGTCCCAACGCATAGAGTCCGACTGCGGCGACGGCAGGCGCAGCGCCGAGTTTGAAGACGCCTGCCATCGACTGCGTCAGTTCTTCGGGCGACGGGGCGATACTGAGTGCAATCGCATTCGACGCCATTTGAAGCGTGTTGACGACGTCGTACGAGATACCGACGACGATAATCGCCATCCCGATCTTGCCTGCCCATCTCGTCAGACTAGCTCCGTAGAACATCGTCGAGGCGGGGATAGCCACCGACGAAATGAGCAGAAAGATGACGAGTAACATCACCAAGAACGGGAAGACGTACGCACCGTAGACGTCTGTCCGGAGTGTCGTCATCACGCCACTCAGTGCGTCGATAACGTTGTTGCCTGCCGTCGTCGTCACGCCTGTATCATCGTAGGGCGTGCCAATCCAGATCGCCACGGTCGTCCGAATCTGCCATTCAAGAGAACCCGCGAGTTTGTCCCGCGACGTGTTGATAATCGTGTCAAACCACGCCCTCGGGCCAACCCCAAAGCCACCACCAAGGACACCGCCCCCACCGCCAGAACTCGCGTTCGTCCAGTGAGACTCCGTTGTCGTGGTGTTCGTCGACTGTGCAGCTGCTATCGGACTCATGAGGAGGAGAGCAAGGAGAACAACGAGGACGCGAGTCCTCATGAGGTCTCACACCCCCGGAGATAGTCGAGTACGACGTCACCGTGGCAGGCCTGCGGTTTGCAAAAACACCCCAGAGTCTCGCCCCGGAGTGCCTCGACCGCCTTTCGGAACTCGTCGTCCTCTTCAAGCCGGGCGTGAAAGTCCTCTCGAAACGCTTTGATTGACTCCTCTCGTGTGTAGTCCCCACCGTACTTTTTGAGTCGGTACGGGTTACCGAGCCACCCAGGACGTCCGATTTCAGTGTTGTTCATATGGTCGGCGTCGTCGCCCCTGCCCTCTCGACCGAGATCGACGTCGAACTCACTCTTGTCACGGTTGACGACTCTTGTTTCAACGTCTCCCGTCAGGGTGGTTTGGGTGGTGTCACTCATCGGTAGTCGTACTCTCTCCTTTTTGCCTGCACCCGTTCACGGATGTACTCGATATCGACGGACTCGAAGTACTGCGAGAGGTAGTCCCCCCCGACTGGAATTTTCTGCTTGCTATCGGAGTACGCATAGTCGATGAGAAGTGTCGGCCTGTTCAGATTGATGTACCCAATCCCATGATGGCCGAAGAACTCACGCATGAATACCGACCTGATCCTATCCTGCTGATACTCGGGGTCTTGGCTATTGATTCCCCAAAAGTAGGGACACACCGCCCACAAATCTATTTTCTTCCCGATGTACTTCTCTCCCCTGTACCTCCTCGTGATTTGATGGTGCGCCTTTGCGGCCTTTCCACCCCCATCATTCCGGAAGTACTTCGTTTCGATACCCACCCACCCAAAGGCTTCGTGTTCTACAATGAGATCCGCTTTGTAGTTGGACCCGTGGGGGGTGACCTCGCGGATGGCTGTCCATCCTCTGCTCTCAAAAAACTCCTTTAGCCACTCTTGGAGTTCTTCTTCCGAGTCTAACCGTCCACAAAGTTCCATCCCCGTGTCGAACGATTGGTCGGAGGGTTCGGGGGTCGAAGCGTCACTCATCGTCGTCGACCTCCTCGTCCCCCCGGGTGAAGTCGTCGAGAGCGTCCGCGAGAGAGGCGTTTGGATTGTTCTCAATCAGCTCGACAAAGACGTCTTGAAACGTTCTCGCGTCTCCGTCTTCGACGGTGAAGAACTCCAGGCAGCGCGGGCAGGCGTGGAGACCACTCTCCTTTCCGATGTAGTCCGTCGTCGCCCCACACCCGGGGCAATCAATCGAGACACCCGTCTGCACGTAATCGTCAGACTCTGCCATTGCACAGCGTTTACACAGCATTCTCCGCCCCACGCCGGGGAGTGTATGTCCGCCAGTCTCGACACCACACTCCGCGCATGTCCAGTCACCCTCGCCGATACAGTGACTGTCTTCGGGGAGGATATCCTCAAACGATTCACTCGTCATCGACGACCTCCCACACGAGCGTGTTGCCGATTTCATGGCGTGTAACCCGTCCCTCGTCGTCGAGAGACGTCAGTCGCGCGTACGCAGTCCGGTACTTGCACCCGATAGCTTCGGCCACGTTGTTCGTCGTCGGGGTGTCGAGGTCGTCGACGGCGTCGAGAAACTGTTCGTCGGTGAATGTAGGCGTGAAACGGCCTGATTCGGTATCGCGTTCGTCGTAGGGCATCTCTGTTTCCATCGTCTTTACCCACACATATGTATGTGCCGGGTTACTATAAAACCCCATGTATCCAACTGAATCGGTACCTTTATTACCCATGTAGTCATATGTATGGGTAAGGAGACACGGTTCGCAGGGCAGGTGAGAATCTGCCCGGGTGGTTGCACACCCGAGCCGGGTTTCCAACAAATGGACTGGAACCCATGTCAACCAAGAACCAGACGACCCTTGAGACTATCGACAGCACATTGATCGACTTCCTCGACGAGGACGACGAACACGACTGCGAGGACACACTCACCGGCTTCCCGTGCTGGCCGTGCGTTCGGGACGGACGTCGCGAACTCCCGGAGGTCGAGGACGAATGACTGTCGCCTGCCCGGACTGCGGCAAGACGGTGTATTTCGTTTCGTTCGACAGTCTCGACGACGTCCGCCTGTCCTGCGGGTGTCTCATACCCACCGCAGTCTGGCGTCACTTCGAGCGTCAGAGTCAACAGGAGGAGTGTGGCCTATGACGTTCGACCTCCGCGTCTACCACACACGCAGAGACGCCACGGAGACGCTGACGGACGTCGTCGGTGTGGACGCAGTGTGGACGGACGATCTCGTGGTAACGTTCGAGGACGGTAGAGAAGAGGCGTACGACGACGTCGAGATCTGGGAGATCGCCGCGTCAGAAGACACACACACCGACGCGGACGCGCACGTTAGTATCTCATACTAACTCAGTCCTCGAAGACTTTTCCGTACAACCTTTTGACGACCGTCCGGATATCCTCCAGGCGCTCCTCGTGGGTGTCGAGCCTGTCGCGCAGGAGTTCGTTCTGGTCGCGGAGAGTACTGTTCTCGTCCACCAGGTCGTCGACGCGCGTCTCCAACGACACAAGACGACTCTCTATCGTGGGGTTCTCGTCACGGTGCTCCTCGACGACGTCCCGGCCCTCGTCGGTAATGGCATAGACGTGTGCCGGGATGGGGCCACGCGACGGTTCGACCTCGTCAGTCCGTTCAATCCACCCGCGTTGTATCAACTGGTCGAACCAATAATGGAGGACGTTGTTGCCATGGTCCGTATAGTCAGTTATCTGTTTTGTCGAGGCTCGTCCGTCGTAGAAGACGAGTGCACGGAGTGTGTCGAGCGCCTTGGGATGGATTGATTCACGGTGTTTTTGCGCGAGTGACATACGAGATACTACGACGGCCCCGTACTAAAAATATATGTCGAGAAATATCAAATCCCACAGGACGACACCAATAGACGACAACACAAACCTCGTTAGACTAAGAAAGGGGACACCCCCACCGACGAATATCAAGGCCATTCAGGCCATGCAGAAATAGAAGAGAACCCACGGATAACGCGAGAGAGTGAACCCCCACAATGCTGATAGATGGGATGAACCCCACACTGGCTATAGCAGGGAGAACCCCGAATATGTCAGAATGGTGAACCCCAAACATGCAGTAGCAAGGATGAACCCCAGGCCATGCTATGGCAGTGACGAACTCCGACTCTCATAGAGAGGGTGGAACCCCGAGCTGGCTATAGCATAGACGAATCCCCACTCTGGCGTGAGAAGGGCCAACCCCAAGGGGGCAATAGCAGGGACAAGTCCCCACAGGCTATAGCAGAAGGGAAATTCAATCCGGGAAGCCGCGCATTCGCCAGAGGCGTCGCCAGAACAGAACCGTCGTCAGAAATTGATACCCATAATCTTCGTACGGCCGGGATTAGTGCTCGATTAGCGCTAATGCGTTAGGAAAGAACCCCGTGCAAGTGCATCCTGAGGGGGCGAACCCCCGGACTTGGGCGTCTAAACCCGGTCCACGTTACCGTGAGAGGAGTCCACTTAGACGTGAGAGGAGACCGTCCCTCTCCGAGTTGTGCAGTTTGAGTTTCGTGTGCGCCTCGTGGTACCGCGCCTGTGCGCTATCGCGTTCGTCGCGAACACGATCTAAGTCGGATTGCAATCGCTCGTTAGTCGCTTCGAGTCGGGCGGCTTCAACGCGCTTCTCTGTGAGGCTCTCACGGATTCTGTCGCGTTCGTCGCGCAATTGCTCGACCTTCGTCGATGAGTCGTGTGTGTTCGTCCCGTCTTCAAGGTCCGATACGATGAGATTGCGGACGTATTCACTCCGATTGTTGGTGACTTTATCAAGTCGCTGTACCGTACTCTCTTCGAGTCGGACGGTAATGTTCTTCATTGCGCGGCGATTGCGACGCGATTTACAAGAGAGTCAGTCAGACGTGCGAAAGACGTCACTCGTCGGTATCGTCTTCTCCGGGCCACGGCACGTCTCGTGCCTCCTCCCAACGGCGTCGAAACTGCTGGCGAACGACGTCGTCCGGGACATCGTCGTCGGAGAGTGCCAAGCGGAGGGCGAACTGTGCCTCGTCCGCGGATAGGCGCTCCACCTGGCCACGCTCAATCATCTCCAGGACGTCCTCCGAGAGACGATGGGACAGTTCTTCGACTTCAAAATCAATTCGGACGCCCGGTTTCTCCTCGGGAGTACCAACATGCTCGCGGTCGACTGCGCGCAATATCCCTTGGCGGAGTAGTGTCTCGAAGTCATGCGGTGGGACGCGGTCGTGAGTCTGGAGATAGATAACCCCCAACAAGTCACGGACACCATCGTAGAACTCGCTCTGTTCTTCGTCGGACGAGATCGACCGCTCGCCCTGTGTGAAATTGTGAAAGATGGTGTCGAGATCCCGAGAGCGCATCCCCAACAGAAGCGGCGCATCCTGGGAGAATGCACTCCGAACGCGATAGCGAATCCTCGCCCGCATCGACCGTTCACTCCTCTCATCGGTCTCTTTCTCGCCTCTCAGCAACGCTCGCTGCGATTGAGTCAGGATGGAAGGGGATGGTTCGTCCGTCATAATGTGTTACGTTTCTACTCAAGAACGGGGCAACTCTTATAGTCTCGGGTCACGATTAACCAACCAAGAACACAGTCGTCACTAAAGGACACAGAATTGAACAAAACGCCCGCAAGCCTCGTCTTGTAGGAAGGACCTGGCTTGTTTCGGGCGTTTTGAAGGAAGTTATCGGACGAAGGGTCCCGTGCAGGGGATTGACCTTCTACTCGGACATACGGCGTCCGGGTTCAAGGCCTTTTCCCTGCCGGTGTGTCTTCGTCCGCGAATTGTCCACGACACGGACTCATGGACGCTCACACATGCGATACACGCACTACGACGGCACGCACGGACCACGCGACGAACCGACCGACTACGAATCATCCCCCAGTGGTGGCTGGGAACTCGTTCACCACATCATGCTCGGAGGGAGGACGCGATGAGAATCTCCTGCACCAAGTCGCATGTCGAACTCGAAAGCGACAGTGGACACCCAACCCCTGGCGTCGCCGTCACCTGCTCGCGGTGTGGCAACGAACAAGAGTCGTATGGGACGCACCGACGCAGTGTGAAACGGTGTCTCGTCCTCCTGAATGAGACCTGCCCTGAAGACGAGAACAATTTCTACGAGGTTAACCGATGACTGACCAGTACCGCGACCGCGACCAGTACTTGTACGTCCCCGCGTCGGCGTTCGAAGGCGCTGGAAGAAAACTCCCACCGAAGGGCTACCGATGGGTCGGCGATTGTCCCGACGACATCGACCCCCGATCCGAGGAGAACCCCTACACGCTCACCTACGAGGAGACGGACCCCGAGAAGCCATACATCATCGTCGGACTCATCGACGGCCACATGCTCGACATCGACGTCGACATCGGTGACGACCACGAGGTCACCT
>NZ_JBPEHG010000032.1:0-15525 GCF_054177585.1 Haladaptatus rarus | reverse complement strand
CGACCGGCCTCGCTGCGGCCGGCGCGCAGGTCGTCCTCCACGTCACCGGCGAGGGCGTTCCGACGGGCCACCCGGTCGTGCCAGTCGTGAAGCTATCCGCTGATGAGGGGACGCTCGCGGCGCTGCCGGACGACATCGACGTCGACGCGACGACCGCCACCGCAGCCGACCTGACCGAGCGCGTGCTCGCCGTGGCGAACGGCGAGCGGACCTGCACCGAGCGCCACGGCATCACGGAGTTCGCCATCACACGCGTCGGCCCCTCGATGTAACCACCCTGCGCCGGGACCTTCCGAGACCGGCGCGAACCGCCCCGAGCGTTCAGATACCTCCGCAATCCAAATCCTTTTGGACGCACCGATGAACCTTCAGACGACATGCGCAGAGTACGCTTTAGAGACCCCGCCGGGAGCGTCCGGCGTGGCGAGTGGACTGACGACGCCATCACGTTTGCCGACCGCACCTACGACCCCGATGAGGTCACCGTGCTTCCGCCGACCAACCCCTCGAAGATCGTCTGCGTTGGACTCAACTACGAGGACCACGCCGCGGAGTCCGGCATGGAGGTTCCGGACCGCCCGCTGCTGTTCCTGAAACCACCGAACACGCTCGCCGCCTACGGCGACGCGGTCCCGCTGCTGCCCGGCAAGGACGAAATCGAGTACGAGGCCGAACTCGCAGTCATCATCGGCGAACAGTGCCGGAACGTCGCCGCTGAGGACGCCTACGACGTCGTCGAGGGCTTCACGTGCGCGAACGACGTCTCGAACCGCGACGACCAGATGGTCGAGCAGAACTGGGTCCGCGGCAAGGCCTTCGACAACGCCTGCCCGCTCGGCCCGGTCGTCGTGCCCCCGGAGGACGTCCCCGAAGACGCGTCCATCCGCCTCCGGCACAACGGCGAGGTCGTCCAGGATTCCTCGCGCGCCGAGTTCATCTTCTCGGTCCCCGAACTCGTCGAGGAGATAACGACCTACATGACCCTCGAAGCGGGCGACGTGATTCTCACCGGGACGCCGGCCGGCGTGGGCCCGCTCGCCGACGGCGATACCACGTCCGTCGAGATCGAGGGCGTCGGCGCACTCGAGAACGAGTTCACGGCCGAGTGAGAATCGGTCGGGTAGCGTCTCCCCCAGATGATGCGCTGGTCGACCTCGTGGCGAGGCCAACCTGCCCGCCAGCGGCCGCCACGAGGCCGCCAGCGCGACCCAATCTATTTGTACGCAGTCCCAGATGTTCAGTGTGATGCAGTCCCAAACGCTCGTCATGGACGAGTCCGGAGACATCGACGTACAGACGGTCGACGTTCCGGACATCGCCCCCGGAGAACTGCTCGTGCGCGTCGAACTGACCGGAATCTGCGGCTCGGACATTCACATGCGGGAGGGCGGACTCGATCTCGAGTTCCCCGTCGTTCCCGGCCACGAACTTGCGGGCGTCGTCGAGGCGGTCGGCGAGGGCGTCACGACTGACTCCGCCGGCAATCGCGTCGAACCGGGCAACGGCGTTACAGTCGTCCCCGGCATCAACGTCGTCGACGACTGGTATACGGACCACGTCCCGGCCCACCCGCTCGCGTGCACCGAGCGGAAGGTGTACGGCTTCCGCGGCGTCGAGGACGAACCCCACGTCCACGGCGGGATGAGCGAGTACTTCGTCATCGAGGAGGACGCCCACTTCTTCCGCCTGCCCGACGACCTCGACGTCGAACTCGGCGCGCTCGTCGAACCGCTCTCCGTGGCCACCCATGCGTTCGACCTCTCCTACCAGCCGGGCGTCCCCTGGATTCGCGAGGGATTCGGCATCGGGCAGTCCGTCGCCGTCCAGGGTGCAGGCCCCATCGGGATACTCGCCGCCGCGGCCGCGAAGCACGCCGGCGCCGGCCAGGTCATCTCCATCGACATGGTCGACGAACGCCTCGACCTGGCAGAGCAGTTCGGCGCGACCCACACTGTCGACATCAGCGACCACGGTGACGACTTCGTGGACGCCGTCAAGGACCTGACGCCGAGCGGCGACGGACCGGACGTCGTCATCGAGGCAGTGGGTCACCCCAGTGCATTCGAGCAGGCGATAGACATCTCGCGGAAGGCCGGGACCGTCGTCGAAGTGGGCCACTACGCCTACAACGGCGAGGCCGAGGTCGACCCGTCCCAGCTCATCCACAAGGAGCTGTCCATCCGCGGGAGCCTGGCCTACCCGCCCAACCAGTTCGAGACGGCCATCTCACTGCTCGAACAGACGGCCGATGACCTCCCCTACCGCAAACTGTTCAACCACCGCGTCGGCCTTGACGACGCCGAGTCGGCCTACGAGGCCCAGGCCTCCGGGGAGGCCTACCGCGCGACCATCCACCCGAACCGCTGACCCGTCGGACCGCTGACGCGCCCCCGCCTTTATTTACTAACCGTACGACGGTACACCCGCATGCCGCCGGAAATCACCCGGATAGAGAGCATCGAGTTTAGCTACGAACTGGAGGACGTGGGAACGGACCGCCATGGCTTCAATCTCGTCTACGACGCCGGCGAGACGACTGAGCGGAAACTGTTCGGCCTGAAGATCCACACCGACGAGGGGATCACCGGCGAGTACGTCGGCGGGAACTCGCCCGCGGCTGCCCAGTACAACATCATCGCGGACTACCTCGTCGGAGAGAACCCACTTAAGCGCGAGAAGCACTGGAGCGAGGTCAAGCGTGCGCTCCGGAAGTACGACCGGATGGGCATCGGGCCCATCGACATCGCGTTGTGGGACTTCGCCGGCAAGTACTACGACGCCCCCATTCACGAACTGCTAGGCACCTACCGCGAACGCGTCCCCGCGTACGCCTCGACGTACCACGGTGATGATAACGGCGGTCTCGATTCGCCGGGAGCGTACGCCGACTTCGCCGAGGAATGTCGTGATATGGGATACAACGGTTTCAAAATCCACGGCTGGGGCGGCGGCGACGAGCAGCGTGAACTCCAGCGGGAAATAAACGCCGTCCATGCCGTCGGCGAACGCGTGGGCGACGAGATGGACCTGATGCACGACCCGGCTTGCGAACTCGAGACGTTCGCCGACGCACTCCAACTCGGGAAGGCACTCGACGAACAGGGGTTCTTCTGGTACGAGGACCCGTTCCGTGACGGTGGAATCTCGATGCACGCCCACCGGAAGCTTTCGCAGCGACTCGACACGCCCATCCTCCAGACCGAGCACGTCCGCGGCCTCGAACTCAAATCCGACTTCGCCGCGAGCGAGTCGACGGACTTCGTGCGGGCGGACCCCGAGTACGACGCCGGCATCACCGGCGCGATGAAGGTCGCGCACGTCGCCGAGGGCTTCGGCATCGACGTCGAATTCCACGCGCCCGGACCGGCCCAGCGCCACTGTATCGCGGCGACGCGCAACACCAACTACTATGAACTCGCGCTCGTCCACCCGCACTGTCAGAACACCCAGCCGCCGGTGTACAAGGACGGCTATTCCGACATGCTCGACGCCATCGACGACGACGGGATGGTCAAGGTCCCCGACGACCCCGGTCTCGGCGTCGAGTACGACTGGGACTTCATTGAGGCCAACGCGACCGGCAGCGTCCACGTCTACGAGTAATCAGAACGCGGACAGCGTTCAGAGGCGGTCGCGCAGGTCGGCGACCACGTCCACCGTCTCGGCGTCGCCGCCAAGATCGGGGGTACGCGGCGCCGTCTCGTCCGCCAACTGCGCCGCCACGGCGTCCCAGAGGGCGGTGGCGGCGGCTTCCTCTCCGAGGTCCTCAAGAAGCATCGACCCCGAGAGGACCGTCGCGAGTGGATTTGCGACGCCCTGCCCGGTGATGTCGGGGGCGGAGCCGTGGACCGGCTCAAACATCGAGGGGTAGACCGGATCGGGGTTGACGTTCGCCGACGGCGCGAGACCCATGCTGCCTGAAACGATGGCGCCGATGTCGGTGAGGATGTCGCCGAACAGGTTCGACGCGACAAGCACGTCGAACTCGTCGGGCCGGCGGATGAGGTCCATCGACGCCGCGTCGACCAGCAGACGTTCGGTCTCCACGTCGGGGTACTCCTCGCTCACCTCGTCGACGACGTCGTCCCAGAGGACCATCCCGTATGCTTGGGCGTTCGACTTGGTGACGTTCGTGAGCTTCCCGTTGCGCTCGGTCGTCGCCTCGAAGGCCGCCCGGACGATACGCTCGACGCCCGTCCGGGTGAACACAGCTGACTGGACGGCTACCTCGTTGTCGAATCCGCTGTGCTCACGCCCGCCGATGTCCGCGTACTCGCCCTCGGTGTTCTCGCGGTAGACGACGAAGTCGATGTCACCGGCGCCGTAGCCACGGAGCGGGCTCGTGACCCCCTCGAAGAGCACCGAGGGGCGCTTGCAGATGTACTGGTCGAACGTTTTTCGGATGGGCAACATCAGCCCGCGGAGAGTGACGTGGTCGGGCACGTCGGGGTGGCCGACGGCGCCGAGCAGGATGGCGTCATGAACCGCGAGTTCGTCGGTGCCGTCGCCTGGCATCATTTCGCCGTGCTCGAGGTAGTACTCGGTTCCCCAGTCGAACTCCGTGAACCGCAGGTCGAACCCGAACTCGTCGGCGACGTCTTCGAGGAGGGGCCGGACCGCGTCGACGACTTCGGGACCGATACCGTCGCCCGGAATGACCGCTACGTCGTGCGTCATGCCAGTACTCGTGTGTGACGGGAACAAATAACTAGCGGTGCCGGAAGGTATTCAGTCGCTGACCGCGCGTTCCTGTTCGCCCTTCGCGGGGTTCGGCGTCTCGCCCGACTCATGGGTGACGAGCCCGTGAACGAGAGCCTCGTTGGTCTTCGCGTCGAAAAGGTGAATCGCCTCGTCGTCACAGGTGATGGTTATCTCGTCGCCCTGTTCCGGTTCGATGTAGGAAGGACTACGGACGCGGAATTCCCGCCCGTCGAGGTCGAGATAGAGGAAGTTGTCCGACCCGATGACCTCGACGACGTCCACCGTGACCGAGATACCGCGGGCGTCGTCGACGTTCTCGGCCACGCGGACGTTCTCGGGGCGGACGCCGAACGTGAACTCCGAGGCGTCGGAGACGCTTCGGAGCGTGTTGACGAACTCGTCGGAGACCTCGAAGTCGAAGCTCCCGCCGTTGGTGAGGCGGTTGCCCTCCAGTTCGACGTCGATGAAGTTCATCGACGGGCTGCCGATGAAGTCGGCGACGAACAGGTTCGCCGGTTGGTAGTACACCTCCTTGGGTTCGCCGACCTGTTGGAGCCGACCGTCATTGAGGATGACGATGCGGTCGGACATCGTCATCGCCTCCTCCTGGTCGTGCGTGACGTAGATGGTCGTGATGTCGAGTTCGGAGTGAATGCGCGAGAGTTCCGTGCGCATGTGCTTGCGCAGCTTCGCGTCGAGATTCGACAGTGGTTCGTCGAAGAGGAACACCTCGGGTTCGCGGACGATGGCGCGCCCCGTCGCGACCCGTTGCTGCTGGCCGCCCGAAAGGGAGGCCGGCTTCTTGTCGAGGAGCTCTTCGATGCCCATCATCTCGGCCGCCTCCTCGACGCGACTGTTGATCTCCCCCTCGGTGAGGTCAGTGCTCAGCTCCAGCCCGTAGCCCATGTTGCCCCGGACGGTCTTGTGGGGGTAGAGCGCGTACGACTGGAACACCATCGCGATGTCGCGGTCCTTCGGCGAGACGTTGTTGACGACTCGGTCGCCGATGCGGAGTTCGCCATCGGTAATCGTCTCTAGGCCCGCTGCCATCCGGAGGGTGGTCGACTTCCCACACCCCGACGGACCGACGAAGACGATGAACTCGCCGTCTTTTATCTCTAGGTCCAGTTCCTCCACGGCGACGATGGTGTTCGACGAGCTGTCGAACACTTTGGTGACGTTGTCGAATTCGACGTTAGCCATGGTACTTGGTCTCCGTTATCATATTGTTTGCACGGTGGTTGTTAATCCTTAACGTTCCGGCCGCCTGCGAGTCGCCCGCCTTCGTCGGCGTCATCCTGCCAGTCCCTCCCCGACGAACTGCTGTGAGAGCGCGTAGAAGACGACCGGCGGTAGCACGAGCATCACCGCCGCGGCCATCAGCAGGTTCCACTGTCGGAACGCGTCGCTGCCGAGAATGTAGTGGATGGCGACGGTGGCCGTCCGGACGTTCTTGTCGCTGGTCAGCACGAACACCCACAAGAAGTTGTTCCACGCGGTGAGGAACGAGAACAGGGCGGCCGCACCGACGGCGGGCAGCGACAGCGGGAGGACGATACGGATGAACGCACCGATCTCCGAATGGCCATCGATGAGCGCCGCCTCCTCGATGTTCGGGGGAATACCCTGCCGAAAGAACCCCTGGAGGAGCCAGATAGTCTGGGGCAAGACAAAGATGGATAGCGCGATGATGATGCCCGACAGCGAATTGATGAGTCCTAAAGTGTAGAAAATATTGTACACCGGAATCGTGATCACGATCCACGGGAACATGATCGTGAACACCGCGGTGTAAAAGAGGAACTTACGTCCCGGGAAATCCAACCGAGCGAAGGCGTATGCGCCCGGAATGGAGAAGAACAGGGAGATAATCGTCGCCGAGAGCGCGACGATAATGCTGTTTTTGAAGTAGGTCGTCATTGCGAATGAGTTCCAGATCTGAGTGTATGGGTCGAGCGTGAACTCCGAGATGGGGAGATACCCGGTCGACGGATCGATGGCGGCGAAGTTGTTCAGGATGGACGTCCGAATGACCCAGTAGTAGGGTAGGAGCGCCCAAACGGCCATGATGAGTAGGCCGGCGTATAACAGGAATCGTGAGCGTTTGTTTGCATTCAGCATGGTTACAAGTACAGGTCCTCCTCTTCGTTCAGAACGGTCACGTAGAAGATGGCGGCACTCATCGCCAGCACGATCATCACCATTCCGACGGTGTACGCGCGAGCGAAGTTGAGGTTCACGTAGGCCACCTCGTACGTAAGGATGCTCAAGAGCATAGTACGGGTTCCGGGTCCACCGCCGGTCAGCTCGAACGGCTGGGCGAACTCGGCGATGTTCCACGCAGTGCGCAGCGCGAGGATGATGATGGTCGGGGTGACGAGATGGGGGAGCGTGACGTCGCGGAACCGGCGAAGACGGCCCGCGCCCGCGAGTGCCGCGGCCTCGTACTGCTCACTCGGGATGTTGATGACGGCCGCCGAGTAGATGATTCCCGCGTAGCCGAAGTCGTGCCACGCTTGCGCTACGATCATCGAGACGTACGGCCAGAGCCCTTTGGAGAGGAACGCTGGCGGGTTCTGTATCCCGATGTCCTTCAGGAACATCGTGGCGAAGCCGAAGTCGGGACTGAGGAACCACATCCACACGACACCGCCCGCGAGCGGAGCGGAGAAGTACGGGGACATGATGATCGCGCTCAGCCACTCTCGCGATCCTCCCTTGACCTCGCTCAGCAGGACCGCCGCGAGCATGCCGAGTACGAGTTGGAGAAGCGTCGTCGAGAACACGAAGACAATTGACCAGCCGAGTGCAAACACGAACAGGTCGTTCGTGACCAACCAGACGTAGTTATCGAGCCCGATGAAGTTCAAGGAGCCCGTCCCCCCGAGTTGTGCGTTAGTGAACGTCAGCCAAACTCCCTGAACGATTGGGAAATAGAACAACAACGTGAACATCACAAACGTCGGGATAATGAAGAGGTATCCCGTCCAGTTCCGCTTCAGGCGGTCCCAGATCGATTCCTCCGTCATCCCATACTTCAGTCGGATTTCTTCGGCACTCTCTGCTGCTTGGGCCATGCTACCTTTACACTGGATTCGTCCCCTAAAAAAGATTGGGATAGTTCGATCGTGACAGTCGAAGCGACTCCGATTCGTCCGTTTACTTGTTCTGTTCCTTCAGCGTCGTCTTGATTTTCTTGTTGATTTGCCCAGGCACCTTGTCGGGCGAAACCTGACCGGCGATGCCAGACGAGATGGTCTTGTTGATATTGTTCCAGCGGATGTCGCTGGTCCCCTTCACGTCCCAGGCCGCCCCGGTCGTGCCGTACTGTGACCCGTACTGGTCCACGTTGTTAATGGCGTTTGTCGTCCAGGACGGAAGTTTGTCGCTGTATTGGTCGAGAAGTTTCTGCCCCATCGGCTTGGTACCGGGAATGGCCTCGTAGTATTGCCCCCACGCCGGGAGGGCGAAGTCCTGGTCGGTGAGCATGTATACGTTGAGGTCCCAGGCCGCCTGCTGTTTCTTTTTGGCGACGTCGTAAATGGACGTCTGCTGTTCGAGCGACCAAACGTGCCCACCGTGTTCACCGGAGACGCCATCGAGTTCCGGAATTCCGACCTTGGAACCATAGTTCGGGTCGAGTTTCGGATTGGGAAGCAACATGATGTCACCGTTGCCGCCCTGCCATCCGAACTTGACGTCGGATTTGACCTGTCGCCAACGGTTGGCCGTCGGCGTCGCGTACATGAACGAGGCGACCTGGTTCGTGAGCATGAGCGAGGGAATCTCCTCGTCGCCACGCGAAGCGGACTTCGGACTCGAGAACTTCTTTGCGAGTTTGATACAGTTTTTGATCATGCCGTCGGTCTTCGGTGCGTCCTTGTGGTCGCTGCCGACGACGACGGTCGGGTTCTTCGGATCACCCCGAAGCCACGGGTCGGTTCCGCCAGTGTACGCAGTGCGCGCTTCGCCCCAGTAGGATTCGAGGTCATTGTAGACGCCCGTCTCCTCCCAGGCGATAATGTCCTGCTGTTTGTCGATTTTCTCGATGTAGTCGTAGAATTGACTCCACGTCGCGAGGTCCTTCTTCGGGTTGGTGACCCCCGCCTTCTTGAACGCTTGGACGTTGATACCAAGGTTGCTGCTCGTATGACGCTGGGCGCCGCCTGACCAGTATTTCCCGCGGAACTTCGCGGATTCGGTGTTCGCGCTCGTGAGGTTCTCTGGCAGGCCGTCCGTCTTGTCGAAGAACTGTTTGTGATTCGGTACCTTACCCTGGTTGTAGAACTTCAGGCCGAGTGCGCCACCCTCTGCGATGGCTGGGGGATTACCGGCGTTGACTGTCGAGGATAGTTTTGTCTTGATATCCCCATAGGAGACCGCCTGAAGGTTCACGTTGACGCTCCCGTTCTTCTTCTGGAAGTCCTTCATGGACTTCTGATAATGGTTTCGGATGTCCGAGTTCTCCGCGGCCATCCCTGAGATGAAGCTGATGGTATTCGACGCTTGTCCTCCGCCGCCGCTGTTGTTTCCGGCCGACCCCTCGTTTCCGGACTCGCTGCCGCTGCAACCAGCGAGTGCCCCAAGAGCGCCCGCCGCCGTCGCTCCGGCACCTTTCACAAAGGTTCGTCGCGTGGTCGATTCGTTGACACTTCCAACCTCTGGTTTGTCAGAGCTTGCCATACCATATAATGATGAAAAAGGTAAGACTTTAAGCTTTGCCTCAATTTTACCTAAATGACGGTTAACTATATTATTTTAAATGATGAATAAAATTGCCGACGAGAATCCAAGGGCGAACTCCCGCAATAAACATAAGAGCAGTGCTACACAGTATCAGTCATGACCGACGAAAGTAAGACATCGGTTGGGCCCGACATTCGGGCGGTCTGCAACATCGTCCACTCGGCGCTCGGCCCCTTTGGAGCGAACAAACTGATAGTCGAGGCCGACGGAACGGTCACGACGACCTCGTCGGGGTCCGAAACGGTCGCACGGTTGAACGTATCGAATCCCACAGTCTCACTCCTCAAATCGACCGTCGCCGACTTCTCGAAGAAACACGGGGACGGAGCAGCCACCGTCGTCACCATCCTCGGAGGTCTCCTTCGGGAGGCGGACCGATTGACGGAGCAGGGAATTCATCCTACGGTCGTCGAGCGTGGGTACCGCGAGGCGATGGACGTCGCCGGAGAGTACCTGGAACGACACGCCAGACCGCTCGGAGAGTTCGGCACGGCTGCCGTCGCACGAACTGCGCTAACGGGCACGCGTGACCCGAATACACGAGCGATGGTCGCCGAGTACGTCGCGGACGTTGTCGACGACCTCGCCGAGTCTGACCAGGAGTCGGTGACACGGTCGGTCAAGGTTGCCTCCCGAATCGGAGGCGCCCAGGCCGAGACGCAACTCGTCCCCGGCGTCGTTCTAGACCTCGACCCGGCCGGTGAGACGATGCCGCGGTCGTTTGATCAGGTCGGCGTCGCCGTCCTCACGACTACTGTCGACGTCCCCAACGTCGGCGGGACCGGATCCGCGAGCGAGACACGAATCCGCGTGGACTCCTTCGAGACGCGGGACGCCCTCGGCGAGCACGAACGAGCACGGTTCTGCGAGACGCTCGACGCGGCCATTCGGTCCGGTTGTCGGGTCGTTTTTACCTCAATGGCGGTCAACGACCGGGTCGTAAACCTCCTCGCAAACCGGGGCATTCTCGCCGTCCCACAAGTCGAAGCGGACGACCTCAGTCGAATCGCTCGCGCGACCGGCGCGACGGTCGTCCCGTCGCTCACGGACGTCTCCGCCGAGACGCTCGGGAAAGGCGACGTCGATGTGCGCCGTCACGCGGGAACCGACATGATTCACGTCGAAGGGCGAACGAACCCGGTCTACACCCTCTTCTGTCGAGCACCCGACCCTCGCGCGGCCGACGAGTTCGAGGAATCTGTCGAACACGCACTCGACGCAGCGGCGAGCGCACGCGAGAGTGCGACCGTCGTCCCCGGCGGCGGTGCCGCTATGATCGGGGCCTCCCAGGCCGTCAAAGAGCACGGTCGATCGGTCTCGGGACGGGAACAGCTCGCCGTGGCGGCGTTCGCCGACGCCCTCACCACCGTCCCGCGAGCGCTCGCCCGGAACGGCGGCATGGACGGATGGGAGACGGTCATCCGACTCGTCGTCGCACATACCGAAGGACGGGACGCTCATGGCGTCGACTCCATCCTCGGTGAAACGCGGGACGTACTCGCCGCCGACCCGCTCGTCGATCCTACGGACCAAACCCGGGCAGTACTGAACGCCGCGACGGACCTCGCCGTCCGGCTGGTGCGAATCAGCGAGCAACTAGCCGCCTCCGACCTCGGTAGCGATGAGAGCAGGATGACAGACGTCGGCGGCCCCGGTTCGAGTTCTGGGACGCGCTAGTCGTGTTCGAGCTCGGGCGAGAAGGACTCGAGCTCCACGTTGGGATACAGGATCGTGTCGACGGTCAGTAGTTGCTCGGTGCTCGACCGGGCGGTCTCGATCGCCTGCGAGAACACCCGGCGCGGTTCGACCACGCCAGCCTCCCACGCGTCGACAGCCTTCCCGGCGGTCAGGTCGAGGCCGAACGCGACGACCGATTCGTCGGCATGCGCGTTCCGGAGCGTCGTCAGGGTGTCGAGCGGGTTGAGCCCGGCGTTCGCACCGAGCAATCGAAGGAAATCCTCGAGAGCATCGGCGAACGCCGCCACGGCGAGCTGTTCCCGACCGGCCACCGTTCGGGAGTACCGGCGCAAATCGTTCGCGACGGCGGCGGCAGGGGCGCCCGCGCCTGGAATCACTTGCCCGTCTATCGCCGCTATCGTGGTGACCTCGAGCGCCTTGGAAACGACGCGCTCGCGTTCGGTCGCTGCGGACGCCGTGTCGGCCGAGACGACGAGGGAGAACACGCCGCCGTCGCACTCATCGAAGAAGGTCCACTTTCCGTCCGATCGGACCGTCTCGCGCACCCGACCGGCGGTTCCGAGCACATCGGGCGTGAAATCGTCGACGTGCGAAACGACCGAGGCATCGGTTGCCCGCGCCACGCGGGCGACGTCGGACTTCGGATACGTAACTCGGTCGACGACCGCGATTCTCTCGCGCTCGAGGGCATCTCGGACGTCATCTTCGACTTCTTCGAGCGAGACGAACACCTCAACGCCGAGCGTGGCGAGGTGGTCGGCGAACGCCGCCCGACGATCGGCACGCGCCGTCCGTCGCTGTTCGAGGGCGGTCGGCGAGGAGAGCCGCGACTCTTCGAGCGGCGTCGCCGTCTCGCCGAAGGACACGTCGCTGTCCATTATCGCGACGGTCGCGTCCTCCAACGTTCCCTCGACTGCCGGCGTCCAATCGAACTCGGCGTTCGAGTCTTCATCCTCCTGGACGGGCGAGGGACGACGTTGGACGACGACACCGCGGTAGAGACACTCTTCGACGCCGGTGTCGGCGATGACGTCTACGTCGTCAGTGTCGAGCCACCGACCGTCCGTCGCCTCGGCGAGTCCGACGACGGCGTCGGCCACCCGTTCAGCGTACCGGGACCGCGTCCCGTCGTCAAGGTCGACAGTCATCGCCGTACTCGCCACCCGGCGGAGCAGGTCGTGGTCGTCGAGCGAACATTCCCGAGCCAGGTCGTCGAGCACCTCGCCGGCGCGATTCGCAGCCATCGCGTAGCCGACGACGACTGTGCTCGGATGGACGCCGTCCTCGACAAGGTCGAGACCGCGCTCAACGAGCGCGTCCGTGAGAACGAGCGTCGTCGCGGTTCCGTCGCCGAGTCCCCGCTGCATCGAATCGATGGCGTCGACGATCAGTGCGGCGACCGGATCATTGAAGCTGTCACCACGTTCGATTGCAGCGAGAATCTGGTCAGCGTCCGCTGTGAGGACGACCTCTGGTTCGTCCTGGTAGTCGTAGGTCTCGATGAGTTTTTCCGAACCGTACGGACCCACGGTAGAGCGGACGAGCGATGCAATTCTGTCCGTCGTCCGGCGGACGTACGACCGGGCCTCCTCGTCTTGGAGCGTCCACTCGTCCGTGTCGACGCCCTCAACAGTGGGGTCCTTGTTACCGATATCCATCGACGAGTTCTTGGTGGGTGGGTCGCATAAAAGTAATCCATCGACGAGGGATCAACCGACTCGAGATTCTGTCTCGGCGATGTCCCCGTAATACCTTTTCGCGCGATTCCGATCCGACTCCGAGAGCGCAACCAGCGGTTCGCGGACGGGACCGCCGTACTGCCCCGCGAGTTCGAGACCGTATTTTACGGCCGGGACGTTGTTCGCGGAGCCGAAGCGGTTGTTCGACCCCGTCTCCTGACGGAGATCCTCGTAGGGTCGGACCAGGTCGCGAATTTCCTTCGCGCGAGCCAGGTCGCCCTCCTCGAGCGCCTCCTGGAGGGCGAGGACCGTTTGCGGAACGAAGTTTCCGATGCCCGTGGTGAACCCTTCGGCACCCTCTATGTGGAAGGAGGGGGTGAACCGTTCGGCGATACCGTTGACCCAGACGATATCACCAGGCGTCGTCCCAATTCCCCTGGAGAACGCCGCGATGTCGTTGACCGCGTACTTGACCGCGACCACGTTCTCGCGTTCGGAGAGGTCGCGGATGTGGTCGTGGGTGAGTTCGGCTCCCCGCTTGTAGAGGACGACACCGAGGTCCGTGTGGTCGGCGAGCGCTCGATAGTAGTCAAGGATGCCGTCCTCGTGGACATACGTGTGGCTGGGGTGCATCACCATGATGGCGTCGGCCCCTGCGTCGGCGTAGCGGTCGGCGAGCATCTTCGCGTTCTTGGTGCTCCCGCCGACGCCTCCAACGACCGACCCCGCTCTATCGAAGGCTTCGATCGTCGTCTTGACCACGGCGACTCGCTCATCGTTCGAGAGGGAGTAGTACTCTCCGGTGTTACCGCAGGGGACGATTAGACGGGCACCGGCGTCCCTGACGTACTCGATGTTCACAGCGAGCTCGTCGTGAAGGACCGTCTCGCCGTCCTCGCTAAACGGCGTTGGGTTCGTGAAGGCGACATCTCGGAGGTCCTCCTTCAAGGATTCGTAATCCATTGCTATCAATAAACGCATCATCTGGAAACCACTAAAAGACTTGCCTCCTACCAAGGCCACCCATGACGTTCGGACGCGAGGCGAGAATTAATAAAGGGATGCGTCAACGTACTGCACATGCGCGTTACAGATATGGAGATCATCCCGGTCGCCCACCGGGAGCCCCGTCTCCGGAACTCGTGGGGCGGACACAGCGACATTTCGGCGCGAACACTCGTCCGTCTCACCACCGCGGACGGCGAAGTCGGCATCGGCGAAACGTACGGGGACCAGGGTGATGCCCTTGAAGACGCCCGTAGCCTCGTCGAAGGAATGAACCCCTTCGAGCGCAAGCCCCTCGAACTCCGACTCCAGGATCCGATGGTCTACGGCGCTATCGACACGGCTCTCCACGATCTCGTCGGCCGGGCCCTGGACGAGCCCGTCTACAATCTCCTCGGCGGGTGCGTCCGCGATGAGGTGGAGTTCTCGGGGTACCTCTTCTACAAGCAGGAGGACGCCGATCCCGACTCAGCGGCCGTCGCCGGGTACGAGGTGATGTCGGCCGAGGACATGGTCCGCGAGGCGCGCGAGTTCGTCGACCTGGGCGGCTTCGACACGCTGAAAGTGAAAGGCGGCGTCCTCGAACCGGACGAGGAGATTCGCACGCTTGAGCTGCTGGCCGAGGAGTTCGGCCACGACACGCCGCTCCGTATCGACCCCAACGGTACGTGGAGCGTCGAGACGGCCGTCGACGTCGCCCGACGACTGTGGGACGCGGACCTCAACGTCCAGTTCCTCGAAGACCCCGTCCCGACGTTGAACGCCCACAAGCGCCTGAAGGAGTACGTCGACTACCCCATCGCGACGAACATGTATGTGGTCGACTTCGACGAAATAGCGCCCGCGGTCCGACAGGAGGCAGTCGACGTCATCCTCTCGGACCACCACTACTGGGGCGGGCTCGCCGGGAACGTCGACCTCGACAAGGTCGCCCGCACCTTCGACCTCGGCGTCGGCATGCACTCGAACTCCCACCTCGGCGTCAGCATGGCGGCGATGGCCCACGTCGCAGCGGCGATGCCGACGCTTCGGTATGCCTGCGACTCCCACTACCCGTGGATGGCCGACGACGTCATCGCGGACCCCTTCGAGTTCGAGAACGGCAGTCTCGCGCCCGAAGGACCCGGGCTCGGCGTCGAACTCGACGAGGACAACCTCGAGCGCGCCCGCCGGAAGTACGAGGAGTCGGATCCGCTCGCGTACTCCTCGGTCGAGTCGATGGCGGCGGAGTACGCGGACGCGATGGAGGGCATCGGCCGGTCCGACTGGTTGCCGAACAAACCCCGGTGGTAATCCCGTGGTCGTAGGTTCGATACGCCATCTGAGCGGACAGGACGTGGCCATCGCGGTCGCGGCCGCGGCCAACAAGGGCGCCACCATCCTGATGGGGACCGTCATGGCCATCTACATCGGTCGCATCGGGTCACCCCTCGACGTCGGCCTCGTGACGGCCACGTTCTTCTTCGGATTGATGGTGTTCTCGCCGGTGTGGGGCGCCATCGCCGACGTGACCGGCCGCCGGCGGGCGGTCCTCATCGTCTCGGCGGGGCTCGCGGCCCTCACTGTCCTCCCGTTGACGTTCGTCGACGGCGTCGCGGGACCGCTTGGCCTCCGCACCCTGTTCGCCATCTTCGCGGCGGGGTTCCTGCCGGTGATGCTCACGGTCGTGAGCGAGCGCGGCGGCGACGGCGGGCGG
>NZ_JBPEHG010000031.1:0-23519 GCF_054177585.1 Haladaptatus rarus | reverse complement strand
CGAACCAAACACATCCAGCGGAATCATTCGTGTCGGACACCGCTAACGCGGTGTCCTTGCCCTCTTCGATTCGAGAGCAACAGCTGAACTGTATCAACAATCTCCTACAGAAGAGCGTTGCTGTATACTTCTCCAGATTCTCTATTCGTATCGTCTAATTGGTCGAAAATCACGACTAAAGGCCGGTTTGCAGCTACTTGGCGGATACATCTTTTTAGGGAAATGTCGAGGTTTAGTTCGTCTGTCAATTCGGATTCGGAGGAAATTGTAGGATAGGCACTTGCATCAATGAACAGAATTTCATGGTCACAATCTTTGCATACTTGTTTCAATATTCCGCTTTTTCCTACCCCTCCACGACCCTTGATAATTGTATTATCTAAGTTAGCAGTGTCTTTTAGACTTTCTAAAACTCGATTTGTTTCTGATCTTGGGACGTGACCTATGCCTTCGATGTGGTTATATATTCGGTCTAGATTTTCAGTTGATTCTTCATTGAACGTGCTTAGAACTTCTTGGAGAGAGGAGTATTTGTTGCTGAGTGTTGAATAATTTGCTAATGCTACTACAAGAGTAAATAGAAGGGTCAGACTTAATCCGAACAGAATCTCTACGCGAGCCAGATCGAAGAACGCAGTATTCGATAAAACAAGTGTTTCTACAGTATGAAGTAGTAGAACCGACAAACTGCCGATGAGAAGATAGGTTGCTATTATCTTGGATAGGCCTTGTTTTGTATGGAAATGCGCGTCAGTAGTTCTTTTAGCGGCCTTAGCGGTGTAGTAGATGATACCCAATGGAAACAGCATTATTGAGATTCCAGAGATTAAGGAAAGTCCTGATTCAGATAGTTTTGGACTTAAAAGTACTGATCGAAAGCCTGCTATAGTAACCCCTAGGGATACAGCACCGATACCTATTGACGTTGTGAAGTTAGTTTCTTCTCCGAATGTTGCATATTTCGAGAGGATATCTCTTCCGAGGATTAGATATTTCCAAGAAGACTCTCCTCTGGAAGAGAAACTCATTACTTAATAAGGCACTGTCTAGATATGGAAAACCAAGTGACAGTGGTACGATTGAAAAGATTTTCGCACTGATCGTAAGTAATTGATTTTTGATAATAAGATCGGCTGCATCGTGAGACGACGGGAATCGACTGCTTCACCGAAACTCTAGTCGTGATGAGATGAAGTAATTCGTTAGCTCCACACGGTAGAGACGTTGAAACGCCACTCTACCCCAGAATCACTTAACTAGACAGTGCCCTTAATAAATAGATATCAACCATCAAAAAGGTATTGGAGTATAACTTTGACGTTAGTGTTTTTCCATCCACATACTTGTCGTCTTCCAATAAAAGAAACCTTCCCATTTCCTACGAAAGTAATAATTAAGTGTTGGTTATTGTCCAAATGACGCTATTCTGTTTGGTATTCGTCTCACCAACTTTCAACCATTGCGAAACAACCACTCAAGACCAACCCCTCAAGAAGAACACGGTAATTCCTGCTGGTGACTCACTGCGTGATGACACTGATACAAAGCCAGAGGCGACGTTGATCAGAGCCTTGCCTATGGTAAGGTGATGCTCAATGACGACAATCCTCACGTCGTTGCATTGCTGACTCAGGTTGACGATGCTGTCCCAATAAGCAATGACTCGCCGACTGATGAGACCACCAAGGAAGACATCAGCGACGGCTCATCGCTCTCTCGCTTCCCTCCGATAAACTCCCAGTACCCATCCTCAGTTCGCCGAGCAAGCAGATACTTGTAACTTTCATCCACTTCAGCGCGTATCACTGACTGTGCAACATCCACGATATCAGCCATCGCTTAGATACTCTCAACTTCTCTGCTCTCGTGCTTGGCTTCGAGCCGCTCGATAAGTTGCTGATTGAAGTCGCCCTTGTCAGCTCCATTGTGAACTCGTCGATGGCAGTTCGGACACAGCGCAATCACTGATTCGGGATCATCAGGACCACCATCACTGAGTCGGTGCACATGGTGAACTTCCAAATAGCGGCTGCCGCTCGAAGTCTCGAATGGTGCCGGCTGATCACAACCCTGGCACGTTCCGTCTGCCCAAGCAAGCGCGTATTTTCTTACCTCGGATGCACGACGATGGGTTCCAGTGACAGACGTCGTAGTCGCTGGCTCAGAGCTGCTCGCTGCCTTTGCCCGCTCGTATAGTTCTGCCTCGCTGAGTGTGGTTTCTGTTCCAAGTGACTCTTCCTCTCCAATCTCGTTAGAGACTGGTGCAAGAACGAACCGAATTCCACGTCGGAGGTTATTGTTCGTATCTGAGAGTTGTTGTTCAAAGTGATCGACGTACTCGTACTGTCCAACGTATTCAACCATTCCTTTGCCGAGCATTTTGAAGAGATGGAGTTGGCGACCATCCGATTGATGCTGAAGGATGGCTTTGTTCCCCTGGTCATACGTCATATCTCCCTCCCGACCCTCTCCCGTGTAGATCACAGTCCCATCGTCTTTGAACTCGTCTTGGTAGCCATGGTCTTTGCCAGAACCGCCGGTGAACAGGAAGACGTAGGGTGATTCTCCACACGGTGATATCCCGTGCTGGCGACGACCGCCAAATTCATCGTGAATTTCTTGGCGAACGTATTGTTCGCCACGTTCGAATAGCGTCATTTGAATAACTCATTGTTCTCAGTCCGGACCATAAATACTGAGGGAGAAAGAATCTCTGAACTATTAAATTTAAAGCAGGGACTAAGTGGTGTGGGCCTGCGCAGTACCTCGATAATGCTCTCTTTCACTTCTTCATTTAGTGGTCTACTATTACACCGTAACAATACCATTAAAGATCGCAGTAACTCATACTAACAACATTTTCGTAACATTAATTGTACCGAAATAACACCTCTCGTAATAATGGTTAACGAGAAGTTCGAACCAAACGACCGCCAAGAGGCTATTTTAGAGGTGCTCAAAGCAGGACGAGACGAAACACAGCCCTGGGGCTATGCCAATCCAAAACGCCTCGAAGAACAGCTCGATACTCGTAAACAGTACATCAATCGGGAACTTCGCGGACTCGTCGATGCGGGATGGGTCGAAAAGGTCAATCGAGGTCTCTACCGCTTTGTCGCTGACGCACGCGAGGACTAACTAATCGATGAACGAATCTGAGATCACAGCGTACGTCGAACGATCCCAATCACTAATCGACCAAGCACCGCAAATGGACGAGGAAAATACGAAGGTGAAACTCATCCAACCGCTCATTGATCTTCTCGGGTGGGATATGTTCTCGTCAGAAGTAGAACTCGAATATCCAATGCAGATCGGTCGAGGGAACACCCGTGCAGATTATGCCCTTCTCATCGAGACCGCCCCCGTCGTGTTCATCGAAGCGAAAGGGTGCGACAGTACACTCACTGATGCCGATCGAAGTCAGTTGACGAGCTACATGCGACAGAAAGGGGTGGATTGGGGGCTCCTCACAACTGGCAGTCAATTTGAGATCTTCCGCCGTCGCAAAGATAGTTCTCGTCCTGATGAGGTCTCATTAGCACAGTTTTCGATTGCTGAGCTCGAAGACAATTGGCACGTCCTGGAACTCCTCTCAAAGGAGCTCGTCAAGACAGGCGAAGCAGATACCATTGCTCATCGTATTGAAGCACGACAGCACGCCGTCGAAACACTCCAACAGCAAAAAGAAAGCCTCGCTGAGCGAGTGACGCAGCTCGTAATAGAGGAAATCGACGATTCGCTAGCGCAGGAAATCGAACCAAAGTCAAAGGAGTACATTGATTCGCTGATTCACACGCTTTCAAACGGTGATGAGGCAGATCTCCCGGTCGTGGAAAACGGGGGCGAGATTGAGACCACTTCGAATGAAGTCGTCTCTGATACTTCTTCTACAGTCGAGACAGAGTATATCGTCCATCTTTCTGCAAACGGTGATCGAGTGTGGTCATGCTCTGAGAAAAATCAATCTGATGCGATGGCAGAAACGGTTGATCTCCTGATTCGAGAGTACGATCTTATTGACCAGTTAGAGTCATTTCCCTATGTTCCCGGCTCGAAAAATGCGATCCTCAATACAGAGCCGACTCATCCCACCGGAGAGCCAATGCGGATGCAGAGAGATCTCTCTGATGACTATTATCTCTATGTCGCGTTGAATCAGGGGAGTAAGAAACGATATATCACGAGATTCGCCGAGCTATGTGGTCTGACTGCCGAGTTTGACGGCAGCTGGTGAGAATATAATACACCCAAGTTCAGTTGTTTCTCGCCAGCGTCATTCCAACCTCCTTTGGACCTCTTCGCTACCGGTTTGTATCGGGATTTTCGTCGCTCAACTGTATCAACTGTTGATCACTACGGGCGAGGAATCACTTCATAATATATCCCATACTCCCAAATTTTATCTCGTTGTCGTTAGTTCGGTTGTGTATGGTTCTTTCCGATGACCGCCAGATTATTCGCATTTGGGATGCGTTTGCTGACGCCGATTTCAAGTATGTAACTGCAAGTGGTGAGTCACGTTCGCTCGACAGTTCGAGAGAGCAGCGCAACGAACGACTGCCTCTCCGTCAGAAACTGCTTCAGGACTTTCTTAATGAGGAAATCAATATCACAGAACTCAGAAACAAGATGGCGAGCGAAGTGGGTAGTCACAAACTCTGGGGCTTCAGTGGGTTCAGCGGCCAAATGTTCTTCAATATGCTTGTTTCGGCGGCCGAAACAGATGGTGGTACGGATCTTTCGGAGTTGCTTCGAGACGTCCTCGTAGCGCCTGCCGGACGTGAGGAAGCCACCGAACAAATCAAACAACTTGAAGAATACGTCGAGCAACTAAAGATACGAACAGAGGATCGAAACTCCGTACCGAGCCCTGGATTCATTCCGTATTTTGTCTCCTACTTCTGGCAGTTACAGAACCCAGATACGTATCCGATCTACTATAAGTCAATCCGGCGTACGATGTCGGATCTCGCTATCTGGGAACCCTCAGGAGACCTGGCTGAAGACTACCTCGAATTCTGGGAACTTAACGAGGAAATCCGGGACATAATAGAGGACCACACGGAAGAGGAAATTCATCTCTGGACCATCGAACGGATGTGTCTCTTCTGGTTGAACAGGACTGAACTCAGCGAAGAGGCGACGACTACTCAAGACGACGAGCCGACAAACAGTGAGTCTGTACACCAAGCAAAATCTCACTCTTTGCCCGATAGCTACATCCCGCCGATCGTCTCAGTGCTTCCAGATCTCGCCCGGAACACAGATGATATTCAGCGCATTGCTGAAGAGATGGGACAATCTGTCGAAACACTGTTCGAGGATAGACTCGCGAAATGCCTCCGAATGCTCGGTTATGCCGTCGACGAACGTGGACAGGGGACAGGCCGGAATCCCGATGGCATAGCGAAAGCTCGCCAGTATAACTACGCCCTCATATACGACGCCAAAGTTCGCCAAAACGGCTACCGGTTTTCAACAAACGACGAACGACAGTTCCGAGACTATATCGACGCCGAGGTTCAGTACCTCCAAAACCAAGGCTTCCGGAACATCTACTTCGTAGTCTTCTCAGGCACCTTCGATGCCGACCGTCCGGACGCAATTCGTAGACTCAAGATCGCGACTCAAATTCAGGAAGTACGCCTCATTGAGGCTGCTGCACTCCTCGAACTCTTAGAAACCCGGCTCAGAGATCCCTCCTTCTCACTTGGTCCAACCGGAGCTAACGGTCCTGGAATGCAGGACCTCTTCGCTGAAAGTGGTGTGCTCACTTTAGCAGAAGTCCAAGAACAGCATGGGCCGTGAACTCCCCCACTTCTAATAGAACATCTTCAGTAGAAGCCCGAGGATCATTAGCCAAAGATCTGTATGGTGTCCGATACCGATAAAAACTCACCATACAGAATACCGAGTATCGATGGAGGACGTGCCCCAACCAGCGAGCGACCCCTACCAACCGGGCGACGACGTACAAGTCTATGTCTCCGAGACTGATCCCGATAGCGACCACCACGGGAAAGAAGGCACTATCACGGACGTCCTGCAGGACACTCTCGGAGACGAGACTGGGCGTGAACTAGATTCCTACAGCTACCGCATTGAAACCGATAGCGAAGCAATCGATATCTGGTTCCGGCATCGCGACTTGGTACCGGTATCACAGTAATCTGAGTCCGAGAATCTCCGCAATCGGCTGTATCGCCATCGTCAAACGCGGGACGGGAATCTTCTGTATAGCTTTGCTTCACTCTCGAAGCTGGACGCGAAACATAAGCGCGAAGAAGCTGAGACGGACCTGCTAGGTGCTCATTGGCTTGCGTGTAACACGGCACCGACCGACCAGTTCTGAAGTGGACATATAAATATTATATCTCCCATACGCTATTAATCGCCCAAATATTGAAATTAATCGGTCAGAGAGATGCAATTGCATGGCACGTAATAACAGACGAACGTTTCTCAAGACAGTTGGTGGCGTACTAAGTACCAGCAGTGTTGGTAGTGGTATCGCTATCAGCAAAGAAACGGACAATAATCGTCAAACAAAGCCAAGCAAATTGACGAGAAACCAGTCCGAACATCAACACAAGGATAGGAAGAATAAATCCGCGACGAGTGGACCATCTCCATATCCAAAACTCGGTTGGGCGATGGATTTGAACGGGGGTATGGCTGCCGTTGAGCCAGTGATTTCCGATGAGACGCTCTTTCTCGCAGTAACAACTCAGAATGGGCCGACATCGGGAAGGGGGTATGTCGCTGCTTATGATCCAGAGACTGGAGAAGAACTCTGGAAACAAACCGGTCTTCCTGCACCACGAACACCGATCGTGGACGACGGGATTCTTTACATTACCACGATTCTCTACGAAGGTTCCACCGAGGGCGGGCTTTTTGCCTTTAATACCGACACTGGTGAATTGCTGTGGCGTCGGATTGAGCACTTGGAGTGGGCTGATCCGATCCTCGTAGATGGACAGTTGTTTACCGAGTCTAATGGTGGTGTCTATGCACTTGATCCTACGACGGGCACAGTCAATTGGAAGCGAGACGATGTTACTGGAAAGATTGGATATAGAGATTGGCATATACACTTAGTCGATGGCAGCATATATTTCGGCGACGGAACCTCGTTGAATGCCGAGGACGGGTCAATAGAGTGGCGCATAACAGATGAGGACTTCATCCTCCACGAGACAGGCCATAAGCTCGTGTATGGTATCCGCAATCACTCAAACAGCCAAACCATCGAGGCACGGTCAATGAAAGATGGGACGGTGAAGTGGACCGCTCAAACACATCTCGATGATGTATGGCGTCGACAGCTCACCGTCACTGATACGATGGTACTCTCAACCGAAACTACTGCTGATAACTCAATCATCACTGCCTATCACTCGAAATCAGGCAAACAAGCATGGCAGCATACGTCACTACGCCCTGTATCCGGTGACATTGTCGTGGCTAACAAGCGCTTTCTTTTCCGGTCTGGTAACTATCGGGCCAGAAGGATAGCAGCGCTCAACGCGAACACAGGTGAGGTCGCCTGGGAACACGATGATCCGACGCTCTTATTTTATAATGGCCCCGTCGTAGCCAACGGGACGGCTTTCTTCGGCGGTCAATACAAACCCGGATCCAATTTTGTTCCGCGATGGGCACTCGTCTACGCGGTTGACGTAAAGACTGGTGAGCGTGAATGGAGTTACCTTATGAAAGATTTGGAGGATCAATCTAAATACGAGCCACCAGCTGCTGGAACTCCCGTCGTGGCAGATGGCCGGTTGTATACTGCAACGTTTCCCGGAACCTCAACGATTGACTGGGAATATGTTCGATATGCTAACCTCGTTGTTTTCGAATCTACTGATCAACCACCAGACGATGATCACCGACTTCCTGACGAGATAGATGCTGAAGATAAGCCACCGGAAGCATGTATCGAAGCTTCGCCCGACCCTGAGCAGAACAATCTTGAACCGGGCGATCGTGTGACTCTCGACGCTTCTTGTTCGTCCCACCCAGATGGAAGTGCTCTTCAATATGAATGGGCCGTTGACGATAAATTTGAGAGTGACAAAGCCCGTATCAACGTAGAAGTACCGAGCTGTGAGAGGAAAGAGGTACTTCTCACGGTTACCGATTTGAGCGGGAACACGGATACTGTTAGCATTGGTATTACAGCCAGTTAAACACGGTTTGCTATCTATTCTCCTCGCCAAAGACGGCGTATTCTATCACTACTCATTTTCTTCCACTGTCTATTCTCTGTGTCCATTTCCTCGCGGGTTCGAATGGCAAACGTCGATTGAATGTCGCTCTCACACGAGCAAAACGTGCATGCTACCTAATCGGGGATTGGGACACGCTTCGAGAATCACCGGAAACGGACTTGTACGAAGACCTCTATGATTATGTGGACAACTTGTAGCAGAAGTCATTAGTAATGAATAAATCATTATATGATGGCAACTTTCGCTAGCACGATGTGCTATCTACCGCTAATAACGTTCTTTTCCTGATCGGCTATTCCCCGGAAATCCACCAAATCACAACCCGCGGACTCAATTTCCCCCGTTCTAACGCACCCTGTTCATGCAATTCCTCGAGCCGCTGATGCACTGGCCGCCGCTCCATCTCGACTGTCTCTGCGACCCACCGAGCGGTCACCGCTGGAAACTCGGACGCACGAATCACTCGAAGAATATCCTCATCAGTGATCCGAATTACTGGTCCCCTCTCTACTATTTTGCCGGTGTCTTTTTGTAGTATTATACCGTTTGGACGCTTGTATGGCCGATTTGATTGTCAAATCCGCAGTGAAAGAACAGCTCGAAGGACACAATGTAGCGAGTGACTTCTACGATGCACTTGATGAAGAAGTCGCTGAAGTCCTCGACAACGTTGCTCGTCGAGCCGAAGAAAACGATCGCAAAACCGTCCAAGCGCGCGATTTGTAGCCGCTCATCGACTCACGGTAGCAACAACCTGTTTTTTGTTCGTCGCTACACAGCACTCATTTCCCTACTGGCGGACCGCTCTTCCGGTCGAATCCAGATCACACGGCGAGCTTCGAGCTTCTTCTTTCGAATCTCGTCGCTCTCATGGAGCCGAGTGAGGACGTTGTAGGCCAACCACGAGTCCGTTCTCCGGTGTCCTTTCGTATCGACGGAGGATCCGCTGGACACGCTTGAGCGCTCGTTGGACATGATCCCGTGTCTGATCGGATTTGATATTCTCGGCACTGGCGTATTCTCGGGCGATTCGTTCTCGAATCGAACCCAACGATTTGCCGTTGGGAACGGTAACGGTGACGAGTTCGGTGCTGTCCCCTGTGAGCGATTCGAGTTGGTCGATCTGTTCGCGAAGATCGTATGGGTGTGACATTGTATACTGGTGGCTTGTGAGTAGTTGATTGGCGATGCCGTGAGGTCGATCCAACGACCCCTGCCACCAGCTATGAAAACAGAGAGATGCTGCTCACCGACTGCACGATCGTATTGATGCACGACTGTGAGCGGTGCATATCACAACCCAGGTATCCCTCAGCTAAAAGAATGCTGGAGAACTACGCCTCTCTATCAACCGGCACCCGCTCGAACCCCATCGTCCGAAAATCACTGTCGAAGGCGAACAAATGCTCTATCTCGTGTTCTCGAGCAAGCACTGCACTCGTTTGGTCAACAAAGGATATCTGCTGGTCGTCAAAACGCTCGAACTCCTCACACGCCGCGTCAAATGTCGCCTTTCCCACTGGCAAGATATTGAACGTCTTCGACTGACGAACCGTCGAAAGCGCCTCAACAGCTGCTGTATGTCCAATCTGGTACAGCATGAGTGTCGCAAACTCTGAAAGCACATACCGACTGGTGAACACCGGTCCATACTCACCGGATTCCATCCCATCGAAGACCGCATTTGCTGCGTCGTGATTCACATCGTCTTCATCAAAAGCAGCGTACAATCCACCGGTATCGACGAACAACGGAAGTGGACGACTCATTTCGACCGATTCCCATAGAGAATGTCGTCCACGTGCTCGGACGCATCAGTCGGTTCTCCAGAGCTATAGGTCGTCCGTGAGAAAATCGGGTCACTCGGATCAACTTCATTCACCGAATCCTCATCGACAAGCCACCAGACGACTCGCCCGGCAGTCTGACGACTATTCACTCGGCCCTGATCCTCAAGCTGTCCAAGCTTCCGACGAGCGGTCTCTCGTGAACACTCAAGCGCATCAGCCACATCACCCGAGGTCACTACTGGACCCTTTACTTCCTCGAAGATAGCGAGTACGTCGGCGTGTGTAACAGTCTCGACGTACCGCCCTGAATCACTGCGGTCTTTGGACATACTCCACAGTACACACTACTGAAGTATAGTCCTGTTGGTGTATGCCATGTGGTGAATACCAACCTTTATGACCATGTGGCGTATACAATATGGTAGGAAGACCGGTGCCCTCGGGCGTGTGTAGAAACGCGCAGGGTGCTGGTACACCCGGCACCGGTCTTCCAATTGGACCAGAAGACCATGTCAACGAAAACGCCTAGTGAACTTGAAGCTGACGAGACAGCACAGAAACGCGCCCAGTGGGAACAGTTTTCCTTCGACGTCGATGCCCCCGGACTCGTCGAAGTCACCAACGAGAGCCACGAGAACCCCGCAGCCCACCAGTACATAGTCTCCATCGACGACGTGACAGACGAACTGATGGCCTGCACCTGTCCACATCACGTCCACCGCAACGCATTCTGCAAACACATAGCCGCAGTCGAAAACGCAACCGCCGACGGGACGCTCGACGCCTTCCCATCGGAGGACTACGAAGGCGATGTCGAACTGGAAGACTGTAACTGCGAGGGTCTCGACGGCTTCCCGTGCTGGCCGTGCGTGCGAACCGGACGAAAAGAACTACCGAACGAACCGTCATATTAGTTATTGGTCATTTCTTCAATTGTTGTCCACTGACTTTCCTACTACAATGCTGTAACAGACACCTAGTATTGCACCAACTCCAAGCAACCCGACTATGCCGACTTCTGAATTGATTCCCTCGGCACTTTTCTCGAAGTGGTAGAGACTCCACAACGAATCTGGTATCCCAAGTGTAAACGATGTAACCCCGAGGCTGTCAAGTATTATCGGAGCTATCATCATCAAAAGGAAGGCACTACCGATAGTGATTCCAATTCCAACAATCATCCCATGAACCACCCTACGACGTGGTTCAATTGAACGAATGGCTCTGGTATCGCCATAGATTTTGAGACCAGTTCTGTTATCGACGACCCGAACGGTTCTCGGGTACCGAAGCAGTAGCCGGGCCATGAAGAGGTCACCGACTGCACCGCCTGCATTCACCGCAAGCGGTGCCAACAAAATCGGCCACTGAAAGATAATTGCGAACGTGAATAAGACGGTTGTCAGTACGACAAGAGGAGCTAGTGCAACAATGAGAAACTGATTTCGTGTAAGTGATTCGTCGCTCGTAGCATAGGCATACGGAACGACAAACTGCGCTACACCGAAGCCATACCGTGGATTTGCACCAAACTGTTTCATCACCGCTCCATGAATAAGTTCGTGAATGACGATGACGCCGAGTATGAGGCCGAATATGACCACGCCCATTTCAAGCAGACTCGCTGCATTCTCCGGTCCAATTGTCAGCGAAATATCCTCCGTCTGATTTGTGAATATAGTATAGAGCCCGCCAAACACGAACAATGCGGCAACGAATCCAATACCACTGAATGCCGTCCATTCCAATGCGATACGGCGGGAGACAGTAAATTGCTCAAGAAGGCTCAATTCGTTAATTCTATCTGTATTATTTCCCATGGCGGTATTGTCTCCAGCAATATTTTTTAGATACCGTGTCATCTCATACTAATTATTCGGGAACTAAATGAAGCTACCGAGACTTCTCCTTTCCTTACACGATTGTATATCGCGTATCTCCCATCCCTGTCGGTCGACGCGATCGAATGGGACATTGCGAGGCGCGCGCAGCGAACAGCGAGAGCAACGAGATCCAACCCTGCGACGGACGAGATCACAATCTCGCTTACTCGGAACGCATACGAACACCACAGCTGGGAGCAATTCAGTTCCACCGTCCGGCACGAACTCATCCACGCCTGACAGTACCACGAGTTTGGTAACGCGGACCACGGGCGAACGTTCACCCGCTGGACGGACGCCCTCGATACTTCGCAACACTGCGAACGCTTCACTACACCAAAGTGGTGGCTTGTGTGCGAGGACTGCGGCGGTCGGATTGCCCGGTATCGTAGGTCGAAGACGGTGCGAAACCCCGAGCAATACAGCTGTAGCAAGTGCGGTGGGTCGTTCCGCGTCGAGGAGGGCGACGGCCCTGACTGAATTCTCGTTTAAGTAGTTCTCGCGACAAGCAATAGATACGAGGAAGATTTTCGCGGACAGCTGCTTTCTACATGAGCCATCGCTTTTGCTTCGAATATAGAATCGACTTTGGTTAGTAGCCTATACTAACGGTGAATATTCCCTGTGATGACCCTTTTACCGTTCCAGAAAAGAGCGCATAGGACAGAGTGGACCCGGCTGATGGTGCCAGATCTGATGATGTCAAAGCATCCCCATCAGCAACGTGGACCTATGGGCCGTAGGAACCCACCACGTCGCCGATAAACGCCTGCCAGAGATTCAATAGAGCCGGAGTCTAAGGAGTGACTGATATGGGGATGCTACGTCTTGATCACGTGGGTGTTGTCGTCGATGACCTTGACACCGTAACCGAGTTCTTCCTCGGCCTAGGATTCGAGCGCGAGGGCGGGACACTGGTCGAGGGCGAGTCTGTGGACAAGATTAACGGGCTCGATAACGTCCGAGCTGAGGTGGTGATGGTGCAAACGCCGGACGGCAGCGGCAAGCTCGAACTCGTCAAGTACCATGCACCAGCCGACAACGAGGGTGCACACCCTTTGCCGGCGAACCGGCTGGGCATCCGGCACATCGCAATCGAGGTCGATGGCCTCAATACGCTCGTCGACGGACTGCGAGACGAAGGCTTTGACACGGTCGGCGAGGTCTGTGATTACGAGGACATCTATCGGCTCTGCTATGTGCGCGGTCCTGAAGGATTGATCGTCGAGCTCGCCGAGCAGATTACTTCCGAGGGAGCGAGCTAGGCGGCCATACGGCTCTCCGGCTTCCAGATCTGGCCGCGAAGAACGGCGGTATCGCGGACAAGGATCCCCGCTCAACGCCACTGGCGGCGCCCGCCTTAGCTACATCCGGCTGTATGCCGTCGATCGATCATGCGCTCAAACAGACTAACGTTAATTACTCCGATCAGCGAGCCCTCGTCTGCCCGATAACCGCTCCGCCCACGTCTACCTCCAACCCACTCGCCTATCACCCCTTTACAAACTCTTCTACCAAGTGGACAGTCGGCCGGCAGACACAGTGTGCCCACCCTGACGTCAAACACCCCGTCTTTCACGTGAAATCCAATATCACAGACAACCAGCACCAGCCATCCTGACAGTCCACTAACACCACACCACATTTCCGGAGAAACTCAGCTGTACACTACCGGAAGACGCCCTCTCCTTCCACAATCACTCTCGCTCTCACGGACAGTCCTACTAACTCATTACCAATGACAGTCCTGCTGCTGATCCATGGAAGACAGTCCGTTGGCCTAAACCAGTTCACTTTACAGCTCGTCGCAGTACGCTGGACAATCCCCCGGTCGTCGCCGGATACGGTCAACTCCCGCTGGTACTATGATGACAGTCCCACAGGCTGTAATACTCCCAACGTCTGTTCTGCTGGTCGGGAACGGACAGTCCAGTGTCCACTTGTCCCACCTCGGGGTTGGCTGTCCTCATCTCCTGTGGACAGTCTCGTAGCGTGGATCAATACCGGCCACTCGCACATTCATTGAAAACTCGGTGTCTCACTCCTACGGCACCCCCACTATAGCACCTGTGTTGGCACCCAGATCTGCGTGAAGACAGTGGGCACCCAAGTAATGCAGTCACTGGCACTCCACTCTCGTCGCTCATCGGATTTCGTCGTCCTGTCTCGGTAAATGGACTGTCAGAACTCATCTCGAAGGCACCCACGCATACGCGATATGTCTTGCTTGCGCTCGCATTTCGCGTTCAGCAATCCACTGACGCAGATCCCGAGATTCCCAATAAAGACGTGTATGAGACGTATCAGCACATCTGTGAGCAAGAAAATTCCGACCCGCTCAAACAGCGGCGGGTTCGCGATCTCCTGAACGAGCTCGAATTCCTCGGTATTATCAAGCAGGATCGACGTGGTCGTGGTCGAGGGAAGGGTGGCTACACAGTCAATCATCTCGTCGATGAACCGGAACTCGTGTTGCGCGCCTGTAAGGAAGATTCATCCCCGACGTGAGCAGGACATTCACGCCCCCTTCCCAATGAACAAATCGATAGAGGTGACTCACTGTCTGCAGGTGGTTTCGTTGAACAAGTCGATAGGGGTGTGTCTCTCCAGCTACTCACTCGGATTAACTGGCCCTTTGTATTTTGATTTGATCCGTGCTCCCTCCCGCCACTGCCAATAGTAGTAGCGATTGTCGTTGATCTCCTTGATCGTGATCGTCGCTTTCGTCGGGACATCATCCGGAAGATCCTCCGACCGCTGTTCGACCTCGTCTTCCTCCGCTTCCGCAGCAAGACGAGCTTCACGCTCACGGTATTCAGCGAGTTCCTCGGCGTAGCTGGCGACGTGACGAAGACGTTCGGGCGATTGGTCGTTAAGTGCGTCGACAACGTCGGTGGGGAGTTCCGCTGGGGGTGTCGGTGGCTCGTAGGACATGACTCAACTCGTGTTAACCAACACAGAACGCCAAAAGCATAGTTTTGTTGGTTAAGGTAGCATCGAGCGTTTCGTCAGCTTTCCACGGGTTGTAACACAGTTCGAAACTTCTTTATATACAAGTTTCCTACTATGTTACACTGTGCTGCGGGGCATCGAACTGGAAATTCTCGCCGCTGTCGAACGCGGCGACACGATCTCCGAACTCGCGAGGAAGCTTGGTCACAGCGAGAGTTATCTTTCGCGTGCCGTCGCGGATTTGGCCGAGAAAGGCTTGGTCTACACACACCGTGACGGCCGTCGGAAACGAGTCGTTCCCTCTGATGCCCGGGCAGTCGAACTCTACCAGGATCTCGTCCGCCAGTACTCTCACATCGAGTTTCCCGAACTGTTGACGGGCAAGGCCCTCGAGGTGCTGTATTACCTCGACCAGCCACGAACCGTTGCTGATATCGCCGACCGGAGCGACAACTACCGCAACACCGTCAATCGGGTTCTCAAACGGTTACGAGACCGTGGCCTGGTCGGGACGGACGACGGGCGCTACCACTTCAACGGGGACTTCGAGCGACTGCACGAATTCGCCCGTGAACTCGCCCACCATCTCCATCGGCAGCGCCTCGAATCGGTTGCGCCGAACGGGACGATTCTCTGGGAAGACGACGGCGAATTTCTCGCGCAAACGGAGACGGAAATCAACGCCGAGCACTTCCACGAAACCGGCCTTGCACGGTTCGCGGCCTTTGACCTCCAGTTTCTGCTCACGAGCCACCGCTACTACCGCTACTCCGAGGAACGAGCGGCAGTCTCGCCGGCGGAGCTCTGCTGTCACACGCTGTTGATCGACGACGACACCCGCCACCGATCCTACTGTCTCCTCCTGCTCAGTCACGTTGACGTTGACGAGAGTGAACTCCGAGACCAGGCGGCGAAATACGGGCTGGAAGACGAAATCGACGCCTTGCTCCGGTACCTCGAGACGTATGGCGACGTCGACGACGATCGCCTTCCCGAGTGGCCCGAGTTCCAGGAGTTGGCGGCTGACTACGAGGTGCCACTACCCCAATGAGACCTACATTCGGACGCGAGTACATCGAGAACGAATTTCAAGAGATCGCGGACAGGCTGTCGAATTCGCTTACTGTCTACCTCATCGGTGGCGGGGCGATGTCGCTCCGTGACCTCAAGGGTGCGACGAAGGATATCGACCTTGTCGTCACTGACGGGGACGTGTACGGCCAGCTCTGGGCTGTCCTGATGGATCTCGGGTATTCGGAAGTCCAGTCACTGGATCCCGACTATCGGCAACTAGGCGCAACGAGTTGTGTCGAGAACGATGATGGCTGTCGACTGGATATCTTCAATCAACAGGTCGCGAACAAGCTCGTGCTGACTGAAGGAATGCGCGAGCGCAGCGAGCCGTTCCTCTCGACGAACCGATTGACTGTTCGCTTGGTCAGTAACGAGGATATTTTCCTGTTCAAGATGATCGCGGGGCGCGACGACGACATCGAGGACATGAATATGCTCGTGCAGGCTGGCCTCGACTACGACGTCATTCGATCTGAACTCGAGACGCAGATCGAGCGGCTCGGGGACGACCAGTTTGCCACGTTCGCGAACGAAGCGCTGGTCGACCTTGATGAGCGATATGGGGTGACGACACCGATTGAGGATCGCGTGCAAGAGCTGACGGCCCGGTATTATCGTGGCCTCGAAGTGCTCCAGGCACTCGACGAACCGACAACACTCGACGAATTGGCCGCCGAGCTTGGCCTCGACGCCGATGACGTAGCGGAGCGCGTCACGTACCTCGAAGCGTTCGACCGAGTCTCAAGGGATGGTGAGACGGTCGCCCCGGTCGAATAAGGATTGGGGACGCTACGAGTTCGATGGGAGTTATCCGACCGGTCGGGGCACGCTTCTGCTTGATCCCGTGGTTCACTCGATGGATGCGTTTACAGCCTCCTTCGGGCATTCGTTTCTGTCAGTCCGGACGGGTACATGACTCTCTGCGATTCGTTCCGGCTCCTCGCGAATGGGTGTTCGATTCTGGCCGGTCATGGGTAGGTGAAGACGGGACTGCGACTCAGAACCTCGTCGGGCGCTGACAAACTTAACCAACAACGAACTGGATTTCCGTCGGTTGTTGGTTAATAAAGAGAACTCCGTGTTCAGTCCCAGGCGACCGTGCCGATGACCTCCTGTGCGGTCGAACTGATTCGACCGAGCCGTTCTTGAAGTGCAGCAGAGTCATCGCCCTGCCACGCAGCGAGGTAGAACGCCGACCCACTCGTGTCCAACCCGAAATGTCGACCGACGATGTACGCCACCGCCTCGGCCTCGACTTCACGTTTCGCCCGCTCGATCTCGTCGTCGACATCGAAGTGCAACAGCGCGTGCGCGTACTCGTGGACGAGCGTCACAGCGAGATCGGCTTGATTCGTCCGGGCTTTCGCTTCGACGACTGGATTGAGATTATGGAGACTGCGATATTTACAGACACCTTTCGCGCTACCATGTTCCCAGTCGTTGGAATCGACGATGCGAACGTCAACACCGAGATCATCTCCTGCATCGAGGAGTGCGGGCACAAGATCATCGGCGTTCCCAGTTGCTTCAGTCTCAAGTTCGGGGAGTGGCTCGCCTTCGGTCTGCGAGATATCGAACACAGCAGCTGGTTTGAACCCAACAAGCCCCGTCGACCACTCATCGGGGGGCGTCTCGTCGTACGTACAGTCACTCGTCTCATGATAGGAGGGCGAATTCTCGCACTCGGGACACTGTTTGGTGACGATCGGGGCCCAGATCCAGATTGCCTGTTTTCCCTCTGTGACGTGGCGGTCGAACTCCTCATTCCACGTGTTGTACCCGGCGACCTTCGTCGCGTTGGGACACTGACTTTTGATCAAAAGCGTGTTCCGATGTGAGTAGTCGTGGAACCGAGCCTGGACATCGAGCCACTCTCGAAACTCGTCGCTCGTCATTGCATCGTCGGTGAGATCGATGAGCTCATCGACCCAGGTTTCGATGGTACTATGCATCTGGTCGCGTCGGGTGTCGGACTCGTCGAACGACACCGCTGCGGAATCACTTGTTGCCATGGGTACATTCTGGAACACTCCAATTCGGAATGCTCCGCACCCTTCAGGGGCCAAAAAACTGCGTTGTACGAACGAGATTCATCGGGCTTTAATCGCTTCTTCAGCACGGACGTGCGTCGGGTTTGCAGAAGTCGTCCGCCGGTTCGGCACCGCTGTTCGTCGGGGTGGCTTACTCCGTGATTCGCAATTCGTCGTCGACGTTGTAGAGATAGCCGCGGAGTAACAGTGTTTCAAGGAGATCGTCAGCAAGCCCCGGCTCCATATCGTGAGTTTGCAGCTCTTGTTTCGCTTGCTCGTAGGTGAATGACGCATCTGGCTCGAAGTGGCGACGGAGATAGGTGAGGGCCTCCTCTGCCATCGGCGATAACGGCGTGGAGTCAGAATCGCGGGGAGACATCATTAACAGCAACAATTTGAGCGTGTCATAGAAAGGCTCTCGTGGAAGGTTGCAGGGAGTGGAAACTGTGTCCAGCAGAAACCACACCCTGCAAGACGTAGCTTCAGTCGACGACTTCTTGAATGTCGTGGCTATTGAGACCGTACCGCTGTTTGAGCATCTTGAGTTCGAGTTTCTGCTGGAGTACGACGTGTTCGCCCCCAGCGAGCGGGGGCGAACACGAGTTCACGAGCCACCAGAACTCTTCCGAGGTTTTCTGCACTGCTCCTACAAGAACGTCTACGGGACTCGTCCAATCACGCGGGAACTACAAAATCCACTCGTCTGGCGCTGTTGTGGCTTCGATCGACCGCCGTCGCGAGACGCGGTCGATCGCTTCCTCACTGACTTCGAACAGGTCGGTGACGATGTTTTCGGCTCCCTCGTCGAGCAGGCCGCCGCCCGGGGCCTGCTCGACTCGACGTACCGAATTGATTCGACTCACGTTGAGGCGATTCAGTGGAACGACGACGCGTCGTGGAACTACGATTCGACGGCTGAAGAACACTACTACGGGTTCGGTTGTACAATCGTCTCGACGGGAGCAAAGATTCCCATCGCAGCAGAATTCACACAGGCGAAACAAGCGTCAGAAGAGACGGCGATGCGCGTCACGTGTGACGCGCATCGCCGTCGACACACCGATCTGGATGGTCGGCGACAGTGCGTACGACACACTCGAGTGGCACGACTACCTGCTGGACGCAGGAGTCGTGCCCGTCGCGCCGTACAATCCGCGAAACACGAACGAGCCGCTTGATATCGAGTACAGGGTTGAAGATCGAATCGAGGACCCTAGCGAGGACGTTCAGTTAAAGCAATCGGTCTTAGACGAGACGTACAACCGCCGGACACAGGTTGAGCGAACGAATGATGCGGTCAAGGACTGCGGCCTCGGGCACGTCCGCACCCGAGGCCGCGTCCACGCACGAGCGCAGGTGTTTCTGGCACTGTGTCTGCGACTTGTCCTCGCAATCACCAACTACGAACGAGGAGACAACCCGGGGCGGGAGTTGCTCAATGTATGAGGAGAATTCTATGACACGCTCACAATTTGGATATTCAGGGAGTTAAGGATTCGGCTCAGCACGGAGCAGGACACGAGTCTCTCGGTCTTTCAAATCTCCATCGTCGCATCGATTGACCGTCGGGCGTGACAAACCACTCGTCGGGTCACTCCGATGGGAAATACACGCTCTGTTCGCCGGCGACCTCCTCCAGTCGGTTTTGATGCCGATGTGTGAAGTAACAGTCGTAGCTGCAGTAGCCACAAATCGCTCCCGTATCGTATTCAGCAACGTACGGTGCACCAGTCATCCATACGTTCGTCCCGCACTCGGTGCAGGCTGTGCTCGCAAGATCGCTCGGTGCCGGACCCTGATACTCGAGATCGAGTCCCTCCGCCTGTGGCGTCGACTCAGGCCAGATGCCGTGTGCTTGCCAGAAATCACGAACACGACTGAGGCTATGGCGGACGGTCTTCCGAATCGTCACATGATCGGCGTTGCGACCACTGTCGTCCCAGCCATCGGACGTCCAGAACTCGCCGAACTGCGCACCTCGATGCAACCCGTTCCAATCCATGTCGACGATGTCTGCTGGTGGGTCGCCCATCAGCGTCGGTTGCGTGAGTTGGTCGATAACCTCGAGCTGCTTGGGCGGGCTGCCACCAAGGATGTGGACACGGCGACCCCGCCAGTCGATAGGATCGGAGAACTCGGGGGCGAGTTTGTCGGCATATCCACGCGAGTAGCCGAGGATGATATCGTCCGGAATAGCGTTGATGGCGGCCCGACACTTGGGGACGATGATGAACTTGGTATCGGGGAAGTTTGCTTCGAGCTCTCGAATCGTGTCGACGTACGTCTGTGCCTCTGTAGTGTCGTAGGCGTCGCCGATGACCCCAACCGCTGGTTCGTACTCGAAGACACGGTCGATGTATCGGTCAAGATCTGGATTTCGAAAATCGTTGTCGAGCATCCCTACTGGACACTCGAGGGCGTTGAACTGCGATTGTTGGTACGTACAGTCCTCGCGAAAGCCAGGGAGGAATCCGAGATGTAATGCGTCCAGTGCGAACGGCACGCGATGGAGAAACGCTACGTACTCTGCCTGGCGAGCGTCGGCGTACGTTTTTGTAGCACTGTTGCTCGTCGTCGCTAAGGTTTCGTGAATCGACACAGGAGGTCACCTGCGGGACAAGTGCGCCCCGCAGCTCTCACGGGGCGAAAAAACGGGGTCTGCGATTCTTAACCAACACCGGCTAGAGAATCGGCAGGATGTTGGTTAATTCTCGCACAGGCGACGGTCTTCGCGAACAGTTTCGACTGGTCGCTGACTGCCGATTGTTCTCCGTCTGGCCGGACATCAACGCCGAACTGATTTCCCTTCGAAAAATCGGCTCTCGGGGACGCTATTCGGGCTCGTCCGGTTGAATCTGCCGCACGTCATCGGCAAGCTCGTGAACGTACGCTCGAAGCGTTTCCATGTCTTCCCACGCTTCGTCCAACGTTCTTGCCTTTACTTTGGCCGTGATCTTGTCCTGATCTCGCGTGCCAGTTCCACGAGAGAGCTTCACCGTGAGTGAAACACCGACGTCAGTCCGTTCAACGTACTCTGTCTCAGGTACTGGGTTGGTCTCAGTCATGTGTACTCCGCGAGGGTCTTTGTCTGCCCTCGCACCCTTTTAGGGGGTGAAAAACCGTTCTTTTCGCTTGACTCGTAAAGGAGGACAGTTGCTCGACTTAACCAACGTCGCTATAATAGAACCGCACTGTTGGTTAATTTCTGAATGAGGAGTGTAGCTGCTGGTTGCTTAATAGTGGACGTCTGCCGGGATGATCCACACCTGCTCATCAGCACTGAGTACATGATCGAGGTGTTCACGATTTCGAATCGCGTCGCCGAACTCGGTGTAGAGATAGAGTGACGGGCCGCGATATGCGCCGAGATTGTAGCAAGCATGGCGAGCGAGATCTTTGTTATGCATGAGTTCATCGTCACTGAACTCGTTGACCGCCGTTCTTACCCGTTCGAGATTTCGTTCGAACTCTTGTCTGGTTGCCTTCCAGCCTCGCTCTAGGAGTTCTGTACCGTCGTCGGAGTCGACTGGTGCGACGACCGGAAGGTCGCCCCACCGAGCCTTGCCTGCGACGGACGAGCGCTCGTCATCGAACATCACATAGTAATCAAAGATGGCAGCATTGTCGGCGCCAGCACCAACCAATCGGTCGAACGCTGATTTTCCGCATGCAAGTGCAGTCTCTTCAGTCGATGCTTCTACGAGTGCGTAAATTACCTGGTGCATATCGGTCACCTCGCCGACGCATTGATTCGACACAACTCCATCACACAACACTTCATCTGTGCGCCGGCACCCATCGCCGGCGCCAATAAAACCCTCCTGCAAGAAGCGCAGATTTACACGAGATTTGCACTACTCTTCCGGGAGATCGCGACGCCCGGATCGCACACAGGGCCAACACGGAAACCCACCAAGCCCATCACAGTCACAGTCCGCTGGCTGATCCGTGTCACTGTCGTCTACATGGGTTTCAGATTCCATCTCGATTTGTGCCCCGCCGTCTGCAACGAGAGAGTGGTCTGTCGCCGCTTGCAGGAGTGGCGTTCGAATTGCGACGCCAACCCGATGTTTGCACGCACCGTCGTACCGTGCATCCGCAGGACACTCACAGGCGATGGGGACCCCATTGTGGACAGTGACGAGATATTCATGGTCGGCCGGATTCGCGTGACTCGTATTCCGAACGCGGACACCCCTCGTTGTGAGTGAAAATTCGAGGGCTTCATACTGGGCGCGTTTTGCAACTCGCTTCGTGAACGTCAGGTGGGATAGGACGTTGTTACTGGACATACTCGCTCCACGAGGCACGCAGTGTGCCCCGCACCCCTCGGGGGCACAAAAAACACGTTCTCGACGTGTGCAGAACCGAATCTCTCGTAGCAAGGGTCGAAAGGAAATTAGGTCGGTCAATCGAATCGGTAAATCGCAATCCCATCGTGATCGCATTTCGGACACTCACTTGTTTCGACCTCGACCGTGGTTCCACACTGCCGGCACTCGGCGATAACAGTGCTGTGCGACCGGCCAGTAAGTTGCATCAGGAGGTCTTTCATGCGAACTCCGGCCTGTGAGTGGTTCGTTGGTCGTCAATGACAAAGCCACAGTCCTCGCAGACTGTTTCGATCACGTTGGTGGTGACCAGGCCGCCGCATCTGGGACACTGGTTGGTTAGTTCGCTCGGTACGTCTTCGTTGAAGCCGGTTGCGTAGCTGTCGCTGAGTCTCATCGAAATCACCTCTCATCGAGACGCTCTCAGTGGAACGCCCGCACCCCTCGGGGGGGGGGGGGGGCGAAAAAATACCGGGTGATCGAAGCGCATTGACCGCTAGAAGTCTGCATATAGTCATACACAGCTAATAGTAAGTCAGCAAATAGCTGCACGAAAAATTCGGAGACCACGAACGGAAATTTTGTGATTTTAGTCGGCATGGCATATTTTTTGATAGCATGGTTTGCAGGTGGTCTGACTCCCGAGAAAGTGATTCAGGAAACGAGACTTGCTATCGACGCTCTACAAGGGATTTGTTTCTGGATTTCATCCAAGATTTGGCGCTAAATATGCTCTGCGAGATCGGAGAGGAGATCGAAGGCCGGATGCTTATAGAGAATTTTTCGGCAGTCACGACAACGAGTGAAGAGCGGCTGTTCGGCATTCCAGAAATCGGAACGCAGCACGACGGTAGTATCTCGTGATCCGTAATGCCCACCGGACGTTGAGAAATGATTAAACTCCTGTCCACCACACTCTGGACAGGGATCGGTCATATCCGTCCAGTCGTCTCGATTAATGCCACTGATCTTTCGTTCGTTATCATCTGCATTGATAACTCGTATTGGAAGTTCCATCGGAGCTTGCCTCCGCCACCTAGTGGGCAAGAAAAAATAACCGGTAGGAGAGAAGTGTTTCGTCAATTAGAACACTTCTTGCACGGCACTGTCTAGTTAGGCCAGTTTAAGAAGCGAGCAGTTCCGTGGTTTTGGTGTTCATGCTCAACCAAGAACTGCTCAGTGAAACGTTAGAGACGGCGAATCTTGAATGTTGGGAGAA
>NZ_JBPEHG010000030.1:0-24975 GCF_054177585.1 Haladaptatus rarus | reverse complement strand
ACAGTATCTCCGCGCCTTTCAGCTACGCAGCGAACTCTTCAGAAAACCCGGTCGAGAAGCACTCAAACACGCTGTCAAAGCGACTCTCTGAAATCAACAATGTGCTACACATGAGCGTTTTCCAAATATGGCGACTTGATGATAGCCACGAAGTTGTAGCTCTCTTGTTCAAGGGAGACAATAAGGGGAAGGTCTGGCTGAGTCTGCGCCTATATGATATAAACACGAAAGTTCCCCATCTCCTGTTTATGTGAGGACGGTTATATTTGTCGCAAGAACATAGTGGGTTAGGAAATGATGGAAGAGGAATAGTTTGTCGCTATTATGATTATCCGGACCTCGGGATAAGCTAATAGGATGAACGAGCCATTTTGTTCAGTCCTTCTTCTTAAGGGTTTGGAATATTTCTGATTTTTGAAGTTGGCCATGATTTGATGCTAACTTTTCCCCAATCTCACACCACTCAATAGCTTTCTGGTTATTACCTGCTTCTTTATTAATGAGAACTATATTTTTAGCTGAATCGAGAGCCTTATCGATCGCGCCTATTTCTACAAATGCATCATACACTTCGGATAGCGTGTTTAAGCATGAATTTGGATTCCCTCTTTCATAATCTACCAGCCCTATATTTCCCTTTGTTGTTGCAACACCTTGGCTATTGTCAATATTATCGAATATCTTTAAGGCCTCTTTGTGACACTCTTCTGCTGATTTCAGTTCACCTTGTTGTTTAAGTGTCATACCAAGGTTATTTAGGGATTTTGCAATTCCGTTTTCCTCTCCGATCTCCCTCTCAATTTCAAGAGATTCTCTAAGATACTCTTCCGAATCTCCAAGATTACCCTGTTGCCGCTCGATTAGGCCCAAATTATCGAGAGTAGCAGGAAGCAGCGCCATATCGCCAACCTCTTTCTTTAGTTCTAAACTTTCCCCTAATAAAAACTCGGCATATTCTAAATTATTCTTTGATATTTCTATGGCGCCTAAATTATTGAGGCTCTCAGCTATTCCTATGTTGTCTTCCAATTCTTCTGATATCTCAAGACTTTCTTTATGATCCTCCCAACTATCACGGAGCTTACCCTGTTTTCGTTTCGCAGTACCAAGATTTTCTAACACGACAGATCTTTTCTTCATATTTTCTTCTACGCTATCTGATGAGGATGAAATTACCTGTAGGGCGTTTTCAAATTCAGTCTCAGCGGTCGGATATCTACTGCTGTATACCGCAGACAGCCCGGTTGAATTATACCAAAGGAATTTACCCCACCCCGAGGCAGAATTAGGTGTCGAAATATTTGAATTCAAAAATAGAGGGGCTAACTCTGGTCTTCTCGAAGCAATTTGACCGATACTTGTCAGAAATAAATCCACATATTCTTGTGGATGTGATTTTATTTCGGTTATCCACTGAAAATCCCCTACGATCCATTCTTTGATGTAGTCTGAAGAATCTGGATTATCGAAAAAGTCAAATAGCGTACTAATGCACTCCTCAAATGTTCTTATTGCTCGGATACCATATTGTTCGTAATAATAGGATAGATACAGGGTGGACCATCGCTCATGAAAAGTCCGATATCGACTATCATCTTCACTTTCAACAACTAACCATCCCTCGAAATAACCCAAAATTTCATCTATTTCCCAATGGCTTTCTGAATCATTCCCTAGTAGAAATATGAACTCCTTCGAAACTGGCAACCTTGACGCATTTAGTACATTAATCAATAAACTTACTTGGTGGCGGATTTTAATCTCTGTTCCGTGTATCTCATCGGCTTCTTCTAATCGTGTGAGTGATTGTTGTACATCAAATTCGAAAGCAGATATACCTCGGCTCGATGAAATATCGCCACTTATAGGCCCAGTCAACATATAGGCAAGAAGTAAAGGACCTCCATAATCTGCACTACGAACCTCTTCAAAAAGGATATCAGCCGACTGCTGTACGCTCTGACCAGTTACCTTTTCAAAATGGTCAATGATTCGACGGCACTCTTCGACATCTAAATCAGGTACTTCTACTGTTTCTAAACTGGCACGAAGATTTTCTAAGCCGGGTCCTGCAAGAGTATTATTCGATTCTTCCCACTGACTTTGGCGAGAATCCAACAAGAATGAAACCTCTTGTTCATTTTTAAATTCTTTAAGCAACTCAAATAGGACTGAAGCATCCTCATCTACTGCGTCTTCTACAACGATGAGGACATTTCCATCAGCCGCGGCTACTGCCTCGATTATTGTTCCAGGATTTTTTAACGGCGCTGCTGATCCACTTCTTCGATAAAATACATTACCTGGATTTAAATCATGCCACTCACACGCCACTTGCTTACAGATGGTACTCTTTCCAGATCCTGGGCTACCTAATAAGACTAAGCTGCCTCCGTTTTGTAAATAGTCTATTATCTCTTTTGTCACTCTTTTTCGACCCGCTGTTTGTCCTTCGGGTCGCTCACGTTCAAGAGCGTAACCAGATTCTACTTCTATTGGTTCGAAGCCTCTACGCCACGCAATTTCAGGGGATGAGGCCTTTTTCCGCCGAAAGTAAAGGGGGTCTAATCTATCAAATCCTTCATTCCTAATCTCTGCATCTCTTCTCTGGATAATTCTTGATTCGACGCGGAGAAGCCGGGTATCTATCTTATTTACCGCTTCATTAACTCGGATATGAGATTCGTTGACAAAAATCTGCTCAAGTTCTTCATCTTGTATCTGATTGAGGAAATGTGTCACTGAAGTCCTATATGCCCGAGCAACAGAGATTTCGATTTCCCCCCGCAGGTCAGAATTGTTATCTAAAGAGTATCCCGATCCCTTAATCACACCTTCTGTTATCCTAACTATTGCATCTTCTTTAGTGGCGAAAAGAGAGTCTATCGAATTAATTTCGCCAGTGATTTCATCCCAATTCTTTTCTACGTCAGAGGGGGTAATTTTGCCATCTTCAGACAACTTTTCTACGAGAGTATCTTTCAGAGAATTTTCAAATTCCTGTCCTAAACTTGCTATAGAGCCAGAAAAATCTTCTGTACGCAGTATCTCCTTATACTTACTTGCTGATTTTCTTCCGATATCGTACAACGCGTTACCAGCGATACCAGCCGCAATGCCTGCACTAATTGCTGCCATATATGTACTCACTGTAGCAACTGCTACTTCAAGAAAGCGTATAGTTTCAATCATTAATATATTAATAAATAAATCTAAATTTTTATATGCCGAATAAAGGCTCGAAGTATCAAGAATTACTTCTATATTCCTATACTAGTTCCTTCCTAAAAACTTATGTATCTGTGTATACTTTATCAGGATAATCAGCAGTCTTATTGGAGAGCTCGAACGGGTTTTACGGAGCGCCTTTGGTCTCGGGAATACGCTCACGACCACGTTGAAAGTCGCTATCCCGACTGGGGATTGTGGGCGTGATTGCTAGGTCTCTCGGGTTGTATTACGGGACTAGTTGCCCCTCCATCAACAGTTTTGCATCATATAAATATATGGTTTATATATGTTAGTATTACTGATCTCTAATTCCTCGTTTGCTCGGTAGAACCTTTGCTTTAAGTAGATCTTCTATCCCCTGATAAATAATCGAATTTGGTATCGCATCAATTGACCAGTGATCATGGTCAAACTGGTAATATCCTAAAATCTCACCGTAGGAGGTCAATTGCCATTCCTTCGGTTTTCCTTGAACAACGGGTAGTTGATCCCAAACCTCTCGATCAGGATATTGCTCATCCCCTGCCAGGTCACGAGCTATCCGAGTTACCAGGCTGGTTTTTTGGCTACGGCTGCCAATTTCTTTCGCTATTTCTGCTGAAGACCCACCGTTCTGTTCATATATTGTCTTGAAAACATCAATAGCTTCAACCCCTCGCCACCGGTGCGATTTTAGCTTGGAGCTATCTGATTCCAACCATAAATCTAAACCTACCCTCCCTGGGATTCGTCGAGTAGTGAAAATATTCAAAACCCGCTCATGAGATACAAACTCGTCAATATCGAATTCATCTACATTATACTTCTGTTGAAATGCAGTAGTCGCGCCAAACGTTCCAGGGATATCATCGGATTCTGTTTCAGCGTCCATTAGATGCCACATCGTTTTCTCTTCGATATCTCTAGAAGAATTCTTCATTTTCTCGTGCAGTTTTTCAGCGGTTAGAAGATCCCCTTCATCGCCTTTAGCTTCGTTTTCGTCTTTTTGTAGACTGTCTTCATCTCCTTGTCTTTCTTTTAACCGCTCTCTTAGAGATTGAGGAGAATCAATCAGTTCTTCTTCAGATAAAATTCTACGAATCACTCTTCGAACCTGATTACGGGTTTCCTCCCATTTTTGAGAATGCAGGTGTGCTTTCTCTCTTTGATCAGACATACTCATTCGCTGTTCTTCCATATTTACTGCAAGAGATTGAACTCGCTCCAAAATTTGTTCAGTTTCGACATCAATCCCGTGCTGATCAACGCGGCCCGCAATCAAGGTATCTATGTATACTCCCTTGACAAATCCAAAGATAACGTGGGCCAATAATTCTTCATACTCTACTTCTGATGGGAAACGTAAAACATCGTGAGCAAACCCTCCAATATATCGACCAATATCTTGAACCGGTGTTTGAGGTCGCACTTTTGTGGATAGTTGAAGTGGCCTTTTCTCTGGCGTTTCAATGTAATCCGGGGTCGTCTCTTGTAGAAGACCTTCCCAAAGCTGTCGCTTAATTTCGTCGTCCAGGTAATCAGACTTAGAAATCAGATCGGCATCGTCTACAAGTCGTGAAAACCGCTCTGGAAGGGCTATAGCTTTCGAGTTTGCTCGGTTTTGAAGACGTGACTTCCGATAACCTCCTACAGTTCCATTTGATAAATATTCTTTTTCAGCGGTCGAGAGAGCTAACGACTTCGGCCCACCACTCGAGCGATTTTCTTCGGACATTTATTTATACTCTTGTGAAGGTGCCTTCTCGGGATACATAAATTGTTCTCCGCACTCAAGTTATCTACAACGATGACCGAACCATTCACCCTGACGATTATGCTCGGTATCGCTGCTGTCTTCATGGTGGCAGTTGCGATTCTCATTGCCGTCGCTAACGCGAAGGATACAGTCAATATTGAGATTAATATTGGTCTTCTCTAACAGTACTCAGCAAATTCCAAATCGTTCGTCATTCTGTCCACTACAATTAAGCGTTCATGTCCTTTCTGAGGGTCCTTCGTCAGATTTCGGATGCCAAGTTGTTTCTGCCTCGTCTTCCCATTCCTCTCCAACGGGAAACATCAAGAATAGGCCCTGATTATAGTTATAGCGCTCATCGTATCCATCGTTCGTTAAGATTTCAAGTCGTAATTTATCACTATCGACATTTTGGGTATTAGATCCCTTCTTTACCTCAATTACTAGTAAATTTTTATCATGATTCCCTCGGCTATGGACGATAACATCTGGATAAATAGCGTCCTCTTCGTTGTCCTCGTCGGGTTCTGGGAGCAATTTTATGTCACCGTGTCCTTCCCGGTTATACTCACAATCTACGACGATATCGTTGTCGAGCCCTAGACGATCCAGTTCTGTCTGAAGATAATCAGCGAACTTGTGGACGATGGTACGTTCATGGACATCGTGTTCTAAAAGGAATGAATCGTGGTAGTAGAGCTTATCAAGTGCTTCAGCCACGAGATCTTTCGCAGTAGTTCGATCCATTTCCCATACCAATGTTTGGAGAATTAATGAATCTTCATAATAGAATCCTTTACGACCGGATTAAAAGATGGTCTAAGCTTATTATCAAGTAACTCCTAGTTATATCTCTAATCATGTCTAGTAACACAATTAGTGACATTCCGTCTCTACAGGAATTAAAAGAGGACATTCAGACATTTGATCAGTTTAAATCCCGATTCTCGAATATCGAACCACTCCTATTAATTCTGAACATTAATACTCAAAATATCGAGAATGCCTTCCAAGAATTTGAGGACATAAAGAAGAATGGAGAGATAATATTGGGTCTCCCTGACAAATTCAATTATTATTTCGTAGAGTATGGGTGGGTCTGTTACGACCGAATAAATGCAGAAGTAGCAAAATCGGCTATTGAATTAGCTGAAAGCGGGGATTTAGAAGCAGCTGAAAAGGAGTTGGCCAATTACTACGATGATGAAACAATTCGGCACCAGATAACCTGGCTAAAAGAGATTGACCCATTTCTTGAGAAGAAAGATCCATTCGATCACGATGGAGGCGAAGTCGAATATCGAGAAACACAGTCGAGATTAGATCTCACGTTGAAGGCACTAGAGGACTATAACGAAGAACGCTATCACGCTTGCATTCCAGTAGTTCTAGCGCTATTGGATGGATTAGCTCAACAAGTCTATGTGGATGTTTACGGTGAAAGTCGAAGCCTCACTGCTGAAGAAGCCAATCACGAAGCTTGGGATTCAATCGCCGGGCACAGCACCGGATTGGAGCAATTAAAGAACGAGATTCTAAAAAAAGGTCGGCAGAAAACTCGGACGGAGGAAATCGAACTCCCATATCGGAATGGGATCATGCACGGAATGGACATAAACTACGACAACAAACTAGTTGCAGCTAAGACGTGGAACCTGCTTTTTGCGGTTGGAGAATGGGCACGAAAAGCAAGACAAGACGAACCCACCGTTGCTGAAAAGGATTCAGACCCAACGTTAGAAGAAGCTCTTGAGCCTAACGAGGAAAAACAAAAAGCCGAGAAACGTATGGACGAGTGGGGGCCGAGGATAATTGGTATTGGTCAGGACATCCCCGTAGACGGAGATCCGGAGGAATATGATAAAGGTACTCCAGAACGTGCTCTCGTTGAGCTGCTATCTAAGTGGAAAGTGGAGAACTACGGACATATGGCGAATTATTTCCGTGGAAGTGATGGTGGAGCTGAGGATCCCCGGCTTGTGTCGTATCAATTCGATAACATTAGACTGGAATCATTCAACTTAATAGATGTTATCGACGACGCCCCCGCTGCTACGGACATTACTGTCGAGATCCACATCGAACGATTCGGAAACGAAGAGACGGAGGAGAAAGAGGTCCGATTAGTTCGACAAGCCGACGATGGTTCACCAAAGATTTGGGGTGAAGGAGGAGGTGAGTGGGCGATACCTATGATGGAAGATCTTCTCTAAGAACTTCAAACGAAGCTCTACGACTGTTATCAGGTATAGCAGACACTCAATGGGCAGCGAGCAAAGAACGGAGGGATACGTTCTTCAGCCAAAGGCTGATGTACACAACGAGTGCCAAGATAACCGGAAGCACTATGCCGGTGTTTTGGAGGACGAGCGTTAGAAGTCCAGCTTTGATAACTTCCTTCATGATGTGACAAACTGCTTTTAGAACGCGATTATTTGGCTCGCTTAGTCCAATCCCTCCCGAGGATTCAAACCCCGAAAGTACCTTACTTCCGAGCGACTGCGTGAGTTCCACTCATCGGTTGGGGTTCCTCAACGAACATCTGGCCGATATCGAGATAAACTCCATCCCCACTCCGTTCGATTCGGACGCGGAACTCTAGATCGTCGACGAACCGACCATCGAGGATAAATTGCACAGCATCCATCGGCCCGAACGACCGGCTCTTTCGAAGCGTTTGCCGAAGGTCGCTGAGAATCAACTCCCGTTCGTCTTCGGCAGCATCGTATAGCAGGTCGTCGAGTCCAGTAACCGAGACTGGTGTCTCCACGTTCTCGTCGGCAGCGACCCGCCTGAAAAACTCCAACGCTGCCAGCTCGTTCTCGGTCTCAGCCACCGATTCCGTCACGAGGTTGTATCCTGGGTGAAGCATGGTTAGAATTGGCTGAGGTTCATCTCCATCACGTGTTCGTAGCGCTCGTCCCCGGTCACCTCGGACATGAACTCGGCGAGTTCCTGCCGGTCGTCACTCTTCCAGTCCTTGAGGTACTCCATCGTGTTCTGGTCGGTCTTGTACAGATAATAGAGGTACTGCACCTTGTCGATGTCCAGTAGGGCCTCACTATCTTTTCCGCTCTTGCTGAGCTTCCGTTCGATGAAGTGAATTCGCTCGTCGGCGGCGATGGGTTCCTTCTTGTCGCGTGGCCCCTTCACGAGTTTTTCGTCTTCGAGGTCATTGACGTTGAGATTCTTCCCGAGCAGGGTCTTGTTCAGGTCGTCGAAGGACTCATCCCCTCGCTGGCAGAAGGCGGCGTATGCCTGCGTGAGTGAGTCGATGCTCGACGGGAGGTTCACAGATCCTTCGAGAACTTGCTCGATGACGGAGTCGACCGTATCGAGGGCCTCATTGATGCCGACCTCCTCATCGTCGGAGTAAACGTTGGGATAGTGCTTCGAGTAGTAGTACATACATTTGCCACGGAGGATAACACCAAGGTCGGCCTTTGCCAGGTCATCGTGCCGTTCGCGTTCCTCTGCAGCGAGGTCTTGTAGCTCGAAGAAGAGGTTCTTCCGAAGGCCGCTTAGTGTGAGCTCTTCGTCAACGCGCTCCTTGTTGGCGTAGATGAGGATGTCGTACTCCGCATTGTCGAGTTCGGAGATGTGTGGGTTGTTTGGCATCTCCGATTGAACCGGATACGCGCCAGTGATAGTGAATCCACTTCGGACAAGTGCTTCCAGTATCACCGACCACGCTTCGTTCTCGTTGTGGTGGTAGGTGAACACCATCTCGCCGTCGTCTTTCAGAACGCGGTTGCACTCCGAGAAGACATTCGCTAGCGATTCGACGAAAAACTCTTCGTCCTTGTTCGCACTGTTATTGGCGACAATTTCTCTCGCCTTCGGCACAAGTTCGGGCCTGAACTCGTCGTAATCATCTTTGAGGGACTCTCGGAGCCAGACGTAGAAGTAGTCGGAGAGTTCCGAGTACTGGACGTTGTCGTAGTATGGTGGGTCTGTGATGACCAAGTCAACGGACTTGTCGTCCTCATCCATCCGTTCCGAGGTCTTACAGTTCAGCCCCGATACTCTGTCTTCAGAAATCGACTCGCGCTCAATATAGAACTGCTCCACATCTCCTTTCTTCCTGTTCTTTACCTTCTCAAAGGGACGCTCACAGTATTCTTTGGCGTCGTAAACCTTGTCGAAGAAATTTTTCAGAGAGGAGATATTCCCCGCGATATTGAGTGGATTAGGCTCAACCGGCTGTACCTTGGGACTGTACGCATGGCGCTCGAATACACTGATTCCCTTAGAATTACCAGGATGCCAGCGGCAGAGTTTTGAATTGTACTCCAGAGACGCAGATATTGTCGTCACCAACAGTTCAGAGATGTTGGTTGCGTCAGCGTCTGTGAACTTTTGGTCTTTTACTTCAAGCGCCTTCTCGAACAGCAGACCGAAGGTGAGCAGATGGCGTTTCGTAAACAATTCATTGAAACGCTCATAGTTGTAATTCAGCAGGGCGTCAGTCTTGTCCCCACTTGGTATCTTCTGCTCTGGAATCGGTAGTCCAGAATGTTTCTCAGCCAGATGCTCTTCTGCATTCTTGACGCGTTTAGCGTCCTCTTCCCCGAATCCTTTGATTCGCTTGTTGCCGCGAGGGGTTGCGTATTGAAGCGCAAAGCGTTCAAATGTTGGCTTCTCATCAAGCCGTTGTAGTGTTTCCTTGACATCGTGTTTGTGTCCGTTTGTACAGGTATACTTTCCGTAACCGTACGTTCCATCGTTCGGGTCAAACTCATGACCGCAATTCGGACACACTTCGTTTCCGTCTTCAGAGATGATGACCGTCTCGCCGTTATCCATCGTGACATTTGTTCCCTCATCCAGGCCCTTGCTTCGGTTTTTAAGTTCGATGATACGGTCGTCGCAGTTCTGATTCGGGCAGAAGAGCGCTCCTGCCCGTGTCTTCATAGTCTTTGCTAGCTGGTACTTGGGAAAGAGTTGTACCTCTTCCTCGCAGGTTAGGCAGGGAATCCGCTGTGACTGGAAATAGTAGAGAACTTCACATTCCTGCTCTGTCTCCGGGTCGACGGTAGTATAGTACTCTCCGAGTTCCTCGCGTGTTTCTCCGAGAATTCGGTCGAACTCCTGTTTGAGGACATCAAGGTTCACGTCGTCCATCGACTTCTTCTCAGTCCACCACGCAACGGGGTTGAGTTCGTACCCGATAACGTCTGCACCGAGTCGATTGAGTTCGACCAGCGTCGTCCCACCACCACCGAAAGGGTCAAGGACGGTCACGTCGCGATCAATATGCTCGTCGTTCGGATTGATTCGCTCGTCGTACGAGTCGATGTAGAGACCGTCGTGACTCCCGCTATTCCGCTCAGTTAGGATATCGTCCTTGGTGATAGTGTCGTCGGTCAGCGCCGCGAGACCCAAACACCGGAATGTTGAGCCGGGCCGGCGTGCCCACCACTTGTGAAGCGAGTATATCGGTCGGTAGACATCGCGTCGATACGTTTCTTTCTCGGCCAACTTGTCCATCAAGCTGAGAGGGAGTTTGTCCCAAGTTTCCATTTTCAGTTACCTCTAGTTGCGTTGGTGTTGATATGCAGTACCGGGGTCATACACTCGGGGAGACTGAACCCGCCGTGCATGATTTTCTTCGTCGCGCCTCGCTTCGTCCATTTGTAGTGACCGCGTAGAACGTAGTGGTCATCTACCCTGTGAATAATGTTCGCACGTTCGAGCAGTTGGAACGCTTGGCTGTTCGAGATATCGGTGAAGCGGCTACTGAACTTGCCCTTCAGCGATTCCTCCAACTTGTCGGAGAGCGTGTACGGAGAGGTTCCGAGGTGGTTCACATACCCGTGGTCGCTCGTTACGAGGAACTCAGTGTGGACGCTCTCATGGACGATGTCCTCCAGAAGGCCCTTAGCGTCCTCGTAGATGTCTTCAACCTCCTCAGTCGAATAGTTCCCCTGGAGCGCCGCTTCGAGGCGTTTGTCGGGGTGTCGTGTCCAAACGTACTCCGGCGACGTATCGGGTAACTGTGGTACATCGAGATCGCCGATGTAGCGGTAGTCGTCGCGGTTGACCGCCGACGGACTGTGCGCGTCGAACCATTCTCGGCAGATGAACTGCGTCTCACTCGGGAGGCGTTCGATAGGTGCCCACGTGAGCGACACGTCCCAGCCGTGTTCCTCCGCGAGTTCCTGTTCGAGACGGAATCCTTCGCGGAGGCTGAGCGCGTCCATAATGATACCACAACCGTCTTCGAGCGACGTGATTGGGTGGTCACCCATCTGCTCGGCTAGCTCGTCGTAGAGTGGTGGGTACAGCTTGGCGAGTTCGCGTTCAAGGAGTCGAGTCTGATACTCTGACCCTCCGAGTTCGCGCTCACCAAGTGCATCCTCTGTACCCCAGATTCGGCGGAGGCACTCGAAGACGCCATCAAAGATGTTCTCCTCAGTCAGGAGCGCGTCGAATTCCGTCCGTCCGTAGAGTCCGTTACTCACCTTTGTTCACCTTCAGTTTAACCGAGAGCGAAGCGTGTTCTGGAACGTTCAAGTCCATCACGAGACCGAGGAACGACTGCTTGTTCATCGGGTCATCGGGTGTGATGGTGAACGTCTCTTCGAGCGAGACGCACTGGTCGAGGGCACTCGCGCTGATACCGTATTCCGAGAGTTCGTCGGCGGTCAACGTTCCATCCACGGTAACCTCTGCTTCGTGGATGACCCATTCCAACCCGAGTTCGCGTTCCAGCGTGTCAATGACGTCTGGCTTGTTGTCGGCATCAATCGTCCCCATAATCGGGTGCGGACGGATCTTCGGCCCGCTCTCTTCCTCGATACCGAACACATTGAGCATTTCCTCCGCATCGAGCCCTTCAACGGAGATCTTGCCTTCTCGAACGTCGCTCGCGCTGAACTCGAAGCCACACTCACTACATTCCGAACCTTCCAACTCGGCGCCGCACTGCGGACAGTCGAATGCGGTCGGACTCTTGTCCAGAGTGCGGGCCCCGGTCTCAGTCGTCGACCCCGTTGCCCCGGTACCACCGTTACTGGCTTTCGAGGGTTTTGGCGATGGACTGGTCGACGACGAACCGGACATGTCGATGGTGATGGTCGACTCGTCCTCGTCGTCTTCCTCTTCTTCAATGTACTGCTCGTGGACGAGACTTGTGTCGCTCCCGAGACTCCTGACGCGTTCCTCGAAATAGTTCCCAACCTCGATGACGCCATCACGGCAGAGCGAGTCGATGGCGTCTTCGAGGTCGTCTTCACTGGTTAGCGTTGTGAACTTCGGATTGCGGTAGAAGTCGTTCTTGAGGTGTTCGTACTGGATTCCCTTCGCTCCAGCCCCCTTAACAATGTTCTTAACTTCCGAACGAAGTTGACTGCTGTCTGGTTCGACAACTTTAACGGTCGCTGCGTAGAAATCGAGGTTCCCACTGGTAGGGAGTTCTTGGGGGAACAGACCGCGCTCTGTCGACGTGTGGACTGTGCCGTACTTGTCGCGCACGCGGTCTCGAAGACTCTGGTAGTTCTGGTCGTGAATTTCGTCGAACCCTTCTGGGAGAACGTCTTCTTCACGCTTGAGCTGTTCTCCAGCGATGACTTTCCGGGCGAGTTCGATGATTCCCGTATTCGTATCGACGCTCGACCGCTTCTCGGGTGTGACGAGGACGAGTGTGTTGTTGTACTCCCTGCTCTGCCCTGTTGTGAGTTCCTCGAAGTCTTCGTCGTAACTCCGCTTCGCGCCAAGCGAGACGACAACCTTCAGTGCCTTGTTGTCGGGAATGTTCTGTTTGGTGTTGACCGGGTCGATGATGTGGACGTTGTTATGGCCGCCAAAGAGATCCTCGCGGATGAGCGACTCGACGCGATGAATCGCGTCGTGCTTGTGAATATCCTGCGCCTTTTTCTCGATTCGTGCCGCCGGGTTCTCGTCGACGTCGAAGGCATACTCGCCATTGATGCGGTGAATGTGCCACGCGTGACCGTAGACCTCCTCAGTAAACACCTGAATGATTCGGTGGGCGTTGACCCCTTTCCGCATTATGCCCATCAACATCTGACGCTTGTTCGCTCCCTCCTCTCCAGCGCGGGCAAGACTGTGGAGTAGAACAATGTTGAGAAGTTCTTCATGGAATTCCTCAAACGTCTCGTCGGGCTTCTGGAGCCGATGGTAGTCGCTGACGTATTTCCCGACCAACTCGCCGTCAATATATTGGAAGCGGTCGGTGTAGGAGAACACGTCCACGTCTCCAGAGAGGATGAAGTCTACCTCTGAGAAGTTATCTCGGAGAATCTCGGTGAGGAAGCGAAGCAGACCGCGTGCGTCCGAACTGATGCGCTGTTCGGAGTACTTCTCCATCAGGAGGTTCAGCAAGAGCGGGTGGAACGGGTAGTACCGCTCGATTCGCTCCTGCATGTCGTGGTAGTCGTCGAGTTGTATCTGGTCGTTCTGCCGATAGACGTCGGTGTATTCTTTCGCTAGAGCGGCGACGCCGTTTGCGTCGTCGACAGATCTGATGAGTCGGTGGAGGATAAAGTCGATTTTCTCGTCACGCCGGGACGAGAGGTCGTGAGTAAATGGGTTCGTCCGCTGAGTAATCGCTTGCACCTCCTCGTCGTTGTAGAGTAGTGAGACGAAAACACTCAGAGGGGTATCGTCACGGCCAGCCGCTTCGAGCAAATTCTGTAGGAACGCAAGATTGTCGTCTTGGTACTCGGCGCGGTTGGCCATGCCGAACCACCGCTCAAGCTCGTCGATGAGGATGAGTGTTGGCTTGTCTTCAAGTGTGTCCCTGATCTCGTGAACCTGTGGCAGGTCGGTACCTTCGGCCCACTGATCGATACCGAGGTAATCGCCAACAGCCTCGGACAAGCGGTTGTAGTTCTTGTCCAAGTTGAACATCTGGAGCGCCGCTGTCCGCGTCTCGTTCGGGAGCTCCACGTCGATACCACGTTGGTCAAGCCAACGTTGTCCGAGGTCGGGAGAGTTGAACAGATGATATACGACGAGTTCGATGTGACTTTTCCCACTTCCGTACCCACCACCGACAATCTGACTGCCCTCCGAGAAGTCAACGTCTCCGTCGAGCTTGCGAGCGGTATTCTTTATGATGGATGTGAGTGTCTCGGTTGGGTATGTGATTTCGAGGATTCGCTCTGCGTCCTGTTCGGGCGAATCACGCTTGTCATAGAGGTTGTAGAGCGAAACCTCGTCGAGTAAGCCAGCTGGGTCTATGGTTCCATCAGACGCTTGAATCTCCTTGCTCGGGGAGACATAGTCCGCGATGACGTTCTCAGCCATCAATTCCCTCCGTAGAGTAGATTCTGAAGGTTGAACGCATATTCCAATCCATTCCACTATACTGGCATATGTTTTGTGATGTTAGTATTTCAAAAGTAATTGAGATTCTAGCTTATCAATTCAATCCTCCACCAGATAGCGATCACTCATACCAACGAATGACCGCTATTCCGGTCGTATCCAGATCACCCGACGAGCTTCGGGCTTCTTCTTCCGAATCTCGTTGTCCTCATGCAGTCGAGTGAGAACGTTATACGCCGACCGTCGCGACCATCCAAGCTCGTCCGCGATCTCGCTCGTCATGTAGGGTTCGAGCGGCTGCATGACCTCTAAGACAGCCTCTTCAGTGTGTTCTTGGACATATTCCCCGCTCTCATTGCGCGGCCTCTCATCGTCTTCTGTCATACTCACTCTTTCATTTCCGCATGACATAAGCTTATTCCTTATAAGGAATACGGTGGTTTTATTACCTATGCCGTATAAGGAATAAGTAGGAAGAACGGTGCCCTCGGGCGTGTGTAGAAACGCGCCGGGTGCTTGCAACACCCGGCACCGGTCTTCCAAAACCTACGTGGAAAGACCATGTCAACGAAATCGCCTAGTGAACTTGAAGCTGACGAGACGGCACAGAAACGCGCACAGTGGGAACAGTTTTCCTTCGACGTCGATGCCCCCGGACTCATCGACGTCACCAACGAGAGCCACGAAAATCCCGCAGCACACCAGTACACCGTCTCCATCGACGACGTGACTGAGGAACTAATGGCATGCACCTGCCCGCATCACGTTCACCGCAACGCCTTCTGCAAACACATGGCCGCCGTCGAAAACGCAACTGACGACGGGACGCTCGATGCGTTCCCGTCCGGGAACGACGATGCCGAACACGAAGACTGTGACTGTGATGGCCTCGGTGGTTTCCCATGCTGGCCATGCGTGCGAACGGGACGGAAGGAATTGCCGAACTAACCACTGCTTCAGTCTTTTTATCCATGGCACGCCAATTGACGTTCTCTGATATCGCCAACCAGCGAACGCTCACCGAGTATATGAGAGATGAAAAATTGAACAAAATACATATAGGAGGTATTTACTCTAAGGACTGTTCACGTGCTGGTGCCGGTGGTTGGAGTTCAAGACCGACGTCGTCTGGCGTAATCGTGTCTGGAAGTTTGGTCTCACGCTCACCGGTGATATGGTCGAGAATTTCTTTGAGATAGGCATTAAACAGCACGGGATGTTCACTCATTGGGAAATGGCCGACCTTCGCCATTTCCATCGCAATCGCTCCGTCCCCTACGCCATCCGCTGTTTCTCTCCCATCGTCCGGAGTCGTGAGATAGTCGTATTCACCGTTGACTATGTAGAGTGGACACTCCTCGGCGTTTACTTGATCGAGTTTGTCGCGGTAGTCGTGGTCGACCGAGTAATAATACAGATCACCTTTGAACACACCGTTTGCGCCCTGTTCGTAGAGATACATTGTCTCTCGTTTCTGCTGTTCAGGACTTTGTGGTGCCATTAAACCCCAGCACGAATAGGCATTGACCTCCGTCGTGTTAACCGCTGAATGGTCGAGCCAGTCGATATAGAATCCCGGGCTATATGCACCACATTCTAACCCGATCAACGCACGGAAACGGTCAGGATACCAATCTGCCAATTCTAGTGTGATGTTGCCGCCCATCGACGACCCCATATAGATTGGATCCTCCAACTCGAGAGCGTCGGCAAGCGCGACGAGCGTTTCAGTGAACTGCTCAGCAGTCAACGTGTAATCGTCTTCCCACCATGATTGTGATGCCGGTGGAACTGATTTGCCATGATATGGAAGGTCGTGAGCGATTACGCGGAATTGATCGGTAATCTCGTCATCCGTCAGTAGATGTCGCCACTCCTGGCAATTGTTCCCTGCTGTATGCTGGCAGAGTAGTGGAATTCCGTCTTCCGGCCCGTTTTCCTCGTAATAGATTCGGTGATCGACACCTCCGATCTCGGTGTGTACGTACTTTCCTGTGATTGGTTCAGTCGTTTCTGTATCTGTCATATTAGCTCCCCCCATTATTGTTTGCGACGCGCAGTAAATCGAGTGTGCGCTGGAACGCGCGCAGGTTCTGGAAAATTTTCTTATTGTTGCCTGTTAATTGGAGATGACCGTCCTCATTGCGGACAGCTGTCCGGTAGTGCGACGCAATGATTTCGTGATTGAACGCGGGCGGCATCTCTTGAATGAATTCTTCCCATGTCTCTCGATCTCCCTCAACGCCGAATGCCCATTGGTCGTTCAACGTCGGATTCGGCTTGATCTGGGTAATCGTGCCGTTATCCATTTCGATAAGGAATCGGTCATCCCCGATTTCGAGGTAGAAGTTATCGTCGAACTTGTCGTGGCCGCGTACAGCCATTTCTGGATCGCTATTGACGGTTTCCTTATAGTTTTCCCACCATTCGTGACTCCCGAATTCTATTTCTGGCATCAAATCCCCCTATTAGACACCAATACTCTCGCCCATAAATGTAGCTAATTATACATTACGGAGGATGGTAGTTGCAACTCATACCTTGAGACAATTTTATTATGTATGGCTCTTAGGCTAGAAACTAATATATAAAACATCTTATATTTCCAATCAGTGTGCGCTTCTGAATTGTCGAAATTCCTCTGTGTGGCAATTATGTAGACATGTTATTGGAGTGGATGTAGCTGCCAGATTGCGCGCAATGCCACGCAACGAACGTCGCCGCCGAGCACTTCTCTGACCTGCCGGTCGAAACGATCAATTGGGAGGTTTCACACCGAGCGCAGCGACAGGCAGGGGTCACCAAGTACGACCCTGCAACAGAGGCAATCACGATTGCGCTGACCTGGACGGCTTACGAACACCACGGGTGGGAACAATTCAGTTCCACCGTCCGGCACGAACTCATTCACGCCTGGCAGTATTACGAGTTCGGCGACGCGGATCACGGTTCGACGTTCACCCGGTGGACGGACGCCCTTGATACTTCGCAACACTGCGAACGCTTCACCACGCCAAAGTGGTGGCTCATCTGCGAGGACTGTGACGGTCGGATTGCCCGCTATCGACGCTCGAAAACAGTGCGCAACCCGGAACAGTACTGCTGTGGTGAGTGCGGCGGTGCAATTCGCATCGAAGAGGGCGACGGCCAGTAACATCGCGAGAATCGATAACCCACATTCACTACTCAATATTTTAAGCGCAAGCAAGATATATGCTGTAGTAGCACAAAGAATAGGATATGACCTCAGACGATACCCCACCTACGCCGCCAAGTCTCGCCGAGGAATGGACCGAAACGTGGGAAAACGAATCGACACGAGATCGGGTGTACACCACTGCCCTGCAGTTGTATGAGCCAACACGAGTTGCTGCGATTGCCGAGAGAGCAGATGTCTCGAAGGAAACCGCTCGAGACTACCTGCAGTGGTTCACGGAAATCGGGATGCTGATACAGACCAACGAGACGCCGGATGAATTCGTCCGCGACGAGGATTACTTCCGATGGCGGCGGATTCATCGGTTAGGCGGACTCCCGATGGAGGAACTCGAACAACGATTGAAAACGGAGATCGAAAAAGAGCGGCGCTACCGCGAAAAATACGATGCCGAGAGCCCCGACCACGTGGATGCACTTGATCATGCAAACTATGCTGATGTCGAGGATGTCTGGTCGGAGTTGCAAGAGTGGAAAACCGTTCGACGGCGAATCGAAGAACTCGAACAAGCACGACAGAACCACGACAACACCACACAAGCGTCCGCCTAATCGATGAGTGACGATACCGAGAAAATACTCGATGAGACACTGTTACGTCACATTGCTCGTCGATTGGGTACGCTCTCACTCGTTGAATCTGTCTCTGTCTTTCCGCATGAGCGTCCGGAATCGGTCGTAGCGTGGTTCGATCTCCAGTACTTTCCTGACACAATTCAACAAGTTGTATTCGAGATCCGTGTCTACACGAACGGTGATTTCAATATCACCTATCGTGAGGAGAGAGGTGGAACAGCGTGGATGTGTCGGTGGGATCGGCACGACAATCCACATAATTCCCGAGGCCACTTCCATCAACCACCGAAGGCACGTACAGAAGATGCTGTTGATCGAGACTTCCCAGCCGATTTTGTCGCCGTAATGGACTATGTTCTTGAGCGATTAGATGATCGGGTGGGTGAAGTCTGGAACGACCACGAATGAGGGGTTCTCCAGTAGACCAATCCTTCAATATCATGCCCCCGGATTCGTTGTAGTCATCAACGAGAACCAAAAGAACGTCGAAACCACCAGTACACCGACTCTATCAACGAGTTCGACCGTCCGCAACCCAGAACAGTACTGCCGTAGTGAGTGCGGCGGAAGAATTTGCGTCGAGGAGGGTGACGGCCACTAACCAATTCTAGTTTAAGTAGTTCTCGCGATAACGAGTAGATACGAGGAAGATTTTCGCGGGCCATCGATTTCTCCACGAGTCCTTGCTATCGCTCCAACTTCACGTATTGATCCCACGTAGGTTAGTATTTTATACTAACTCTCCGTAACACCAGTTCTACTGTAAGACACTCCAAGCAGAAGAGCTATTACGAATTATGCATAATTCATAACCACGATGGCACAGTCTGCTGCCTCCACCGATTCGATACCAATTGCGCAACTCCAAACAGTCGTCGAACTACTGGAGAACCCAACACTAGCGCGGATTTACACCTATGCACTCCGTTCTGACGGCGCTACTGTCGCGGACTTCGTCACTGAACTGGACGTTCCACAGGGGACCGCCTACGACTACGTCCGAACACTCGAAGCTGCAGGACTACTGACGAAACAAGAAGACAACCGCCCTTACGAATTCGAAGCCGAACCGCTCTCGCTCACACTGACGACAAACGGCGAGACGCGAACCATCACGGACGAACTCGTGGATGCTGCAGCACGCCGCACAGAAAACGAGGATATCGACGTCTACATTGACCGGCATGGCATCGATGGCCTCGCAACTGCCCTAGAGTACGCTCGTGAGTTCGTGGATGGCACCGTCAATCACCGAATCTTGGCTCGCGAACAAGATCTTTCGCCACTCGAAGCCGAGATCATCTTGCAGACCCTCGAACCGGTCATCCGTGCCCACTCCGACGACGAATGACGACGTACATCGCAGACACGGGTGTCTTCGTTCGGTGTGGTGGCCCAGACAACCAGAAGTACCAACGCCTTCGCCGCGCTGGCCGACAAGCTGATGTCTCGCTGCTCGTCCCTCGTCGGGTCTACGAAGAACTCAGTGGCGATCCCGACGACGAAGCGTATCCATCGAGCAACAGTCGTTGGCAAGAGGGAGTAGACGAAGGGTGGATAGAAATTGCCGATGAACTGGACGACACAAATTCTCGAGTTTCGCGAGTGATGGATGCAGCTCGACGATTTATCGCGAACGACACGGATCGACCTGAGGATACAATCGAAAAGACGGATACTGCACTTATCGGACTCGCAGCACAACTCTTCGACACCGACAAAGCAGATTCCATCGTCTTGCTGACCACGGACAAACCAGCAGGACGGGCTGCAGAATCACTGCTTCCCAGCCATGGATTCACAAACGACATTGAATATCGGTATGTCAGTGTCGAATTCCTCGAAAGGATTACCACAGCCGAGTTTGATGACTAAGGAACAAACTTTCCTTACAGAATCGTTTGAGACGGCACAGAACCGCGCACAGGCCGAACAATTCGCCTACGACGTTGATGCCCCCGGACTCATCGAAGTCACTAACCAGAGCCACGAAACCCCCGCAGCACACCAGTACGTGGTTTCCATCGACTACGGGACGCTCGATGCGTTCCCCTCCGAGGACAACGAAGACGATGCCGAAGACTGTGATTGTGACGGCCTGAATGGCTTCCCGTGCTGGTCATGCGTGAAGACGGGCCGCAAAGAGCTGCCGAACGAACCCCGCTTCAGTTTTTCACTCAGATCACACCGTTGAGCGTGTGAATACAGTGACCGTCGACTCCTTGCTAAAGCAGTATTCGTCGTAACAGGTAGTCTCCTATTCGTCGCCACAACCTTGGGCGCCACATCGGTCATGCTGTCTGTGCTTCGAGGGAACTACAGACGCGACGAAACTTGACACTAATTCTTTGATTAAGGGTAATGGTTCGTATCCCAACGCGGAAACAGGGCAGTAGTCTCTGGAATAGTTGACTTTTCTGGCCACTCTAATCCTGGTGTCCAATGTCTGTTGTTTACTACAAATCTGAACTCTCTACTCTTTCTCCGATAATATCGGCCGTGAAACGACTGCAGGTCCATTCATCGTTACTCATTTCCCGCCCCGAGTTAGGCAGCCAACAACAAACCGACTACAATCCAATTCTTCGGTGAACCACGTGATTGCGTGGAGGAAAACAAACAATGACACACAACGACATCATCACTAGCTCGGTCTTACAAATCGGTGGACTTCCGGGATGGCTTCAAGACCCTATCTCGGGCTTTATCGCATTGCTTCCGCGTCTCGTCGGGGCGCTCATCATCCTACTCATCGGTTGGATTATTGGCCGTGCCGTCGCGGCGGTCGTCCGCAGAATCGCGGATCGAATCGAACTCGATAGAATGGTTCTTGATACGCCGCTCGGGCAGATGTTCGGTGGAACGGAAAGTGCAGTGTCGGGCGCGTTCGGTAAACTCGCGGCGTGGTTCGTCTACGCACTGGCGATCCTCGCCGCAGCAAACGTGCTCGCGATTGCGACGCTTTCGACGTGGGTTGCCACCGCAGTATCGTACCTTCCGGCACTGATTGCCGGCCTGCTGGTCATCGTCTTGGGATTCGTCGTGGCTGATTTCATCGGTGACGCGATCATGCGAACTCGAGCGGCAACGCACACCGCGTACACCAACTGGTTCGCCACGGGGACGCGACTGTTCCTGTACTTCACCGCCATCGTCATCGGTCTTGACACAATGGGTATCGACGTGAGTATTCTCTACCTGTTCGCTCGTGCCCTTGCATGGGGACTCGCAGCCGCTATCGCCATCGGCGCAGGTGTGGCGTTCGGCTGGGGTGGTCGAGACTACGTTGCCGAACACATCGACGGGTGGATGAGCAGCGCACAACAGGGAACCCCGAGTCCACAACCGAGCGACGATGACTGAAAAAAGCCGTCTGCTGACGGCTTTCCGTGGCTTTGGAACTATTCACGGAACTCCTTGCAGGAGCACGGCTCCCTGTGGAATCTCTCAATAGCCGCGCCGTTCCCCACCGGCGTCGAGATGTCGGTTAGCTGGACGGCCGAGATTAACAGATCCAAATCGATAGACTTTCCGAGCAAGCGATCGTGGTAAAACATTATAACAGAAAACTGCTATCCAACTACAGATGCAGTTTGACCTCCTCCACGCCGTAAACAACGTGGAATCCCACCATGGGATATCGGCCAGCAGCCTTCGAGGTTTCAACCCACACTTTCACAGGAACCAGCAGCATACTGGAGAAACCTCTCGGTTTAACTCCCGTGATAGGGCTGTGGCCCGGTCAAACAGGCCCCATCTCCGACCGAGTCATCGGCATACGTGTGTTCTCTGGTATGACTCTCTCCGCCGGAGTAGCACCTTAAAACATGGAGTACAGACGCTTAGACGTACCGGGAACGGATATCCGGCCTGTCCACCGGCGGCGGTGAATCGGCCCGGCCTATCGTTCGACCCGCGCCTGAAGACGCGGGCATGCACTAAAAACTATTATCAAAACAGACAACGCTGCGAGACCGGTTTTTCTATTTTTCTCGGTTTAGCTGATTTAGTACATCGTTTCGGACTTCATCTGCAGAGTTGTACGTTTTCTCGTCGGCTGAACCAAGCACTTCTTCGATGGATTGTGTGCCGTCGACTGATTCGACCTCATAGTCGCCAAATGCGGAAACTAACTCATCTCCTGTTAGTGGATAGTCCTGTTTTTCGAGGGCCTGATCGAATTCACCGAGTTCGCCACTTTCTGCTCGGTCTTCAACCGAAGGTCGATCATCACTCATAAGAACGTAGTTGATCGCGAACCAGAATAAAATATTGGCTAATTGATCAAATGAAGACAGAAAGGAACGGATCCTCGGTGATCCCAACTTACACTCGCTGTCCATCGTTAACCTACCCACCAGCCTCATCAGTCTAGAGCACTCACTTTTAAATATGAGTTCAGATCAGGATCACCTGCGCAACACAGATACAGAAGAGCGATTCGGGTTCAAGAAAGAACAGCAGGCCGCAGTCACATCCGGCAAGGGGCTGACTGAAGAAGTCGTCCGCCTCATCAGCGAGGACAAGGACGAACCCGAATGGATGCTCCAGCGGCGTCTCCGCGCACTGGAACACTACCAGAACATGCCCCTGCCGACGGACTGGCCCGGTCAGCCAGACCTCACAGAACTTGATGTCGAAGAGATTATTCCCTATATTCGCCCAGACGTCGACAAGCGTGAAGGGGCGGACAGCTGGGACGACCTCCCGGACGATATTAAGGACACCTTTGAGAAACTCGGTATTCCAGAGGCCGAACGCAACGCGCTCTCCGGCGTCGGTGCCCAGTACGAGTCCGAGGTCGTCTACCAGAACATGCAGGAGCAGTGGGAGGAGAAGGGCGTCATCTTCTGCAACATGGACGAAGCAGTCCAGGAGCACGAAGACCTCGTCCGGGAGTACTTCATGACAAAGTGCGTGCCCCCGAGCGACAACAAGTTCGCGGCGCTTCACGGTGCGGTCTGGTCCGGCGGGTCGTTCGTTTACGTCCCCGAGGGCGTGACAGTGCAGATGCCGGTGCAAGCGTACTTCCGCATGAACTCCGAGGGGATGGGGCAGTTCGAGCACACGCTCATCATCGCGGAAGAGGGCAGCGAAGTCCACTATATTGAGGGCTGTTCCGCTCCGAAGTACGGTAGCCACAATCTCCATTCCGGTGGCGTCGAAGTGTTCGTCGATGAGGACGCTCACGTGCAGTACTCGACCGTACAGAACTGGTCGAAGAACACATACAACCTCAACACCAAGCGTGCCATCGTCGAAGCCGGGGGCCGCATGGAATGGGTCTCTGGCAGCATGGGATCGAAGGCAACGATGCTCTATCCGTGTTCCATCCTCAAGGGCCGCGGTGCCTCCGCGAATCAGATTTCCATCGCATTCGCGGGCGAGGGTCAGAATATCGACACCGGCGCGAAGGTCTACCACAACGCGCCGAACACCAACTCGACTATCGAGTCGAAATCTATCAGCAAGGACGGCGGTCGCACGAACTACCGCGGTCTCGTCCACATCAGCGAAGGTGCTGTGGACTCGTCAACGTCGGTCGAGTGTGACGCGCTGATGTTCGACAACGAGTCCACGTCGGACACCATGCCGTACATGGAAATCAATGAGAGTCGCGTCAATGTCGCCCACGAGGCGACCGTTGGGAAGATCGGCGACGAGGACGTTTTCTACCTCCAGAGTCGTGGCCTTGACGACGACGACGCGAAGCAGATGATCGTGAGCGGGTTCATCGAACCCATCACCGAGGAACTCCCCATCGAATACGCGGTCGAACTCAACCGCCTCATCGAACTCGAAATGGAAGGCAGTCTTGGCTGATCTGTTGAGATAAAGATTAGAGCGGATCGTTGTATTGGTCGGCTGGATCTTGTTGCTCATCGACAGCATCTGTAAACAGATGTCCATCCAACTCCGCTTCGGATTCATCGCCAGTCTCTTGGGCCGATAACCCCAATGTGAGAAGCTCTTCGATCGCTTGTTCTCGATTCAGAAAATCACCTTGTTCGACAAGGCGATCAATATCACTCTCGATACGGTCAGGCAAGGCTACCTCGAGCGAGACCATGGATATAATCATGTTCTGGAGACAGATTAACTCTCGGGCTACTTTCTCGATGCGTAATAACGCTATTCCTCGGTTCTTGCTGTTTTCTACTCTTCCCTAAGAACACTCCCGAAATCCATGAGTACAAAACAATCCGCGCCCCGTGACACTGCCGAGACGGCACCAAAACGCGCCCAGTGGGAACAATTCTTCTTCAACGTCGAAGTCACCAACGAGAGCCACGAGAATCTTGCAGACCACCAGTACACCGTGTCCATCGACGACGTAACCGAGGAACTGATGGCCTGCACGTGTTCACACCACGCCCACCGGAACGCATTCTGTAAACACATGGCCGCCGTCGAAAACGCGACTGAAGACGGGACGCTCGATGCGTTCCCATCCGAAGACAAAGCCGATGCCGAACCCGATAACTGCGACTGCGAGGGTCTCGAGGATTTCCCGTGCTGGCCATGCGTGAAAACTGGTCGTAAGGAACTGCCGGAGTAACCCTGTTCAAACTCTCTTTTCGAAGACACGTTAACAAACGCTTTCGCAAATCGCTGACCAGTACACGCTCACGGAGTGCATCGATAACGTGGATGCGAAGAGTTGCGACCGTATCGCACCAGCGACACCGCTGGTCTTCCCGTCTAGGTGCGCGTACGTATTATAGAATTAAAGAATTCATGGCTATTACAAATATCAGGCCGATTCATTCGCTGAACGAGTGAGACGGCTCAATTTGGCATATAGGGCTCTGGTGAATCGCCATACAGCGCTTGATTTCACCGTATCACGGCTCGCTTGATGTTGTAAACGACACATTTCACGACGAGTTCACGAAATTCTCGGTACCAGGTGCGAGCACGCA
>NZ_JBPEHG010000029.1:0-31525 GCF_054177585.1 Haladaptatus rarus | reverse complement strand
TCCGTCCGCTCACGCTCCCAACATTCAAGCGTAGCCGTCTCTAAACTCTTTTTGAGCAGGTTCGAGAGTAGCATGAATCACTAGCTCTTCGACCTGCTCGTCCTTATCTAGACAGTGCCGTCCGGACGTATTTAATCCGGATCAAGCAGATTTCGATGGTGATGGGATTGGAGATGCGTGTGATGCACCTGGCAGCAGTGGTCAAGCTCCCGGTCAAAATAGGGTTCCAGTCTGCCATGATGGGGAAACCATATACGTTCCGCCGAAAGCTGTGGACAACCACCTCAAGCATGGCGATACAGAGGGAGAGTGTCCATAACCTCGTCAGGCCCCCTTTCGTTCTTCAGAATGTCTGGATCTTTGCTACATTCACTGCCTCGGGTGATAATATCTCCCAATTCAAGAACGAGTCGAACTCAGCTGGTGCTACATATCAGATCATTTCGATTGTCTCACTTTTTGACCCAGTTTATGGCGATTGAGAGGGCTCGCTCGTTTCTACTTCGTTCGCTATCTTCTTGAGGCGAGAGAATTCCGCCGTTTCCGGCGGGGGTGAATCGCCGCACAGCAGATTTACGTGGTCGGTGGCCGTACTGGATCCTGACCGACGCAAAACAACCAAGATACTCCTGAGTCAGCAGGGCAGAACCCTGACCCCACTGCCGGATAGGGATAACGGCTGCGTGGCCCCGCCAGCACCCCGTCGGTGTGTAAACGTAAGTTCCCAACTCAGCGGGCTTCGGCTTGTGGGAAGCCCCGTCGTTTACGACGGGGAGGAGGTCACAATTCGGAAGCCTAATAAGCCATAATTGCGAGTGGGGAACCACAGTTAGAGGATGTACAGAATGATACCACTATTCGGCCCGGTTCCCGGTGGGATGGAGCTCGCGGTGATTTTGCTTATCGCGGTTCTGCTCTTTGGTGCAAACAAGATTCCGAAGCTCGCGCGCTCGACAGGCGAGGCGATGGGCGAGTTCAAGAAAGGCCGTCAGGAAGTCGAGAACGAACTCCGCGAGATGCAGGAGGCAGGGACGTCGTCCGCCGGTAGCACTGAGATCGACGACGACGAGCCGGGGACGCGGGTGGACGACGAGACGGTGACGGAAACCGACACCGAATCCGCCGACACCGAATCCGGATGGACGACGAGACGGTGACGGACACCGACACCGAATCCGCCGACACCGAATCCGCCGACACCGAATCCGGATGGACGACGAGACGGTGACGGACACCGACACCGAATCCTCATCGCTACGACCGACACGAATGACTCCTGGGTACTCGAACTGATGGTTGGGGAAGTGCTGCACACAGATAGATAGCATGCTCCCGGGATTGTTTACTTCCGCTTAGAAAAGAATAAACTGACACGAAGATGCGTCACCCACTGAAAAACTATCTCCTGTTTCTTTATTCATCGCCGTCGTTCCGGGGATCAACCTGTAATTCGTAGAGTGCCGTATTCTCGTGAATATTCTCTACGTACCCTACCGCAGTGAGCAGTTTGAGCCGTTCGTGAACCTTATACCGCGGTTTTTCCGTCGCGTCGACGAGAAACCCTTGGGTGCGCGCTCCTTCGTTGAGTTCATCGAGGATCGCTTCATCGAGGGCAGTCAATTCCATTTGCTTCCCTCTGTACACGCTTGCTATATTATTCTACATATTTGGCGATGATTCTCGTACGAATTATCCTACGAATCGGCGTAAACTCTATTCTACTATACAAAGAATATATTGTTTTACGATTCATACTACGATTCGTAGAACCATGAGACACAGATTGCCCCTCCCCGATCAGGATGACCTCGAACGAGTGAGTCCGCAACTGACGCCAGACGATTCCCGAACGTGCGCTGTCGCCGGTCGAGTCAGCAAGAGCGTCATTCGACGGCTCACCACTGATTCGCGTGTTCTGACACCAACCGTGACTGCCATGCTCGCCCTCGTCTCGATGACGGGACTTGCAGCCGCTCAGACGAGCAGTAATGGCCTGTGTGGGACGCCCGCCATCGACCTGTTCGAGTGGGCGGCCCAGACTGGTGCTGGCGTGCTATTCCTCGGTGGCTTGCTCTACGGTGGTTTCAAACACGCCCGCGCCGGGATGTCGCGGAACCCAGAACGGGCGAGGGAGCATCGTCAGTCCGGTACCATGGCGATGATCTCTGGCCCCATCTTCGGCATCGTCGTCACCTTATGAGTTCGACTGCGTTACGCTATACCATGGGTGACGAGAGCAACCGGGACGACACAGCGAAATCCGCGTCGTCCACACAAGCGGGTGGGCACGCACTCCCGCCAGACATCCTCGAGATCGACCACGTGTACACCGCGCTGGGCCATCCCCGGCGTCGGTATCTTTGTTACACGCTGCTCGAAGACACAGAATGGTCGCTGACCGAGCTCGCAACGAAACTTGCTGCATGGGAGAACGACGTTGCCGAACAGGCGGTCACGCACTTACAATGGGAACGGGTGTACGCCTCGCTCTATCACGCGCACGTGCCGAAACTCGTCGATGAGTCGGTTATCACGTTCGATGACGTGAGCGAGACGATCAGTGCTGGCGAGCATGCAGCGCAAGTCCAGACCGCACTCGAAGGCATCGGGGCGAGCCTCGACGCTAACCAAGAAGCACACGCACGGAGGGACATGGATGACGAGGAGGAACACTAGCGGCGGAACAACCGGCAACGACAGCTCAACGATTGACGGTGGATCACACTGGACGCAGGTTGCACAGCGCCACTACGATCCAGCCCAGGACGGAGAACTCACGACGGCACTCGTCTTCGCCATCGCCGAGGCCGAGGGCGTCGCTCCCAGCGAGGTGACATCACCACCGGTGTACGAATGTATTGATGCGGCAGCCCTCGAAGAGACCTTCTTCGGGCCAGCGGTGGCCGGTGAAGACCGCCAGGGTGTCGGCACCGTCGAGTTCCAGTATACCGAGTATCGGGTGACAGTCGGCAGTGGCGGGTGGATTCAGGTCTACGAATCGACCGACGCTGACCGCTCTTGACCTCCACCCACGACTGAAGTCGTGGGAGTCTCAGTCGTCTGAGCCCCGAGAGCGACATTCCCGCTTGTGGCGGTACTCTGGCTTGTGTAGTCCTCGTTAGCCGGTGTCTCCGCGGTGGAGGGCGGGCTATGGTGATCCCGTCAATCGTGATTGTTCCACTTGAGGTATATGGGCCGTGTCATCGACCCAACCGCGTTGTGCTGCCGTCTCAGGAACGATTCCGACGCTACGAGATCCGCGTGCCCCTCAAACCCGCACGGGCACGTCAGCGAATCCTCGTAAGGGAGCCGACCGCCGTGCAGGAGGTTATCCCGATGGAAGAAGTTTTACGTCGGATTCCGGCTGAAGAGGTCGTTCAACAGTTCTCACCACCATTATATCAGTATTTTATGTTGTTTTATCATCACCTCTTTATACGGGGGTGTCGAAAGAGAGCGCGAGCTGGGTGGGCCGTGCTGTCGGCACTGCGCGCGAGAAAAACTGATCCCAACGATGAGCAAAAAGACACACGACACGACGGCTGACGCGGAATCGGAAATGGAATCGGAACGCCTCCAAAAACGAATCAGCCACCGATTCTCGTCGATCCTCCCGGTGTTCAAGTGGCTTCCGCAGTACGACACGTCGTGGCTTCGTCTGGATATCGTTGCGGGAATTACCGTTGCGGCGTCGGTCATTCCCGAAGGGTTGGCGTACGCGTCGCTGGCGAACTTGCCACCAGAGACAGGCTTGTATGCCGGGTTGATGGCCGTCATCGCCTACCTCGTTCTCGGCACCTCTCGGCAAGTCATCGTAGGACCGACCTCGGCACTAGCGATCCTGCTCGCGAGTGGCGTCGGGTATGCTGCAGCCGGGAACACCGCCTCGTACGCGTCGCTCGTCATCGTGACGACGCTTCTCGTGGGTGTCATCGCAGTTGTTGCGTGGGCGTTCCGGTTAGGCTTTCTCGTCCACTTCATTTCGGGGTCGGTGCTCACTGGGTTTTCCGCCGGAGCGGCGTTGTACATTATGTCCACCCAACTCACCAAACTATTCGGCATCGAGAGCAGCGCGGCGGGCGGTTTCTTCGGGCAAACTTTCTTCGGACGGGTATGGTACACCGTTACTCATCTCGGTATGACAAACCCCGAAACGCTAGCCGTCGGCGTCGCGGGCATCGTGGTGCTCGTCCTCGGTGAGCGGTTCGTACCGCGTTTTCCGACCGCACTCGTCGTCGTCGTCCTCGCGATCGTGCTCATGTCGGTGACCAATCTGCAGGCCCGTGGCGTCGACATCGTTGGGTCGATTCCGAGCGGTCTGCCCTCGCTGACGGTTCCAGCGATACCCGATGTCTCGACGCTGGGTACCCTCGTCCCCATCGCCGCCGCGTTGTTCCTCCTCTCGTACGTCGAAGGCATCGGCGCAGTCGAGACGTTCGCCCGACGCCACGACTACGACACCGATGCGAATCAGGAACTGCTGGCTGATGGCGGTGCCAACCTCGCTGCCGGCCTCGGTGGTGGATTCGCTGTCGGCGGCAGTTTTTCGCGGTCGGCGCTCAACGACTCCGTCGGTGGCAAGACACAACTCACGAATGCCGTCGTCGCTATCGTTCTCGTCGTCGTCCTTCTCTTTCTCACTGGCGTGTTCACGAGTCTCCCGGAAACGATCCTCGCATCGATCGTCATCGTCGCCGTCAAGGGTCTCATCGACATACCGGCGATCCAGCAGCTGTACCGGGTAAGCAAAAGCGAGTTCGCCATCGCGATGGCAGCCGTATTTGGGGTTCTCACAGTCGGGATGCTCTGGGGCATCTATGTCGGTGTCGTCCTTTCGTTGTTGGTCGCAATCTCTCGGGTCAGTCATCCAGCAACACACGAACTCGGTCAGATAGACGGGACAGATCAATTCATCGCTCTCGACGTGTACCCGGCGGCGACGACCAGCACAGACGTGTTTGTCTACCGCGTCGAAGCCGAACTGTTCTATGCGAACGCGGATACGGTTCGGATCGATCTCCTTGACCGTCTTAAGAAACGCGACTCCGACGTCGAACTGGTCGTCTTCGATCTCACTTCGTCCCCGACAGTGGACTTCGGGGCCGCACAGATGCTGGAGAAACTCCAACAGAACCTCGAATCGCGTGGCATCGACCTCCGTTTTGCGGGAGCGGAGTCCGACGTTGTCCGGATGTTCGAATCGACGGGACTCGCAGCGAACGTTGGCGGCGTGAAGATCGAGGAATCGGTCGATGACGTCATCGACCGCTGGAGAGCGGAGCCAGCGGCCTGATCGGGATTCCAGATGCCACGCCCTTGAGGGCGTGGTAGCTTACTCTTCGGTTGGGGGCAGGGAACGCGGCAGGAACGTCGATGCAACGAGCATGAGCAGTACGAACAGTACGAGGAGGAGCAGTGCCGCCTGCTGTGCGTCGAACATCGCATCCGCAAAGATACCTTCGAGTAATTGTCGTTGTGGAGGCGTGAGTTGGGTCAGGAACTGCTGCTGCGTGGCCTCGGTTGCCGTCTCCGCGGCGTCTTCGAGCGCGATCACCAACTCGTACCGCTGCTCCATCGAGATCGTCACCTCCTGCGTTCGCAGGACGCCGTCGACGACGCTGCCGTAGAACCGTCCGAGCAGGAGCGAACCGACAACTGCCGTCCCCAGGGAGAATCCCATCGAGCTGCCCGTTTGCAGGACGCCGGACGCCTCGGCGTAGTTCGCGGTCGGGACAGCGGACAACGTCATATTTACTATCTGTCCCATCAGGAGCCCGAGTCCAGTTCCGACGAGCGTCATCGGGACGATCATCCCGGCTATCGTCTGTGAAGGCCCCGTCCCCCGATATAACAGCATCAGTCCGAGGCCCATGAACACGATGCCGGCCTGGACGAGCGTCTTCGGCGAGAGGTACGTACGCCAGCCGGTCGTGAACGACGAGAAGACGAGCGTCGCGAGGGAGTACGGAAGCATCGCGAGCCCGGCTTCGAAGGCGGTGTGGCCGAGCGCCGCCTGGAGATAGACCGGGACGATGAACATGAACCCGGCCATGACGACCGAGCGGAAACTGTACGTGACGACGCCCGATACGAGACGTCCGTTCGTCAGCACGTCCAGCGGAACGAGCGGCTCCCGTTCGGCGCGTTCCATCCGACGTTCGTGCTGGACGAACGCGGCGAACGCGAGCAGTCCGCCCCCAAGGAACCAGATCGCCGGCGACGTGCCGAACGGGTTGAACTGCACGTCGCCGACGAAAAACGGTCGCCTCACGAGTAGCCACCCGTACTTCCCGCTAAGAAGGAATCCCGTGACGAGCGTCGCCGCACCAACGATGGAGAGAACCGCCCCACCGACGTCTAGCGATCCGCGCGTTTCCTTCAGCCGGCCCGGCTGGAGATACCGGACAAAGAAGAGGGTCGCCGCCACGACAACGAGCTGGAGCGCGAACCCCCACCGCCAACTGGCGTAGGTCGTCAGTGCCCCGCCGATGATCGGTCCGACGACCGCCCCGATCGCGCTCACGCCGGCCAACAGTCCGAGTGTCTTCGCCCGGTCGTCCCCGTCGTAACTGAACATCAGTACGGTGTAGGTCAGGGGAAGCAACACAGCGGCCGCGATGCCTTCGATGACTGACCAGCCGACGAAGAGCACGATGGGGTTCCAGCTAATGGTCGCCAGCAGCGTCCCGACGCCATAGACGACTAATGTAACTGCCGTCAGGCGCCTGATATCATACAGGGACGACACTTTGCCACCGGGAAGAACCAGCGCAGCGATCACCAGCGAGTAGAACGAGATCGCTCCCTGAACCACGGTGACCGTGGTGTCGAACTCCGCCACAATCGCAGGCACCGCCACGTTCATCAGGGCCGAATTGATACTCACAACGAACATCGAGAGGTTCACCGCGATCGCTGGCCCCCAGTATTGTAATCCCGTCTTCGAATCCGCAGAGAAAGAACTACTATCGTTGGAAGGAGACTCATCTGGGGCCATACAGTGGTCTAACGCTTTTGACCATCAAATATCATGGACGTGGTTCAATCGTCGAGTGCCGATCGAACCTCTTGGAACGGCTGAATCGGTCGTTCAACAGTTCTCACCATCATTATATCAGAAAATTATGTTTTTCTACCATCAACTATTTAATGAGAATTGTCGTACGAGAGCGGGAGTAGGTGGGGCAGTGCTGTGGGCACCACACGAGAGAACAAAAGACACCAACCATGAGTCACGAGACACACGACACGCCCGCTGACATAGAATCGGATTCCAACTCGCTACAAGCGACCCGCCGCACTGCGCTTCGCGGGGCGGGGCTCGCCGGCTTTCTTGCGATGGGCGGTAGTGCCAGCGCTCGCCAAGACTCCAGTATACAACTCCACTGGCACCGCCGCGACCTTTGTGTAACCGACAACCCGGCGCTGGCGGGCGACAACCGCGTGCTTCCGGTGTTCGTCCACGATCCTGCGATACTCGCCTACGGCGCGCCGCCCGTGGTGTCGTTCCTGCTCGATGCGCTCGATTCATTGCGCGAGCAATACCGCGAGCGCGGCGGTGAACTGCTTCTCGCCCGCGGCGACCCAAGCGCGGTGCTTCCCGATCTCGCCGCGGCCTGCGACGCCGACGCGGTCACCTGGAACCGCGACTACTCCGGACTGGCAGCCGAACGCGACCAAGCGGTCGAGGCGTCACTCGCCGACGCCGACGTCGACATCGAGCAGTTCAATGACATTCTCCTCCACGAACCAGAGACCATCAGGCCGAACGACGGAAACCACTACTCTGTCTTCTCGTACTTCTGGCGGCAGTGGCGTAACCGAGAGAAGCCCGCCCCCGTCGCCGCGCCGGTTCGCGGTGACGTTGTCGACCCGCGCGACAGCATTGGCGAGGAGTGGCTCGGCGAAGCCTCCGATACCGCCGGCCCGCTCCCGTCACTCGCCGACTTAGGCTTCGACGAACCCGAAGCCGACGTACAGCCAGCGGGTACTGACATCGCCCACGACCTACTCGCCGACTTCCGCGAGGACACTATCTACCGCTACGGGGACGACCGCGCCTATCCCGCCCGGGAAGCGACCTCGCGCCTCTCGCCGCACCTGAAGTTCGGGACAGTCGGCGTCCGGACGGTTTGGAAGGCCACTGAGGACGCGGCGGCTGCCGCGAGCAACGGGGACGCCCGGGAGTCGGTCGAAGCATTCCGGCGAATGCTCGCCTGGCGGGAGTTCTACGCGCACGTCCTCGACGCGCGCCCCGACATAGTTATCGAGAACTACCGCGAGTTCCCGAACGAAATCCAGTGGCGCGATGATCCTGAGGGGCTCCGGGCGTGGAAGGACGGTGAGACCGGTTACCCGCTCGTCGACGCCGGGATGCGGCAGTTGCGCGACGAGGGGTGGATTCACAACCGCGTCCGGATGGTGGCCGCCGCGTTCCTCACCAAGGATCTGCTGATAGACTGGCGCGAGGGATACGACTGGTATCGTCGAAAGCTTGCGGACCACGACACCGCGAACGGCGCCGGCGGCTGGCAGTGGGCCGCCTCGACGGGAACAGACGCCCCGCCGTACTTTCGCGTCTTCAACCCAGCGTCCCAGGCTGAAAAGTACGACCCCGACGGCGAGTACGTCCGGGAGTACGTTCCCGAACTCCGGGATGCGCCAACTGACGCCATCCACGAGTGGCCCGCGCTGGACGACAAGGAGCGCGCCGCTATCGCGCCCGACTATCCCGCTCCCATCGTTGACCACGCCGAGCGCCGCGAGCGGGCCATCGCTGCGTTTGAGGCCGCACACGGCGATGGCTGACGGGGCACGAGAGGAGTGGCGCCATCAGGACCACGAGGACACGGCAGGGCTTGTTTTCAGGGGCGGGGACACCGAAGCGACGAAATTTCAATGTCAGACCAAATACAACGGGATTGAGGCCCTCAGATTCCGGAAATCTCGAACGTAGCGACCCGTCTACTCCAAATCGAAGGCTGATCGCATGCCTGGGAGTGGCTTGAACACCAGTACGGCGAGCAGTTCCAGTCTAAGAACACGTGAACAGGGTAGAAGGGTGTCGTTGAGTATTCCGTCGACTTCAATGTAGAGGCCCCACCGAAGCTGACGTGAGAGACAGAGCAATCACTAGTGTGAAGATATGATGTTTTTTTGCCATCTTCATCTCTTCTCCAGTATGAGATGGCATGTTCTGTGTGGCTGTTTTGTGAATGAATCGGTTGTTCAACAATTACTTGTGCCATTATGTAATAAATTTATGTTTTACCACCATCATCTCTTTATAGGAGATTGTCGTACGAGGGTAGGAGTTGGGTGGGGAGTGCTGTCAGTACTGCGGGAGAGAAAACCAGGGACCAACCATGACCAAAGAGAAACACGATACAACCGCTGACGCAGAATCGGATTCGAACCTGCTGCAAACAACCCGCCGAAATGCACTTCAAGGAGCGGGGCTCGCCGGCTTACTCGCAATGGGTGTCGGTAGTGCCAGTGCTCGCCAAAACACACCGACCCAGACCACCAACCAAGCCGAGCAACAGACGACGGACGATACCGATGCAGTCCCGGTGACATGGGCGAACTACCCACGCGCCAACTGTCATGCTGCATTCCAGGCAGCCGTCGACCAGGGCGGGTTCGGACAGCTCTATAATTTCAGAAATATAACTCCTGTCGATGAGCAGTTAGACGTCGAGCCAAATCGTGACACAATCTACTCACTCGGGGTGTTCGATCTGACCGAGCCAGTCACCATCACGCTCCCAGACACCGGTGACCGATATATGTCAATGAATGTTCAGAACGAGGACCAATATGTGAAGCTGAGTGTCACTGAACCTGGAACGTACACAATCACACAAGATATGGTAGCGACTCGGTATGCTGGCGTCCTGATCCGCATGTTTGCTAATCCTACCGATCCGGACGATGTGAAGCAAGTCAGGCAACTCCAGGACGAGATCGGCGTGGAACAAGCATCGGCTGGCTCGTTCGAGATTCCCAACTGGGATCCACAATCATTCAAACAACTCGACGAGGCGCTCACGACAGTCTTTATCACGCTCGAGAATTTCTCGGGCGCGTATGGTGACGTCGGTCAGGTCGATCCGGTGAAATTTTTCGTCGCCAGTCCGTCGGGGTGGACCGGCGTCCCGCAGCCGTCGGAGGCGCTCTTCCTCCAACGGATTCCCACCCAGAATGACGGCACAACGCCATACGAACTCACTGTCCAAAATGTCCCCGTCGACGCGTTCTGGTCGGTCACCGTCTACAACCGCGACCTCTTCCTCGAGAAAAACAAATACGATGCGTATTCGGTCAACAACGTGACCGCAGAACGAGCCGATGACGGTAGTGTCACGATCAACTTTGGCGGCGACCCCGACCAGTCGAACTTCATCTACACGCCAGACGGATGGCACTATATCGTCCGGCTCTACGAACCGCGCAAGTCAATCATCAACGGGAGTTATCAGTTCCCAGAAGCCCAACCGGTCGAGTGAGGGAAGCGGTCGGCTAGCAGCTGTGAGCGCTATTGGCGACCGTTTTGCTGTAATAGCGAATTTCGAATTTTCTCATCTTCTACAGGCGGAGCAGGCCGAGTGCCCCGAGGTCGTTCGGAAGACGACGTCTTCCGGTAATGACGAGAGACGGTGTCTCTCGAACCACTTGACCCGAGGCGGTTTACTGACGGTCGTGCTGAACGCATCCTCTATATTCAGCAAGCCGGGTGTGACAGCAGCTCGGTGACTTATCAAGCTGGTGCAAGATACGAGACGCGAATCAGCACGCTCACAATCTCAAAACAGAACAAATCTGGCTGCTCGGTGGCGAGAAAACCGATTTCAGATTCCAACTGAATTAGTCGCCCAACAATTGACACTTCTATTATATATGTACGTTATGCAATTTCACCACCATCTCTTTATCTGGAGTTGTCGTACGAGAGTGGGAGTTGGGTAGGGCAGTGCTGTTGGGCGACGAGTGAGAGAACGAGAGGCATGAGCCATGGACAAAGACACACATAACACGCCGGCTGACGCAGAATTGAACTCCGAACCATTGCGGGCAACCCGCCGCACCGCGCTTCGCGGGGCAGGACTCACCGGCTTACTTGCGATGGGCATCGGTAGTGCCAGCGCTGACCAAGACACGCCGAGCCAGACTACCAACCAAGCCGAGCAACAGACGGCAGACAAAACCGAGACGGTTCCAGTGACATGGGCGAACTATCCACGAGCTAGCTGTCATGCTGTATTCCAGTTAAACGTCAACAAGGGCGGATTCGGACAGTTCTATCACTATCGAAATCTCGGCCCCATTGATGAGCAAATTGCCCCCGAGGAGAATCGTGACACGCTCTACTCATTGGGGGTGTTCGATCTGACCGAGCCAGTCACCATCACCAAACCAGACAGCGGTGACCGATATCAGTCGATGAATGTACAGAATGAAGAACAATATGGGAAGATGTGTGTCTACGACCCTGGCCAGTACACGATCACACAAGATATGGTAGAGACTCGGTATGCTGGCGTCGAGATCCGCACATTTGTCGACCCAGACAATCCGGACGATCTGGAACAAGTTCGGAAACTCCAGGACGAGATCGCCGTGGATCAGTCATCAGCCGGGTCATTCGAGATTCCCAACTGGGATCCCCAATCGTTCGAAGAGATCAACAATGCGCTTAAAACAGTCGCGCTCACGGTAGACAACCTCTCGGACGCGTTTGGTGACATCGGCGAGGTCGACCCCGTGAAATTTTTCATCGCCAGTACGGCAGGGTGGACCGGCGTTCCGGAGCCGTCGGAAGCAGTAATCCTCACAGAGACTCCCGCCAAGAACGACGGTCAGACGCCATATGAACTCACCGTCAAGAATGTTCCTGTCGACGGATTCTGGTCGGTCAGCGTCTACAACCGTGACTTCTACTTCGAGAAGAACAAGTACGACGCGTACACGATTAACAACGTGACCGCAGAGCAAGCCGATGACGGCAGTGTCACCATCCACTTCGGTGGGGACCCCAATCAGCCGAATTTCCTCTACACGCCAAAAGACTGGCACTACGTCGTCCGGCTCTACCAACCGCGCAAGCCAATCATCAACGGGAACTATCAGTTCCCCGAGGCCCAGCCGGTCGAGTGAGGCAAGCAGGCGGCTAGTAGCCGCGATCGTCATTGGCGACTAAGTCGCTGCAATGTCGACCGTCGCTCGTCCGTTATTCGAGAAATTCTAAATCACCGAATCGCTCGCGGTTCATGATCGTACTGGCGAACGATCGAATTCTATCGGTGAGTTCTGATTCCGTCTCGTAGGTTTCGACGCGTAAATCCCATCGCGTGCGCGCCGAGCGAATCATCTCACTGGTTACATTCGCTTCGTGGATAAAGACAATTCTATCGCCGTGACTCTCTGCGAGATTTTCCAAGACGCTACCCGCCTCTTCACCGACTCCGAAATTATGCCCAAGGAACGGAACGACAAACACCGTCGCATTGGCACAGCGCGAGTACTCGATGCTCTGTGTGACTGCGTCGATCTCGTCTGTGTCGATATCGATATCGACTGCCAAGAATGCATTCACTCCCGGATTCGTCCGAAGCCCTCCCTGAACGCGCCGCAAGAGAGCTTCCGCTTCATCAATTGTATCCTTGTTCTGGAACAACCGTCGAAACGGGCCAGGGAGCTCTGCAACGTCCACACGTTCTAGCTCCTCATCGCTCAGCACATAGTTCAAATTGAAAGATTTGTATGGCCCCATCACATACAGAAGAAATCGATCGTATTTGACACTGCCAAGGCGGCTGGCGATGGTGTCTCGCGTGATTTCCGCCATCTCACTCGAACCGAATCACCTCCACTTTATAAAGACACAGGTTTTCAGCAGATATTGGCTTGACAAGGACTAAGGTGCGTGCCCACGTAGTCTTCATCACGATGGCAACGAAAAACACGCGCGTCGGCAAGGACGCTCCGGAGGATCCCGCCGATCTTCTTCCGGAGACAAGCGTGCTTTCCCTCGACGAGTACCTCGCGATGCAGGCTGCAATCGGCGAGCGCACTCGGTTCGAGATCGTCTATCGACTCGTCCATGGCGGCGAGCTCTCTCCCACGCAACTTGACGAAATGATGGATATCGACGACAGCACGCTCCACTACCACCTCAACAAACTCCGGGATGTCGGCCTCATCGAAAAACGAATCCGAACTGAGCGGGACAGTCGCGGGCTGTATACGTACTACAAGGCGACCGTCCTTGGTGAGGTTCTCCTCGAACACGGCGTTGAGGAACTTCTTCGCCGTGAGTGGGACTTCAGTGAGGCCTACGATAGTAGTACGGATGACGAGAAGTCTGCTTAATCGATTAGCTCAAGCCTTTGCTCTAGTCGTATTTTAGATTATCACAAACTCCTGGCTCTACTCCGCAGCACCTGTCTGGTCAAGAAAGACCGCAACCGTTCCGGCGTGGAGTACCCCAGCGAGCCCACTTCCGAGTGGCCCGACAACGGGCGCGCTCGCGAGTAGGTGGTTCAACCCACCCACGACGAGGATGACGCCAAACAATGCCCAGCCGCGACCGACTGCGAGTTGCCAGCTTTGAGAGAGCGCGGAGTGAACTGAATACCCCATGACGAGCAGTCCCGGCAGGGCAAACAACCGCACCAGCAACATGAATCCAAGGATGATCAACGGTATCGCCAGCACCAATCCAGTCCCTTGGAGGTTGATTCTGCCTGGGACGAACCGCAGTAGTGCGACAATGGCCGCATAGCGAACGAGCGCGGGAGCGGTGAGTGAGACGCCAAGGAGGCGGGCAAGCGCGTATGCACCAGCACCGACGACGGCGACGTATCCGAGCAATTCCAGTCCGACGATCCACGCGAGCCACTGGCTTTTCACATCGATGAGTGCTGAAAGCGGGACGGTTGCACGTGAGAGGATCGTGATGACGATACCGAATGCAACGGAGAATTTGCCGTTCTGAACACCGGTGAATCCACCCGTCGGAACCGGGTCGTGCAGCCGAAGCCAGTCACTCCCGGTGACGATGCCGCCAGCAACTACGAGGACGAGAACTGCAGATGGCGTCGTCCGCAGGCGACGGAGTGCGGCTGTGAGAATCATTCCCGCCGAAATCGACTGGTCGGTGGGGTTCGGGCTGGTTGCGGTCGTCGTCTTGTTGGGAGTCCCGTTCATGCTTCCTCCAGTGCGTAGAGATGGCCGTTTCCGAGCACGTAGAGTATCTCGCCAACGATTGCGGCTGGTGAATACGGGAGCCCTCGTTCACCACGCGAGAAGCGCCACCGGACGTGCCCGTCGGCGGCATCAACCGCCGCGAGACCCTTGTCCTCGACGGGAACGTACACAACGCCGTCAGCGACTGCTGGCGGCGCGAACTGTGGCGTTGCCTCGGGTTCGGCATTGCTTCGCCAGCGTTCGGTTCCATCGGCGATGTCGACAGCGACGAGCGGCTTCTGCTCGTCGCCCCAAAAGCCGGCGTATGCGACTCCCTCGGTGACGGCGACCGTCCCATGATCACGATCAAGGTCGGGGGGCGTGAACTGCCAGCGAATCGTTCCATCGTACTCGACAGCAGCAAGCCCACTGTCCGTCCCGACGACGAGACACTCAGGAGCAGCCGTGACCGATATCGCTCGAAATTCCCCGCTATCGACCGAGAACGACTCCTCGCCTGTCTCAGTATCGTATCCGATGAGCCCTTCGCTAAACGAAGCGACGTAGACAGTTCCATCGCGAACGGCGGGACGTCCCTCACCCTCGTCGCCACGCCACCGAATCCGGCCGCTACTGGCGTCTACGGCGAGGAGATTGCCTACAATAGTGGCGAACACAGTTCCGTCAGCCGCCACCGGCGGTATCTGGGGTGGACTCCCAAAGAAAACGGAGTGATTCTCGCGGGATGTCTGCCATCGAGTTTGTCCAATCCGAGCACCTGCAAGTGTATGCCCACCGGTCGGATGCAGTCCTTCAACACCATCCTGCGTTGCAAACGCAAGCGTCGGCGACCGATACGCCTGGGCAGTCGCAACCGATGGTGGAGTCGAAAACTAGCGATCGGTGCGGAAGACAACTGCGCCACTCTCGGCGTCAACACAGAGGAGTTCCCGGCCAACGCCGTAGACGTAGCCGTCGGCGACGATGGGTGTCGCCTGATACGCGAATCCGAGGTCTGTGTCGAGTGGTTGCTTCCAACGGACACTGACGCCATTCCGTGGCCCACTCGCTGTTTTCGCATACCCTGTCCCGGCAGAATCGTGTTGTTCCATCAGCCATTCGCCGGACTCGGCTGGCTGGGTTATGGTTGGTGAACTGTTTGTCGACAGTGCCGAACCGATCGAGAGGGAACTAGCGACCCCGCCGCAGACGGCAAGGACGTGACGGCGGGAGACGTTGGGAACCATACAACGAATTTATATTTTATAATATAAATAGGTGGTACGAACCAATGCGATGGTATACAGAGGGCCTCGCTGATTTCAAAGAGTATCGGCGGCTCGGCTGCGCTTCACTCCACGTAGTCGCTCAACCACTTCTTTATGAAGAAACAGAAAGGGTTTGACGACGCTCCGAGAACCGGGTACACAGACTGTGAGTGACCACCCAACCACAGGAGCTTCTCAACGCGAAACGCTCGGTCTGCTCATCGGTTTTTTCGTGCTTTCGACAGCGGCCGCAGCCTATGAGATCGCCCCGGCGAGCGTCTTGCCGGTGATTCAAGAATCACTCGAGCTCAAGGCGAGCACGGCAGGGTGGCTCGTCAGCATTATGTACGCGACCGCGGTCGTCACCAGCGTCCCCGCTGGCATCGCCATTGACCGCTTTTCGGTGCGTCGGATGATCATCTTCGGCACTATCGCACTTGTTGTTGCGGGTGTCTGGGGCTGGTACGCGGCCACCGCCGGTACCTATTTCTGGTTGCTCGTCTCGCGCGTGCTCGGCGGGATCGCGTATGTTATCTTCTGGAACGCGGGTGCGAACGTCGTCGGAAGCGCCGTTGCATCTCACCATCGGGCAACCGCTGTCGGCGTGTTTACCGCAAGCGCGCCCGTTGGATTCGCGCTCGGCCAGTTCGGCAGTCCCCTCATCGCAACCGTTGCCGGGTGGCCTGCAATCCTCCCACTATATGCCGCCATGGGCGTCGTCGGTGTCGCTATTTTCTTGCTCGCGACCCGTCACCACGTCCCCGGCGTCGATGCGTCTGCGCCGGATCGCACAGCGCTGCGTGAATTGTTCACCAGTCAGGCGGTCTGGATCGTTTGTGTGCTCTGCTTTCTCGCCTACTCCCTGTATCTCTTCGTCAACACGTGGTTGCCGAGCTACCTTGTCAACCGGTTCGGCATCTCGTTGGCGGCAAGCGGCCTGCTGACCGCGCTATTCCCGGCGATCGGAGCGATTGGACGGTCAAGCAGCGGTGTCATCTCTGATCGAGTTTTCAGCGGGAAACGTCGCCCCGTTGTCGTGTCGTCGTTCATTGTCGCCACACCCGCCGTCGTCGCCTTCGCGTTCGTCTCGCAACTTGGGCTCGTCGGCGGGGCGGTGGTCGTCGTCGGCTTCGCCATCCAACTCGTCACTGGACTGCTCTTTTCGTACATCGCCGAACTCGTCCCGCCAGCGGTGCGAACCACAGCTGTTTCGTTGCTGACGAGCGTTGGCCTGTTGGGCGCGTTTGCTGCACCCATCGCCGCCGGCACCATCATCGACCGTGCAGGCTACGGCCCGGCGTTCCTCGTCGCCGGTGGAGTCGCCTTCATCGGTGTCCTCTTAGCGCTGCGCGCCCCCGAGCCCACTTGAGAGCGCGTATCTTCTGACAGCAGTTGGTGGGGTTGTTCTGACGGCTGCCAGAGAGGTTTCAGCGAGCGTGCTGAATAGAGGACGCGATTGTTGCAAGTGATGACTGCCACGTTCGCACCACGACCGAGATGCGTCGCCACCATCGGGAGCGGGCGGGAAGTAGACGGAGGACATGCCACTCGTTCCTCCCGAGGCCCTTGAACGTAGAGTTGCCATTCGCTCCCCACGGTAGAAACGCTAAGCTCCTCGGCCCCGTACATGGCATATGACTGCGGGAATCGATACCATCCAGTTTCTGGCCACGTCGGCCCATCGCGTCAGCGTCCTCGAGGCGCTGGCCGACGAACCGACCGACCGTCGAGAGCTGTGTGAGGTCACCGGCGCCTCCTCGCCAACCGTCGGACGGGTGCTCGCCGACTTCGAAGAGCGTCGATGGCTTGTCAGGGACGGCCCAACATACGGACTGACCCCTCTCGGCGAATACGTCGCCGACCGGTTCCTGGCTCTCCGGGACGCGATGGAGATCGAGGAGAAGCTCCGCGACGTCTGGCAGTGGCTGCCGGTCGAGATGCCGGGCTTCTCCGTCGACCTCTTCGCCGACGCGGTGGTCTCCTATCCCGGGCCAGGGTATCCCTACGAGCCCGTCGAGCGTCTCGGCCAGCTCATTGCGTCTACCTCGTCGTTGCGCGGGTTCGATAACATCGTCTACAAGTCGAGCAACCTCGAGACAGCCTGCGGCGCGGCTCTCGAGGGAATGACGTTCGAGTACGTGTTCACGCCCGAGGCCCTAAAGGGGATGTTCGCCTGGAACCCGGATCGGATTATGGAGGTCGCCGCCTGCGAGAACGCGACCGTCCTCGTCCACGATCACCTCCCCGACGGCGACCGTTGCGGCCTCGGCATCGTGGACGACCGGGCCGGCATCTGCTGCCATGACGCCGAGACTGGGGCGCTCGTGGCGGTCATCGACACCGACGCTCCAGAGGCCCGCGAGTGGGCCATCTCGGTCTTCGAGCAGGTTCGCGCGGAGGCGACCCCGGTAGATCCCGCCGCCTTCGAATCCCGCGCGTCGTCGTAACGCCACTGGCGACGACGCCATCGGACTTGCAAACCGGTCAGCCGAGAGCCTCTGCCGTAGCAGGTACCCCGGCCTACCCGAGATTTCAAGGCGTGAAATCCTGCACGCGGCATCATCACTTCCCTTCGGCGCGTACGCTTACCAAGGAACGAAGACATGATTGAACGACACGATACCGTCATTATCGGTGGCGGCCAGGCCGGACTAGCGACCGGGTACTACCTACAGCAGCACGACCAGGACTTCGTCATCCTCGATGCGAGCGACCGCGTCGGCGACGCATGGCGGGCCCGCTGGGACTCCCTCCGGGTGTTCACGCCCGCCCGTTACTCGAGCCTGCCGGGGATGGACTTTCCGGGCTCACCGTACACCTTCCCTACGAAGGACGAGGTGGCCGATTACCTGGAGACCTACGCCCAGCGGTTCGACCTACCCGTCGAACTCGGCGTCCGGGTGCACGGGCTGGAACGGAGCGGCGATGGCTTCCTCGTCACCGCGGGCGACCGGCTGATCGAGGCGGCCAACGTCGTGGTGGCGATGGCGAGCTACCAAATCCCGACGATCCCGGATTTCGCGGCGGAACTCTCCGACGATGTCGTCCAGCTGCACACGAGCGACTACCGCAACCCCGATCAGCTTCAAGATGGAGACGTGCTCGTCGTCGGGGCGGGCAACTCCGGTGCCGAGATCGCCCTCGATGTCGCCTCCAAGCATACAACGTGGCTGTCGGGCCGAGACGTCGGCCACGTGCCGTTCCACATCGACTCGTGGGTCGGCCGTCACCTGGGGGCCCCGTTCGTGATGCGCGTGCTCTTTCACCGAATCCTCACGACTGGGACGCCGATCGGGCGCCGTATCCGCCCGAAAGTGCTCTCACAGGGCGGCCCGCTGGTGCGCACGAAGCCGAGTGACCTGGCCGCGGTCGGCGTCGAGCGGGTACCTCGCACAACCGGCGTTCGAGACGGTCGCCCCGTCGTCGGGGACGACATCCTCGACGTCGAGAACGTCATCTGGTGTACTGGCTTCCACCCTGACTTTTCGTGGATAGACCTCCCGATCTTCGACGGGAAGGAACAGCCCAAGGAGCCCGTTCACGTACGCGGCGTCGTCCCGGATGAGCCGGGACTGTACTTCGTCGGCCTGTTCTTCCTGTACGCGATGACGTCGGGGCTGTTTACCGGTGTCGGCAGGGATGCAGAGTACGTCGTCGACCACCTGACGTCGACGGCGCAGCAGCAGTCGCCTCATCCGAGGTACACCGGATCGGTTGATGGACTCCCACAGTAGTCGTAGTCGAGTTCGGCGTCGGCCCCGAGTCTGAGAACGGCCAGTCTCCGAACGTCGTCTCTGCGGTAGCGAGGAAACCCCGCCGTTTACGGCGGGGAGGAATCGCGTTCGGTTAGCTGGACAGTTGCACGTGCTTCGCTCGGCCGTCTGTCCTATTTGATCGTCTCGTCGGTGTCGAGGGCGCGGTAGCCCTCGAGGAGGAGGCCTTTCCATGTGTATCCTCTCCGATCTTTGAACTCGCTTAGTTCGTCGTACTGATCCTCGTCTATTCTGATATGGATGCTTTTGGGCATATATAAGTATTACATTACATATTCTTATGTATCTTCGGGTTGTACGGTAGCGTGTCGGATGACCGCCGAAACCACCGCCACGAAAACGCTCCAGGCCACGCTCGCGCCACCCACAGCGCACAAAGAGCACCGGCTTCAGCGTACCGTGGCAACGTATCGACGCGCCCTCTCTGAGGCATTCGAGAGTGGTGCAGATACGCAGTCAGCGGTCAACGATATCGTCACACCGTACACACTCACGTCTTACGCCAAAGACGCGCTCAAAAACTACGTCCCGCAACTTCGGGACACGTATGACGCTGAGGAACTCGACGACGACCATCCGGTTCGGTTCACAAACCGTGGATGGACGCTCGACCACTCCGGCGACAGAAGCCACGAGTTCTGCTGGCGCGTCCCGCAAGCCGGCCGTGGCAATGCCTTCTGGATACCACTCCGTATCAATCCCGCACAGCGCGAGTTGTGGGATGATCTTCTCAATGAAGACGTGACGGTCGGCGAGTTCCGACTGCAAGAGCACCGAACGAACTGGGTGTTGGACGTCACTGTCGAATACGAAGTCGTGGAACCAGAAGTGCCGGACGACCCGACACCGATCGGATTCGATATCGGTGAATCCAAACTTCTGGCGGGCTGTGCCTGCCAGGACGATACTCCGACCCAACCGATGCTGTTTGACGGCGGGCAGGCGCGACAGCTCCGCAAGGAGATGTTCACCACGCTGCGCCGTCTCCAAGAACGCGATGCCGACTGGCGAATCGACGAGCGATTCAACCACTACCAGAACGCGCTGACGGATATCGTTGAGAAAGCGTCTCGACGAGCCGTTGAATACGCCCGCCAGTTCGACGATCCCGTTATCGTCCTCGAAGACTTGTCGTACATCCGTGAGCATCTGGATTATGGCACATTCATGAACCGACGCCTGCACGCGTGGGCGTTCGCTCGACTTGCCGGGCGGATCGAAGATAAAGCCCGTGACGCCGGGATTCCTGTGCGGTTCGTGAACCCGGCATACACGAGTCAAACGTGCCACGCCTGCGACCACCTCGGCAGCCGGAACGTCCAAGCGGTATTTCGGTGTACGAACAGCGATTGTTGGGTGGCGGAGTATCAGGGCGATATCAACGCGGCGGCCAATATCGCTGGCCGCCTTGACCCGTGGGGAGAGAGCCTACCACTGAAATCGGCGGGCGATGACTCACCTCGGGATGGGAGTGCTTGTGACAGCACCACAGGACACCGCACGCCGAGTCCGAAATCCGGACAGACGACGCTTGCGGCGTTTCAGTCCTGAAACCTCTACTGTGAGCTTCCCTTGGAGGAAGCCCCGCCGTTTACGGCGGGGAGGATGTCACCCTAACTTGGAGCCGGATCACCCGCAGTGACTAATGCACCCTCTCTATGCAGCACGCCGTTTGTGACAGATACTCGGCAACTCAGTGAACCGCTGCACGATATAAGGCGCGAATCCATCTCGACCTTCCTGTTTTTGTTGGCGATTGGCAATAGTTAACGCAGTGCACAGCGTATGCGAGCAGCAGAGTTCGCTCCGATACCCCTACCGAGGGAGGCATGGTACGTCGAGCGCTCTGACTGGAGGAACCAATGGCATCGACACACACGATGGACACTGTCACGTCAACAGATGGAACCTCGATCGCCTTCGCACGGACGGGTAGCGGGCCACCACTCGTCCTCGTCCCCGGGGGCGGCGCGAACGATCACACGCGGTGGGACGCAGGCGGGGTGCGCCCCGCCTTCGCAGACCACTGCACCGTCTATGCGATTGACGGGCGTGGACTTGGCGAGAGCGGCGACGCCGACGAGTACGAACTGGAACGCGAGTTCGAGGACGTAGCAGCCGTCGTCGAGTCGATCGACGAACCAGCTGTCGTGCTCGGACATTCGAGCGGTGCGCTGATAGCGTTGGAGGCAGCGCTCCGAACCGACAATCTCCGGAAACTCATTCTGTATGAACCACCAATCCAGGTCGGTGATCACGACCTCGACACTGAACAGGAAGTCGCTGAAATGGAGGCGCTGCTGGACGCGGGGCAGCACGAGCAAGTGCTCATTTTATTCCTGCGGGAGGTCGCTAATCTCCCGCCGGATGAAATCGACGCGCTTCGTGGCGCGCCAAACTGGCAGCGTCGGGTGGAGGGGGCTTATACAATTCCCCGTGCGATTCGAGGAGTAAGCGAATACGAGTTCGATGCTGCTCGGCTCGCAGGCTTGACCACACCGACATTGCTGTTAGAAGGGAGCGAGAGCCCGCCATTCCTCCACACCGCCATTGAGGCACTCGCTGAAGCGCTCCAGAATAGCCGGATCGTCACGTTCGAGGGGCACGGACACGTCGCGATGCTTACCGCCACGAACCGCTTCATCGACGAGGTACTCACGTTCGTCCGTGAGACGGACTAACCATGGTGGAACTCACCGTCGTCACTCAGGAAGGATTGGAGAAACCGGAAGGATCATCCGATGTTTCACGGCAAGTCGCGTTCGATTCGGAGGATGTCCTCCTTATCCAGTCACGGGTCGGGGGTGGTGTTTCTACGGGATGGCATCACAACGGTGACCGGCATGTCTTCGGATATGTTGTCCGAGGACACGCGGTGCTCGAATATGGGCCAGGGGGGAACGAGTCAGTGGATCTCGATGCTGGCGACTTCATTTACGTTCCGCCCCGAACTATTCGTCGAGTGATGAATCCCATAGACGAGGATTGGGAAATTGTGATTAGTGTCGTCGGTAGCGGTCCGCCGGCGGTTTCCGTTGACGATCCGCAGCCTGAAGGCGAGTGACATCCTCGCCCGCCGTAAACGGCGGGCTTCTCTCGCTGCTTAAAGATAGGTGGTAACAGATTCTCCCTCCCCAGATCAAACCCCAATCGAAAGCTTAACCCAGTTGCAAACGTAACTCTTGCTATGGCGACCGCAGTCAAAATGGACGAAGAGACCAAGTCCAAGCTCGAGGAGTTGCAGGCTGAAATCAAACTTAAGACCGGAAAGAAGGTTACACAACAGGCGATCCTGACGCGCCTCGTCGAGTCAGCTTATCAGTCTCGCTCAGAATTTATCGACTTTTTTCGAGATGGAACGGTTGCGCTCTCTACCGAAGAGATTGAGCGTTTCAACGAGGGAATGATCTCCTCGGGAGTTGAGACGGACGAAGAAGACATCGATGAGATTCTCTATGGATGAGTATATTCGTTGACACGGGCGTTTTATACGCGCACCATGATACAGATGCAAGTCGGCACGAGGTTGGTGTTGCCGCACTCAACGGTGTCCTCCAATCGAGGAAATATGGTCAGGTAATCACAAGCGAGTATATCTATGACGAAGCCATTACACTGACCCATCGGCGAACGGGCCGCATGGAGGATGCGATCGAACTTGGTCGTCGAATCCGTGGTGACGGGTATCCCGAAGGGATTGATCTTCTATACACCTCGCCATCTCTCTTCGATGAGGCTGTCGACGCGTTCGAGCGGTACGCCGATCACGATCTCAGTTTTACCGATGTGATGACCGTTATACTGGTTGAACATCATGACATCGATTCGGTTCTGAGTTTTGACGACGATTTCGATGGGTTAGTCGACCGACTCATCCCTGAGACCGTCACCAGCGACGAGTGATCCGTCGATACTGTCACAAGCAAGGGGGTGCCTACATCCGACTTGAAAGCCCCCGACCGCTCAGCCCGAGCCACAGATTGCCGAGCCACTCGCTGAACTCGCCGCCGCAATCGATGGCGAGCTCCACGGCAGCACGGAGTACGTCGCGATTGCTGCGTCGACGACAGCCTTCCCACCGAATGACCACTCTATTGGTGGCGATGACGCCGGTTCACCGACCCACCAGCAGGCAGAGGAACCCACACGACCAGCCGACGCTGTCCCTGTCGACGACGCCGACAGCGACCCCCACCGAATCTACGATCGTCTCCCCAACGATGCGTGGCATACTCCACTCGATCAGTATGAGCCGCAGCAAGCTAGGACGTCGACAGCACAAGGCCAGGAGACGTCGTCGACGGCAACTTCCCAGTCAAGGGTAGAAGTAATCAGATGCCAGTTCGATATCTCACTGCCTACGAGTGCTCGGTGTGTGGCAGTATCCGAGAGTTAGAGACCTCGCTGCAGGTCTGTGCATTCGTCGATGACTGTGCGGCCTGTGGTGCCGTTGACGTCCGATATAACCCGACCGAGGTTCCATCACCCCTCTCCGACTCCCATTGAGCGCACCTTTCTGCCTTCGCCCCGAATCCGTACCGCTGGACACTGGCGACTTCTGTCAGATGAAGATCCCGAATGAGCACCCTCAGGCCCGGATACGTACATTCCCGCTAGTCACGATACGCGTCGAGGAGATCCCACTCCTCGCGCATCAGTTCTCGAACGCCGTGCTCAAGTATCCCCTCTCCGAGTGAGGTGGCCTGATAGTACGAGTAGAGGCCTTCGCTGTCGGGCGTCTTCTGTTTTCGATTCTCGACGAGTCCCACATCGATGAGTGCGTCGAGATGGTAGTGGAGCGTGTTCGACGGAAGGTCGAGTCCCTGTTCGAGTTCTTTCGCACTGTGGGTTCCCTTTTCGGTGAGGAAATGGAGAATCCGAAAGCGAGTTTCGTTACCGATGGCTCGCTGCATGTCCAGATACTGCTCGAGAGAGAGGAGACTGTGCTCCGGCAGGAGTCCTGCCAGATCGTCTCCGTCGGGAGACGAGCGATCGGTTTCAGCCATATTCAGTACTTACTCACACAGGCGCATAAGTGCTCGCTGACTCAGCAACTACAGAAAAGTAGCTTATTTATATACTGGTGCAAAAATGGTGGTGTAATGCGCGACCGTCTACTCGACGCACTCGGCGAGGTTGCTCACTCACGCTTTCTCGTCTATCTCATGGGGCCCTACAAGACGTTCGACGTCGATGCACTGCTGGACGCGGCTGAGAACGACGACCGCGAGGCGCTCAGTTCGATTCCGGAGACGGTGGACTTCGGTGCGCTTGTTGGGTCGGATGTCGATTTCGACCAGCAAGAGGCAGCACTCGATCTCCTGTTGGACGCCCGCGATCGACTTCGGACTGAACCGGGCGTCAACGCGTTTCTGGCCATCGATATCGACATCCCGCTGGAGGAGATGGACGCTGCAACACAGAGCATCGAATTCGCGCTCGCAAGCAATGCTGTCATCTACATCGTCCCGAGAATCGGTGATAACCTCGGTGTCGGCATCGAGACTGGATCCGTTCTCGAAGCGATCTTTCGTGAACGCGATGAGCGAACGCCGACGACCGCACATCAGGAACGAATCCTGTTCATTCACGAATCCGGTGTCCGGAGTGCAATGATCGCTGCAGTTCAAGACCGGTGGGACGCTCGCATTTACTCGTATGACGGCCGCGATGATCTCATCCGTCAGCTCCGGTTGTTCGTCCGTGATCTCGCACGTCGAGAACAACATGGTGACCTTCCACAACTCGATTAACATCCTCACCGCTCTGATCGCTCACTCCCATCTTGTGGCAGTCGGCCACTCCGTACGGGTGACCCGCCTCAGGGTCACGCCCCATGGCATTCGCCTTGTTCGCCTGTAACTTTCTTCGAGAAAACGTCAAAACCGGTTGAGGCGTGAAACCGGGGAACCAATCAGGAGTCCGCTCTCGACCCACTTCACGCTTCAAATGGTGACTTCGTTACAGCGGGTTCAGACCCATCAAGGAACACGAGGTTCCCTCGTCCAACTTGAACGCGCGTTATCTCGCCATTCTCCTCCATCGTCGCGAGTTTTCGACTCACGGTCGATTTCGACCACGAGACCTCGGCGGTGATATCGCCCTGCTTCATCCGACCCCCGTACTCGATCAGTAGCGACCGAATCCGCTCTTCGTCGGTGAGCATCTCCTCATCGGCCAGATTTCCAATCGACGTCTGTCCCTCTTCAGGGTCGTCATCCGAAGAGTTTGTCGCGGGTGTCTCGTTCGTCCCGCTACCCGTTTGCTCGTCATCTGACTCACTCCGATCGAACAGCTGAGCAAGTGTCGTTCGTACCGTTGTCAAGAGGTCATTGTCCGACTGTCCCGTCGATGGTGTGGTTGCGGCGTCACCATTCGTGGCGGTGCTCGCGTCGGTGGTGTCGGTGTTTGTACCGGGGGTAACGGCAGGGGTCGTCTGCCACTCACCACTCTCGTCGGATCGCTCGACGATGACGTCGAACAGCGATTTGAGAGCTTTCGTGGTCGTGGGGTCGTGAATGTCGGGTTCCATCTGGAAGAAGCCAATCGCACCGGCGGCCCGGATGCGGTGGGTGAGAATGTGGAGATAGCGAAAGGTAGTATCGAAATCGACGTACTCGAGCAGGACGGTCAGCGTCTGGACCGAGACGACCGGTTGGGTGTCGCCGTCCGTCCACGTTTCCAAGTGACGGCTCAGCGGGACGATGATTGCCATCGGATCCGTTGGGTCAACGACTTCGGTGGTCACGCTGGCAGGAGTCGTATCATCGTCTGTGCCAGGGTGAGCCATTCCACTCGCGTGAATGTGACGGATTTCTCGTGGGAGCGCTCCAATCGTTCGACGCCAGTCTTCGAACCACTGTGCTGGTGGCTGTGTGTACGTGATGGCTGCAAGATTCATGTTTGCTGCCGTCGACGCGACAAGTTCCATGTAGGCCTGATTCCCGTCGGGCGTTAACGGCGCGAGCACGAGCACGGTCGATGCCTCGTGGATTTTGTCGTCTAGCTCGTGGTCGGTCATTCATCAAGTCTCCCATTATAGAGTAAAATATCCATACATATGACAGATAAGTTCAGAATGAATATCTCGAAGTTGTTTTTTTGATATATGTGCTAATTGAGCACCAGCTTTTAAATATCTGATTGCTCGGTATTACCTATCTCAATGTTGCCCGGAACGGTCGAATTCCATAGATATTGCTGCTAGAACGTGGCCTCAACATATTTACAGTACGATGCACGATATCTGTGCGAGATGCACTCCCAAGCGGTCAGCTACCAAACTGAACTGCTCATGGAACTCATCACAGAAGGGGAGGCCGAGAGTGTGTTGGCGGCTGCCGAGGCAGAGGAACTTCGCACGCGAATCGATGAGGCAGATTCAGACGAGGAGATTGCGGATCTGTGGGCCGAGTTGGAACACTCCTATGGCCTGCTCAATGAGGAAAACTGGTCGACCTGAGCAGTCGATTAAGCAAGGGGCAGCGAGTGGCGAGACGTTTCGTCTCCGTCGAATTCGGGACTGCGCTCTCCCTCGTGAGCAACTCAGCCCCGGCCTCGATGTTTGACCACCAAATGTAGCGTATTCTGGCGGACGTCCACTCCTGAGTACAGTACCTCGTTTCGGAATCGAGTACCGAGAGGTGTTTTTTGCCCCCAGAGGGGTGCGGGGGCAGACAGAGACCCTCGCAGAGTACACATGACTGAGTCCAACCCAGTACCTGAGACAGACGTCGAATCGAATCCACATCGCCAGCTGTCACCAGAGACGGAGTTCGTCGAACGGACTGACATCGGTGTTTCACTCACGGTGAAGCTCACTCGCGGAACTGGCACGCGGGATCAGGACAAGATCACGGCCAAAGTGAAAGCGAAAACGCTAGACGAGGCGCGTGAAGACATGGAGACGCTGCGGGCGTACGTCAACGATCTCGCCGCGGACGTGCGGCAGATTCAGCCAGACACCGAAGCGAGTAGCATTCGCGGTGGCAGATTTTTGCCGGCGATTTCAATTCGCATTTCTAGTTGCACGAATCCTACGAGCGTACCAGAGTAGTGTTACGCAACCCCTGAAAATCGGCGGCTCGGCACAGACGAGCAATTGCCGTCGATTGCCCAGTATCGTGTGTCGAGGAGTCCCGTTAGCAATCCTCGCGCTGACAAACGATTATGAGATGTCGAACTCGGCGATTTCCGTCGAGCCGCAGGTCGGACACGTCTGCTCGATGGCCTCCAGTGTCGTCCCACATCGCCGGCACTCGTAGATTGTGCCTGTCTCGTCAGCTAACCACCGCCGCATCGGAGCGGAGAGTGACATAACATCTGTCCGTTCTTGTCCAACGCAAAAAGTCTTCGCTCTCGGATGCCTACTGCATTAAGTGGAGTCCGCCGCTGGGAGCCGAATTCTTAACTCGGTGAGAACCAAAATAGCTCCTGTCGATGATGTCTCCCCGTGATTCTGATTCCACATCCCTCTCGCCGATGGCTGAGGAAGCCCTCTCGCATCTCCGTTCCAACTTTGCGTCGGATGAGTCGTTTACGTACGAGCACGCAAAAGACGTGCTGCGAAGGCATGATATGGAGTCTGTCCTCGCCGATGATTTGCTTGAAACGCTGTTGCTCCGCGGCTATCTCTACGAAGTCGGCGACGACTTACGCATCACGGAGTAATTCAGCGTGACATCCTCCCCGCCGTAAACGGCGGGGTTTCCTCGCTACCGCAGAGATGACGAATGGCGATGCAAAAACGAGTAGTAAGTAGTGAATTCTGTGCATGTGACTCAAAATCCAGCCGGTGAAAAGGTGGCTGACAGTGTGGATGTCTGTTATCTTTCAGTCGCCTGTTGACTGCTCCGGGGAGAAGAGATCGTCCGGAAGTTCACCAGCTCGCGTGAGCACGTCGAGCATATTGACTTCCTGCCACGACTCGGCGAGCTTGCCATCCTCGAACCGGCAAATCTCGATCCCCGTCATCGTCACCTCCTCGTTCGAAGGTTGGACGCCCCCCATCTCGCCAACGTGTCTGCCTGTCATCGACCAGCGCCCGACGACGTAGTCGTCCGCCGAGATGACCTGTTGGATGTCGGTTGTTGCGTTCTCGAAGACGCCGGTTCCCATCTCGACCATCTGTCGATAGCCCTCCCGACCACTGGGCCACTTCGTCTCTTCTGGCATCGATGGGTCATGGAGGACGTAATCCTCGGCAACGAGTTCGTCAAGGGCATCGAAGTGCTGCTTCTCCCATACCTCTTCGTTGATCCGTCGATAGACGTGTTCGTAGGTTTCAGCTGTCGTCATAACGGTTCTCCCTCTCCCGCGCTGTGACGGGCACTCAATAGACACGCGGCACTCGCTTAGTTATGCGTAAGTTGGTGCGGTGAAATTCGGTCTTGCTGCCACCAAAATATCCATGCGACGATGAGCCGAATTCGGTCATCCGATAGAGCCACCTCTCATTACTGTCGCGCAAGGAGGAAGCCCCTTTCAGGGCGGGGATGAATCCGACAGTCAATAACGGAACAGCGGTGACCTCCTCCTCGCCGTAAACGGCGGGATTCTCTCCTCGCAGAAAGATAGGTCTGCGAACTGAACGTCTCACGACGCTACTGCCTTGCTTCATCGGCATGAATGGACCACTGGATATGGACACCGGTATGCAGGCGGTCAAGATGCTCTTGAAGTAATGCTCCTGTTTCAAACTCGGTGTTACAGATGTCACAGTAATACTGATAATGTGGCCATGGCGCAGTCTCTTGCTGAAGATTACCGGGCGTATTCCTAGTTTGAATCTGAGAGCGACCGAAAACAGATGAGTTCAGCCATAGAGATCGGTTATCAAACGTCACGAACTTTGGATGGTCAACGATGAGTTCCGAGATAATAGCGAAGGGAATCGCAATCAACACGACCACTCCAACGATGTCAAACATGAGTTCTGCATCAGTAGCGATCAAGACAGCGAGAATATCTTCGGTCACACCGAAGATGATGCCTACGACGAAAAACTCGAGTACACGCTTGATTTGACCCCGATGCATGGTCTGTGGACGCTCTATCATCTCATTCTGTTGTTTGCCTGTATGTAACGCCGAAGGTGTGGGAGTTCTGTGACCGATACGCGCCCTGGGCCATGTTTAGACGCTAGCGAGAACGGCTCTGCTGATGGATTGTAGCCGTTACCACAGGGTGTCGAGTGAGAATGGTCGCGGGAGAAAATACCCACGGGGGAGCTCAGCCGTCCGCAGACTGACTGCAGAGAAGGATTTCTCCGAGCAGCCGACTCACCGAGTATCTCGTTTTTGTCCACTCCCGAACCGAACCTGGCGAGTTCGCTGTTTACACGCCTGAATTCGAGCATCTAAACAAGCCCCACGCTCTGTATGCAGCACGAGGATTGTGGCAGAGACGGTGCAGGTCATCCCACCCGTGCTGAATACAGGGCGCGTATCTTTCATCCCACACCCACGGGGTATTGAGTTTGTAGTGCGTATATATCACGGCTGATTCTGCATCTTCTGCTGTTAGCCGCACTGTCCCGTGATTTCTCATAACTCGATTCCGTTATTGGTGTTTGAGATTACCGGTGCATCGAATCAGTACCTTGTCGCCCGGTCGCTACTGGTATTGCCGTTTGAGGACTACCGCTAAGAGAATTATACTCACAAGTTCTTCTCCAATCGCTGGGAGAACCCGCCAGTAGGGGCCAGTATCGGAGAATCCACTGTTCTGGGAGAACACTGCACTAAGAAAACTAAATCGAACAAGTGTCCACCACAGAAGTCCACATGCGCCGAGAAGGGCCAGTCCCGTGGTTCCACTTCGAGATGGCGACTCCTCACTTTCGGAGTCGTTTCGTGTCCGGACGAACCACCAAGTCGATCCGGCGAGCGCGACCGTGGCGAGTGTAAAGTCGAGCGTCGTGGGTGGAGGAGCCATATCTTTTCAAAATGCTGGAAATGAATATCAATTTTTATTCTTGGTGTGACCGGTGGTTGAGTAATAGACGCTCTCCATTCAGCATATCCCTTCAGACAACGATTAGATGGGTTGGACGTGGGCATGCGATATGACACGGCGATATACTGCTTTGGGAAACTAATACGGACCAAATTTCCGGACAGAGAGTAGTTCACGGAGGCCTTCTGTATCGAAGTCAGCGTCGGAGACGACCAACTCCTTTCCATCAGATCGAGCTGTCGCCGCAATCGTGAGATCGCGTGGCGACATGGGAGTGCCAGATTCGAGAAGGCGGTTTTGCATCCGGGCAGCTTCAAACGCGGCCTCCTCGGAGAAGTCGAGAGCGGTGACTCGCCCGAAGTTCTCACGCGCTCCGATAAGGTCTGTCTCACCTGCTGAGAACACCTCACCAGCAAGAACTTCGTAAATACAAATGCTGGAGGTGACTAAGACCGGTTGTTCATCGACGAATTCGACGACTTCCTCGACACCATCGAGGTAATCGATGATAACCGATGAATCAAGAAAGGTCACTGCTCGTAGCTCTCTCGGGAACGCTCGATCGCCTCGCGCGCCTTCTCGGCTTTGTCAGTTCCTTTCCACGCGCCAGCCTTCATCCCCGACCCTTCGTTCGCCAATCGGTCGAGGAACTCGTCCCAACTCTCATCTTCACGCTTCAACCTCGCCAGCTTCTCCTTTGTCTCGTCAGAGACGCGAATTGACGTGCTCATGTGCATACATTGCGTATGCAGTCGTAAGTAGCTTGAGGGGACCGTCACCGCTGGATTGAGACAGCGAGTTCCGAGTTCAAGACTGCAGAATACATCCTCTCTATTCAGCACGCCTGTTATGACAGAAATATGGTAGTTAGATTGGTCACTGCTGAATACAGGGCGCATGTCGTTCAAATCATTTCTCAAAGAGTAACTTTCGAATACCCACACGGTTGACGCTGCGTGATTCCATTTTCTCTCACTCAGGAGGAGCCGGTGGCACCCAGCCATTCGTAAACAGGTGTTCATTTACCCCAGTGTCGGTGACCGTACCATCTGGTGTGAAGTCGACAATGGTTACAGAGTGCTTGACAGAGAACCATTTCTCCGGGATTCCGGGCGACCAATGCTGGACGAGCGGCATGTTCGACCGAGAATACCCGGGTTTCTAGTGTCTCGGGTAAGGATTGGTATCGTAATTCCCGGCGGGTAACCCAAGTTACCGCAGAGGCTCTGGTGAATCGCCATACAGCGGTTGATTTGGCTATGTTGCGGCACGCTTGATGTTATGAACGACACATTTCACGACGAGTTCACGAAATTCTCGGTACCAGGTTCGCGCACGCAC
>NZ_JBPEHG010000028.1:0-37581 GCF_054177585.1 Haladaptatus rarus | reverse complement strand
GCGGCGACCCCGGCCGTATCGCGGTCGCGGGCGACAGCGCGGGCGGGAACCTGGCCGCAGTGACCGCGCTGATGGCCCGCGACGGCGCCGGTCCCGAACCGGTTCACCAGGTGCTGTTCTACCCCGTGACTGACCACGCGTTCGACACCGACTCCTACCTCGAACATTTCGACGACCCCGTGCTCTCGCGGGCGGCCATGGAATGGTACTGGGACCAGTATCTCGACCGGGCGATAGACGGCCGCCATCCCTACGCCTCACCGTTGGCGGCACGTGATCTCTCGGGAACGGCCCCGGCGACGGTGATAACCGCCGGTGTCGACCCGCTTCGCGACGACGGACGCGCCTACGCCGACCGGTTGGCCGACGCGGACGTTCCCGTCTCGTACTCGGAGTACGACGACGTCTTCCACGCCTTCGTCGCGTTTCCCGAACTGGATAGGGCGGAGGAGGCCCGGGCGGAGGCCGCGTCCGCGCTCCGGGACGCGTTCGGTGTGTCATGAGAGCGAACGTATACAATCCGTATTTTTATTTGGATTGCTAAACATTCATACTCGTATGCTACACGCAGAAGGCCCGCTTCTCACCATCAATGTGAGTGCGCGGGAGACGACTGAGACCGACATTGGGGACGAACTGGCGGCGTTCATCGGCGGCCGCGGCGTCGCGACGAAGCTTGCTCACGACCGCATCCCGTTCGACGCGACCCCTCTTAGCCCGGAGAACCGTGCCTACCTGTCGACGGGCCCACTCCAGATGTCCCGTATGAGCTTCACCGGCCGGATGAACATGACTAGCCTCTCACCGCTCACCGACGGCCTCCTCTCGACGAACGCCGGCGGTTACCTCTCGCGGAACTTCGCCGACACGGGCTACAGCGTCGTCGAAATAACCGGCGAGAGCGACGAACTGCTCGCAATACACGTCTCGGACGAGGGCATCGAGTTCGAGGAAGTACCGGACCTCGAGGGCGCGGAGGTCCCCGAGGTCACGGAGTACATGAACGAACGCCATGACCTCGGCGCCGACAACCTCATCACAGTCGGTCCCGCGGGCGAGAACCTCGTCCGGTACGCCTGCGTGATGACCTACGACAGTCGCGCGTTCGGTCGCGGCGGTCTCGGCGCGGTCCTCGGGTCGAAGAACGTCAAGTGCGTGACCTTCGAGGGCGACTCGCCGCCCGACATCGAGTTGGACGAGGACGCCCAGTCGGAGATCCACCGCAACGCCGCCACCTCCGACGACATGATGCGCCGGCAGGGCACGACCCAGGGCACGGAGTTCATCAACGACAACTTCTCGCTTCCCACGCGGTACTTCGAGGAGTACCACTTCGAGCACGCCGACAAGATCGGCGGCGACGCAGTCGAGGAGAAGAAGTACAAGAAGGCGGCCTGCTCGGCCTGCGCGTTCGCCTGCAAGCTCCCCACCCGCGACGAGGAGCGCGGGGTCGAGACCGAGGGTCCGGAGTTCGAGACGGTGTTCTCGTTCGGCTCGAACTGCGAGGTCGACGACGTCGTGGACGTGATGAAGTCGAACGAACTCTGCGACATTTACGGGCTGGACACCATCAGCGCGGGCAACGCGGTCGCCGCCTACCTCGCTGCGAACGACGAGTTCGGGAACGCGGAACTGATCCACGAACTGGTTGAGAAGATAGCCCACCGCGAGGGGGTCGGCGACACGCTGGCCGAGGGCATCGCGCGCTTCGCCGACGATCTGGGCGTGCGCGACTACACGGTCAAGAACATGGAGTTCGCCGCGCACGATGGCCGCGTCCTTCACGGCCAGGGGCTCTCCTACGCGGTGGCCAACCGCGGCGGCGACCACATGTACTCGACGACGCTGCGCGTGGAGTACTCCGGTGAGGTCGACCCCGAGGGCCTCGACGGCAAGCCGGAGATCGTCCGCCGACGCGAGGACCACGCCGCATTCCGCGACAGCGGCATTGTCTGCGCGTTCGCCGGCGGGACGGGCCTCATCAACGAGGAGCAACACGAGATACTGTTCGGTTGCGACTACGAGGACTTGCTCGCCGTTGGAAGCCGCGTGGTCGAACTGGAGCGCCACTTCAACAACAAGCGCGGGAAGAACCGCGAGGACGACACGCTCCCCTACGACTTGCCCGGCATCGAGGCCGCGCTGGACGAGTACTACGAGCTCCGTGGGTGGAACGACGACGGCACCGTCCCGGACGAGACGGTCGCCGAGTACGCGCAGGCGGACTGACCCGGGAGCACTCGGCCCGCTTCGCGCGGCCTGTCAGCCGCCGTGGACCGGGGGTGCCGCTCGTATCACGTCCCCGTCCGACAACTCCGTCTCCGCGCCGTCGAACAGCGATACGTGCTTGCCGTTCTTCGTCACCGTCACTGAGTTCGAGATATCGTCCCCGTCGGTGAGGACCCGCCCGGAGAGGTCCGGGGTATCGGCCGCCAGGTCGCGAAAGAGGTCCGCGACCGTCGACTCGTCCGGCAGTTCGCGGCGGACGGTCTTCTCGCCCATGGCCTCGCGGTAGGGGCCGAAGAGGTGCACCTCGACTTCCATACCTTGGCTTGGCGGGCGCTCGCCTTGTATCTCCCGACGGAAGTCACTCCCCGCGCCCCCGCGGAAAACGCCTATCCCGCAGCGGCCGGAACAGGGACGCGTGCAGGTGACTATCAAGTGCTACGGCGCTGCGCAGGCGGCGACTGGGCGGAAAGCGGTCGCGGTCGTCGTCGCGGACGGCGCCACGGTCGGGGATGCGCTCGACACGCTCGCGGACGCCCACCCCGAGTTCGAGCGCCGGCGCGGGAGCGAACTGGTCGTGATGCGTGACGGCGCGCACGTCGAGGAGGCCGGCTCCGTGGCCAACGGCGACGCGCCCAGCGTCTCCAACCCGCCAAAGGTCGAGGACTGAACGCGAGGGTCGGTGTGACGACATCGGGTCCGGATCCGCCGGCGGTCGTCCGCGGCGCCGTCATGCGTTCACACGCTACGTTTTTGACCCCGTGACGTGTGGAGAGACGCATGGTAGCACACAACTCGATTCCGGCCGGGATCGACTACCGTGAATGGAGGGCGGCATGACCGTCCCGTTCCCGCGGCCGTCCGAGCGACGGCTCGCCGAGTTCGGCGAGCGACTGGGACTCGCGGTCCCCGAGGCGGAGCAGGCGGCGTACGCCGACGCTGTCTACGAGGAACTGTCGGGGTACGACGTACTCGACCACGTCTCGACGACCCGAACGGCGACGGCGTTCGAACTCTCGGACGTCGTCCGCGACCCCGGATCCGACCGGGACCCGCACAACGCCTACGTGACGGCGTTCGAGGCGGTGTCCCCGGATGCGGGCGACGACCTCGCGGACCTCCGCGTGGCGGTCAAGGACAACCTGGCCGTCGCGGGCGTCCCGATGACCTGCGGGTCGCAGGCGCTGGCGGCCGCGATTCCGGCCGAGAACGCCGCGGTCGTCGACAGACTGCTCGACGCCGGCGCGACCCTGACCGGGAAGACGAATATGGACGAGATGGCCTACGGGCCGACAAGTGAGACGAGCTGTTTCGGCCCGGTCACGAATCCGAACGACGTGGATCGCGTCGCCGGCGGTTCCTCGTCTGGGAGCGCGGCGATCGTGGCCGCGGGCGAGGTCAACGCGGCGCTCGGGTCCGACACCGGCGGGAGCGTCCGCATCCCTGCCTCCTTCTGTGGAGTGGTCGGCTTCAAACCGACGTGGGGGGTCGTCCCCCGCACCGGGTTCGTCGACCTCGCGTACACGCTCGACCACGTCGGACCGCTGGCCCGCGACGTCGAGACCGCGGCGCGCATTTTCGACGTCATCGCCGGTTCTGACCCGCGGGACCCGAGCTCCGCCGTCGCCCAGAGCATCGACAGCGGCCGGACGGCGGCAGCGCTATCCGACGTACCCGCCGTCGGCAATCTCTCGCTCGGCGTGCCGGAGGAACTGGTGGCGGACCACGTCTCGGACGGCGTCCGCGATGTCTTCGAGGCGCGCCTCGACGCGCTAACGTCGGCGGGCGCGGACGTCACGACCGTCTCGATTCCGACGCTCGCTGACGCGGTCCCCGTCTGGAACGCCATCACGAACGCGGAACTGGCCGCTGCGTTCGACCGGGCGCTCGCGCCCATCGAGCGACGCGGTCCCTTCGACCTGCAGTGGTGCGACGCAGCGGCCGCGGCCGTCCGGGGCAACGGACACCTGTTCGGCGATGTCGTCAAGACGAAGGTGATTCTCGGCGCCCACCTCCTCGACCGGTACGGCGGCCGCCAGTACGTTCGGGCCCGGACGGCCTGCGACCGCATCCGGACGGAGTTCGACCGGGCTCTTGACGGCGTGGACGCACTCGTCTCGCCGACGATGCCGGTGATCGCACCCGAAGTCGGGGCGTGGACGCCGCACAGCTACGACGACGAGAACGCGCTCTCCGTCCCGCTCGCGGTCAACACACGGCCCGCAGACCTCGCCGGCGTCCCAGCCATCTCGGTCCCGGCCGGGACCGCTAACGGGCTGCCCGTTGGCATCCAGTTCATCACGGGGCGCGGGGAGGACCGGCGCGCGCTGCAGGTCGGCCACACATTCGAACGGTTCGTCGACGGCTGACCCGACGCGCCGTGCGGTCGCTGGCAAGAATGGGGACCACCGGCAAGAATTAATTCGCTGGCACGGGTCTGCTTCCCTATGTCGAGACACGAAGCAGCCGAGTTCGAGGGTGTGCTGTGCCCCCTCGTCACCCCCTTCTCTGACGGTGGCGTGGACGAGTCCGCGCTCGCGGCGCTGGTCGAGCGACTGGAGGACGCCGGCATGGACGGCCTCGTCCCGGCGGGGACGACCGGCGAGTTCGCCAGCCTGACCGACGAGGAGTACCGGACCGTGCTACGGACGACTATCGACGCCGCCGACGTACCAGTGATGGCGGGCACCGCCGACACCACCGTTCCGGGGACGCTCGACCGCATCGAGACGGCGGCGGACGCGGGCGCCGACGCCGCGCTCGTCGTGCTCCCGTACTTCCACGGCGCGAACGACCCGGCAGGTAACGAGGCGTTCCTCACGGCCGTCGCCGACGACGCGGCGCTGCCGGTCTACCTCTACAACATCCCCTCGTGCACCGGACAGGAGATAGCGCCAGCCACCGTCGAGCACGTCGGGTACCACGAGAACATCCGTGGACTGAAGGACTCGAGCGGCGACTTCAACTACGTCCTCGACGTGCTATCGCGTGCACCCGAGGGCTTCGACCTGTTCCAGGGGTTCGACAGCCACCTCGTCCCCGCAACGCTCATGGGCGCCACGGGCGGCATCAACGCGCTCTCGAACGCCATTCCGGAGACGTTCGTCGCGGCGCACGACGCGGTGGTCGCGGGTGACCTCGAACAGGCACGGGAGATCGGCGCTGAACGCATCGCGCCGCTCTTCCAGCAGTGCGTGACCCACGGCTTCGCGCCCGCGACCAAGGCGGCAGTTGCGTCGCGCGGCTGGCTGGAGACCGCGTCGGTTCGACCACCGCTCGTCGAACTCGACGAGGAGGCCGAGGCGGAGATCGCGGAGGCGGTCGACCGCGTGCTCGTCGCCGAATGACGCTTCGACCGGCCGCTCAATCGAGGGGGTCTGACCGGTAGCGCTCGACGGCGTCGCGGTCGAGCGTCACGCCGAGGCCGGGGCGGTCGGGTATCCGCACGCGGCCGTCCTCGACCGGGAACGACTCCTCGACCAGTTCCCAGCGGAGCGGCGAGTCCTCGACGCAGTACTCCAACAGCGGCGCGTTCCGGGTGGCCGCGACGAACTGCAGGTTGGCCGCGACGACGAGTTCGGTGCTGTACCCGTGGGGATAGACCGGGACACCACGTTCGGCCGCGAGCGTCCCGATCTTCGAGAGGTGAGTGAGGCCGCCCGACCGGGCGACGTCCGGTTGGACGCCATCGGGACGTGCCCGGCGGAGAAACTCGCCGAAGCCGTAGCTCGCGTACTCCTCCTCGCCGCCGACGACGCGGGTTCGACAGGCGTCGCCGATGCGCGCGTAGCCGTCGAGATTGTCGGCGTAGACCGGCTCCTCGACCCAGAACAGGTCGTTCGCTTCGTCGAGTTCGTTCACAGCCTTGACCGCGCCCTTCACGTCGTCACGCCAGGTCATGCCCGCGTCCACCATGAGGTCGACGTCCGGCCCTAGCGCCTCGCGGGCCGCGCTGACCAGATCGCGGTCGCGCGCTCGATCACGCCCGAAGCCGCCCCAGCCGTACTTGACGGCCGTGAATCCCTCGTCGAGCGCCCGCTCGGCCTTCCGTCGGACCGCGGCGGTGTCCGCGGGGTTCTCGGGGAAGAGTGTGCTGGCATACGCCCGGACCGAGTCGCGGTGCTTGCCGCCGAGGAGCTGGTACACCGGTCTGTCGAGTGTCTTCCCCATGACGTCCCAGAGCGCCGTATCGATGCCGCTCATCGCCGTGAGGGCCGCGCCCTTCCGGCCGTAGTAGTAGGTCCGGTCGTACATCTCATTCCACAGTACCTCCGCGTCGAAGGGGTCGCGGTCGACGACGACCTCCCGCAATCCGGACGCCTTGTCGTGGGACGCCGGCGCGTTCACGACTGCGTCGACCACCGCTGGCGAGGAGTCGGCCTCTCCGATACCCGTAATCCCCTCGTCGGTCTCCACCTCGATGACGGCCGCGTCCTGGGACCCGTCGGCCTTCGCCGCCGCGACGTCCGACAGCGAGAGCGTGTGTACTACCACGTCCGTGATTTCCATGGCCGTGCCACGTGTTCCCACTATCTAAAACCTCGTGCGTCGGGAGAGTTTCGTGGCCGCACTACCCGTGAAGTACCTCGGGGTCACGCCCCGAGGCACTCGCCCTGCTCAGCCTGTAGACCGGCGCCTCGGCGTGCGGCGTTCCGCAACTCGGATGGACCAGTCCGAGTTCGTAGTCGTTCGAGTTGCGCGTCGCGGCCATGCAATAGCGCTGGGCCGGCCCGGCGAGGTGGAACCTGTCGTCGAGTTCAAGCTCTCGGCGACGCGGACTATCTTCATTGCGCCGGTGATGCTGGCGTCGTACTCCGGGTCCGCCCGCACGAGGTCCGTCGTGTCTCGGGTCATCGGGTCGGTGGGGAGTTCCGGTCCGCGGACCAACTCCCCAGGGGCGGCGTCTCTAGCTGTTCGGTGAGTTTGCGGTGGGCGTGCATCGACGTCCCGCCGTCGCGGGAGGGCCTGGCGTACCAGAGGTACCTCTGTTCGTCGCAGGCCTTCCCGACCGTCAGCGCGTCGCCCCCCGTCTCGCACTCGTAGACAGGGTCGTGGATCAGGTCCATCTCTCCGTTAGCCATTTGGTACCGTAGCACGATGGTCGGATGATGGAGATAACGGACGTCAGAGTCGTCCCGCTCTCGGACCCCGTTCCGGAGAAGAAGCAGCATCGAACCGACCTCGGCACCAAGGTGAAAAGCGACGCGGCACTCGTGTTCATCGAGGCCGACGACCACACCGGAATCGGCGCCTCGCTCGGTAATCCCCCTGTCGTGAAGGCGGTCATCGAAAACGAGCTCGCACCGCTGCTGGTCGGCGAGGACCCCCTCTACACCGGCCGGCTCTGGGAGAAGATGTATGCCGGCTCGCGGTGGAAGCCCTCGCTCGAACGCGGCTACTCTCAGCCCCGCGAGGATCGGCGCGGCGTCACCCTCGAGGCCATCTCGGGGGTCGACATCGCGCTCTGGGATCTTAAGGGGAAGATGCTCGACCAGCCGGTCTACAAGCTCCTCGGCGCCGTCCGGGATTCGATTCAGGCCTACGCCAGCGGCGGCTGGGCGCCGGGCGAGGAAGCAGAGACCGAACTCCGCGGCTACGTCGAGCAGGGGTTCGACGCCGCGAAGATGCGGGTGGTCGGCGGGGACGGGTTCGCCATCGAGAACACCGTAACGCGGGTCGAGGCAGCCCGCCGCGGCGTCGGCGACGCCGACCTCATGGTCGACGCTCACGGCTCGCTCGACGTCTCGACCGCGATTCGACTCGCCCGCCGCCTCGAGGAGTTCGACCTCTCGTGGTTCGAGGAACCCGTCTCGCCCGACGACCATGCCGGGTTGGCGCGGGTGCGCGAGGCGACCGAGATACCCATTGCGACCGGCGAGCGCGAGTTCACCCGCTTCGACTTCCAGTCGCTGTTCGACCACGACGCGCTGGACGTCGCCCAGCCCGACCTGGCGCGCGCCGGCGGCATCACCGAGACCATGCGTATCGCCGCGATGGCCTCCGCCCGGGGGCTGCGGGTCGCACCGCACGCCTGGGGGAGCGGCGTCCTCTTCGCGGCAAGCATCCACGCCGCGATGGCGATAGCCAACAGCCACATCCTCGAGGTGAGTATGGCGCACATGCCGATGCTGTTCGAGTTATTCGAGGAGGAGTTCGACATCCGCGACGGCCGGGTCCACGCGTCCGACCGGCCCGGTCTCGGGTTCACGCTCCGCGACGACGTCCGGGAACGCTTCGAGTACCAGTCCGGTCCCGAGTACGTCTTCTAATCTGCGCAGGTCCCCCGACGAGGTGCGATTGAGGACTCCCACCCCGGCCGGGGGCGCTCGGTCTTGCTACTCGTAGACGCGGCCGCCTAGACGGTTCTCCTGGATGTAGTCCCAGTCGTACTCGACGCCCAGTCCCGGGCCGGCCGGCACGGGAACCGTCCCGTCCGGGTCGATGGAGTCCAGTTGGTCGGCGTAGTCGCCGAGGTAGACGGGTGGCGTGGTGTTCTGGCACTTCGGGCCGACGAGGGCCATCTCGTAGTAGTTGGCGTTCCGGGTGGCGGCGATACAGTGACGCTGGGCCGGTCCGGGCGCGTGGAATTCGACGTCGATGCCGAAGCCCTCGGCGACGTGCGCGACCTTCATCGCGCCGGTGATGCCGGCGTCGTACTCGGGGTCCGCCCGCACGAAATCAGTTGCATCGTTGGCGACGAAGTCGGTGTGCGACTCCAGTCCACGGATGTGTTCAGTTTGCAGGATGGGCGTGTCGAGTTTCTGGGCTAGTTTCCGGTGGGCGTGCTGGCTGATGCCCGCGTCGCGGAACGGGTCCTCGTACCAGAAGAACCCCTGCTCGTCGCAGGCCCTCCCGACTTTAAGGGCGTCGGCCCACGTCTCCAGCTCGCAGGCGGGGTCTATCATGAGGTCCATCTCGTCGCCGACGCGTTCGCCCACCGCGTGGACCGTTGCGACGGTCTTCTCCACGTCCGTCCATTCGCCGCCCCAGTCGTGAATCTTGTACCCCGGGTACCCCATCTCCAGGCAGTCCTCGGCGAAGTCGGCGTACGCCTCCGGGGAGTCCAGCCCGCCGCTCCGGTCGCCCTGGTACGTCGAGGCGTACGCGGGGACGCGTTCGCGGTAGGTGCCTAGCAGTTCGTGAATGGGGGCGTCGTAGTACTTGCCGGCGAAGTCCCACAACGCGATGTCGATGGGCCCGATGCCCATCCGGTCGTACTTCCGGAGCGCACGCTTGACCTCGCTCCAGTGCTTCTCGCGCTTAAGCGGGTTCTTCCCCACGAGGTGATCGGCGAACATGTGAATCTGAGCGAACGCGGGCGAGTTCCCGCCGACGTACTCGCCGGTGATCCCCTCGTCGGTGTGGATCTTCAGGCCGAACAGTTTCCGCTCGATCTCGCCTCCGGGTTCGTAGACGAGGCTGAAGCCGCTCTCGCCGTATCCGACGTCTTCGACCGGGTAGCTGAACTCCGTGCTCTCGATCCGCGTGATGGTCGGTGCCACATGCCATACCACGGAGAGGGGGGCCAAGAGTGTTTCCAACAGAACAGTTCCGACGGCGGGACCGGCGACCAGTCGCGGAACCGCGACGGGGGCGGAGACGCGGTCGTCGAAATCTGCCCACAGACACAACGCTTATTGATACCGTATAACGAACATCGGGGGATGACACAGGAGGAATACCCTGAATACCGCATTCCGCAGGGCGGCGGCGTGCCGTGGCGCGACCTCTCGATGACCGAAGCCAACCGACCGCCGGAGCGCGACGTCGAGATAACCGACGTCCGGACGATGCGACTCGCAGGCAACTTCACCTGGGGCATCGTGAAGATAGAGACCGACACTGGCGCCCACGGCATCGGCGAGACTTACCGCGCCCCGGACGGGCTCATGGAGTTCGTCGAGGGGCTCGCGGGCGACCTCGTGGGCGAGAACCCGCTCGACACCGACCGAATCCGGGCGCTCCTCGACCAGAGCTACACGGGGGGCGGGCGCATCGGACAGGCGGCGTTCAACGGGGTCGAGATGGCGTGCCTCGACGTCAAGGGGAAGATGCTCGGCGTCCCCGTCTACGAACTCCTCGGCGGAAAATACCGCGACAGGGTCCGACTCTACTGTGACACCCACGGCGGCGAACCCCTCGGACAGACCGAGGCGGACGAGGTCAACCCCCGCGAGGTCTACACCCCGGAGTCGTACGCTCGGGCCGCCCGCGAGGTCGTCGACGAGGGGTTCACGGCGCTGAAGTTCGACCTCGACGTGCCGACCACCCGGCGCGTCGACACGGCGGCGCGTCGACTCGACAACGAGGCCGTCGCACACAAGGTGTCGCTCGTCGAGGCCGTCCGCGACGAGGTCGGCGACGACGTCGACCTCGGGATGGACCTCCACTGGAACTTCACGGTCGAGACCGCGAGTCGCCTTGGGCGGAAACTCGACCAGTTCGACCTCGCGTGGTTGGAGGACCCCGTGCCGCCCGAGAAGACGGACGCGAGCCGCCGCGTGGCCGACCAGATAGCGACTCCCATTCTGACGGGTGAGAACCTCGTGACGGCCTCGCAGTTCAACGACGCGGCGAGGGCCGGCGCGATGGACATCGCCGCTCCCGACGTCTGCAAGTGCGGTGGCCTGGGGGAGTTCGTGCGCATCGCGACCGTCTGTGACCTCTACGGCGTGCCCATCGCCGCGCACAACGTCGCCAGCCCCGTCGGGACGGTCGCCGGCGCCCACGCCGCCGCCGCGATACCGAACTTCGTCGCGATGGAGTACCACGCCCGGGAGGTGCCGTGGTGGGACGACCTCGTGCGTCGAACGGGCGAGAGCGGACCAGTCCTCGCCGACGGCCACATCGATCTGCCGGAGGGGCCGGGACTCGGTATCGAGATCAACCCGGACGTGGCCACGGAGCACCTGGTCGAGGGCTCGGAGGTCGTTGTCTGATGGCCGCGCTGAAAGAGCGGTTCGCCCGCACCGATCCCGTCGTCGGCAACTGACTCTCCATCGGGCACCCGTCCGTCGCCGAACTCACCGCCAGGCTCGGCTTCGACTTCGCGATGATAGACCTTGAGCACACGACGACGTCGCTCGCGACCGTTCAGAGCATGGTCCACGCCATCGAGGCGGTCGACGGGCCGACCGAACCGCTCGTCCGCATCCCCGACGACGACCCTGTCCCCGTCAAGCTCGTGCTAGATACCGGCGTCGCGGGCGTAATGGTACCGATGATAGACTCGGTGGCGGAGGCCGAATCGCTCGTCGACAGCGCGACGTACCCACCGGAGGGGACCCGGGGTATCGCCGGGTCACGCGCCACCGGCTACGGCATCGAGTTCGAGGAGTACGTCGCGAACGCGAACGACGAGACGATCATCGTCGCGCAGATAGAGACCGAGGCGGGCCTTAAGTCGGTCGAGGAGATAGCCGCCGTCGACGGAATCGACACGATATTCGCCGGGCCCGCGGACCTCTCGGGGTCGCTCGGCGTCTTCGGCGAGTGGGAGTCGGACCGACTCACCGACGCGATGGAGCGCATCGCCGCCGCCGCCGCCGCGGCCGAGGGGAAGCTGGCCGGAACGCTCGCCGTCCGACACGAAGACAGTGAACTGCGGGCGAACCAGGGTTTCGAGTTCATCATCGCCGGCCAGGACACGGGGTACGTGGCGTCCGGGAGCGCCGACGCGAAGGCCGCGTTCGAGCAGGCGATGGGGGACTGACCCTGCCATCGGGCGACGCGACGCCTGACCTGGCTACACCAGCATTCCCGTACGTAGGACCACGATGAGGAGCGTGAGCACCGGGACCGAGAGCAGCGTCGTCACGAATATCATCGTGCTCGCGTACTCCGGACCGGAGATGCCGTCGGAGCGGGTGGTGCCGGCGAACTCGATGGTGAGCAGGAGCGGCGTGATGGCCGCGGGGGCCGCACACTCTAGGACGAACACGCGGGCGACCGTCTCGTTCTCGAACCCGAGCAGCAGGACGATTCCGACCCCAAGAAGCGGCGCGACGGTAAGTTTGAGCGTCGCACCCGGCCCGATTCGGGACAGCGCGTTGCCGTGATCGGTGTTCGAGAGCTTAATACCGAGCAGGATGAGCATCATCGGGATGGAGGCGTTGCCCGTCATTCTGATGGTGCGCATGACGGTCCCCTCCGGCCGGGGTTCGATGCCGAGCGCGATGACGACCACGGCGGTCACGACGGCGTAGATGAGCGGGAGGCGGAATATCTTCTTGATCGCGCCGAGCGTGTCGACCGTCTCGCCACGTGCGGCGACGGAGACGCCGACGGTGTAGATGACCACGGTCTGAGTGGTGAGAAAGAGCACGGCCGTCGAGCGACCGACGGGGCCGAATGCGAACTCCGACAGCGGGATGCCGAGATTTCCGGAGTTGGGGAAGGCGCTGGTCAGCACGAGGGCGCCAAGAACCGACCCGGTCTCGCCGAGAGAGCGACCAACGGTCTCCGCCACGGCGAGCATCGCCAACAGGAAGACGGTCGTGCCGACGACGAGTTTCGTCACGGCCGTCCCGTCAAGCGGTGTCGTCACGAGGCTGTGGAAGATGAGCGCCGGGACGAACACGTAGATGGTGACCGTGTTGAGTTGGTCGACCCCGACGTCCCGCACCGTCCCGAGCACGTACCCGACGACCGCGAGCGAGAGCGTCGGTAGAATCGCCGAGACGAAGACGGAGACGAGCGAGTCAGCAGCCATAAACGATGGTTTCGCCGAGAAGACAGAAGCTTTACGGATCCGCAAGATTGGAGCGCGCCCGGGCGCATCGGTAGTGGCTGACCTAGAGCCGAGTGCAGACCTGCACGAAGAGCTAAGGCGTCGGGGTCGATTTGCTACGTCGTGGACGAGTTCGAGCACACACCGGTCGCCGTGACCGGCAAGACTGCGGTCGTCATCGGCGGGACGAGCGGCATCGGCAGGGGCATCGCGCGGGCGTTCGCCGCTGACGGTGCGGACGTGGTCGCCACGAGTCGGACATCTGAACGCGTCGCGGAGACCGCCGAGGAACTCCGCGACCTGGGCGGCGAGACGGTTGAGGCCACCTGCGACATCACCGACCGCGACTCCCTCATCGCGCTCCGGGACGCTGCATTCGAGGAGTTCGGCGGCGTCGACGTACTCGTCAACTCCCCGAGCGCCATCGCACGCGCCGGGTTGCGCGAGCTATCGGAGGCGGAGTGGCGTCGCGTCCTCGACGTTCAACTCACCGGCGTCTTTCGGGCCACCCAGGTGTTCGCGGAGCGGATGGCGGCGGGGAGCATCATCAACATCGCGTCGCTCTCGTCGCACACGACGATGCGTGACCTGGTCGCCTATTCGACCGCGAAGGGCGGCGTGGAAGCGTTCACCCGGACCGCGGCCCGGGAACTCGCCCCCGACGTCCGCGTGAACGCCATCCGTCCCGGCTTTATCGAGACCGAGCAGACGGCCGACGCCTACGCCGAGGACACCTATCGCTACCGGCGGATCACCGAGCGTGCGGCGGCAGGGCGAATCGGCACCCCCGAAGACGTCGCCGGTGCGGCGATATACCTCGCCAGCGACGCCGCCCCGTACACGACGGGGGCGATGCTCACGGTCGACGGCGGGTTCGAGACTGGCGCCTTCGAGTGACCCGACTCCTGCCGAGTCCTCGCTCACGGGCGTGCGCTACCGCGCCAGTGCAGACCGACTGGTCGCCGACCGCGTTCACCGAGCGAATCACCCGATAGGAATCCCTACTTAAATCCTGATGCACCGGCGTGTTGCGTGGGCGGGCAATAGAATTAGTAGCGGCCCGCGATAGCAGACCACATGGACGTAGCGATTATCGGCGGTGCCGGGACCATCGGCGCGACGACCGCGTACACTCTTTCGGTGCTCGAACCGACAATCGACGTGACCCTCGTCGACGTCGCCGATGACGAGGCGACGGGCCACGCCATCGACATGCGCACCGCGCTCGGACACGCCGCCCATCGCGCGGGCGTCGGGTTCTCCGACATCGGTAGCGGTACTGTTCGGTCGGCGGAACCGGGCCCGGAAGCCGTCGAGGACGCTGACTGCATCGTAGTAGCCGCGAGCGTGCCGCGTCCCGAAGACACTGCGGGACGGGGCGGGCGACTCGCCTTCCTCGAGCGCAACAGCGAGATGGTCGCGGATATCGGCTCGTGGGTCGGGGAAGTCGAAGCCCGTCCAGTCGTGACGGTAACGAACCCGCTCGATCCCATCAACTACCGTCTCTATCGCGCACTCGGGTGGGACCGCCGCTACTGCATCGGGTACTCACTCTCAGAGACCGCGCGGCTGGCCGACCAGCTCGCCCGTCGGGCCGGCGTCGCGCGCGCCAAGGTATCCTGTCCGACGGTGGGCGAACACGGCGAACACATGATTCCCGTCTTCTCCCGAGCGACCGTCGACGGCGAACCCGTCTCGCTCTCGGCAGACGAACGCGAACAGATCACCGAAGCGGTGAAGGACGTCCCCTGGGACGTCATACGGCTCCGGGGTCATGAGGAGACATCCCGGTGGGTGACCGGACGGGGTCTCGCCTCACTCGTCGTGTCGATTCTCGAGGGCGGGCCGTCCGACCCAGTCTGTCTGTCGGTCCCGCTCGACGGCGAGTACGGCTACAGGGATGTAGCGCTCTCCGTACCGGTCAGGCTCTCTGCGGACGGCGTCGAGGACATCGTCGAGTGGGAACTCTCGGCCGCCGAACGCCGCGCGCTCGACGAGGCGTCCGAGGCGGTCGGCGAGCTGTGTCGGTGAGCGGGGCGTCCCTGTCGAGGGTCGGGACCCGTGGCACTGTTCGTCGGCGTCGAGCGCCGTCTCGGCGACGCGTTCGCCGAACGGGAGCGACGAGGTGAGCCCGGGCGAGACCGCGTTGAGTGCGTGACCCGAGTCGAGGCCTTCGCGTCGGCCGCGAGCTGGGAGTCGACGGAGGCGGCCACCGGATACCGAAACGCCACCGTCCGTCCGCGTGCAGCTCGTATGTGCTGATGGCGGATTCGTTCTCGAGAATCTCTGTCTCGACGCCGTTCTCGTCTGCTTGGGCCTTCAGGTCGTGGAGGTGCTCGACCTCAGCGTTGTCGGTCGCGACGACGAGGGCGCCAATGGGTCGATGGGCAGGTCGTGCTCGGCGAAGCACTCCTTAATCCGTCGCGTTCCCTCCGTGCTGTAGCGTGTCTTGAATGACCCCGGCGGGTAGTTGAAGCCAGGGTAGAGGACGCTGGAGTTGCGGCCGCTCTGGTGTTCTGCGAGTTGGTACTCCTTCTCGATGAGACCGACATCGTGGTCGGTTCGCTCGACGAGGTGCTTCGCGACGGAGCACCCTACGGCTCCGCCGATCACCGCGATATCGTGGTCGACCATCGTCGTCTCGTTGTCCGCTCACCGGTGAAGAACTAGTGTCGCTGACAATCCCGACGAGGGAGGCGGGCGCGGACGCTCTAGACTCCAATTCGACCACGTTCGTCTTGTCGGCCTCGCCGACGTTCACAACGCGTCGAACGCAAGTCTGTCACCTGGAGGGAAATTCCTGCAAAATAATGTAGTTTGCTACCACTGCACAAATTTATAAGTATCCGCAAATAGGAGTTGCTGGAGTAAGTCGAATGCGGAGCGATCAAACTATCTCCAAGAGTACGAACGCTCTCATCGCAATCGAAAGGGAGTACCGACGTACGGAAGCCGAGGTTGAGGCCTTCACGGAATTCACCGAACAGGTTGCAGCGATAGACGAGCGTCCGCCACTCACAGATGGCGGCCGACCGGTCGCCTCGCTGCACCATCTCCGGACCGCCCACCCGTCGCAGCGGAAGTCGGTCTGCCGGGCCTACGCCGACACAGTGCTCGCGACGTCCCACTGCGAGGCCGAGTACGACGAATCGCCTTTCGAACACATGGCGGCGGAGTTCGGCCAGGACATCGTCATCAACCTCTTCCAGAGCCGGGAGTTTCCCGGGCAGTTGAAGCAAGCATTGTTGGACGCGAGTCGGCGCTCGCGCGAACAGCGAGAACGGATCTTGTCGCGACTCGACACGGAGATGGAGTCCGCGAGGATGGTGCGCGAGAGCATAAAGGGCATCGTCGATTCGTTGCGGGAGTACAACTCACGGCCGATCGACGACTACGCGTCGGCGGAACTCTCGGCGATTTGTCGACGACTACGTGAGTTCGAGGCCGAGTGCGAGTGTGTGGCAACTGACCGGCAAGCGACGATTCACGCGGAGAACCAGTCGGCCGTCGACGACGGCAGCGAATGGGGGCTCCGTGCCTACCTCTACCAGGACCTGGATACCGAGTATCCGATGCTTAGCGACGTCGCTGGGTGCTGTCGTCTCCTCCGGGAGGCCCATGAAAACGTCGAGAACGAGATACGTGCGCGAAGGACCGTCCGACCGGACGCGTAGTCGTTTCGCCGGTCTTCCTCCACGCGACTGCGCTCGACTCCGCCAAGTTGACCTCCAAGTCCCGTGAAGAAGAAGGCGACGGCGCCGGAGTGCTCTTTCGCGTGGATCTGGGCGTCAGTGGACGTCATAAGTGTACTATTGCCGAGAAGTGCGTAGAAACCTAGCGTTTTCCAGGGAACCGTGACCAGTGGTTTGTCGATTTCCACGGTTCGATCGTACGACCACATCCGCTGGGAGTTCTCGAACGGTTGTGGCCATGACGCATCGAAAAATCCGAGAACGAGAGGCTCATCATCAGTGTCTTTCGTGAGCGCCTGGGAGAGGCGCTCACGAAAATCCGCTTCAGCATCCGGTGATTGTCGCGGATCCTTCGGTCGTGGTTTTGCGTACTGCATGCCGTCAGCACGAAGAATTCGGGCGAGATGTGCCCGGTCGTACGTGACGCCGTAGCTGTCCCAGAGAAGGTCGTCAATCTCCTGTGGTGTCCACGGTTGGCCTTCTTTGAGGAGAGTGAAGAATTCCTCAAACTGCTCAGGAGAGAGCTTCGCGGGCCGTCCGCCCGCGAAGCTCGGTCGAAGCCCGTCAACACTCTCGTCGTTCCACTTAGCGAGCCATCGATCACCGGTATGACGCGAGACGCCGACGCGTCGAGCGGCCATTTTGGTTGTGTCACCGAAATGGATATTTTTGACGAAACAGAGCCGCCGGACGAGACGTGTCTCGTCCGCCTTCTGGGCTTCGTTAATCGCCTCATCAAGCTGATCTTCCGACAAATGCTTCGCCACTTCGATCCGACGACTTGTCGCCATTGGGGCCTATTAGGCTCTCAGAAGGCTCAAACATTGCGCAGACCACTCAGTTCCGCGCTCTCGTCGAAGAACTCACAACTCGGCTGAGTTTTGCGAAGGAATGGATCGAGAATTTTCTCGAGAGCCATTTGCAAAAGTTATCCTAGGGACTAAGACAGTTTCGGTCTCGTGCGTGCGCGGCGACGATCTTGAAGTCTGGCACTTTCCGTCGAAGCTCCCCGAATTGAACGCCGTCGAAGGGTGCTGGGACCAACTCCAAGAATGGTTCAAATATCGACTCATAGGAATGTACGCCGAGGAGAAACCGCCAGTATTCACGCTCGTTGATCGCGGAAGCGATCAGCGATACGTCTTCCCGGCGAAAGCCGCTGACGAAACGACCGTCCGACTTCTCCTCGTGCTCAGCGAGGAGGAGTCGCTGACCGTCTATACGGACGGATTTCGGGCCTACGACCCGCTAGAAAACGATGAGAACTTCCACCGAGAAGCAGTCATTCACGGAGATGGTGAGTACGTCAATGGAGACGCACACGTGAACACCTGCGAAAGTCACCGTCGCGAGCGGGACGGTGGCTCTCGCCGCATCGAGGTGTCTCAAAACAAACTGACAGTGTATCTCAGATCGTTCCAGCTCCGACGACGAATCCTCCGAAAACCAGGTCGAGAAGTACTCAAACAAATCGTTCGAGCAGTTCTCTGAGTCACCAACAATGTACTTCACAAGAGCGTCACCTGTATTCCGATTATCGGTGCACGAACACCTGAATAGTTGGACGAGAAGGTTGGCGCGTGCAATGTCGACCTCTCCGAGGAGCAGTGGGACCGAATCATGGACGCACGCTATCGAAACGGGGACACCCTCTGGGGTCACTGAATTTTGTCGAAGTGTACCGTCCACGAACGGTTTTTCGGTGAATTACAAGGAATATCCGAGCGGAATTCGGGGACACCCTCGACACCGGCCGAGAATCGAAACAGCGCTCCAGCGCCAGCTCCCTCCTCTTCCCGTGACCCCGCGGAGCCCTCTCCTGGACCCAGTGCGGTCGTGATGTACGCGTCAGTGTATTCCTCTCCACCGAACGAAACGCAGGAGACCTTCCGCGCGGGAAATTCGATTCGTCGGTCTTCCACACCCTCAGGAGTGTACCGGACGAGACAACCGCCATCCCAGTACGCGATCCAGACGTACCCGTCGGCGTCGACCGTCATTCCGTCTGGACTACCCCGTTCATCAGTCGTATCAAGGAAAACCGTTCGATTCGAGAGTGCTCCCGACGCCTCGTTGTACTCGAAGTGATAGGTCCTGTCGGCCTCCGTCTCGTTGAAATACATTCCGTCCCGATTCGGCGTGAAACCCATTCCGTTAGGGATGTCCACCGCATCGAGCACTTCGGTGATGGTTCCATCCGTATCGAGGCGATACAACCGACCGAGGCGGTCGTCGGTGGGCATCGTCCCGCAGAAGACACGTCCGTGCGGGTCAGCGATGACGTCGTTGAATCGGGAGTCACGTTCGGCATCGATTTCGTCCACGACTGTCTGGGTCGATCCGTCGTGCCACGTTTTGATTCGCCCTCCGTCCTCGAACAGGAGGAGCGCTCCATTTTTTTGGATGGTAAAACCGCCGATAACGCTCGTTTCGTAGCACAGTTCGTGGTCGCCGGTCTCCGGGTCGTATCGGAACAACCGACCGTTCGGGATATCAACCCAGTACAGTCGTTTCTCGGTCGGATGCCAGAGCGGTCCTTCTCCGGTGTGGCAGTGCGTATCCGCGATACGCGTGGGTTCCGCCATACGTTGTCTTTCGCCGTCCATCCCATAAAATTAGTGTGGCATCGTGGACGTTCGATCGACCCCGGACAAACCGTCAGGAAAACGACGGCATGACGACGTCCGAAACCGCTTCGCAGAACGCTTCTTGGTCGGGACTCGAACTTTGGAAGACGATGTGGTCGAACCCGCTGTCGACGTATCGCTCCGCGACATCGAGGAGGTCCTCCGGATCCGTCGTAATGACGAAGTGGTTCTCCAGACAGCGGGTGCTGACGAGGTCGCCGTGTAGCTGTAAGTAGCGTGGGTCAGAGATGTCCTGTGCGAAGACAATCGAAAGGAGTGTCAGTCGCCACGGCAGACACGGTTCGAGCGCGGCCGGCTTCGTCTCCGCGAGCAAGCAGTGGATGTGGACGGTTTTCTCGACGTCATCGAACGAATCGTTCCGCGTCGATTTCTCGATGCCACGTCGTACCGCCGGGAAGAGTTTCTCTGCGGCCCGCTCGGGCGTCTCGAAGACAGTTACGTAGCTGTCGGCCAAATCGCCCGCCATCCGGGCGGACGTCGGTCCGTTCCCGGCGACGTGAATCAGCGGGGCGTCGTTCGGTCCCGTGTAGAGGTTGGCGCCGTCGAGCGACCAGAAATCCCCGTCGTACTCGGCGAATTCCTCCTCGAACAGAGTACGAACGATACGGATGGCTTCCGCCGTCCGCCGCGCACGCTCGCCGTACTCCGGTCACGGGTTGCCGAGTGGCGTTTCATTCAACGCCTCACCGGTACCGACTCCAAGGAAGACCCGGTCGGGATACAGTTCGAGGAGCGTCGCGAGTCGATGGGCCACGTTGGCCGGATGGTAGCGGTTCAGCATCGCTGTGACGCGGCTTCCGACCTCAACGTCGCTCGTTCGTTCGAGGGCGGCGGGCATCCACGACCAGCAGTTTCCCCCGTTCGCGGGCGACTCATCCGCGAGGTGGTCGAGCCACGGATGGAAGTGGTCGTTTACCCAAATGCTGTCGAATCCCGCATCCTCGGCGGTGACGACCTGTTCGAGACACTCCGCCGGGGAGAACTCCTCCAAGGAGGCGAAGTAGCCGAATCGGGTCACGCGTTCACCTCCCCGACAGACGACAACATAGTCATGACCATCTCAGATACCGCCTGACGGCGCTCCCGCAATCATTAGTTCGGTAAGCGTTTCGACGTCGGTCTCCGTTATGCACGAGACTTCGACGATTTCGCCTTGATAGAGAATCGCCACGCGGTCGGCGTCAGCCGGATCGGTCCCCCTCCAGTCGGACCACGCTGGCCTTCCACGCTTTCGTCCCCACGACGGGCGAAAGCTCCCGAAACCGAGTGCGCCGAGCGCGTCGCGGCGCGACAGCGATGCTCCCCGTCGGTTGGAATCCGTTCCACTCTGTAGTTGACCCTTGCTATTATCACTTATAATTTAAATATAGTTATAGGTATTTGAATGTGAACTCAATGACCGAACTATCCGTGAAAACAAACCTCCGTACGGTGGATACGGTCGGTCGCGATTACAGCCGGATCGTCTCGCCGCGGTCGGCGGCGTCGTGAATCGCGGCGATGGCTCGCATATCGAGGAGTCCGTGGCGGCCGTCGGCGTAGACCGTCTCGCCGGCGAGGAGCTGGTTAGCGAAGTAGTCGAACTCCTCTTCCATTTGGTCGGCCGATTCCGCCGTCGATTCATACGTCTCGTCGTCGGTAGTGACGGTGAGCGTGGTCTCCATGTGGAACGCCGGTTTCAGGGTGAGCTTGCCGTCGGTGCCCACGATGTCGAGGCTGGTGGTGTCGAAGGCGTTCTGGCTCGTGCCGCACGCGGCGTAAGTACCGTCATCGTACCGGACGGCGAACGTCGCCCGCTCGTCGGGCACGTCCGCGAACGCCTCGTGTTCCGAACTCATCATCGACTGGACCGCAACGGGGTCGGTGTCGAGAACGAACCGGGCGGTGTTAAGGGGATAGATGCCGAGATCTATCACGGAGGTGCCGTACCCGGTGAGGTCCGGATCCAGCCGCCACTGACCGGGATCGCCGTTCATCTCCAACAGCGGTTGCGCGTTCATCCCCTGCATCAATCGCGGATCGCCGATACAGCCATCCGCGACGATGCGGCGTGCCAGCCTCACCACGGGTTCGGTGTGCATGCGGTAGGCGACCATGAGCGTCACGTCCGCATCGTCACAGGCGTCGACCATCGCCTCCGCGTCCTCGACGGTCGCCTCCATCGGTTTCTCGCAGAGCACGGCCTTGCCGTGTCGAGCCGCGGCCTCGGCGTACTCCCGATGGCGAGAATTGGGCGTGGCGATGTAGACGGCGTCGTAGGACTCGGTCGCCGCACCGTCCACGAATTCGTCGTAGGTCATCGCCGCTTCGAGCGTATCGACATCGGACGCGACGTGCTCTGCCTTGTCGACGCTTCCGCTAACTGCGACGGTGACGGTACAGAGGTCGGAGTCGGCCACCGCCGGGATGACGAAGTCGGTCGTCCACCAGCCGAGACCTACCAGCGCGAATCGGACGGTTCCGTCGTTCACCGTCTGCCAGTCCCTCGATACGGGGGCGTCAAAGTGTTTCTGCAGGCCCATATCGATTACTTTCGCGCCGACTCCATAACAGTTCATGCTGATCCCGAACGAATACGTGCGTGGACGAGCAGCCGAACCGCCGACCGGTGACGACGCAACACATTTTTCGATTATAACGAAAAAATAGTCACAATCGTGGGTTGAGTAGTTACGCGGACGGTATCGAATTGCCATGACGTACCAAGACAAACTCGACATCGACAGGCGAACGTGGCTGAAAATGACCGGCGGCGCGACATCGGTTCCAGCGCTCTTGAGCGCCGCGAGCGCGCGGAGCGGCGACGGAACCGCGTAGGTGGCGAAACGAATTCGACCGTCTCGACGCGTACCTCAAACGGAACGATCTCGAAGCGGTGTGGTTCGCGGACTCCTACACGTGGAACCCGACGGTGAAAGGCGCCAAGAGCAATGGGACCGTTCTAGTCACCGAGGACGGATTCGACGCGTTCACGTTAGGAACTAGCCGACGCGGACGGTCAAATCGTATGAACACGAGACCGAGATCGAGCGGCCTGACGTGCTCTATCGAGACGGATGATTGCTACCGAATCGCAGGGGATCGCGGACGGATCGCCCGATAGCGGGGAGACGGAACCGGCCTCCTCCCGTCGAAGCCTTCGTTTGCGACGCTGCGTTGGAGAGCGGTACTGACGCCGTACTCTCCAATCTTTTTTGATAATGGCGGAATAACGCCGAGAGAAGACGTTCGCCGTTTCCGGAGACGTCGTTTCCAACCGATATCCCGCGCCCCGTTACAGGCACATAACCGTAACGCGGCCGTCAAAGTGGAAAACCTTCGTTCGAGTATTTCAGGGGTGAGAGCGCCATCGGCCGTCGGACGGACCGTGAATCCATCCGATCATATCGAAAGAAGGGTCGCCCGCGCCTCATCCTTCGGTCGGCACTGTGCCGTGATCGAATCCGTCACGACCACGTGCGATTCGACAATCGAAAGTAGTCGCTGCGCGTGTTTTCGTCCAAACGGTCGAGCGGGTGCGTCGCCGTCGGCGGCCGTGCGGCGATGACATCTGACGAGACGAAAGCAACCGCAGACGGTCGGGGCCGTCGTCTATTCTCCGAAAGTGGTGTGATTTCGAAATCGCGCGTGAGGACGGACAACGTTTCGCGTCGCTTCGCGTGACGGTCAGCGCGTGGACTGGACGTTCTGTTCCGACGTGCGCTCGATGAGATCGCCGCGTTCGTCGAAGAAATTGACGGCGTCGAAATCGAAGTCGAGCGCCAGCCTGTCGCCTTCCGCGCCGACATCGCTCGATTGCGTGAACGTCACCTCGCGACCGTCGAAGTCGCAGATGAGGTAGGTGGTCGATCCGCGCATCTCGACGAGGTCCACCTCGACTGTGAGGTGGCGGTCGTCCGACGCGTCGGCGGAGGGCACGAGGTCGGCGTCTTCCGGACGGGCTGCCATCGAAGCGGCCCCGTTCGGCACGGCACTCGACGCGTCGGGATGCGGCACGCCCTCGATACGGAGGGTCCCGTCGTCGGCCGCCACGTCGAAGAAGTTCATCACCGGGTTGCCGATGAAATCCGCCACGAAGCGGTTGGCTGGCTTGCGGTACACCGTCTCGGGCGTATCGACCTGTTGGAGTCGCCCCTCGTTCATAATGGCGATGCGGTCGGCCAAAACCATCGCCTCCTCCTGATCGTGCGTGACGAACATCGTCGTCACGCCCGTCTGGTCCTGTAGGCGTTTGAGTTCCTTCTGAAGCCCGGTACGGAGTTTTTGGTCGAGCTTCGAGAACGGTTCGTCGAGCAGGAACGCTCGCGGTTCCCGAACTAGCGCGCGGCCGATGGCGACCCGCTGTTGCTGACCGCCGGAGAGTTCGCCCGGCTTTCGGTCGAGAAGCTCCTCGATGTCGAGCATGTGCGCCGTGCGTTCGACGCGGTCCGCGATGGGTCCGGAATCGACTCCGGCGGCGCGGAGCGGCGACGAGATGTTCTTTCGGACGCTCATGTGCGGGTAGAGGGCGACTTCCTGAAACACCATGGCGAAGTCGCGCTCGGCAGGCGCTCGGTCGTTCACCCGCTCGCCGTCCACGACGATGTCCCCGCTGGTGGTGTCTTCGAGTCCGGCGGTCATCCGGAGGGTCGTGCTCTTCCCGCACCCGGACGGGCCTAACAGCACGAGGAACTCCCCGTCGGCGAGCGTGAGCGAGAACTCGTTGACGGCGACTAGGTCTTCGTACTCCTTTCTGAGGTCGTCTAATTCTGTTTGGGTCATGTTGTGTCGTGTCGTTGTTTGATCGGTCGATCGTACTATTCGAGGCTGAATCCGGCCACGAGGCGGTCCTGCGCGATGAACGTCAGCACGAGCAGCGGCGTCATCGCCACCACGGTAGCGGCACCCATCCGTCCCCAGAGGATACCGCGAGTGGTGACGAATCCCGCCAGATAGATGGGCACCGTCTGTGCCTTGCTCGTGGTGGTGAGCACCAGCGCCAGCACGTACTCGTTCCACATCAGGATGGCCGTGAGGATGGCAGCACTGGAGATGCCCGGTGCGGCCAGCGGCAGGACGACTCGCCGCCACGTCTGGATGCGCGACCAGCCGTCCACGCGACTCGCCTCCTCCAGTTCCTCGGGGATGTTCTGGAAGAAGATAAGCAGTATCCACGTCGAGATCGGAATGCCGACCGTGAGGTACGCCACGATGAGCGACTGCCACGTGTCGATCCAGTCGAAGCCGAGGAACAGGGTGTACATGGGGATCGCCACGGCGATGGGCGGTAGAAAGCGCATGCTGAGCGCGAAGAAGCTGACCTGCCCGTCGCCCGGGTCGTACCGGGTGAGCGAGTAGGCGGCCAGTGCACCGACCACGACCGAGACCGATGTACTGACGCCGGTCACGATGACGCTGTTCCGGATGTACGTGAGCATATCGCCGCTGGTGAAGATCTGACGGTAGTGTTCGAGCGTGATCTTCGCCGGGATCAGGCGCGGCGGGTCGGTCCGGGGGTTGACCGCGAGGCCGGTAAAGAGGTCCCACACGATGGGACCCCACACCCAGAACAGCCAGAGCGCCACGAGCGTGTACGTACTGACGCGGACGAATCGGTCCGAGTAGTCGTGAAGGGTCGCGAGTTCCATCTCAGTTCTCCTCCGGACTGATCAACCCTTCCGCGACCGATTTGAACAGCACGAACGCCGTGAGGAACATCAACAGCCAGTAGAGCACGCCCGAGGCGCTGGCGACGCCGAGTTGGAAGAAGCGGAAGCCGTAGTTGTACGTCATCATGGCGATGGTCTCGGTGTAGGCCCCGGGACCGCCCTGCGTGAGCACCTGCACCTTGGGAAACACCTTGAACGCGCGCACAATCCTGAGGAGCAGGACGACCACGATGGCGGTCCGCATCTGAGGGAGCGTGATCCACTTGAACTGCTGCCACGTGCTCATTCCATCCACCTCCGCGGCCTCGTAGTAGACGTCGGGAATGGACTGGAGAGCGGCGGTGAACACCAGCACGAACAGCGGCGTCCACATCCACACGTCGGCGACTATCAGTGCCACCCGCGACCACGGCCGGGAGGCGATCCAATCGATGTTGATCCCCAGCAGGTGGTTCACCATGCCGTAACTCGGGCTGAATAGCATCCGCCACGTCAGCCCCGTGATGATGGGGCTCATTATCATCGGCGGAATGCTGAGCGTCACGAGCAGTTGGCGTCGTTCGATGTGTTTGCTGTAGAGCAGGAGCGACACGCCGAGGCCGAGGAGGAACTCGATGGCGACCGAAACGACGACGAAGATGACGGTGAACCCCGTCGCGTTGAGGAAGCGGGGATCGAAGAGCACCGTGGTGTAGTTGACGAGGCCGACGAACGCCGCGCGCTCCCCGGCCTGCGTAAACTTGAACAGGCTGTCGTAGATCATCTGCACGAACGGGTAGATGGCGACCATTGCCAACAGGACGATCGCTGGCGCGACGAACAGCCACGCGATGAGCCGCTCGTCGTCGCGGTCGCGGCGGAGATCTCCCCACCAGTTCGAGAGTGCGTTCGATGTGCTCATGTCGACGTGATCACTCGCTCATGATGTTCTGCCACTTCTTGTGGAGGTTCTTCATCGTCTGTTCGGCCCCTGGGCCGCCCGAGAGCGACTGGCTGATCTGGACCTGCATCGCGTCGCCCAGCCGCTGGTACTTAGGGTTGCGCGGCCGGAGCGACGGGGTCTGGATCCCCTGATTCTCCTCGGGGTCGTAGTACCGGGCCTGCGGGAACTTCTTCTTTATCTGCTCGGTGTACGAGGACGCTCGGGTGGGCGTCACGCCGTGTTGCTTGTAGGCGTACTTGTCCATCTCTTTCGAGGTGGCCCACTGGGCGAACACGAATGCCGCGTTCTTTCGCTTCTGGTCCGAGAAGGAGTTGATGAGGATGCCCCACCCGCCGAGGTTTGGGTAGCCGCCGGGGGTGAGGGTGACCCGGACGCCGTCCTCCCAGCCGTACTTATCGACGAACTTCTTGGTGGCCGTCCCCCACTGTTCGACGGCCCACGTCTTCCCTGAGAGGAACTGGTCGCGGCTCTGGGTGTAGCCGGTCGAGAGCGGGTTCAATGCCCACTCCTTCTGTTTCAGCATGTGTTCGAGACCCTTGACGGCTCCCTTCTTGTCGAGGCGTGACGTTCCGTCCTCGGTAAGCATGCGCTGATCTCCCGTCTCGGCCGCGAATCGGTTGGGGTAGTAGTAGACGAGGTTCCACCCGCGTTTGCCTTCCAGTCCCATCGGCCACCCCTTGTCGTGCATGAACTTGGCGACGCGATTGAAGTGGGCATAGTTTTCGTACCCCTTCGGGAACGGCGGAAGGATTTCCTCGTCGTGTTTCCGCTTGTACTCCTTCGCGTGCTTTTCGAGAACGTCCTTGCGGACGGTCAGGTCCATGATGTCGCCGTACCACGGGAGCCCGTACTTCGTTCCGTTCCACTGGCCGTACGACTGGGCGAAGATGTCGAGGTGGTCGTCGTACGCGTAGTTCGACGTTCCGAGGTTCGAGTTGTTCAGGTAGTCGCCGAGGGGTTCGACGAATTCGGGGTCCATCAGGGACCCCGTCCAGATAACGTCGGAGATGAACGCGTCGAACGACGCCTGTCGGGAACGAAGCTGATTCTGGAGCTTCGATAGCATCTCGCTCTGGGCGTACGACGTGACTTCAATCGTCACGTCGTGGTCCCGCTCGAACTTCTTGGCGAGATCCTGCCACGCCTCCGTGTAGAGCGAGCTGGTTGCAAACGTTATCTTCGCCCCCTTGTACTCGTTGGTATCGCTACCGCCGCCGTCCCCACCGCCGAGACCGAGGCACCCGGCCAGTCCGGCGACACTGACGGCACCGGCCGTTTTCAAATATGTTCGTCTGCTGTTCGCTGTAGACGCTGGCTTTCCGCCAACCATGATATGAGTTATACTAGCATGCACTAATATTTGTTTCGGGTTTTGGGTGTAACGACAACCGTCAATCGGTCCAATGCTGTCGAACCACCCCTCCGGGACCCGATCGGCCTCGCTGACCGCTTCGATGCCGGTCCATCGGAAGGGGTCGATAGACTCGGCCACCGAATCACGCAAAGCTATGGTGGCACCAACGAGCAACTACACGTGAGACGTCCATCCCACATCTTTCGTGAACAAGGGATTATACCTTCCAGCCGTCGAGGATAACACGGCGGTCGGTATCCTTAACCCTAATACGTGACTGATCTGACGGTAGTCGAATATGGCTGGTAAATTCGAACATTCGTCAATTTCTACTCCAGTTTTATAATAATACTTTAACTAAAACAGAAGCGATAGTTTTTTCACGTATCTAATTAAAACATCATTCTTATTTAAATCACATTATATAAAAGGTAAAGTTTAACTCCAAGTGTTGTGAGTTAGCGCTTGGCAGTGAGCCACAGGACTAGACATATGAGTGATGTAAATCCGACTACGGACGACTACACAGAACACTCGACGCTCGACGTGAAGCGTCGGACGTTCTTGGCGACCAGTAGTATCGCACTCCTTCCCGGATTAAGTGATCGAGGGAAGTCATCATCGACAACTTCGGCGACTCCATCGATGACGCCTGGCAACGTTCCCCTCGACGAGTACATCGAGAACCCTGAGCTGGTCGAAGAGAACCAGGAACCCGGACACGTTCCGACGATCCCGTACACTTCGGTCAAATCGGCACTCAAACAGGATCGAGCGAACAAATCACCGCTCCAACGGTGGCGACAATCCCCGTACTTCGAGTCATTGAATGGCGACTGGAACTTCCACTGGGCACTCAATCCAGCGAACGCACCCGACAATTTTGACGGGGCCGACTCGTGGGACACCATCACGGTTCCTCGAGTCTGGCAGGCCGACGGCTTCGGCCACGCAATGTATCGTAACATCACCCTCGACCTTTACCCGTACGACCCACCGAACGTCCCTGACGATATCAACCCCGTCGGAACGTACCAACGGTCGTTCACGGTGCCGAATAGCTGGGCAGAAGATCGCCGAACGTTCCTCCGCTTCGACGGCGTGAAATCCGCGTACTTCGTGTGGATTAACGGCGAATATGTTGGATTCGATGAAGGGTCGATGACCGCCGCTGAGTTCGACGTAACTGACCACCTCAGCCCTGGCGAGAACGAAATCGGCGTACAGGTCTTCCGATGGTCTGACGGAAGCTACTTGGAAAACCAGGACATGTGGCACTTTGCGGGCATCTTCCGCGACGTCTCCCTGTACTCGACGCCGAACGGTCACCTCCGCGATTACTTCCTCCAACCTAGTCTCGATAACAACTACGAGAATGGGACGTTCCATGTGGATGCCGAAGTCGTAAATTACAGTGACAGCGCGGCAACGTACGAGCTTCGAACCCACCTCTTCGACCCGGATTATCGGCGTGTGAAGTCGACAGCGACCACCGTCGACGTACCGGCTGATGACAGCGCTGGCGTCTCCTTCTCTGTCAACGTCGCCTCGCCGGCGAAATGGTCCGCCGAACACCCGAACTTGTACCACGTCGGGTTTGAACTCCGCAAGTCCGGATCACAGTCAGCCATGGAAGCCCAGCTCACAAAGTTTGGATTCCGTGAGTACGAGATTCTCGACGGCCAGATTCACGTCAACGGTGAACCGGTCGACTTCAAGGGTGTTAATCACCACGAACACCATCCGAAACTCGGCCGTACCATGGCCGAGAAATTGCGACGTGAGGAGTTCGAGCGGCTGAAGCAATTCAACGTCAACGCACTCCGGAACTCACATTACCCACGCGGGCCCGAGTTCTACGAGTTCGCGGACGAATTCGGCTTCTACGTTTGTGACGAAATCAACGCCGAAACCCACCAGAATCCTGAACTCGTCGATGAATATCCAGCGTTTCACGCTCAGTTCATGGACCGATTCACGCGGATGGTTCAGCAGTGGAAGAACCAGGCCAGCATTTTTATGTGGAGCACGGGGAACGAGGCCGGCCTCGGCCCAGCACACTTCGACATGGCTGAGTACGTCAAGGGCAGCGACCTGGACGGCGATGGTGATGTGGGCGCGGGCGTCGACCCAACGAGATTCTTGTACCATCAGGCGAACAACGGCGGTGTCGCCCATTACGCAGATGTCATCGGCCCACGGTACGTCAGCCCGTCCGATCTTGTCGCCATTGCCGAGGACGAAGACGAGCAACGCCCGGCCGTCATGGGCGAGTACAACCACGCGATGGGTAACAGCCTCGGGCTCGTCGAGCGATTCTGGGAGGTCATCGAGGAAAACGATCAGTTGCAGGGTGGTTTCATCTGGGACTGGGTGAATCAGCGACTTGACGAGGATTACACCGTCACGCCCGACGCCACTAAATACGGTAACGATGGCGTCTTCCATGGTGAACCGACGATCGTCGACACGGACGCAGGAGGCCCAGCAGTCGAACTTTCGGGGCTTGACGACTGGATCGAACTCTACCGCGACTCGAGCCTCGACATCACTGACCCCGGTCTAACGCTTGAAGTCGAGGTTCAGCCCCGGCAGCCGTGGACTGGTTCGGAGGCGTTCCTCACGAAGGGAGACAACCAGTACGCGTTGAAGATGAGCAACGAACCGACACTCCAGTTCTTCGTCTACGATCCTGAAGAGGAATGGGTCTCCGTTGAATCGACTGTCCCGGACGATTGGTACGGGAACTGGCATCACGTCGCTGGTGTCCACACCGGAAGCGAGCTGCGGCTCTACGTGGACGGCAAACAGTTAGCATCCACTCCACACGACGGTCGCATCAATCATAACCCACAACCGGTCAACGTCGGCCGAAACGCGGACAAACATCGGGCGAATTGGGACGGTTGGCTCTCAAACGCCCGGTATCGACGGGCGGCAATTCACGACCGCGGCCTCTCGGCAGGCGAACTCCGGTCAAACCGTTCGGAACCCGGTGACGGTACCGTGCTCTGGCTCGACTTCGAGACGTTCGAGACCGACGGTACGTTTCTTTCGTACGGCGTCGACCCATTCTGTTGTAACGGACTTGTCGATGCGGATCGTGTCCCCCAGCCCGAACTCTGGCAGTTGAAGAAAGCCCATCAACCGGTTCGGCTGCGCGGGGGCGACCTCACCGCGGGCCTCGTTGAGGTCACGAACCGCTACAACTTCACGAATCTCTCCGAACTCGACGCGCACTGGAAGCTACGCGAGGGCGGCGACGTACTCCAGCAGGGATCGCTCGATATCACACTCGAACCGAACGACACGACCACAGTCGAAATCCCCTTCGACCGACCGGAATTCGAACCCGGTGCGGACTACTGGCTCGTCGTCAGTTTCCACCTCGCCGAGGATACGTGGTATGCCGACGCCGGCCATGAGGTCGCCTTCGAGCAGTTCGAAGTGCCGTTCGACGTTCCGGCCCCCCCACTAGAACGAGTGTCGGAGATGCCGAACGTCTCGGTGAACGAATGAGATCACAGCAGACGATGAACAAGATACACAGCACACGGAGGAAGTCATGAGCACGACAGACACGATTACGGTCAGTGGATCGGGATTCGAGTACACGTTCGACAGGGCAAAGGGGAGACTCACGTCGATGAAACGCGACGGGGAAGAACTACTCGCGAGCGGTCCCCGGCTCAACGTCTGGCGGACGCCGATCTCGAACGAGAACGTCAATTGGGGATCCGCAGAGGTCGAGGAGTGGCGTGATGCTGGGCTTGACCGTCTCGAACACAGGGTCGAGTCAGTTTCAGTCGAGCCGATCGCCAACCAAGTGACGCGCATTCAGTTTGAGACAACGGTTTCCGCACCTGGAGAGGACGCGTCGTTCGCGACCGACTACCTCTATCACGTGCTCGGAACCGGTGACGTCCTGCTGGGAGTTCGCGCAACACCAAATGACGCCCTGAAGAAGGCGATTTCGAGCTGGGTCGGCCGCGTCGGCATTCAACTCGGGATCCAGCATTCCCTCCGGCAATTCAACTGGTATGGGCGTGGGCCGCAGGAGACATATCCCGACCGGAAGACCGGGTCAAAAGTTGACGTCCACGGTGGCACGGTTGAAGAGCAGTATGTCCCCTATGTCCGCCCACAGGACTACGGGAACAAGACGGACGTCCAGTGGGCAACCCTCACCGGTGGGAGCGGCGGACTCGCCGCGTTCGGGCATCCGAGTCTAAACGTCAGCGCCCATCACGTCTCCCCCGAAAACCTCGACCGGGCGCTGTTCAATTACCAGATCGAGGATGGGGACGCCGTGACGCTCAATCTCGACCACAGCGTCACCGGCGTGGGCGGAACGCCGGTCCAGACGCTCCCCGAATACCGAGTCGTTCCGGATGGCCCGTTCTCGTTCGTGGTTGGCCTCCGTCCAGTAACTGACGAGGAATCACCGATGGCGCTCTCGCGTCGCAATCTACCGTACGCGTTCGCAAGTGCGGACATGTTCGGCAATCTCACGGTTGACTTTAAAGCAGACACCGGGAAGCTTGATGTGAGTGCAGTCGTTCGGAATACAGCTAGTGAATCAGCGGAAATCGACGTTCCGCTGAAAATCAATGGCAAGGTAGTCGCGAAGGAGACGGTTTCACTGCAACCCGGCACGAAAACCCATGTCTCCTTTGAGCGGAGCGTTAGGGATGCCGGAATCTTCGAGGTGACCGTGGACAACCTCCCGCCGCGTTTGCTGACAGTGCCACATATTTCGCTAGAGGGTGAGTGGTTGTTCCATCGCGGTGATGATTCGTCGTGGAAAGCAGGGAGTCTCGACGATAGCGGGTGGGAGACGGTCACGCTGCCCGCCAACTGGGAAGATCACTCTGGCTTCACCGAGAATCAGGTGTATGGGTGGTACCGTAAGCACTTCACTGTGCCGGAGGAGTGGGAAGGGCACACCCTCGAAATCCCGGTCGGAAAGATCGACGACGTTGACGAGACGTTCCTCAATGGGACAAAAATCGGGCAGACCGGAACGTTCCCCGAGAACGGCTACGAGACCGCTTGGTCGCAGTCCCGGCGCTACACGGTCCAGCCGGAGAATATCAACTTCGGCAGCGAGAACGTCCTTGCAATTCGTGTCTACGACGGCGGCGGTGGTGGTGGTCTCTACAGTGGTTCGCTCGGCCCAATAACCGCAACGGACTGAAAATAGAGGAAGTAACGTCACAAGTATATTATTTCCGTCTTTTATAATCGCTGTCTCGAAGAACATCACCAACAAGCAACCCTGCTCTAGACGGCTACTCAACCTTGATGCGGTGAGCTTGTGGGGAGAAAGACCAGGTCGATACCGAGTTGATGCGCACGCTTTCGCGTGTGTTTACAGATATGAGATCCGTACTTATCCAAGACGAGCAGAATCCGGCGTCGCGGATTCTGCTCGCGGACCTTCTCTAAAACCTCGCAAATCCGTTCTTTCTTTTCAGTTTCTTTGAACGTAACGAGACTCTCGCCGTTAAGCGCATAGAACCCGACAGCTGAATCGTCCGTCTTGACGAGTGGTCGTTCGATATGAGGATCGTCAACGTACCAGACCCGGCGTGAATTATCGTTTGGCTGTGGCTTTGACGCATCGAAGAAGCCGAGGACGGTTCCACCGTCGGTGCAAACATTATCGTCAACAACCCATCCATCGCCATCTTCATTCTCGCGTTTGTTGTGTGGCTGATCGTCCTCGTCGAGCGCGTCGTCGACGCGCTCTTCGAGGATGTCATCTGGATTCTCTGGCTGATGAGGGCGCTTTGGCCGTGGTTTCGCGTACGAAAGACCAAGATTTCGAAGGAATGTCCCGAGATAATTCCGGCTATACTCGACGCCGAATTCTTCCGTGAGAAGATACTGAATCTCCTGTGATTTCCAAGGCTGACCGTCACGAAGCATCTCGATCAGCTCTTCTTGTTCGTCTTTGTCGAGTTTCGGGGGCCGACCGCCCCCGAAACTCGGCATGAGTTCTTCGAGCCCACCTTCATTCCAGGCTTCTACCCAACGATCACCGGAGGCCGCCGACCTGCCTTCTCGGTCGGCGGCCTCCGGAATCGAGTCACCCTGATAGATGTTTTTCAGGAACCCAAGACGCCGAAGTCGATGATCATCTTCAGCCTCACGCAGCAATTCGTCGATCTCCTCCTCAGACAAGTGATGCTTGATCTCCTTGCGACGTGAACGCTCCATGAACGGCAATCAGTCTTAACTCACAAAAGTTTTCGTACTCATTAAAGGGCGTGGTATTCAGCATGGACTCCCGCTCTAACTGTTCAAAGCAGTAGGCGAATACTCGCCGTTCACGTTCATCATCCCGCTGTTCAAGCGCACGCCTACGTGTGCGCCTCCGAGACCAGCAAAAGTCTGGTCGCGGAGATACTTCAAGCCAATATTCTTCGCCGCGTTGTAATCCGCGTGTACATCGTATCCGCACTTTAGACACTCGAACTCGTCTTGTCCGTTGTTGTGCGGACGATTATCTTCGTGGGTAAACCCACATTTCGAGCAACGTTGACTCGTGTACGCCGGGTTAATCTGCTTCACGACTAGTCCCTCTGACTCGGCCTTGCACGTGACGCACTCAAACAAACGGTGAAAAGCCCACTTGCGAACTGCCTTCGCGTGCGGTAGGCGCTCGCGGATGCCTTTGAGTTGCTCGAATACGATGTGAGTACAGTCGTTTTCGAGGGCTTCCTCAACGAGTTCGTTCGAGATAGTGTGAAGCATCTGCTCGAAGCGTCCAGTCTGTTTTCGGCCCACTCGCTGAACGTTCTCGTGTGCCCAGTGAATTCCAGTCTGTTGCAGGTTTCCACGACGCTTCTCGTACTCGCAGTGCCAATGAAGGAGAATCGGAAGCGGCGAAGCAAGCTGAGGAAGCGGCTGTTCGGGCCGTCAGCGAGGACTACTTCTCTGCGTCGTCGAACGGGGGACGCCCGTCGTCGGTCGTCGCCGGCGCGCCGACAACCAGCCAGGTATGTTCGTCCTCGGTGTCGTTGAGCACCTGTCTGGGTGTCTCGGGCGGGATGCGGACCGTCGTCCCTGTTGGAACGTCGTGAATCTCCTCGTCGGCGCCGATCTTGATGCGGCCCGGTCCGTTGAGGACGTAGTAGAATTCCTCCTGTTCGGTCTGGCGATGGAAGCTCATCGCGTCGCCGGGCGAGAGATACCACACCTTCGGTCGCATCTTCGTACACCCGAGTCCCTCAACGAGGTCGACGTGCATTGTTCCCGACCCCGTTGACGGTTCGGGTTCGACGTCGTTCACATGTACCATTCGATAGTCGTCTGACATACAGGAACACGTCGGTCCGGAGGTCCAATAAAACCGACTGTCCGCTGAACCCTGTGAAAGTGGTCCATCGACGTCGCGTTCGATTCGCGCCGAGCGCTATTCGTCGGTGACGTCTTTCCCGGCTATCATCTGGAGCACCTGCATCACGCCAGAGTTGTCGTCCTCGCCCATGTCGTTTTGAAGCATCGTCTTGTACAGTTCGTGGGCGAGTCCGGTCTGCGGCATGGGCGCGCCGAACGCCTCGCCGGCGTCAGTGGCAATCTTCAGATCCTTATACTGATACTTCGCGAAGAATCCTGGTTCGAAGACGTCCTGAATCATGTTCGGGGCGCGGTTATCGAGCGTCCAGCATCCGGCCGCGCCGCCGCTGATGGCGTCCACGACCGCCTCCAAATCGGCGCCAGCCCGCTCCGCGAACACCAGCGCCTCGCTCACGCCCACCATCTGGGCGGCGACGACGATTTGGTTCGCGGCTTTCGTCGTCTGGCCGGCGCCGCTCGGCCCGCAGTGAGTGACGGTCTCGCCCATGACGTCCAAGACGGCGCTGTACTCGTTTAATGTGTCCTCGTCGCCGCCGACCATGATCGAGAGCGTGCCTTCGATGGCACCCTTCTCGCCGCCCGAAATGGGCGCGTCGAGCATGGTCACGCCGCGTTCCTTAAGATCCGCAGCGATGGACTGGGTGACCGTCGGCGAGATCGTCGAGTGGTCGATGAGTGTCATGCCCTCGCTCACCCCGTCGACGACCGGGTCGTCCTCGTCCTCGTTACCCAGAACGACCTGTTCGACGTCGGGCGAATCGGGCAGACAGAGTAGGACGACGTCGCTCGCCTCGGCGACGCCAGCAGGCGAGCCGCCGTCCGTCCCGCCGTATTCGGCGAGTTCCTCCGTCGGCCCGTCCGAGCGGTTGTGGCCGACAACGGAGTACCCAGCGTCGAGCAGGTTCTTCGACATCGGTAGTCCCATAATTCCGAGTCCGATAAAGCCGATCGTCTCGTCTGGCATACTACATGGGCCAAATACCCCAAAACGTAATACCTTTACTCATGAAATATTTCACCTCTGGGCACTGTCTAGTCAACGATTTTTTACCTCCTCGACAGGCGTGCGGTTTTCAAGGCCCTGATTCGGTCGCTGGAAATTATAGTAGTAAACGAAGGCGGCGAGCCGTCGTCGGTTGGAACACCGCGCCGGGATGCACGATCCGAACACGAACACGGTGCAGCGGTCAATGAAAATGCTGGCGCGTCACGCGCGACACGACGGTAGCGTGAGTGGGTCAGGCGAGTGGGACAACCACGATAACCTCGTTCGGTTCGAACCCGGCGAGCGGGGCGGACAGGCTGCCCGCTTGGTTGCTGACGCGGAGGAGTTCCGTGAATTCGCTGCCGAACAGTCACGGGCTGTACTCGAACAGGGAGGTGACGAGTAGCGATAATTACACTGTCGTAATTATCCTCCGAACGCGGGGCGTAATTTTGCCCCGAAGTGGTTCCGGAGTACTCCTCCACAGATGACAAGGGGGCGCAAATTGCGCCCCCCTTCGATGCGGAACGAACGGTCGGCTACTGTGGGGTGTAATTACTCTCACTTTTCTCACAACGCTCGTGAGGTAGAAAAAAGAGTGAGAACAGGTCTGGCGTGATTACGGTTCACTTTCGGGCGTTAATTACGACAGTGTAATCTTGGCCGGGATGTGTATTGGTGATCCAGTTTAGCAGGGGAATTCGAAAGAGCAAGATTCGCCTTCAGGGCTCGGGAATTGACGATGAATACCCTGCAAAGAAATCCCATGATGAGGCATTCGTTGCTGCCGTCTAAAAGCAAATCAATCACTGATCTTATTTGGTCAATCTGCATTTCCTTCTGATCGACCAAACATCCACGACTTTGCACGTGTGAGTAGCGACGTCTCCTTACTATCTTCGACCGCCGGGACCGGATCGGCTTCGAGTTGTCGCGTCAGTCGGTCGTTTTCTTCGTGCAATCGCTCAATTTCGCCTTCAAGCCGGGATAGAGCCTCTCTCAGGAAAGCGGATTCAGCATCTGAATCCAGTGTTGAATGCGTTGAATCACGATTGCGGGTGATTTGACGGACGTATTCACTTCTGGATTCATCTCGTTTCTTCGCTTCCTTCTCCAACTCCTCTATTTCGTCTTTCTCAAGCCGGACGGTCATGTTCTTCATTGAGTTGGTCTGTGAATACGTTCGGATTCATATAGGATTCAGTCAGACGCGCGTGCGACGTATTTCGAGTGGAATCCGTAGTTAGTATACTAACCCACACGGCGCGCATTGATTGTCCTCGCTCACAGGAGTTGGGATGGCTCTCTCAATGCATTCACTCACGGTGGGGGGCTCAAACTCCGTGGGGGTATCTCGAGGGAGATGCTGCTGGGATGCTACCGTAGATGTTCCGAATGACCGTCGAACAGTGAGGTGAGCCGTATCAATAGTACAAGCACGATGGCCAGTCCAAGCATGGGATACTCAACTCTGACGAGCGTCCATTTCACCGTTTCAGAGACGTTCATAAGGTTGATCAGGACGGTCGCGTAGTCTTCGGGATTTGTGTAGATCAGGATAACCCAGAGGTTCTCCAGGGAATCGAAGAGTCGAGAGGAGATCGTCAGGATCATTCCGATCTTCGGTATCAGTACCAGCCTGTCGTGGCTGTCCAGCGTGTTCAGGATGATCGAATGAAGTGAGAAAAACAGGAAGAACCCAGCCAGAATAAAGATATAATCGAGGACCGACAGGAGCATAACGTGATCCATGACTGGCTCCAGAGCCTGCAGTATCGTGTCCACTTCCGCCCGGTTCGTCGCGTCTTGCAAATCCGAGGTGGAATAGCCGGACATCTCTATCTGGCGTGTCACCGGGACGAACCCCAGAACGGCACTGTCTAGTTTAGCTCCTCCTCGATAGGCGTTCGGTTGGTGAGCGATTGATGCGGTCGTTGGTGGTTATAGTAATGTACAAATTGTTCAAGCCACCGCTGGACGCTCGGCCGACT
>NZ_JBPEHG010000027.1:0-47660 GCF_054177585.1 Haladaptatus rarus | reverse complement strand
GTCGCAGCGACGTTGGTAAGGTAGCCGCCAGCACTGAATGGTTCAACTGCGACGATCTTCGTAAATCCGGAGTAGGCGAACGCCCACCCCATCATGAGCCGAAGCGCGAGGACGAACCAAGCTGAGAGGCTGTGCGCACGGGTGCCGACCGTGTAGCCACCGATGGTGCTTTCGAAGGTGTTGCGAGTATCTGGAGAGATGGTGGATGCAGTCATGGTATCGGAAGAAAAACTTCCTACCTTCTAAAACAACGTTAAAGTATATAAGTGTATTTAGATAGGCCGTGTCATGGATTTGTATTGGTTATAGAAATTATTTAGTTTCGCTATCGACTCATTTTTGTCTCGGTGAATGGCGACGAGAGCGGGCCACCAGAGGACTGCGACTGTGACGGCCTCGGTGGCTTCCCGTGCTGGCCCTGCGTGCGAACGGGACGAAAGGAACTGCCGAACTAACCACCCCTTCAGTCTTTTTTATCCATGGCACGCCAATTGACATTCACAGAGATCACCGAGCAGCGAACGCTCACAGAAAGCGCGAGCACTGCGACCGACGATATTTCCGAGACCCCGACGGTCCTCCTCGACCGAGCACGACAGCACGCAACGAATGTCGCCGCCGAGCACTTCCCTGATCTGCCGGTCGAAACGATTGAGTGGGAGGTTTCACACCGAGCCCAACGACAGGCAGGCGTCACGAAGTACAACCCGACAACAGAGGCAATCACGATTGCGCTGACCTGGACGGCCTACGAACAACACGGCTGGGAGCAATTCAGTGCAACCGTCCGGCACGAACTCATCCATGCCTGGCAGTACCACGAGTTCGGAGATGCGGATCACGGTTCGACGTTCACCCGGTGGACGGATCGCCTCGATACCTCACAGCACTGCGAACGCTTCACTGCACCCAAGTGGTGGTCGTCTGCGAGGATTGCGGCGGTCGAATTCCGCGGTATCGACGCTCGAAGACCGTTCGCAATCCTGAGCAGTACTGCTGTAGTGAGTGCGGGGGTCGATTCGCGTCGAAGAAGGCGACGGCCACTGACCTAATTCTCGCTTAAGTAGTTCTCGCGACAAGAGATAGCTACGAGGAAGATTTTCGCGGACTACCGGCTTGTGCGGTATTCTGTATCGTTTCTCTTGCAGCGAGTTCGCTGTTTACGTTGAAGTTAGTATTCTATACTAGCATCTGGATCTCCATCTTTGCATACACTCCTGGACCCATTTAGACGATGCAAAACTGGAGTACCGGTGAATAGCTGATCCTCACTCAAAAGCCACTCATAGACTGGGACGATCCCGAACACAGTGAGGCCGCCACTATTTTCCATCGACTAACGGCAGCCGTTCACCCGATTTCCACGGCGTCAAGCGTAGCCAAGTACTCAGGAAGCCGTCGTGCAGCTGGCGTTGTCATCAGTGCAACCCTCTCCGCTTCTTTTCGATAGGTGACGAGATCGCTTGCAACGAGCCGGGGAAGATGCTTGTGAACGAGGACAGTCCGTGCTTGCTGGAATTCTTGACCGAACATTTCAGAGAGGATTCGATCCTCTTCGTTTTCCATCACAGCGAGTGTGCTATTACCTGTAGTTCTGATTTCTGACCTAAATATTCATGGTTCGTATTCCACTTCGTTATCTGCAGCTGAGAAACCGTTGCTAATAGGGATTAGCAAAAGAGTCCAGACAGTCGCTCAGATAACTTCCCGATATCTGAGATACATATCGTGCAAGATATAGGAAACGGTAAGATACAGGACGCATATTCAGCAAGCATGTGTGAACCGATCCACGCTTGATGGTTTCAATAGCGCCGATTTGCCCACCCAAAGCTTGTTGAGGCTGGAAGTTGACTCGTATAGAGAGCCAAAATGTCGAGTAATCCATACGCTCAGTTCACCGGGGTTCCGATGAGTAGCGAGGACATAGATAAGCTGCTGGTGTCACAAGGCTACGGGATTGTGTCACTCTGCAGAGAAGGAGAACCGTACAGTATCCCAATCTCGTTCGGATACGACGGTGAGCACATCTACTTCGGTTTTCTTGAGGATAGCCCGAATCCAACGAAAATGGAGTATATTGACGAAGGAGTGACCGCTCGGCTCCTGGTTACAGACATTCGTGGCCGGTTCGATTGGCAAAGTATAGCTATCACTGGGTCAGTTAGGTCGCTCGATAGTGAGACCGAGGAGTGGGAACACTTCATCGACACATTAGATGATAACGGCTGGTTCATGAGAGCCTTTGAACAATCTAGCGCTATCGAATCAATCCAAGGGTGGGAACTGCAGATCGACGAACTCCAAGGGATCGAACGGAAAGAAGAAGTCTACGAATGAAGCTCTTCAGAGCTGCACCCTGGAGCTGAATTGAATCAGTCTTTGTTGCTGTAGGTACCGCTGCTGAGTACATCATCCATATTCGTCGCGGACCGAACGTCTATGAAATTGCATCACTCCTCAGATTGGTGGTCAATCACGGAGATGAATTGTTGGCTGACTGACCGTGAAGAATCACAATGCTTTCGAATCGTGACCTGACAGTAAACCACCCCGTCCTACTCGCTTCCTCTCGCCTTGCGGCGGTCGGTCACTCCTTGAGGACTGGGCTTTTCCGCACCGACATTGTGCCCCGGGACCCCATGCATGGACGCGGCCCGGCTTTCTCTTTCCGTCCTGCCACCGGCATGGGTGTGTTTTTGACACGTCCTATTCCGACCGGCGACGAGGATTGTCCCGCCGATTTAATTCCCGGTGTGGCCAGAAATCTCTGATTTCTGGCTGCTAACCAGAACGCTTTGCATTCTGGTGATGTTCTCTCGCTCTGCCCTAAAATGGGGACGGAGAGGCCAAAGGCGTCACGTTCGCGGTCGTCGTTCCGAGTATAGAGTGCGGTACTCCCGCACCACAGGTGCCAGTTTACTCATGACACCTACTTTCTCGGACTTGTGCCAAGGCAGTAGTGAATTATCATATGGTTTCGGGCGTATTAAGCCTTCTCGAACGGGTTTCCTCTCCTCCCTACTCATTTCGTTCGTTGAGGAAGGAGGCTCCACCCTACCGTGTGCTGAAATTTGCTCCGCGAATCGTCCCTGCTCGTCGCGCTCACTCGAAGTATTAGCCTACTATCCAAATAGACGCCACCGAAGACACTCAGCAGAGCTGCAAACGGCAATGGGAGTAGCTGGATCGTTATCATTGATTAAGCATATTCCCGTCAGCTCTCATCGGTTATTGAGCTGATTTAGTTGCTCTCAACCATAATATCACTCTACAAAGTATTTACTATTGACCTACAAATCGTCGGTTGCATGGTGATTAGCAGACGGAAAATGCTTGGCGGACTTGGCGTATTGGCACTTGGTGGGTTTGGGACGACCACTGTAATCACGCCGATTCAAACAGACATCGAATTCGCGACGCGGATCACGGGGCAACGTTCACCCGCTGGACGGACGATCTTGATACCTCGCAACACTGCGAACGCTTCACTACACCCAAGTGGTGGCTCGTCTGCGAGGACTGCGGCGGTCGGATTCCGCGGTATCGACGCTCGAAGACCGTCCGGAACCCCGAGCAGTACAGCTGTGGTGAGTGCAGTGGGTCACTACACGTCGAGAAGGGCGACAGTCACTGACCGAATTCTCGTTTAAGTAGCTCTCACCGAAATTGTACGTTATGGTGGATTTGGTTGCTGGAGGCGTGTAAGGTCATCAGCATCCACCGCATCCCGCCAGAGTTGGAGGACAGCGAGAGTGACAAGTCGTACTGCTGTGACCTCGATACAGGATGGAACAGTATCACCATGGGTTGCATCTGGTGGTTCGTGAAAGTGGTTTGTGGGGAGGTTTCGTCGAGGATGGAAGTCGTAGCGATAGTTGAAGTCGTCTCCTTCGGTGTAATGATAGCGGTAGTAGTGTTTGTCCGTCCACGTGATATCAAACCGGCCGCTATCTGTGGTAATACCGTCTGCGACGTAGAGATGAAGCGTCTCTGGATTCAGAGCGTTATCAAACTCAGAATCGGTAATGAGTGGTTCGTACTCTTCGGCAACTGTTCGTGCTCTCTTCATGAGATCCTGGTCTGGAGCGCCAGTATCAACATACGTCCAATCGTCCGCCATGGATCAGGCTTCCGCAAGCCGATGGGCCTCGTCTACTTGCAGCGCAGCTTTTGCAAGAGCGAGATTTTGTCTCGTTGACCGCCATCTCCCAAGATCGTTCCATCCGTCATCACCGGGTTCAAGCTCGATTGCGAGGTCCTCTGGACTCTCGACGTCGTAGGTTTCTCGAAACTCCTGCAGTGTCTCGTTCATCTCTTGGATGCCTGCAATGAGATCTCGATGCGAGTGGGTCCTGCGGAGTTCTTTAATACGGTTGTCGATGCGGTGGCCTTCATTACGCCTGTATAGTGTCGTGCGCCCATCCTGGTGAGTGCTACCAATACCTTCGTCCACGAGTTCAGTCAGGTATTTTCTAGTGGTTGGCTCACTCACCAGGGCCTGCTTTGCAATGGCACTAGCTTTTGTGTACTCCGTGGTTTCGGTGAGTATCTCTTTGACTCGCTCCCTGCCTGTTGTGGTGGCTTTCCATTCCTCTTTGACTTGCTCGTTGATATCGGTCATACGTAGTACTGCGTGCCACTACGTAAAATATCTTTCTCAAAGTCGTATTTCTTATCTACTGGTGTCGGATTTACTGAGTGCTTCTTGATAATAATGTAGTCAGTGACGCTAACGAGACGGCACAGCAACGCGCACAGACCGAACAATTCTCCTTCGACGTCGAAGCCCCCGGACAGATAGAAGTCACCAACGAGAGTCACGAGAACCCGGCAGACCACCAGTACACCGTCTTCACCGACGACGTGACCGAGAAACTGATGGCCTGCACGTGCCCGCACCACGTCCACCGCAACGCCTTTTGCAAACATATGGCCGCCGTCGAAACCGCAACCGACGACGGGACGCTCGACGCCTTCCCATCGGAGGACGACGACGATACCGAACCTGACAACTGCGACTGTGACAGCCTCGGTGGCTTCCCGTGCTGGCCGTGCGTGAGAACAGGACGGACAGAACTGCCGGACTAACCACCGCTTCAGTATTTATACTGCATATCTTGAAAATCCTATACTCAGTGTATAACGACGGTTTCAGTCTAAACCGAGACTCACTTTGATCGCCGCATCGATTTCAGCCATTTTTTCGTCACTAACCTGCCCAAAGGTTTGCTCAATACGCTTTTCAATATCAACCGTCCGTATTTGATCGAGTTGGACAGCAGAATCCTTGTCGATATCTTCATCGCTTGCACGAAGAATAACCACAAACGGATATTGTGAGAGTGTCCTTGTCATCGGGGCAACGATTGTTGTAGGCGAATACTGATTGCCAGTATCGTTTTGGATAACAACTGCTGGACGAGTCTTTTTGATTTCGGAGCCTTTTGTGGGATCAAGATTTACGAGAACAATATCACCGCGAGAGACGCTCATAGGTAGTCGTTTGCCTCTCTCGATGCCCCTTCCCATTCCTCATTTATTTCCCGTGCTTGTTCGGCGTTGTCCTTGTATGCTTTCGCGAGTTCCTCATGGTCAACGCCATTCGGCTTCCGGATCACGATTTTGCCGTCCTCACGCTCCACGATGACCTCGTCTCCCCCGTGGATATCTTCTTGCTCTCGAATCCACTTTGGGATCGTGACTTGTCCCCGGTCCCCGACGCGCCGTGTATCCTGTGACATTACACAAATTCATATGTTTTTCATATCTATAAGTGCACCGGGTGAGTTATGGAGAAACAACGAGGAGGTCGCCGATTAACCGAAGAACTACAAATAAAATCCAGATAAGAGACATTCTCATCCCCCTGTTTTGCACGTTTGGATGTCATTCGTCCAGTACGGTATCCACCATAGCTTACTATGAGTGCTATGAGCCATGCGATTCCAAGGACAACGAAGAATGAATCTGGGAATGCCATAGTGTCTATAAGAACTATGAAAAGATAAACAATTTGTTAGGTTTAATTGATACAGATAATCTATTGACATTCACAGATATCACCGACCAGCGAACGCTGACGGAAAGCGCGGATACAACGAACGAGTTCGCCGCCTCAACGGCGTTCATGACGCCGGTCGGCTACCAGACGAACCTCTTCGTCTACGGGCCTGGTGGCTACAAATTCTCGGACTTCATCCGCGTTGGTGCGCCGTTACAGTTGCTCCTGTCGGTCGTCACTGTCCTCGGCATCGCGTTCTTCTGGGGTGTCCGTGTATGAGATGTGTTCTACCTCGCTCCTGGATGGCGCAAAGGGCACTGAGAACAATTGTTTTTCGCAGCGCTCTCGTAGAGCTCACAGCATAGACTAGTGAATCAATTCACTCTTCTATGAAGTGTGGGTCCATCATTTTTACCGTATAGACGCGTTCTCTAGGGATGTACGTGTACTCATCATCACCGTGATGGATCTGCCAGTGGTTCTCTCGATAGTTCAGTTTCTCATCGTCGATCTCTTCCGAAACGGGTTCGTCCACGCCTTGATAGACAATCGTCGCCATGAAGAACAGTAGGCGGGCAACGCGCATAACGTGGCGGGTTAATCACCTCACGGACAAAGCCCTATGATGCGGCGATAGTTATCCAGAAACGTGGCTGTATCGTCCCAGGCGAGGGTGTCCCCCAGTGTTATCACCTCTCGAATGACGATGGAATTGTTAAGGTCACACTGTCACAAGATAGACACTAAATAACGAATAACCTATAAACGGAACAGACACCGGAGTTGAGAGCAAGAGACATGTCCCAAGCCAGTACCATCGGTAACATCCAGAACAAGCCAAGACGTATCGGGTAACTGATGAAGAAGCAAATATTCGTACGGCAATGACGTTATCAGCCGGTGGTTTTATTCCTCTGCTTCTCCGGCATGGCGAGCAGACTCACGAGAAGTAATACCACATTGGAAACCCTGTTTCGAAGGACATAGCTCAAATTGTGGTCACTATTTATACATTTGGTAAAGGAGATGTGCAAGACCGAGGCATAGTGACCTAATTCGGTTACTCGGATTGTTGCGGTTCCGTCTGTTGTGTCGTTTGCTGCTGTGTTCGACGGTTTGCACGACGGATTTTGTAACTGGTGTAGATGAAATATAATCCCGCTAGACCGATGAATATGTAGATCAAGTCCGCGACAATTTGCGCGACGTCGGGCAGAAATAACAGCTCCATCGTCTGCCTGACGATGTTGATTCGTGCCGCAGTCAACTCGGTCACTCCGAGAATTCCCCAGTTGAGCGCGCCGATGATGACGAGAAGCATGCTGAACCAGTCCAATCCGTTCGTTCGCATACCATCGTTCGACCTCGTGTTAGAGTTCGTAGCCATAGCGGGAGAACTAAGGAGAGCAAGCAGCATTGTTATTTGCTGATTGTATCTGGTTTGGCCCTGGTATTCCAGCGTTTCCACCTAAAACGAAAAATAATGGATAAATGTAAACCAATCGACATCACCGGTCGTATCAACAGTTGTGAGCGACAGCTATAAAATCAACAGAAAGAAACTATGATTCATGTCTCTTGAGCTATCGCCCACAATTGATCGACAACGCGTTGGGTGGTGGCTCGTTGCCGTCGTATTAGCTGGAGTCGTCGGGCTGTTTCTAGTTTCGTTCATTGGAACATTCATTTTTGGATTGTTTATCTACTACGGAGCGCGGCCAGTCAATCGGCGAATCCAACGATACGTCAACTCCCGGGGAGCGGCCGCGACAATCACACTTCTTTGTATTGTTCTCCCAACGCTAGCTCTGCTTGGATACACTGGCATCATCGCGGTTCAGGAATTCACCGCAACCATTAGCCCCGACACGATGGATTTGCTGCTGGAACACCTGCCAGGCAATCAACAGTCGTTCACTGCGGTTCTCCAAAATCTCCCACAATTTGTGAGTCGCGTTGGTCAATTTTCACAGATTCAACAGGGCCTCACGACGGTGTTAGGGGTTCTCGGAGTGATTTCAACCGGATTGCTTCACCTGACGCTGGCACTGACATTTGCCTTCTTTCTCTACAGCGATGGACACCGTCTCCAGTCCTGGTATCGTACAGAGGTCGGAGGCCGTGACACCGCCGCATACGCGTATCTTGTTGGTGTCGATACTGATCTCGAGGTCGTGTACTTTGGCAATGTCCTCACTGTCCTCGCGGTGACGATCGGCTCGATCATTATTTACAATGGGTATAACTTCCTCGCCCCAACGGTTGTCACTCTCCCATTTCCGACGTTATTGGCCATTCTCACCGGACTAGCGACGTTCATCCCGCTGATCGTAGGGAAACTTGTCTATGTGCCTGCAGTGGTATTCCTGGCATGGCAGGCAGTTCAGTCCAGTACGAGTCTCCTTATCTATCCTGTCGCATTTCTCATTGTAGCCTTTCTTTTACTCGATATTCTCCCCCAGTCAATTGTCCGGCCGTACATTTCCGGGCAAACCATGCACAAGGGCGCAGTGTTGTTCGCCTACATTCTTGGTGCGGTATTATTCGGCTGGTACGGCCTCTTTCTCGGGCCATTCCTGCTCGTGCTCGTCGTTCAATTCGCAAACATCGTTCTGAGCGACCTCATCCACGGACTACCGTTCTCTCCAATACCGACAGAGACAACGGCTATTGGGACGGATCCAACCGACGCAAAGGTCGACGCTGGCGATGAAACGAAGCACAATGATGAGGAGCCCTTCGATGATACGAATGGTAACGACGATGTCGACTAACAGGAGACACACTTCGAGTCGAAATTGACACTAGATGCAATAGGAATTAATGTACCTAAACGCATCTCAGCGAAAGAATTGTGGGACAGTTCGGGCATCCGAGTTGAAGCTGCTTTGCGATCTACCAGTGACACTGGAAACGTAACGACGATCGCTGTTATCAAAGCCTTAATCTTTGCTGGGCTAGCGATGAGAGTCATGGAAATAACAAATACAGTGTTCACTGAACTCTCAAATATAATCCAGCCAGCGTACTACGTTTTTAAGTGATTTTTACAATCTAAATTTTGACAAAGATCTCGAAGATACGCTGGCGAGTGACCCATTCACGTAGTCAGAACAAAAGAAGTCGTTCAATTTTCTCAGTATTCCTATGAATCCGTTCAGATACGCGGGCAGCGGTGTTTTACGAACGTACACTGAATTCTCTGACGATTATGAGTGACGATGACAGGGATTGGGACGAGTTTGACCCGGAAAAGCGTGAAGAACGCGAGATCGGCCGCGAGATGGTTTCAAAGAGTACGGGTCTTGGGTCGGTTGTGGCGCATTTCTATCGTGGGGAGATGAGCGTGGTCACGACATGGCGTGGCCGGCTTGATGAGACAATCAACTGGGCGGTGACGATCATCTCAGCGATCCTTATCTACGCCTTTTCGACCGAGGGCAAGCACGTGATTCTCCTCACTGGAATGGTGGTGATCGCCATGTTCTTGGGGATCGAAGCCCGGCGCTATCAGGCTTACGACGTGTATCGGGCGCGGGCACGGATGCTCCAAGAAAATCTCTTTGCGAACGCGCTTGACCCCTCTCAAGGTGTCGAGCATCGCGACTGGCGGCGTCAACTCAGTGAGGACTATCGAAACCCGACCATCAAAACACCCTATATGGAAGCACTTGCACGGCGGCTCCGCCGGATTTATCTTCCATTTTTCATGCTCATGCTCGCTGCCTGGATCTTCAAACTCACTGCCTTCTCGAACCAGTCACTACTCGAAACGGCTGCAGTGGGAACGATACCAGGAATCGTTGTACTCGGTGCCGTGGGACTGTTCTACACGATAATGGTTTCAATTGCGTTCTGGCCGCGTGAGCGGCAGTCGAAAGGCGAATTCAACGACACTGAACCCGGAGAATGGAAGAAATCAGATTAATATTTTTCTTCAGCCTGAAAGACGGACTGCTCAAGGGAATCCTCGGGATTGTTACTTCTTCGACTGCCGATGATGGATCTTATCGATACGATCGACGGCTGATTCATGATCTGATTCATGAGTGAGTGGACGCATGTACGTTCGAACTCGACAATCAGCGGCCGATACGAGATGGACTATCGCTGTGAATCTCGCAAGATTAGCGGCTCAATTGCCAGCGTTCGCTTTGCGACGGTAACGACTCGTAAGATATACGACGTGAACAGCAAAAAGGGTACCAACGTCACCGTGAACGCAGCACCGATCACCACCGCCATGTGTGCGACCCCAAACGTGGTTCCGGGGAGCGTAGACCCTTCAACGACAGTGAGCATGACGCCAGCAACAACCAGTGCTGGAATCGCTGCATACAGAATCATCTGCGAGAGGCTAACCAGTGCCCATTCGAAATACAGCGTTTTCACGTGCTCTCTCGCCGGCCCGAACAGTGCGAGGGCCGTCTTCAATTCGTCAAGGAGAGTGTTTTCTGGTTCACCGAGATCTTCTGCGTGATCGTGTGCGAGGCGCTCGACTTGGTAGATCTTCCAACCGTAGTTGTAGTTGAGTGCCGCGAAGAGCACGTCAAACGTACCGAACTTCGCACCGTTGAGTTGTTCGCGTACCGTTTCGGAGTTCCCGATCACGCTCTCGGTGAACTCGTCGACTTCCCACTGGAGTTGGTCGCTGTCGATCTTACTCAGGCCGTCACGTACCGCGTTCGCACGCTGTTCAGCGACATTGACAAGCTCACTGAGAAACATCGACGGATCGGCTGGGCTCGGCGCACCAAGCAGCTCTTCCGCATAATCGCGAAAATCCATCGAGTTCTCCATACGGTCACGTTGCTCTCCCAGTGGCCCGTTCTCTTGAGACAATACCAATTGACCGATCGTTACAACGAGAGTAACCCCAGTGATGATCGCGCCAAGCATCGCCGAGAACATTGTCTCGATCGTATCGCCCGAGCTGAGCTGTGGGACCAATGGTGGCGGAATGACAGTCACAAGCGTGACAAACATGACAAACACTGCAAGTGCCAACACTGCAGTAACATATAGACGGTTCGCAGCGAGCAACAGCCAAATCTTAAGTCGGCTCTCCCCAGCGCGCTCACGCATCGTATTCGCTGTGCTGACATCGATATCGGTGTCGACGTTCGTATTTGTGTCGCCATCAATCGGTTCGGGACTCATGGCGGGTCCCGTTCAGCGTCGTTTTCCCGGAGAGGTCGCTCGAACACGAGATATTTGGTCCCACCACCGGTATAGGCGATCGTCTCGACGAATCGCCACCCATCGGCGGCGAGTTCGTTTAACTCTGCTTTCGGATCCTCTGCTTCTTTTTTCGTTTCCCCGCGAGGCGGTCTGAGTGTCTCGTATTCCCAACGGTCGTTCTGATTCATCATCAGTTCTTCACCTTGTGATTGGATAACAGTATCCATTATTGGAGATCGTCCGTTTCAAGCGATTACGTGCCGTTGTAGGCCATCTTGCCCAGATTCCGGACAAATCTTGGCTACGGCTATCGGACTGCCCTCTTTCGAATTGGATTGAGCGGTCAGCTCGACTATACAGAGCGAAACCTGATCGAAAAGTGGTTTCATACGCTCAAACAGCGGATCGACCGCTTTCATACCTCGTGGGTGGGCAGTCGGCCCAGCGTCCAGCAGTGGCTTGAACAGTTTGCACACTGCTGTATCCAGCAGAGGCCGCACCAATCGCTCGACGACCGAACGCCTGTCGAGGAGGAGCTAAACTAGACAGCCAATGGAGAGTAGAAATCAGATATCGAATCATGAAATCCCGACGTTCCGATGCCAGAAGAACAGATCGAGGCATGCAATCGAGACATTCAGCAACGGAATGACCATGTGCATACCTCGGAGTATGGACGAAGAAAGATTGAGGATAGAACAGTGGCTGTCTGTAAGTTGGTCAGAATCATCTCAGAGCTGGCTGCAGGGAATTATATAGGTATCAGCAACGTTGGGTTAGAGAGAAACCAATGGTATCAGTGCTAACCGTCGCCGGGATAGTCGTCGCCGTCTTCGTTGGATTCAATATTGGTGGCTCATCGACGGGTGTAGCGTTCGGTCCAGCAGTCGGCTCACGTCTCCTTCGGAAGGCGACCGCAGCAGTCCTGTTCGTCGGCTTCGGTTTTCTCGGAGCATGGACCGTCGGCCGGAACGTCATCGCGACGATGAGCAGCAGTATCGTGCCGGCAACCCAATTCACGCCTGCCGCAAGCGTCGCCGTCTTGTTCTTCACAGGAGCGTCGCTCCTCATTTCAAATCTCTACGGCGTTCCAGCTTCGACTTCAATGACGGCTGTTGGCGCCATCGTTGGACTTGGCCTCGCGTCGAACACACTCAATCAGGCACTGATGTTTACGATCGTCTCAGCATGGATCGTCGCGCCGCTGATCAGCCTCGGCATCGGAATCGTGGTCGGGCGTTACTTCTACCCGTATCTGGATCGCTATGTCGCGTTCACGAAGTTTGATCTCCACTTCATCCAACTCGACCGCTCTGGGACGATTCCCCGCCTTTACCTGAATCCGAACGCGACACGGCAGGATATCCTTGGATCACTCTCGGTGGTCATCATCGCGTGCTATATGGCGTTTTCGGCGGGGGCGTCAAACGCGGCAAACGCTGTGGCCCCCCTCGTCGGCGAAGGGGGGTCGCTCACCGTCAATCAGGGTGTCATACTCGCGGTGGTGGCCTTCGGTCTAGGCAGTTTTACCATCGCCCGTCGCACGCTGGAGACGGTCGGAGACGATATTACGGAACTACCGATTCTCGCTTCACTGATCGTCTCGATAGTTGGTGGCACAGTCATCACGATTCTGTCCTACCTCGGAATCCCGGCGAGTCTCGCAGTAAGTACGACATCGGCGATTATTGGACTCGGATGGGGTCGAGCAAGCCGAGCAGCGACACTCGTGGAGTTTGCGACGCCGGAACGTGAACATCCGGATTTAGAGGTCGCGACAGGAGCGCTGGTCACCTCCCGTGCTGAGGATATGCCTGCAAGTCCAACGATCGGCGATATTGCCCGTCACGAGGAACCGGCAGAAAAACCGGAGGAACTGCCAGACGTGCCTGACGTTGGTACGGAGGGGCCGGCGGATCTCGATCAGCGGAGCCTGTTCGACTCAGCGGCGGCCAAACGTATCGTTACAATGTGGGTGTTGACGCCCTCGCTAGCGGTTGTTGCCTCCTATCCGGTATTTGTATTTCTGCTCTGAACGTTGCTTAACTGATCTCACGTAAACGAGATAGTGTATTCATTCTCCCTCTGGAATCCATTAGATGACCACCTACGGATTCAACTTCCCCGTTCTAGCTCACCTTGCTCATGAAGCCCCTGGAGTCGCTGCTGTACTGGCCGCTGGTTCATCCCAATCGTATCTGCAACCCAGCGAGCGGTCACAGCCGGAAACTTGGACTCACGAATCACTCGAAGAACATCGTCATCAGTAATCCGAACTAGTAGCCCCTTTCAACTATTCTGCCACTGTTCTTTTGTAGTATTCCATCGGAACGCCTCCTGCAAACATATGGCCACCTCGAAACTGCGACCGACGACGGGACGCTTGACGCATTCCCGTCGGAGGACGACAACGAGCGTGTCAGTGGCCCGTACACTGGGTACGACAAATACGGACATGCCGATCACACCGACTGGTAGTGTGAGGACTGTGGCGCGGAAGCTACTCGGAAGGATGCACTCACCGACTGCTGCTAACCCGCTCACTTCTATTTATCTAACGCCAAACGAAGTTCTCCGATGTTGCCCAGCGAACGCTCACCGAGTGCCTAGAGACGACCGAACGTGAGGATGACACAGTACTGATGTCGTCAACTAGAATTGAAGCGTACACGGCTTGCCAGTTGATGTGCCGAAATTCGAGCAGTCATTCATTTTGTGCTGGTTCAGTATTCAACAAAGATCCCAATGATTGTTCGATGATCTTCTTATTTGCTCGACGGATTCGTTCTGAGGCAGCTTGGTGACTGACATCGAGAAGAGTACCGATCTCTTCTTGATCAATCCCTCGCGGAATCTCATAATAGCCGTGGTTGTATGCAATCCGGATTGCATCCAATTGCTCTGATGTAAGATTGAAGTACGAACTTCCTGGCGGGGATACATCCATCATTCTGTCGAGAGTAAAGTTGATATTGTGATCAGTGCAGTAAGTGTCAACAGAGAGAGGTCTTCTTGTGTGGCGAATCGAAGGCGTAACATCCACTCACCATGTTCACCATACCCCTCAACAATTGTTCCTCCCGTGTGTAGCATCCCATCCAGTAAGCTTACATCCGTAGGCTGCCAGTGGAGACGATATAACCGCTTTTCCGTCACAGTGGTCAACAATTCGAATTCCGTGATATCCGGACTCTCGGTGAAGGCCTCTTCTATCGCTTCTGGGTTCGGTGCTGCTTCTGTGGCTTCCACCCATACGAACGGGAGATATTCGTCTTCACGTCCCATCGGAACGATGCGATCGAACTCGATCCGCAAGGCGGACATTGTTTGGAATATCTGCCCGAAAGCGAACTCATTTGCAGCGAGACGAATGTCGATCTCGACGGTCATACTCCGAGATACGCCGTTGATAGCACTGTTCTTTTCGCCCCGTTGTAGGTTCTGTTTCTTTCAGGAGTTATTCGACGCACCGATAGTAGAAATACCAACGAGAACCCCGCATCTCACCAGGACACCGTTGCCATCGACGACGTGACTGACGACGGCACACTTGACGCCTTCTCGTCGGAGGACAACGATACCGAACCCGACAACTGCGACTGTGAGGGCCTCGGTGACTTCCCGTGCTCGCCATGCGTGCGAACGGGACGGAAAGAACTGCCGAACTAACCACCACTTCAGCTGTTTTTATCCATGGCACGCCAATTGACGCTCAACTGTCTATATTTCACTTGGTCTAAGTAAACGAAGTGACGCTATCGATTCTTTATATTTTGGTTAGTAATCACGGTCAACGATTCGTTTACTGAGCGCGTCAAAAGACACCCTGGGTAAACGATATCCAGAATCGTTTTACCGGTAGTGATCACTCTGATGTCTATAGGGTGGCAACCGATGAATAACGCTTCTACCCTTCTATGTCACGCACTTGCGCCACTAAATTCAGCTGTCCTCATTTGACTTGTGGGAGGAGAGATGGATCGTTCCCCCGCTGTCGACCGTGACGTGATACGCGTCATAGGCGAATTCCACCCGACCGCTGGTTCCACGCAGTGTGCCATCCTCTCGTGGTCGAAAGAGTGCATCAAGCGCTTCTGGATCGATGAAATCCGCAAGAAGTGGTAACTCGACGGGATCTGCGTCGTTGAGTCTTGCGACAGCCTTGATGAGTTCCTCGCTGGCGCTATCTGTACTGGGATCGAACTCCGTACGATGGGTGTCAGTAGTCCCTAGTTCCCCATTCTCGTTGTCCAGCGATGTGTTATCACTCATAATGAGTACGGAAGCATAGTTTGTAGTAATCTCTATAAACAAGACACCGGTTATATTCGGAAACGAGAAGCGAAGAAGTCCAGTCGTGGGTTGGTCCGGCAAAGCGACTTATCTGGCTCTGTTGAAATCCTTGAGAAGATACACGTTTGGCCAGTAGTGTGACCGAATGCAGACTCTCCCGAAGTCACGACTGCTCCGGTTTGTCGAGGAAGCATGTCAGTTAGCCCAACGTGCTGTAGCTCGATACTCCTCGAAATTCTCGAAACAACGCTACACGCTCCATCAGCACATCGTTCTCCTCTGTCTCAAGGTTCGGAAGAACACAACGTATCGTACACTTCTCGACGAACTCATCGAGATGCCCCGCATTCGAAGTGCGATCAACCTTACCGAACTCCCTGCGCCGTCTACGCTATGCAAGGCGTTCGACAGGCTCGATATGGCTGTCTGGCGAGTGCTTCTCGATCTCTCTGTTTCACTGCTCCCGACTAACGGTGTTACGGGGATCGACGCCTCGGGGTTTGACCGCGGTCACACCTCGAAGCATTACACGAAACGGGAGAAGCTGACGATTCAGCAGCTGAAAGTCACGCTCTTAGTCGATACCAAAGCGAACGCTATCCTCGATCTCCACATTACAACGACCCGCAAACACGATACGCAGATCGCCCCATCACTCATCAACCGAAACGCATCTGAAATCGGAGTTTTGCTTGGAGACAAGGAATACGACGATCAGCAGATTCGAGCGATGGCCCGCGAGAACGGGGTTCGTCTACTCGTCAAACACCGTGAGTTTTCCTCACTCCAGAAAGCGTGGAACGCTCGGTTGGATACTGAACTCAACGGCCAACGGAGCCAGAGCGAAACGGTAAACTCTCGACTCAAGCGAAAATACGGTGCGTTCGTCCGTTCACGACGCTGGTGGAAGCAGTTCCGTGAACTCGCCCTTGCGTGTATCGTCCACAATCTTGATCGATCCATCTAACGACCAGTACAGAGGGTGGATGCAGCATATCAACGGGCTAATTCGTCCACCTAATCTCGTATTCGAGTTCGTACCGTTGTTCGCCGGTTTCTGAATCCGTAAGTCGTTCGGGTTCGATTTCGAATCGAGGACGTTCCGGCACAGTCACGGTTTGTTCTTCTGCGTCGCTCACTAACGTGACATCGCCGGATTCGATCTGATCTGCAGCATCGCGTAACGCTTCAGCAACCTCGGTTCTTGGAACCTCTTCCTCGGTTTTGAATAGCTCTTCTTCGGGCATCAGTTCTCACTACCCCCTCGACGGCAATAAGAATACGAAATGAGTTTGAAGCTGAAGCTACTCATCCTCAATCACACCCATCTCTCACACGTGGACGTCGTACGGCTGGATCAGCGTCAGGAGATCTCGTTCCAGTTCGCCGCCAACAAACTGGACGTGCCCCGTTTCAGCCTCATAGTCGATTATCCGAGCCTCGTCCAATTTTGGAAGATGGGTATGGTGAAGTGCGATCCGGACGCGTTGTCGGTGTTCGGCTGACTCTAGGTTCGCATCTTCGTCCCGAACCCGGTCTGCAACGCGATCTACGAGCACATCGTATTCCAGTGTCTTCTCGGAAGCGTTGTCCAACGCGTTGAGGGTGGCGCGTCGGTGTTCGTTCGCTACTGCCGACAGAATCGTATCGGGGGAGATCGATCTCTCACGCCCCGAAGAACCGGTACCCTCATCAATTGACTGTATATCACGTGTCCCCAGCTCTCGACTCTCATCCATACTCACATAGCGTAGTCCCATCTGCCTGGCTCTGTCCCATGGTGCATAATGGAAACAGTCAGTCCATTTCCGCTGCTGACTCGGGCGTGAGAAGTGCGTACTTCCCGAACGTCCCAATGGCACGACGCAGTCGCTCCGTCACTGCTTGATCGGAAATTCCGAGTTCGTCAGCTAGCTCTGCGGTCGTACACCCTCGTGGAATGTCGTAGTATCCCCTTCGAATGGCAAGCGTCAACGCTTCTCGTTGGGGCTCACTCAGGCCGTACCACGGACCGGCCTCAGGGTCCGTCGGATTATATATGCGGGTTAGCTCCAGAGAGATGTGCGCGGCCTCACAGCAGTCCTGGCACTGACTCAATGCCTCGCGGTCTGAGAACCGTATCTCGAAATTCCACCCTTCCGACGATCCAGTCGCACCCAGTATCTGCCCGTCGTGTTCCAAGATGCACTGAAAAAGGTGGTCCTGGCTCGCATCCCAGTCGAGCCTGATTAGCGTCCTGTCGTCGAACACGTCCACCTCTGTGACGCTGTTGACAGTTGGATAGCGTTCGACGGCCTCGAGAAAGCCGTTTTCGACCGGTTCGTAGACCCAGAAGAGCGGCACGGTCACGTCCCCACTCGGGACGAGCGTTTCCAGTTCGATGGCCGAGGCTTGCTCTAGACTGAGGATTTGCCCGAGTTCAAAATCATCGGATGGGATGCGAACCTCCGTTATCACACTCATAATCGCTTGTAAGACTAGATTGTCCGGTTGCACAAAAGGAGATAGCTTGGTGCACCATGGCCATCCGGGTGCCAGAGGTACACCCCCGCTCGCAGCATACACTATCCCGGCCAACAACTGTGCGTTGGCTCGTCTCGAAGCCATGATACACCACCCATGCCGGTTATTTGTCTGCTAGACGAAGGGTTCCGCATGGCGACTGTGATGGAGTTTACGAGTCCGACAGCGGAGTTCCCACTGGGGAGTGTGTTCAAAAACTTGCCGGGTGTGACCGTTGAACTGGAGCGATTGATTCCACACAAGACGCTGATTGTCCCGTATTTCTGGGTGCGCGATGTAGAAACGGAGGATATCGAAGCTGCGTTCGAGGTACATTCCGGCGTGAGCAACATTCGAGTGGTCGATAGCGTCGAAGACGAGTATCTCATGCGTGCCGAATGGGAACCAGAGTACTTCGGCGTCCTGAGTGCGTTGGCCAAGGCCAACGTCGTCGTGCTCTCCGGAATCGGTACGAAAGACGAGTGGCGATTCGAGGTGCGCGGCGAAAGTCAGGAGACAATCGCCGAGTTTCGAGAATACTGCCAGGGAAACGACATTCCGATAACAATCACCGCCGTCCACGCAATGCTTCCGATCCAGGGAGAGGGCTACGAGTTGACCGAGACCCAACGCGAGGCGCTGGTACTAGCCTACGAACGGGGCTACTTCGACTCCCCACGCGAGGCGTCGCTCGAAGAGATTGCCGACGAGCTCGGTATCACCCAGCAGTCACTATCGTCACGACTCCGTCGGGGACATCGACGCCTCATTGGAGCGACACTCAGCAGTTCGTCGTGACCGTTCGGATAGTCCGTCTTTTAAACCTGCTGTATTATCAGTATCCCTGTTGAACCGACTCAGACGGCTAGAATCAGGCCAGATGGGCACAACGATATCTGGGGTTGGAGTAGAAGCGGTTGAGTACGCTCAGGAATCTGGGACTGTTCGCACGCAGTTTGATCAGGAGAAGACACCAGCGAGCATGGCTGTTGTCGCAACGCTGGCGGACGTAATGGATACTGATCCTGTAGAACTCGACCCGCTCCATTCCACTGTTGACACCGAGGAATTAGATGCGCTCGTCCGCGTTCGCAACGGGACAAACGGGGATACCCACGCTGCATTCACGCACGAGGGGCACGCAATAACCGTACACAGCTACGGTGTGATCACTATCACACCAGAACACGAACTCACAGTGGAGAAACACGAAAGGGAGGCGGGAAGATGACATCTGAGGAGACCTCGCTTGCGTCGAAGGAAGAATTAAACGCGGAGCTGAAAGCCCTCCTTCGCAGGGCCTACGAGAGTGGAATCGATGTGGAAGGCGGATTCGAATGTCGGAATGGGGTCGAACATCCTGACTGGGACGTGATCGTCACCGAAGTCGAAAAGAACGAGCATTCGGAGTGAACGACTTCGAGCGTGGCCGGATCGGTAGCAACTACTTGACCTGTGAGTGACGAACGCTGTAACCAAGATCGCATCAAACGGGTACTCTCAGCGCAACAGCGGCGAGTATTACGTGCGCTCCTCGACGAGAGTTCGATGTCTGCTGACCCGATTCTTCGTAAGGGAGAGACTCTCAACTCCGGGGAGTACCTCACGATTTGTTACGAACTCCATCACGTCCTACTTCCCGAATTATCGGATGAGGGGTTCGTCGAGTTCGACAGGTTCGAAGACAAGGTACGGCGAGGAATGAAATTCGACGAGGTACGTCGGTTTCTTGAACAGATCGATGACGATCATGACGAGTAACCTGATCCTGTAATCGATTTGCTGCTGAATGCGCGCTTTGGCTTGCACGACTACTTGAACAACTATCAGAACTGGCAGAATCCTCAGCGATCGATACGCACGTGTAGTGTGCAGTATATTCACGTGAATAAGTCTCTAAAGAAGAGGACTTCAACAGAGCCACTTATCTGTACTCGTGAAGGAGATGGCAACGAGTGGATGGCCTACTCACAACCACGTAGTGAGCTTGGGGCACCGACTCGAGTACAGTTAACCGATAGCCCTGTCCAACTGAAGCAGATACTCTCGATAGCGTTCGAGTATATGGTGCGAGTTAGTGAACCAAAATAGTGAGACGATACGCCGGTCATTCTGCTAAAGCTCGCTCAATGCCCTCTTGAATACGAAGTGTATCCGGAAGGTAGTCGTCCTCACGAGCAAACAATGGATAGGGGACATCATACCCAGTCACTCGTTGCACAGGTGCTTCGAGGTAGTAGAGGGCCTGTTCATTGATACGGGCGATGATTTCGGCAGCCATGCCTGCAGTTTGAGGTGCCTCGTGAACCACGACGCAACGACCAGTCTTTCGCACTGAATCGAGAAGCGTCTCTGTATCAAATGGAACGATACTCCGTGGATCGATTATCTCAATACTCCCATCAATTGTGTCGGCAGCTTTGACCGCCTGCTGACGCATTGCACCCCACGCGACCACCGTGATGTCTGTTCCCTCTCTGACTACATCTGCCTCTCCAAGTGGGATGAGATACTCGCCCTCCGGTACGTCTTCACGGAACGATCGGTAGAGGCGTGTTGGCTCGAAGAAGATCACTGGGTCGGGGTCTCTGATCGACGTTGTGAGTAACCCCTTCGCATCAGCGGGAGTGGAAGGAACAACGATTTTTAAACCAGGTATCTGTGCATACCCTGCCTCGAAGCTCTCGGAGTGATGTTCGAGTGCACGGATACCACCACCATATGGCGCACGGATTGTCATCGGACAATTGAACTCTCCGCGTGTCCGGCTGCGGAGTCGAGCAACATGCTGTTGGATTTGGTGAAACCCCTGCACCATGAACCCAGAAAATTCGATTTCAGGAACGGGTGTGAATCCATACGCTGCAAGACCAACGCCGAGACCAATGATACCCGCTTCGGCGACAGGAGCATCGTAGACACGATTCGGATATTCGTCAATCAATCCTTCCGTTGCACGGAACACACCGCCATCGACCCCGACGTCTTCTCCATATACCACAATCGAATCGTCGCGACCCATCTCTTCGAACAGGGTAGTTCGGATGGCTTCGACTAGTCGCTGTTTAGTGGTCATGGTGTTCACCTCGGAAGGCAGCACGTTGTCGTCTGAGTTCAGGCGTCAGCGACGCAAACGTGTATTTGAACATATCTTCTGGATCGATGGTAGTTTGCCCCTCTTTCGCGCGTTCAATTGCTTTAGCGAGATCAGCTTCGATGGCGTTTTCAATGTCAGCGATGCGCTCGTCATCGAGAATGTCTCGATCACGGAGGTACGTCTCAAATCGGACAATCGGATCCCGCAGTGCCCACTCTTCTTCTTCCGTCTCCATCCGATAGACCGACGGATCATCGGCGGTCGTGTGAACTGATCGTCGATAGGTGATCGCCTCAATGAAAACGGGATCTCCTTCACGGGCGCTCTCCAGTGCGTCCTGGACGACAGCATACGTTCCAAGGACATCATTTCCATCGACCTGTACACCCTCGATGCCAGCTGCAATCGCCTTTTGTGCCAGTGTTTCCGCGCGAGTTTGGTTCGCTCGAGGAACAGAAATCGCGTACTGGTTATTTTGGCAGAGAAAGACGGTATGCGATCGAAATACACCGCCGAGATTGCACGCTTCGTAGACGTCGCCTTCGGACGTTGCACCGTCACCGAAGTACCCAAGTGTCGCAGCGTCCTCCCCAGCAATCTCTTGAGCCCATCCGATCCCCGCTGCATGTAACGCCTGTGAACCGACCGGTACGGATGGAGCCATCATATGGTTGTTACGCGGAACCGCTGCGCCCTCTTCCATTCCCATTGCGTACCAGAGCAGCATGTGCGGTTGTGTATCCCGCACAAGGTATGCAGGTTGTTCTCTAAATGATGGCACCATCCAATCTGTGCCTGTAAGCGCCATCGCGCTCCCAACTTGTGCGGCTTCTTGCCCGATTGCTGGAGCATATGTCCCCAGTTCGCCTCGTCGTTGTAAGGCAATGGCTCGTTCGTCGAGACGCCGGGAGAGTTTCATTACTCCATACATATCGAGCAGACGGTCCTCATCGAGACTGGGATCGAGATCGGCGTCTACCGAACCGTCAGCGGCCAATACTTGGACATAATCGATTGTGAATTCGATGACGTGGTTGCGCGGCATGAGACATGAAGTGTATGCTAGCCATCTACTTAGGTGCCAGTTCAACATCAGCGAGACCATCATTCACTCCTCGACACCAGGAGACGATACTGGAGCCACAGTAGAGGTGTAGTCGGATGAGTACCCCCCATCACGTCGGGAGTGTCCAATGTGCTTGATTCGACATCTTGACCAACTATCTGGCGAGATGGATGCGAGCCCACGAAGCCAACGCGGAGATCACAAACGGAGGTCAATGTTCTCTCGGGTGGTGTAACGATACGTCTCCTCACATCCGAATGAGTACCGCTACAAATGAGCGGCATCGTGTCACCAAAAGATGGGGCAAGCATAACCGTCCGCGGACCCTCCTAGTAGTGAGTACACAATGGACATTTCTGAGATAGTTTCAACAAAGTTTACCGAGTTCGATATCGGGGCACCCCTTTCGAAGGTCGCCGGTGCGTTCGAGAATCAAGAACTCGACGCCGTCGTCGTTACGGACGGTGACGAGTATCGTGGCGTCGTCAGCCGCAGACAACTGGCCTCGTCATCCAATCAACCCTCCGCGAAGGTCGGCTCACGGGTGCAACACGTCCCGACCGTCGACCGAACCGAGGATGTCCGTGAGGTCGCACGACTCATGATCGGGAGTAACGCCAAGACGCTCCCAGTGCTGGACAAAGACCGCGTCTTTGGCGTGGTGACCGCAGATGCCGTTCTGGAGGCCGTGAGCCCGTTTCTCGACGCGGTGACTGTCGACGATGCGTACACGACAACGCTGATCAGTGTCTCCCCAACGACTACGATGGGCAAAGCCCTCAACACGCTTCGGGAAGCACGTATCGCACACCTTCCAGTCATCGACAATGACGAACTCGTAGGCATACTGAGTCTGTACGATGTCATCGACTTCACGACACGCGGCGGGAACAAGAGCCAGGGTGGCTCGTCAGACGAGCTCAGTGGCCGCGGCGGCTTCGGTGAACGTGACGGTTCGTCCGATAGAATGCTTGACCTACCGGTGCGGAACCTGATGTCCGATGTAGCTGCGACGGTTCAGCGAGGCACACCGCTCGATGCGGTGGTCGAAACGATGTTCGATCGGGAGATTTCCTCACTTGTCGTCACGGCTAACGAGACGGACGAGCCGGTCGGAATCATCACGAAGACGGACGTCATCGAGGCGCTCACCTGGGAACAAGAAGAACGGCGTCCCGTGCAGGTGTTCGGTCTCGAGTTGCTCGATGAAATGGACTACGATGACGTTTCTGCGTTGATCAACAGCGTGACCTCGAAGTATGGCGAGATGAGCGTGATCAAGGCCAGTATCGAACTGCACGAGCACAAAGAAAAGAGCCGAGGAGTGCCACTGGTGCTTGCACGGATTCGGCTCGTCACCGACCGTGGTTACTTCACGGCCGACGGAGAGGGCTACGGGGCCACCCACGCACTTCGTCTCGCCGCGAACGCGATCGAACGCCAACTTCTCAAGGGCAAAACCTACGGCCAATCGAAGAAGCATCCGGACACCGAGGAGCAAGAACAACTGTACGGCTGGTGGCTCGGCGGATAACGTTCTCGACTTTCAGTACAAGGTGACCACACGCACCGGGGAGGATGTCAACAGTCGCTTGCGATCAAATAGGGCTGAACCTGGCGCTCTGAACCTCTAAAGGACAAGCGGATGAAATGCGTTGATACGTGAGCTCACCGTATAGACGAGTGATGCCGAAATACCGTCATGGAACGAAATCATTCATCGACTTCATGCGAACATATCTACAGGATCATCCCAAACGCTGTTCGGTGTGTGGGAACGAAGCACGAGCTCGATCGGAGTGGCGAATCGAAAAACGCGATGAGGACGGCCTCCACTTCGTGCATGCTTGTCCAGAGTGTGGTGCTGAAGACGACGTGTTTCTCAACCTCACGCCAGAACACGAGCGATCCAAACGTAACTGAATCCAACAGGGACCCGAGTACCGGTGATCGAAGATGCAAGTGTATTTGTCTCAGTGGCGATCGACCCACGAGCAGGGAAGATGAGCGGTGTCGTACTGATTGTCGTCGTTTCTCGTCTCGTTTGCGACGGTATTGGCTGGGAAGGCCATTCCAGTTGCCGATGAACCGATCAAGTTCAGGAAACGGAATTAAACACGAAGCTAACTCTGTGTTTGGCGGATGAACTCGTCGAGCCGTTCTTCGATGAGTGTCGCAACCCGTTCGCTATATTGCCAGAGTGCTGCGTTGAAGTTCTCCTCGGTCTCGTCATCGATACCGTCGTCTCCCTGAAGGACGGAATCTTTGGTAATTTGGGGATGGTACACACAGACAATTCCGATCGAACTGTCCGAACTCGTGGTCCCTCCTGTGTGGATTCCGTACTGATCGGTGCCCCACACGCCATCGCCACCGTGCCGTTCCATTACAGAATCGAGCGCATCGAGCCGTTGCAATTCCTCGGGGGTGAGGAGTGGAGCATCGCCTTCGAACAATTCACTGTATGCTCGTATCCGGGCATTGTTCGTCCATCGTTCCAACTGGGAACGCACTCTCAGTACGAGTTCTCTCTCGTCTGGAAATTCAGCCATGCAATCTAGAGGTGTGGCACACCAATCAACGTTTGTACAGCGTCTCCGACTTCTGTGGATATTCGATACCGGGACCGATCGAGGTAAAGGAGGATTGATACTATCTTCACGATTTGATTGGGGTCAATTCGACAGTACCCGAACCATCGACCACGACCTGGTAGCCAGCGTACAAGAAGGTCACTTCCCCGCCAGAGCGCACGTCTCCATGATACGTTGGTGAATACAGACGATCCAACGCATCTGGATCAATGGCATCATACAGTGGGTCGAGCTCCTCGACCGGGCAGTCCGTAGCATCGGATACAGCGTTAATAATCTGGATACTGGGTGGGGGCCGTGATGTGACACGGTTTGTTGTACGAGTGCGAACGTCACCATCTTCTGATTCTCCATTATTCATAACACAGAGAGACAGGCTACCAACATACATAAGAGGTGTGTGAGAAACTGGGTGACAACCGATACTTCACCAGTGCGATTCCCATCTCAAAACCTCCGCACGCTCACCCCCAAAAAGTGGATCGGTTACGTTCACTGCTTGTTTCGGCTGCGAGGTCATCGAACAGAAGTGGTTGGAAAGCTCAATAGTGACGAGGAAAATTCCAACACACGCAATCGAAACGGCCGACCGAATCACATCGGGCATCGCCATGATCCCAACGATAGCCAGCTGGATGTCTCCACTCGGGTAGGCTATCGCGTTACTACGAATACTAGTTCGAGCGCATCGAAAGCAAAGGTCGTAATTGTCTGTCCTGAGTGAGGAGGGAAACTCGAACGCATTGGGTTTGAGCACCAAATCTAGCGATCTGCACCTGTTTGCGTCATCCGCAATTCTGGAGATGGTCATCAAATAAAAGTAGTGCTACCAGCAAAAAAACGGTCTACTTACAAGTAGTTGCCTTGGCACACAATCCATTCTCAATAGTTAATCGCGACAAGGCCAACAATCCCAAGACAGTAGAGTATCAGGACCAAAAACGAGTCAATACCCATTCGGAGAATCTGGCGCCGTGGCCGAACGAGAAGACCAATAATGTAGATCGTCGTGAGGAGAATACCGAGTGCAGTGAGGTAGATAGTACTTGAGACCATGTTAGCGAGGACAGACTTCCCAGAGAGGATGGATGCCAAGATGAAAAGGGTCGGTAAAAACCCGTTGCCTCCGAAGATGTCGCTTATTGCGAGTTCATAGTCACCGAGCTTGATCGCGGCCATCCCTGTAGAAACTTCCGGAAGTGAGGTGATGGAGGCCAATACTGTCGCACCGAAAATTGCCCCACTTATATTGAGACGATTCGCAATCATGCCGCTCGTGCGTTCGAGCAGCACGCCACCGACAAGTGTTGCGATGGCAGCGAGAAAAAAGATAACGACGATGTACTGTGTCGTTTTTCCTTTCTCCTTCAATTGTTGATGTTTCTTCTTTTTAGCAGTTCCAAGTGGTACTTGCTGACCACCTGGCGCCGCATCTTGTTCTACCCACGGTAGTCCAGAACGCGCTTTCACAATTACCCAGATGCCACCCATCCAGAGCAGTCCAATCACTACCTCCGGAGGAGTCAAACGGAAGAGGAGGAGTGCTGGTACGAGTTGGCTACCCATCACAGTCACAGACAGCACCGCAACTACGATGCTGGCCTCCAAGACTAACTGAATCGAAGATGCCCAGTACGTTAGTCCGTCCGATTGACCAACCCCAAAGGCATCGAAGAGGACAAGTACGACTGTTTGAATCGCAATTCCCCCGAGAATATTTCCGATGGCTATATCCAGATTGTTAGTGAGTGCTGCACTTGTCGTGATGACGAATTCGGGGAGGTTCGTGACAATCGCTAACAGGATGACACCACTCAGTGCTTGCCCCAGGCCCAACCGTACCGAAAGAACGTCGGTCATGTTAGAGACATAGACACCAGCGACGTACACAACTGTAGCAGCGACAGCAAAAATCACGACAAGAACGAACAATGACGTCTCTTCAAACATTCGTGTTAGTCAATCCTGCTGTTGTCGTTGGTTGGACGAAGATCAACGAGTGGATGAATATTGAGTGAAACACTGATGGATGGTGAATTGAATAATGAAACGGGAAAAACGATTCTCGCATCAAACTCCCAGTCACGAATGATGCGTCTATTCAGCATTTTGTGAGGTTACAATCACTACCGGTATAGTCGTTCGGTCACATCTTGAGCCACATTCTCTCAGGCCGACACAGTTTGACACTACAACTAGATGATGATTTACTTGGCCCTGTCTAGTTAAGCCAGTTTGAGAAGCGAGCAGTTCGTCTCTTAGGACGATGTTCTGCTTTGTCGCAATGTCTTTTGGCACACGGCGCACAAGCCGTTTGTTCTCTTCGATGTCTGCCATTGTATCCCCCACCTTCCTGCAAGGAGGGAATCCGACAACCCCCACACTAACCACGTTCTAACGCTCTACCCCCACTGCCAGCGACGACTGACTGGCATTCCCACCGTGTGGAAAGCCCCGTCGTTTACGACGGGGAGGATGTCACAGCGGCCATTGCTACGACTTCCCTTCATGCTACGCTTCAGCGTAAGGATCGCGAGGTGCGTTCTCATTCAGTAACGATAGCCGTTATGGACCCGTCTCGTTAAACAATTCTTCGACGCGAGATTGAGAAGAGGTGACTTTGCGTCGGGAGTCCGGAGAGTACTCCATCGCAATGTATGAGTAAGTGTGTTTGACCCCATCTATACGTAGGATACCGAACGCAACGGTTTCCCGAACGTCCGCTGGTTTCTCAACGACGACTTTTGCGATATATCGATGTCGCCAGCAACGATATGGGCCTCCTCAAGTGCACCTATAGAAGAGCAATTTACATAGCGTTAATATCAGTTGCGCAGACTATGGCCACGGTGCTGTTTGGTGAGGCCGTGGATATCTATGATAATTAGGGGGGTGCTCGAATGTTCGTGATTACACCACGGGGAATCCAATCGTCATCACCGGTTTGATACCGTCGCACTCGAATTGGCTCCCATTTTCCAGATTCATAATGAGAGAGAAGCTCATACCGTGTAGATGGATCGTCGACCGATTCAACTTCCACCCGAAGGTGGTCAGCTGGGGTATAATCAATCGGACTCGCTCTTCCTTCGATTGTGGTTCCATCACTAAGCGTTCCACGAACAGAGTCACCAAGGCCAAGATTCCCGAGTGAATCTACAGCTTCATCGATCGTGGTCTGTGAGATTTCCCCTAATCGATCTATATCTTTAAAGAACCCAGTTGATGAAACAGGGTCAATGCCTTCGGTCTCGAGTCGTCGATTTTCCTGCTTCACACGCATTCCCAACAATCGTTGAATCTCGCGAAGTCGAAAGCCTATCGTCCGCAACTCATCACGTGTATCCGATGGTGCCCCGATTGACCCTTCTTCATTTGAATTCGAATTCCCCACCATACCTAATGGTGCAGCTTGCAAACTATTAAATATGAGCAACTGAGTGCTCTTTGAGCACCGTTGAGGATTACTCGTCCAAGAGGCTGGCCACAATCGTCTAACCTTCACACCAAACTATGCAGTCACCTGCTCGGCAAGATTATCGACGTCCTCCAGATCATCTCCGACCAAGAGTAATCGGTGTTGCGGACGACCAACCTCAATTGGAACCTCATCGAGCTCGTTATCATCGCCTGTAATCGTATCGACCGATTCGAGTATCACCATAAAGTCCTCTTCGACGTCATCTCCGAAGTCCTCGTTGAGCGTTTCTTGGACACGCGAAAGTGGTGGCGCTCGCAAGCTAAATGCCTCGCTATCCGCCCTATCATCAAGAAATGTTGTCCGTACGTTCTCAACGAATTCATCATCCGTCGAACAAAGACCCATCAACTCGTCGTCTACTGGTACTACTGTCACGACGAAGGTTTACTCAGTGATACCGTTGTTCAACTTCGAGAGTCTTGTGTACAGCGTCGTCGAAGCGGTTCCGTAACTCGTCGCTGAAGTTCTGGATGTCGGTATCCTCTTGGACCACCTCGAGTGAGTCCCAGTCTCTCGACTCGGTTGCAGCATACAGCTGTGTGAATTTCTCTCCGTTGTTCCCGTACGCAATTACGATCACATACGGTTTTTCCTCCTCGACACCCTCGACTGCATGTCTATCGCTCCATTCCTCGATTTCAGTCACGCTTACACGTTCGAAGGTCGTCAGTTCTGCACTGAATTCACGAGCACCGAGACGGTGTATCAACTGTTCTCTATCCCATTCCCGGGTCTCACCAGTCTCGGTATCTGTCCCCGTAACAGTCTCTGTTGTAATTGACTCGATGTTCCAGTTTGTGAGTAGTGGCCCAGCCATTTCCGAAGTCGTGCGTGTGCTAACGTCGCCCTCTTGAATGCGGTCTCCTTCTTGAACACGAATGTACCGCGGATTCGTTGCTGGAAGATCGATGAAAATCTCACCAGGGTCCGTGTTGACCAGTGCATCGACCCCATCGATCGTCCGGCGTTCCACCGTTTGCTTGTCATTTTCTCTTGTCATGGTGTTGGTTTGGGTATTTTGGACGCCGAGAGTAGCAAGGCAGTACGTACGCTCCCGACTGAGAGGTCACCTGATAGTCGATACAAGTCATGATTACAGCAGTTACAGCCTTTCTTCACTCCCGAGTTCGGCCAGCAGTCTCCCCCCTCGTTTAGCATACTCTGGCTAGAGGGTTCACTCTGTCGTCTACTAGTGTCTCACAACTTGGAATCCCCGCCTCACACCTCCTGTTCCGTAGAAAAACTATCTCGAATCAGGGCCAACCGCCAGGCAACTCATCCGCATGGTTGTTCATCAACGTGAGCAGTGGTTCAATCTCATCGAAGTTCGCCCCCCGACGAATCGTTTCGGTATGGGGATTCCACTCGATGTAGCCCTTGTCGGCTAGTTTTGGCAGGTGGACGTGATGGGGCTGTGTTCTAATCACTTCGAGTTGGTCTGCATCTGCTGCATCTGGCGCGATTGTTTTGTCAGCAAGTTCGTCTTCGTCGCGTGAATTGTCGTTTAGCACTGCCAGTAGGATGCGGCGGCGGTGTGAGTGACCTAGCATGTCGAGGCTAGCGTCAAGTGACGTGGAGGTGGCTTGTTGTCTCATGGTCGTGTGACTCTGGTTGCGGAACGTGTTTACTAGAATGCGTTCCGCGTGCCGTCCACGCGAAGAGAACGAGGGAGTAACCCTGCACGGCCGGATGTACTTGGCGGTTGGAGTGCAAGTGAAGGTGTGTTTCCACTTGGCCGGTCGAAGGTTGCATTCCTCATGTTCGCTCAAGTTTAGAGCGGTGCAACTCGCAGCCGGTGAGCGTGTTTAGCTGAATCGCAGGCGCTGTATCCCCCTCCTGCTTGCGTCATTCGGCGCTCCCTGAGAAATGGGGCTTAGCGCCTGCAATTCAGTTAAGGGGACTCGTTTGTCATTTACTTTCAGAATGTGGCCAGTCGATACTTTAGACAGGCCCCCGTCAGCAGTTAGCAAATGCGTTTGGTGTATCGGCTCACATTCCCCGCCAAGGAGATCGCCCTCATTAGTCCTTACCTCCATGAGTCGGATTCATATCTCGAATTCGCCACCCTCGGCGAGGTCTCTACTGAACTCTTTGCCCATTTTTGGGCATATGGTCCTGACCGCGAACTGCTCGGCGATCGCCTCGCTACTGACCGAGTAGTAACAGAGATTTCTCAACTCGCTCGGTGTTCCGACCGCATACGCTACTGGGTAGAATGGGATATGAACGCCGATGCAGTCGCTTCGCTCGAAGAGCTTGCAACGGCACTCCACAACCAAGATGTAATGGTGCTGTTCGGGCGGGTTACACCCACAGAGTGGCACTGTTTCCTCCAATTTCCATCTCGAGAGTCGGTGATCCATTTCTATACTGAATCCCCAATTTCACAGTCCAGACTTGATCAACAGACGGATCTCGAATTGAAGAATCACCAGTCCTAAGTTCTAGAGGAGGGGCGGAGTCGGGCTCTTTTTCCTGTAACTTTGGTGTTCATCGTTAAGCAGGAAAGTCAACTCCCTATCGATACTCTCATACAGGCACACCATATTTGCTAACATATGGCAGAGTTTGTGGTTCAGTTGGAAAAACAACCGGAACTTGAGCTCGACCATCTCGATGTCGGTGTCGAAGAAGACGTCATCGCCTTCGACATTACAGGCACGATTCGAGACATCGACGACGAGCTCCTTGCTGAGCTGACCGACACAGCACTCCAACCAACCGAGATTCACTTCGCAACAACCGAAAAATAGCGCTACGATCGAGTTCTACCCGTCGTAATCGAACACAAATTCGAAGCCTCATGAGCGAGGTGTACTGCGCCAGGTATCTGAACACAGAAGACGTGTTGATTCCGACGCTCGTTCCGTACTGAGCGACCGTCGACGTCGTTTATCAGTCAGAAACAGTGACCGTTCGGTCAGGATGGATCGTCACTGTCTGACCCGCATACTCAAAGCTCACTTCTGGTGAACCATGCTGATAGAGATCCTCAAGGGCATCTGGGTCAATCACCTCGTAGAGGGGCGTCACAGGCTTCGCGCCATTCGCTTCAGTCACTGCCGTCACCACGGCAGCAGTGATCGACTCGGTGTCTGGACGTGTCGTTCGCATCGATGGCTCTGGCTGCGATGATGACGTGTTCTCCATACGCTCTGCTCAAGCAAGGTGTGCTAATAGGTTTTAGGGGCTACTCGGTAACATATCGCACGCCTTTTGAACACTCTCACTGAGTCGAATCTCCTCTCTTCGATAACCGCCCCCGCCCACACCAACCACCAACCTACTAGCCCATCACCCCTAACAAGCTCTCCTACCAGGTGGACAGTTGGCCGGCAGAAACGGTACCAAACTGGTGTGAACCACCCCGTGTTTCAAGTGAATTCAGCTGTGCAGACAGTCCACATCAGCTACCCTGACAGTCCACTACTAGCAAACCATATTTCCGGAGTAAATCAGCTATACGCTACCGGAAGACGCCTTGCCCTCATTGACAGTCTCATTTACTCACTCCCACTGACAGTCCGGCTGCTGATTCACAGAGGACAGTCCGGTGGCCTCAACCGGTCCACTTCAAACTCGTTGTAGCACACTGGACAGTCTCCCTGCCGTCGCCGGATATGACCATCATCCGCTGGTGCCGGGATGACAGTCCCACGGGTTGTAACACTCCAGCGTCTATTCTGCTGTCGGTAACGGACTGTCAAAAGTCCATCAGTCCCCCTCAAGGTTGGCTGTGCTCATCTCTCGTGGAAAGTCTCGCAGTGCTTGACTGCTAATCACTCGTTCATTGAAACTGCGGTGTCTCTCCTAGTGGCACCCCCAGTATAGCACCCGTGTTGGCACCCAAATCTGCGTGAAGCCAGTGGGCACCCCAATCAGTACTGCCACTGGCACCCCTCTCTCGTCGCGCATCGGATTTTGTCGTCCTGCCCCAGTAAAGGACTGTCAGAACTCGTCGCTCTTGGTGACTGTCCTGTGCTGTCTCACAGCCTTTGTGTCTCGCACTTCGTCACTCGGTGTTTGGGGTGGATCGTTTCTCGAGATCCTCTCGTCCTGGTGGCTATCGTCTTCTCGTAACGCTGCACTTCCTTACTGTCGGTACTGTCACCTAGCTCGCTCACTCCTCGTTACACTGCTCATCCCTTGTTTCAGTTCCCTTTTCGCTCCCGCTACACTGTTCGTCGCTGTCTCGCTCTCAATGACTGTCCACTATTCTCGGTGTGGCTGTCGCTCTACCTTCTGTTGTCAGCACCACCTTTGGGAAGCTAAGCCAGCCTCGGTTTCAGTCTTCTATCCGCATTGTCGGACTGTCCCATCTCGCGTTGTCCTCTGTTCAGTGGCTACTGTTTCTGCATGGGGACTGTCCTTCTATTCTCGCCCTGGTCCGTCGTGGTTTGTCTCTAGTGGACTGTCCCTCGTCTCGTTGTGATGCCTGTCGTTGCGTCGCTCTTGGTGGACTGTCCGGGTGCTTCTCCATGGTGCTTCCGTCGCTTTTCGTCACATCATTTGGATCCTGTTGGATCTCTTCTGGGGTGCCCATTTTCTCGCTCATTGTGGGGTGCTGTTTTCACTTCGTCTCCGGGGTGCCAGCCGGGCGCGCTTCACCTGTTTCCTCTATCTCTGCTGGTTGATATTTTTGGGGTGCCACCACTCATGTCACAGCTGGTTTCCGCTCTTGCTCTCGGCAGAGTTTCTCCCGTTGTTCCTCTATGTGTATCTTCTGTTAATTTCTCGCAGGCCTGGTTTTCCTCTATTTCTTCGTCCCCCTTGTTTGGTAGGTGCTTTACCGTCGGGGTGATGTAGTCACGCCATATAAGGGGCTATATTTATGGCCTCACAGGGAAAATAACGCTTCATGAGCAATGGTTCAATCACTGAGGAGTCAGATGGTGCGGTGCCTACCTTCGAGGAGATGCAAGACCGCCTCGGCCATCCCCGACGCAACATCCTCCAAGTGTTATTGTCCGCTGATAATACTGCAGTGAACACCTCGGAACTACGGGAACACGCTGGCATTCCCACTGGCAGCATGACCCACCACATGGACCTACTGGAACGGTGGGAGTTAGTCGAAGAAATTGATCGGGTTCACATCGGCCAAGGATCGCGGGCAATCGTGTGGCAGTTGACGGAACGGGGTGAGCAGTTCTGCGAGGACAGGTTGGAACTCGCCGCCCGAGATCTTGCCCATCCCAATGATGTGGAAGCACTCTGGGAGCGGATCGAGGAGCTAGAGAAGGAAGTTGAGACGCTGCGCACGAAGCACGACGATGATATTGAAGACCTGCGTTCACGCACGAAAAAGGCAATTCGGAAGCTCAAAGACAATTTGTAACTCGTAAACAACATTGGCGGCTTCCGTTAGCCCCCCCGTAGGATACAGGGTTCAAATTCACCGCATGAATGACGTGCCAACCGCGAAGAGAATCCCCACAAGGGAAAGCACAATTGAGACCATTCTCGCCAGTCGTTCAATCTGGTATTGACCACGGAGTGTCGGATGAGCGGCAAACGCAGGACCACTCGGCATCGGGCTGCTGGTCAAGACCAGCCCAATACCCCCCACCATGAGGAGTGTCCAGCCGACGTATCGCCCTACTTGTAGGGAATCCATGATACCACCATGTGACAGGCGATTATGGTCTTTGTGCCATTTCGTGGTGGCTTCCATGTTGTTCATACGCTCTAAGAAGCCTGGGTACGTCTTTGCAAGACCAACCCTCTGTCTCGAATGATGAAGAATACAGACCGATCATCCAGCAAGGGTTCCAATGAAGCCACCTAGAGGAACTCTGCTGCTTCCTCAATCACGTCCTCCTTTGCGTTGTCGGCTTGCCGCTTTTCCGCCTGCGTCGGTGTCTTGTCGGACACATTTGTCTCTATGCTGGCTGTCGCGGGAGTCGCACCATCTTCTTCATCTTTTGTATCGTCGATGAGGTTCGGGAGGTGAATGTTCGACGCGCCTTCCTGATAGAGCATGATGTCCATCGGTGTCTCTGTTTCCGACGGAACCACAATCACGTCCCACTCGACGGTACTGAGGTCACCATCCATCACGTACTCGGGAATCACCGGCGGCTTGATATTCTTCGTGCCACTGTCAGGGTACGCACTGGCATCGGTAAAGATGTCCGCCGCCGACGTGAATCGAGCATGTACTTCCCCCTCTCCATCTCGAAGCACGTACTTACCGGTCTGCTCGTCATGTACCCAGACGTTCTCGCGTCCGCCGGGACGTGTCATTGTCTCGCCGTCAATCGTCAGCGTCTGCGTGCCCGTATAGAACCGACGCTCGTTCGTCACACCATGGTTGCTTCGACAGCAGAACGGCTCGTGTGCAACCGTATCGTACACCTTCTCAGCCACCTCCTCGCGGGCAAAGAACAAGCACCGATTCCCGTCGTTGTGTGCTTGTGCAAGATTCTTCACCGTCTGCGACGGTTGCGTACTGCCGGTCGTATGTTCGCTTTCGATATAGGCGTCATTCGTCCCGGCAAGGCGATTCAAGAGCGGGTGGTCCTCCCGGTAGCTGTTGATCGTATCCGCGACTGTCTCCGGGTCGTCGTCCGACCCAATTGCTAGCACGTCGTCCAGTCGTGCAAGACCGTCCGGCATCGCCTCCCCGGTCTGCTCGGGGATTTCGAAGATGAACCCGAGTTGGGTCATTGGGACGTAAGCGTCGGCCATCGGTGCCCAATGCTCGGCCTTCCCATCGTTCTCCGAGTCACCGAGATTCAAAAACCCGGTATCAAGCGGCTTCACTTCCATCTCGTCCTCGACCTCGCGATGGTCCAAGTGCGTATCCGGTACTCGCTGGAGGACTTTGCGCCATGCTTTCCCAGCATCGGTCACGTCGTTACCAGGCAGATACCGGTTTAGCCGCTCAACACACGCCGCGATTTGCACCCACCCACCAGGATCACCCTGTCGAATGCTCTCGTCGTAGACCGCTTTGAGCGTCTGATTCCGCAAGTGTTCGTCTGTTCCGACCGGGAGGTCTGCCGGATCGTCTGCCGTAGTGCCCTCGTTCAATTCGCCATACGGCAGTTCACGCTGAATCTCTGCGTCGGTAATAGGCGGACTGCCATACTGTTCTAGACTCCGGTAAATCACGTCCTCGGCGTCTTCCTCCGACCGAAGTGGCGGATACGGCGCAAACGTGTGAATTTTGAGTGGGTCAGAGTACTGCATCCCGCCCTTAATCGGAATTCGCGTCCACACCTGGAAGTTCTCGGTCTCCATCAAATCTTCCTCGTTGTACCCTTTGAACAGCTTCGCAACTGGTCGTGCGTCTTCGTCGTTTGGAAGACGGAAGATTACCGGGTTGTTGCAGTTCGCTTTGACGGCACTCAGCACGCCCGCTTCTTTGAGTTGTTCGGGGTACTGGCAAGCAATCGTCACTGACAGTCGCATCGAGCGGGCTCGGGCGAGCATGTTCTTGACATCGAGATTCTGACTCGCGATGGCATCGAACTCGTCGAAAATCGCAAAGAAGGGTTCGTTCTCCCCGTCCTCAAAGGAGCGGTTCTGGACAGCACTCCAAATCGGACGCATCACGCCAAGGGTGATCATCTGTTTGACGTCCTGGTTCGACACCGGCGTACGGACAATTACGATTTTATTCTCGTCGATGATGTCCTGGAAGTCAATCGAGCTCTCACGTTGGGCGATAATCCGGCGAATGACACCGTTCTCGACCCAGTTTTTCACCCGTGACAGGAGCGGGCGAACGGCATCATCGTCCATCTCGGCAATCTCGTTCACGAACTCCTTGATGTAGGGGTCCTCGACTTCCTCGGCGAACTGTTCGCGACGTTCCTGATTCAGGAGCACGAAGTAGAAATCGATCACCGAGTAGTCCTTCTCGGATTTCATCATCGCTCGGCCCATACTCTCGGTGATCGCCCGCATGCGCGGCCCCCAATAGTCGTCGTTATCGAGAATTGCTTTCAGATTCTCGAGGCGGTCTTCTATTTCGCGCTCTTGCTCAACTTGACTGTCCGTCTCGGGGATTTCGAGGAAATTGATCCCAACGTCTCGGTCAAAGTCTTCGTCGCCGGGTTCTATCCAAATCACGTCGTCGAGGCGGTCCTCTGGGAGTAGTTGGAGGAGTTCTTTCGAATCCCGTGCCTTCGGGTCGAAGTAGACGAACCCATGACCGGCGTATGCTAGCTGAACCATCCAGTTCAGGAGTTCCGTCGTCTTCCCCGCACCCGTCGTTCCACAGACCCAGTTATGCTGAAAGAGTGAACCGAACTCAATCGGTACTTCGCGAAAGCCCTCTTGAGCACTGTCGTTGTAACCTGTCCAGAGCGGCCCTTCGGGGCGCGTCCGTGAGCCTTCGAGCAACCGACGCACCTTTGGCCCGGCGACGACGCCATGCTCTTCGGTGTGGGTGAGTACTTCGGCACCGCCGATGCGGTCGTTCTTCGTCGGCGTTATCTGATACGGTTCGCCGGTTGGTGCCCGAAGCTCATCGGGGACCTCATCGGCGTCCTGCTCGTCGCGATCGGCCTCTATTGACTCGGTATCAGGGGTGTCGTTGTTGCCGAATAGATTGTCGAACATCGTGTGTCACCAAAGCCCCGGTGTCGGACTTGCACCGACGTGGCGGCGTGGACCATCCGGGAAGCCAGGGAGTTCCGTCGCTGTTACTCTTCTCGCTGGCTATCGGCCGGAACTTCACCGCCGCGTTGGGAGTAACGCCAGTCGATTTTCGGCGTCTCAATCTCCTTGTTCGGGATGTGTGCAGCACCGGCGAGTTCACTCACCGAGAGGATCATCTCACGGTCCTCCCACTTGCGAGCGTGAAGTTTCTCGATGAGCTCGTCGCGGTCGCTGGCAGGGACAGGATCATCAGTAAATCCCTGCTCGGTCATGGTGTTGTAGTAGCGAGTGAACATGCCTGCCACGCCTCGGGCCCGTGATTCGGCTTCGTACTTATTGGGCGACGCAGCAAGAATCCGCATGTTAGTGTGAAAGCCGTACTGTCCCCGTTGCATCTCGACGATGTCTGCCGCTTCGCGGTCTTTCTTACTCGCATCACGAGTACGAGGATTCAGCCACCCAACGACGCGGTCTGATCGAAGCCCTTCGGCGACGTCGTCCACACTCTCACCCCGAGAGAGGAGCCCACCATCGCCTTCCGTCCAATCGTTTTTCGCGGGCCGGAAGACGACCTGCACCACAACCCGTGTTTCCGGCGTCGAGAGCATTTCACTCGTTACTTCGCCGTAGGGATCGCGCTCGAAACCGTCGCCCTGGTGGTTCCGAATCGGGTAGTAATAGTGACGGTTCAAATCGAGTTCCGCACCCGCTACGTAATCGTCAGCGTTGATCTGTGGGAACGCGTCGCCGCCCTCTACTCGGAACACTTGGGTATTCGAGTAGCTGTTCGCGACGCGCCGGCGGAACTTGTTTGCGGCACTCTCGTCGGCAGCGTGCATGTAGAACTTCAGCTTCTCCTCATCGAACCAGAGTTCGAACGTGTGATGTTGGCTGATGTTCCTATCTCGGAGCCCTTTCGTCCGCACGTCGTGGAGCGATTGGAGCATCGACGCACCATCGACGATGCCCTGATTGTCTTTGTAAGGACGAATCCCGAGCAATACACCCGGCGTTTCGTCCACTGCTTGAGTGTACGACTCGTTGAGTTGTGTCGCAGTGTAGCTTCCGTGCGTCTCGTCACTGCCGAACAGCCCCATCAGATCTCACCCCATTCGTCGGTGATGAACTCCTCGAAGGGACCGTGCTCGCTGGCTTTGTAGCTATAGATGATATTCTCGAACGGCGAAGCCCGAACTTGTGCGTGCATCCACCCCTCGACGTCCGCATAATCGACGAGATAGTCAGTGTACCCAAGGCCCTGCTCACCGCGTTTGGCGTGCTGAGTGATGAACTGCAGTTGCTCGTCGTTCATCCCGAAGCGCTCCTTTGCGTCTTGCTCTTCCAGTTTGTCCGTGTAGAAGAATTCTGTCGTCGGGATTTGCCCGAGGATGGCGCGTTTGTACTCTTGCATGTCCGTGTCGTCAGCACTCGCGAAGTCTCCCGGTCGGTGGGAAAGGAACCACAGTCCGGCGTTAAAGTGTCGCCAGTGACGGGCTGACTGTTGAAGCCACGCCAGAATCTCCTTCGATTGGAAAAGATAGTGCGCTTCGTCGACCACGAACAGCGTCTCGTCGGGTGCCCGTTTGACCGCCTGATAGACCTGCCCGAGCATTAATTGAAGCATCGTCGCTTTGTCCGCCGCAGCACCGAGTCCCTGAATCTGCTGAAGATCGAGATATGACACCTGTCCCGGACGGATATGGGCTTCTGATTCCCCGACGAGTGCATCGTGTTCCCCGCCGTCTTTGAAGCCACTGAGCCGCCGGAGAAGCGGGCCAGCGTTCTCTTTTATCTGTGCCTTCTCCAACTCGGAATCGACGTAGTCGCCTGGATTCTCGCCCATGTCGTTGACGATAGTACGGAAATTCGCCATCGTCGGGCTATTCTCCGGTTTGTGTGTACTGACGTCGTCCTTCAGAATTCCCGCCTGTTCGTAGGTAGCGTTCAGTGCATCGGACACGAGCGGAGCAAAGTCGCCGTTGGCGTCGCCGATCATGTCGAGAATGAAGTTTCGGGCTTCGGTGAATTTCATATCGTAGGGATCCAGGTTCCCCGACGCACGAAGCACATCCTCTGGTGTCTCCTCGATGTGGAGCGGGTTGATGGTTTGGGACCCGTCCACCGTGATATGCTGGCCGTTCATGAGTTCGACGAGCCCACCGAACTCGCCCATCGTATCGCACAGGATAAGCGTGCGGTCCTCACCAGCCAGATACCAGCGCGTCGCTTGCTTGCCGACGTGGTAGGACTTTCCACTGCCGGAACTCCCGATCGTCAGCCGGTGACCGGGAGCAACCGAGAACTGATTCTTTATTATTTCACTGCCATTCTGCACGTTCCGGCCCTGCTCGACACCGTTCTCTTGGTCGATGTATGCCGACACCGGTGGGAACGTCGCAGCAATTGTCCCCGACAGCGTCAGTGAATAGCGCTCGCGTGTGGAAACATCGGCGAACGCGTCTCGGCCGTTTGGTGAACAGGATTCGAATAGTTCGGCCTGCCGTTGCTCGGGTGCCAGAACCGTGAGATGGGCGGGAGCACTTTCGAGCGTTCCTCGCACTTTCTCGCAGGTGCTTTCGAGTGCGCGGTGCTTCGCGATATCCAGCGTCAACTCATCTTCACTCGCTAGCCCTTCCTCGATTCGTTCCTCAGCTTCGTCAAGTGCTTGTCTCGTCCCAGCACGCACGGTAACGTAGCCGCTCAAGTCCCATGGCTGGGCTTGCGTGTGGTGGAGGAGCTTGTACATCTTCACGTATGGATCGAGGTCGTCCTCGACGAGAATCGCCGAGACATCGCTCACATCTTTGCGTTCGTCGATGTTCGCGTCGATTTCCCCGATTGTATCCTTCAGTTCGAGTTCTGTTGCTCGCTTGTCCCGCGCTCGCACGTCTAAGCAGACATCGACATCCACCCCTCGCATGGTGTAGATCTCCTCAAGGAACTTCTCGCGTGGTTCGACGGGCCAGTCGGCAATCCAGTAAGTTCGACAGTACTGCTGGCCGGTGCGAACGTAGCCATCGCGAGCGTCGAACGTTTGCGGGGCCAGGAGTTCCTGTACCCGATCGTGGGCTAGGCCGGTGCCTTCGTCGCCATCATCAGTGAGCGGGGCGAGCAAGCCTTCGCGGACCTGTGCAAGGAACGACGCATCTTCGTTGGCGTCCTCGTCGGCATGCGTGCTCGTCGCGACCGGTTGCGAGATGGTGCCGCCGTCAGTCGTTGCCTCAACTGTCGCGACGTCGGCGACTCCTGTTTGTGGTGTACCCGTCGCATCCACCGCTTCGGGGCGTGGACTGTCGCCGTCCTCGGCGCTATGCGGCCACACCGCTGCATCGATATCCTTCGTCACACTGCTGGCGTCAAAGGAGTGTTCGGTGCCACTCCAGTACCGGCCCAAAAGGAGCGCGTGTTCGGCAGGACCAACGCGAGTGGTCTCACAGCCATCGGTACTTCCGAATGCACGGGAGAGCCGCGAAAGCCGACTCTTCACTTCCCGTTGCATTCGTCGGCGTTTGGCGTCCCACTGTTCACCGTCACTCCCGAACAGCAGCGAGCGAATCTCACTCTCGTCGGTCATGTCTGGCATAGCCACTTCATCCGGGCGAACCTCGACGACGAGATAGTGCTGCCACTCGCGGGCGTCGAACCGCGGAAAATCGGTGTTCTCGGTCCACGTGATGACGCTCCGAAGGAGCTCTCGCGCTAGCTTCCATTCCTCGCCAGCGTACTCCGAGGAGTAGAGTTTCGTCCGATACTTCTCGGTCACATCACGGGGATCAATCTCGAGCGCCGTACTGAACAGTCGGAAATTAAAATCGCTCACGTGTTGATCGAGTTCACCACGAATCCGGCCGATCATCTCGCGGGCATCACTTGTCTCTTGCATCGTCGTATTTCGACCCGAGATCCGCGCCATCGCGACGAGCCGCCCGTCGTCCATCTCGGCTGTGCCGTCAGCGTGGATCCGTTTCACACCGTGTACAGTCGCCGCTTCATCGCCTGATTTTGGGAACCCACGTTTGGCATTCGCGTAGGCGAGCGGGGTTTTGATTCGGTCAAGTCCCGTCGAGTACTCACCCGATGAGACGGCCAGTCCAATACTAACGAGTCCGCCGAGCACGCCAATACCGGCACCCATCACGGAGGGCCCAAGCGGAGCACCGAATAGGGCGGCGAGGCCACTCGCTCCAACCACCCCGGCGCCAGGCGTGCCATAGAGCAGGTCGTTCACTTTGAACCCGTGATAGTCGAGCCCGGAATCGACGAATGGCGGGACGAGCTGACTCGGGTCCTTTGGTGCGTCTGCGTTGTCTGTCATGGGTAAGGCCCGTCCCCAGCCTTGCACCAGGATGTCGGCGTGAACCGAAACGGGGGTTAGTCGTATCGCTGGAGTATCTCACGACCTTGATTCAGCTCGTAGTCAGCACGCTCCTGCTCTTCTCGCACATCCTGGGCGTCGATACCGCCGTCTGCGTTCAGCGCGTTGTTTACTGACCCGTAGTTCACAGTCTCCTCTCTTGCCGACGTGCCGGTGTTAAACGTCGAATTATCCGACTGCTCCCAGCTCGAATCGTCGCTGCGATAGTCCTGAACTTTCTCGTGAACTTCGTGGCCGACGCGCTCGCCCGCTTTGTCGACGTATTTCCCTGCTTTCCGCTGATTCGATGCAGACGTCCCGAGGGCGATCGAGGCAGCATCATTCGCGTGGGCTAACATCTCCTTTGGGAGAACGAGCAAGGCGAAGACGAGCCCGCCAACGACGAGGGTGAATGTCTCTAGTACGCCGAGTGCGCCTGATGTCCAGGGCAAATCGGCGAGTAATCGAAGGACGAGTGCCTGAAAGAGCTTCGTGACGATCACGACGCCAAAGAGGTAGACGAAGGTGTCACCGATGCTCTTGAGAAAGCCCGAATACGCACGACAGGCCCAAGAGAGCGGCCACAGAAACACGCACACATAGATGAGGGCCCGCTCGAGACCAAGGATGAGAACCCCGACGGCAATCGTCCCCGATTGGAGAATACCAAGAATGGCACCGAGGCCGATTCCAACGCCGAGTTTCGCGAGCTTTGAGTTCGTCTGAATGAACTCAGCACCGTCGGGTGCAACCGAGATCGCGGTTTCGTTCGCCAAGTGGAGCAAGAGCGGTGGGATAATCCAGGTCGTTGCGACCATGACCAGTGCGATGCCGACACGCTTCCATGCTTGGCGCTTCTCGTACGGATCCGACCGATAGAACGACATCCCGAAGGCTGCCATCAGCACAACGCTCGCGAGACCGGCTGTCCACGCCGAGGCTTTGTACACGCCGGGCCACAGACCGTTGTGAGGATTGACCCACGTACTCGGTTTGTCCGGTTGACCGGGCGCAGGCACTGCAGCGACGCTATCGCGAACCGTATTCGCGATGCCCTTCCCAACACCGAGGAAAATCCCAGCAATCGCTTTGAGCTGTCCTTTCGCCATGTCGACTGGGTTGATTGACGGGACAAGTCCACCACCAAGCCCGCCAAGAACACCGTCGTCGTTGCCACCGTTTGCGCCGCTCGTCGAATTATTCGATGGTGCTGTCGTCTGGCCGCCGTTAGGACTGCCGATCCAGTGATTCTGGGACGTCGTTGAGTTGTTCACACTGGCTGATTGTGCTGCGACTGGAGCAGCAAGCGACGCGACTAACACGACGAGAAAGAGCGCCAGTAGCCAGCTTCTTCGTCTGTTCTGTATCATGGTCAGAAAGGGAATTCGAGAGGCTCACATTATGTTCGCAAAGTTTACGCACGAGAGCGTGCTCACACCGGCCTTGTCGAGCACGACGGCGAATAATGGGAAGAACCACGCACCACAAAACGTAATCACTGCCCCACGGGCGGCATCACGACCCTCTTTCTTCTTGTCTGAACGGGCACTCCCCATCTTCAGCCAGGCCATTGCACCGCGGAATGCAGCGAGCAGGAACATCCCGATCGTAATCATCCCGAACGCGAGCGTAACAACAGGACCGAGCCCAGACGAGCACATTACGTCGCTTGCCTCTTGCGTAGCTTGGGCTGCCACTGGCACTGAGAACGCCGCGGTTGTGGCGACGATGCCGATGCTGCGACGAATGAATCGAGTGGGAATCGCTTCATACTTCTCGGTCACCAAGTCCGCCAGTGCGTGATATTTCTGGGCCGAATCCTCCGTTAGTCGGTGAAATCGGTCAGAGATGCGTCTCTGGGCCGATTTCGGCTGTTGTGCATCCATTGTACTCACTTTCACATCTAGAGGGCTAGATAAATACCTTACGCACACACTGAGATGCCGTCTACTACCGGATACAGTCAGTGTGTCCGTAATCTATTTATGTCACACCCTAGGGCTGTACTACATGATCACACACAATTCCAATCGAACGATCTCTCTCACCACTGTCGACAAAGAAATTCTCGAAATACTCCGAGGTGGGCGGGCAACCCAATCATACATCGTCGACGAAACCGGCCGTTCACGCCAATACGTCCATAACCGACTCGGAATACTCACTGCTGCCGGGTATCTCGAGAACATTCATACGAAAACAGCATTGTACGAGTTAGTCGGCGATCCGCTTGCTAACGAGGAGAATGGAGGATGAGATGATGCGAATACCACCGTTGTCGATCGAAGCGCCGAACGAAACTGCACGAGAGACACTCCGCCGACATTTCGCGATACTGATCGGCCTTGGAAAAATCGTTCTCGTCGGCAGCATCATCCAGATTGTTGTCCTGGGAACGACGGGCGTGATCGCGATGTACGTGCTCGGTTTAGAGGGAGCGAATGCTGGCTGGCTAGTAATCCTCTCGTGGTTCGTCGCCGCGTACTTCATCAAACTCTACGGGCGGAGTATTTTCCCAGTGAATGCCGACCAATTCACTCGAATCTAAAAACCAGCTCTCTCACGCGATTTGCTCGCCATCGAGATAGACGTTTTTGAGTGTCGCTCCACCGTTGCGAATGACTTGCGCTTTCGATGCATCCCACCCTGGCGTGTTAATTACGAAGTCTTGCACAGTCGCTTGACTAACACCATCGTCAACGACGAGCGCTGTCATCGGCGTATTCTTGATCGTCACCTTCACATTCTTCACCACAGCCTTCTCAACAGCGTGCATCACCGTCAACGACCACCCAGTCGGCTTCGTCTGAATGATTTTCGTATTCGAGACGGTACACGTGCCGTCATCAACACGGATCGGGCGCTGCTCGGAGTAGAACTCCTCGCCAAACGAGCGATCGGTCACCACCACACAGTTGTGGATTCGTGAATTGTCGCCACCGATACGGATATTCGATGCTTGGCTGTTCGCTGCCACACAGTTCACGACCTCGACTGTCCCGTCACCGGTTCCAGGATGGCCGCCGATTACGTAGATCCCGTTGTCCGGCCACCCACCGAACAGCGAGTTCTCGACGCGGAGATAGCCCTGTGTCGTCGGATGCATCGTAATCCCTGAGGTAGCCCATGAACGACCAGCATTTGGACCGCCGTCGTAGGTGTCTCGCGTGTTGATCGTCTTCTGGTAGGTGAGCCCACCAAAGCGAAAATCGACGTTATTCACGCGGGCTCGTGCTTCTTCTGTGGCGGGATTCACCCGAAGCGGGCCCTGGCACCCGAGTGAATGCATCCCGACTTGGCGAATGGACCGAATTTCGGATGTTCCCGCCGTGTGGTGGTTCAGTACTTGCATCCCTTGGTTCTTCCCGCGCCAATCGAGCGTGAACCCGCCGAACACGAATTTCCCTCGATGCGGGTTGTCTGGAATCCCGATCTTGAAGTGTTGGGCGGGACCATGGAACTCGCCCGCCGAGACATCGAAACCTTTGATCGCGTCGACGCGGCCGTGAACGAGCGTTGCGTTCTGGCCGATGATGCCGATGTTTCGAAGCCCAACGCGTCGAACCTGGCTGTTCATCTTGTAGCGACCGGACGGGAAGTAGAGCAGTGTGTCACTCCCGATTTCGCGCTGGATGATAGGCGAGACGTCTTCCTCACCGGTCGGATCCGCACCGGCCTTCACCATATTCACGACGTTCTGGAACTCTCCACGCCACTGTTGGGGGTCGATCGCTCGAAAGTTACCGCTCGTTGCGTTTGTGCTGTTGTTCGTCGGCCCTGCTGGCGGGACACCTCCCCCACTCGTGCTAACCGGGAGGAGACAGCCAGCGAGCGCCGTCACTCCAGCACTTGCACCAGCTGTGAGAAACGTGCGTCTTTGTGTCGATACGTCATTGGAACCTTGCGTACTGTTCTCGCAGTCGTGCATTGTAGCTCACCCCGTGAGGGCCCAGCACCGGGCGTTTATACGAACCAGCGATTCGTTGTACTGCTCTAAATCGTCTTGAGTGCGGTTCATATCTAGAAAATAATACTAGATATGACTAGATAGTATTTATGGACAATCTAGAAAACCAATATAGAAGTTAAAAATGAGACACCGGTCACTCGAAACGAGTAGCTGCAAAGCCGAGAGGGAGTAGTGTTAGTTTGTTATACTAACCCAGAAGCGACCGCTTGCAGGCTCACACTTTCGATCTTCTCAACCACTTCTTGGATCGTAAGGTAGACTATTATGACTCCTGCTTCGCATCCTTTGCTCCGCGAACAGTTTCCTCGACAGCCTCGATACCAGCGTCGTGAAGTACATCACCGATGATAACCGTGTCAGCCACTTTCGCCATCTCATAAGCTGAATCGTAGTCGTGAATCCCGCCGCCATAGAAGAGCTGTGCTGACGAGAGTGCATCTCGTGCGGCAGCCACGACAGCTGAATCACCAAGAGCACCGGAATACTCGAGATAGACGATCTGCTGACCGAGGACCTGTTCTGCGAGTTCAGCATAGGCAACGACGTCATCAATATCGAGGTCACAGTCCGCCTGCGTGTACGTCGCGACCGTTGACCGTGGATTGAGGACGATATAGGCTTCTGGGTGGACGTAGTCCCACTCAAGATCGGATGAGCGAAGCCATTCGTGGTGCGCTCCTGTGATCCACATCGTGTCACCCGCATTCAGAACGATCGGAAGCAGGTATCCAGAGAGTACCTCGGTCTGAGATAACGACGGACGGTAGGTCGGCTCGACGAATATGGGAATCTCGGTAGAAGCGAGTGAATCGAGAATTGACTGAACGCTGGACTCAGTGACGTTCGTGGTGCCACCGAGAATGATTGCATCTGTTCCTGTGCCCGCGATGCCAGCGTAGGTATCCCCGTCGTGGAGTGCTTTGTCTGGGTCAATTTTGGTCACGTGTTCCCAGTTCGCCCACGAAGTCACCATAGCTCACCGTAGTGCAATCATAGACAAACCGCTTTCTTTCGGTGAATCCCAATTCGTGGAGCAGTTGGCCCACCGGGGGTCGCGATCAACGAATAAATCAGAACATACAGGCCGTATCATCCTCAAGTAGACAGCCGAAGTTCGCGGTGGAGATTCAGATTCAGGGAGTGTACCACCATATTACCTGAATGAATCGTATAAAGCTCTATTTCAGCGGATTCGTTGAAATGAGTGATTAATTCTCTAAGTCGATATCATCGCCACGGTCCGATTCGTGCAGAATGAACGGTCCGATCGCACTCGTCCGCTTCGCAATCGTCGCGATTCGCAGGACGATAGAGGTCAACACAAAAAATGGGACGATAGAGATAGCTGAGGACGCACTAACAATCCAGATGATATTTGCGACGCCGAAAGTCACGCCTGGAAAAGAGGTCGGTGCCAGATAGAGTAGTGTTGCAATCGCGACGGCCAATGCAGGAAATGCGGTAATCAGAATCGACCGGATGAGGCGGACGAGTTCCCACTGAAAGTAGAGTGCTTTGAAATGCTCGCGTGTCGGGCCGAAAAACATGAGCACGTCGATTAATTCATCGAATGCACTCCGCTCCTCATTGTCGAGGCTGTCTTCGTACTCCGATCGGAGCCATAGGGCACCGTACAGCTTCCACGAATGGTTATAGTTCATGGCTGTGCGTAAAAGATTGAATTCACCGAACTCGGCGTCCGCTAGCTGCTCTTCGACCTCGGTAGCGTTTTCGATGAGAACCGCAACGAATTGATCGACTTGGTCGCGTAGTTCGTCATCGCTGTTCTCTGCAAGAACGTCTTCAAGCGCCTCGGCACGGTCTTTGCTTGTCAGAATAAGCTGGCGGAGAAATGCCGCGGGATCGGGAAGCCCGATGGTCCCGAGCAGACCATTTACATCTTGGCGGAACTCTACGGTTGCTTTCATTCGTTCCCGTTGGCTTTTTAGCGACCCGAGTTCCTGTGAGAGGACTAGTTGGCCGATGGTGACGACGAGCGTCACACCGGTGATGAGCGACGCAATGAATGCCTGAAACGCGATACCGACTTGATTTGTGTTGCTCATGACCGAGCGAAACGATGAGGGGCCGACTGTCCCAGCAACGACGAGAATTACGAACAGACCGAGCGTGAGCATGCCAGTAATCACCCACCGATCCCCATCGAGGAGAAACCAAAATCGGATTCGGGACTCATCCATTCGCCCGACCATTGATTCGTCCTCGTCTGCGTCGCTCATGCTGACACATATGTCATCTACAGTGAAAAAGACGCCTGCTGAAACATAACCTCCCCACTTTCATTTCCGGTTATTGAAGCAAGCGATAGCAAACTTGGTCCTCTTGTACATGAGAGGTGAATTTGTCGAAATCCGTTGTACCACTGCTCCATGTTGCACTAAGCGGGTGTGGACACAATCAATCTCGAATGAAAAATAATAGCTGCAACCTATTTTTGAATTGAAAATGGGAAGTACACAATATATCCAATATCTGTTGAATGAGTGC
>NZ_JBPEHG010000026.1:0-49627 GCF_054177585.1 Haladaptatus rarus | reverse complement strand
GTTCTCCCAACATTCAAGATTCGCCGTCTCTAACGTTTCACTGAGCAGTTCTTGGTTGAGCATGAACACCAAAACCACGGAACTGCTCGCTTCTTAAACTGGCCTAACTAGACAGTGCCAACTCGAATATGAGATCTCTTCCTGAGAAGACTGTGTTATACTGCTCCGGCGAGTGTTTAAGAGACAGAGAGACGAACGTTCCAGCGGACACGCATGAACGACGAATGGGCGATTCGGCGATACCGACCCGACGATAGGAACGCGGTCTGGTGGGTTCACGACCACACACTCCGAAACTCGGCGATGGACTACTCGCCCGAATACAACCGGTATCTGCGACACATCGACAGAAAATTTCTGGATGGGAGAGGCGAATTTCTCGTCGCCACCGTGGATTCTGCGGTGAACCCTCCCGACGAGGACGACTCGGAAACGAACGATGTCGTCGCCATCGGGGGTTTCCAACCACTCGTCGAGACTGACGACCCGGATTCGGCCATTCGACAGACGCTTCCCCGAGACACAACCACGTCCACGGCCCGCATCCGGAGCGTCGCAGTCCTCCCGACGTTCCAATCGCATGGCATCGGCACGGCAATCGTGTCCGAGTTGGAACACCGCGCGGTGAAGATGGGCTTTTCGTCAGTCGTTCTCACGACGACGATCGATCTGTCCACGGCCCAGCGGTTCTACGAATCCTTAGGGTATCACCTGGTCGAGATCCGTTCGTCTGCGGATCCAGCTGAAGTCTCGGACACGGAGTACGTGTGGTACCGAAAGGAACTGCGTGACGGTAGCGACGAGTGAACGACGACATCTCCGTCACCATTTCGAAGCTGTAGCCAGTGCGGTACGATGTGGAACGGTCGAGTCCGGCAATCGACTTTATACTGGTAAGCGTGGTAATAGGATCGACCGAGAACGATGACCGACACACCCACGCGCCGACGGTTTCTCCGTTCGACCGGACTCGTCTCTCTCACACTTCTCGCTCGAACCACTGCGGCATCGAACCCCGAACACCAGTCCCACTCTAGCAAATTCTCCGAGAGCACCCGGAAACGAGCGTCGAAGCTTGGAAAGCGGGTTCGACAGTCCGTCGTGAAGATACTGGCTGGGGACGCGGTGGGCACCGGATGGGTCATCGACGAAGGATTCATCCTCACCAACTCGCACGTCGTCATGGAGACGGAGACGGTCGATATCGAGACGTTCGACGAGCGAACCGGAGCTGCGACTCGCGTCGGCTACCAGCGTGACCTGCTTCCCGATATCGCGCTCCTGAAGACCTCCCTCGAAACACCGCCATCGCTCTCGATGGCGACGAGCACGGACGTTTCGAAGGGCGAACCGTTGCTCTCGGTGGGACACCCCGGAAACGTCGGCGATTGGGTGATGAGTCTCGGTCGGTACGTTTCCTCCAACTCCCGGACGAACTGGCTTTTGGCAGATATCCCGACGGCAGATGGATGCAGTGGTTCGCCACTGTTGACCCTCGACGGTGTCGTCGTCGGCTGCATCCACGGGACGACGCCGACCGAGCACGAGAAGAAGCGACTGAACCGCCCCGAATCGGTGTTTACGTCGTATCCAGAACGATCGTTGGCGACCGCGGCGCCTGCGAAAACGATTACAGAGTGGGTTGCGAAATGGCAATGAATGCAGGATTTTCCATCGGTTCCGTCGGTCGACGATGCGCCACCCGAACTCTTCGAGGGCGGTCATCTCTGGATACAGGAGGATATCGACGGGGCGAGCCTTCGCTTCCAACTGCAAGGATCGGGCTTGCTCCGGTTCGGTGACGAAGAACGGGTGTTCGATCCGGAGTCGATTCCGGCACCGTATCAGCACGTCGTTCGACACGTCCGGGAGAATCTCGACCGAGAAGCGGTTCGCACAGCGACCGACGACGTCGAATCCGTCGTCTTTTTCGGCGTCGCGACACGACACCAGACAATCGACTACGATTGGAATCGAATCCCGTCGTTCCTCGGGTTCGACGTGTGGACGGGTGACAAAGAGCGATTTCTTCCGCCGGACGCGGTCGAACGGATCTACACGAGACTCGGACTCGACCCGGTCAACACGTTCGAGAAGGAAGCTCGCGCAGTCGATTTCGACCCCGAGTCGTACGAGATGCCACGGTCGGCGTGGTACGATGGTACCCCGAAGGGTGTCGTCATCCGCAACAAGACCGGGCAGCGCGCGAAACTGCCTGTCCCACGTTTCGAAGACGACGCTCCACGATTCGAAGCCGATCCCGATTCCGTTCCCACCGACACTCCGGCAGCCGAGCTCGCAGCGCGATATGCGACGAACCGACGGATAGCATCGGTCGTGGAGAGTGTAAAGAAGAGCGGGCGGCCTGTTTCTGTCGAATCAGTGTACGAGCGCGTGCTCGAAGACATATATCGTGAAGAGTACGCCACCCTCTTTCACGATAGAACGTCGGTGGACATGCAGGAGTTCAGGTCTGAAGTCGCTGCCCAAACCCGCCGGTTCGTCGACGAGTGATGTGTCGAAGAACCGACCTGATTTCCAACCGTCAATCGTCGACCACCACTGTCGAACCCCCAAGAAATAACGCTTCTCCGGTCGAAAGAACTGGTATGGACTCCGAACTCACTCGACGACAGGTCGTTACGACGGTGGGGACAACTGTGGTGGGCGTTTCGATAGCCGGGTGCATGGATGGTGGCGGCGGAGGCGGCGATGGAGACGGCGGTGGCGATGGCGGAGATGGAGATGGCGGTGGCGATGGGGGTAACCAGTCGGTCGACATGACCGACCAACTGGTGTACGACCCGGAACAGCTCACCATCAGCGTCGGGGATACCGTCGTCTGGGAGAACGTCGGGTCGGTCGGACACTCTGTAACTGCCTACGAAGAGAAGATTCCGTCCGATGCCAGTTACTTCGCCAGTGGTGGTTTCGACTCCGAACAAGACGCACGCGACAACTACCCCCAGCAGGGAGACATCCCCGGTGGCGAATCGTACGAGCACACCTTCGAAGTCGAGGGAACGTACGAGTATTTTTGTATCCCACACGAGTCGGCGGGAATGAAAGGGACGATAGAGGTCAACGAGGGCTGAAACCACCTCGGAAAACAGTTTCGTCGCTTCCGGGGACACGACAGGTCCGATCGAACTAACCGTTGAATGTGAATGATTGCCACGAACGAGTGAAATATTGGATTTTCTCTAGATGTGTGTGTCACTAACTGCCAAGGTTTGTTAAATAACCCCTTTAATGTTAGCAATAGCGTGTATCTTCGCTCCGCGGCTACCATCGGACTGACCGCAATGTCCCAATCAGTGTACCACGAGATCGGTGGTCGTGACGCCATAGCGGATGTCGTCACGGACTTCTACGACCGCGTGCTCGCAGACGAACAGCTCGTCGAATATTTCGAGGGGATGGATATGGAGGAACTCCGTGCGCACCAGATACAGTTCATCAGCGCAGTGGCGGGCGGGCCGGTCGAGTACGATGGGGACGACATGCGCGAGGCTCACGACCACCTCGCCATCGACGAACCTGATTTCGATGCTGTCGTGAACCATCTCGAAGCTGCCCTTCGAGAGAACGGAGTTGGCGATGCGGAGATCGATGCAATACTGACCGAAGTGAACGGCCTGAAAGCACCGGTTCTCGGCAGGTAGTTTTCCTCGTCGACTGACGATCTTTTTCTGCTGGGGGTTTCGAGCAAGACTATCACAGACTGCCGACGGTTATCGACGGAACACGATTAACTGACTGATAGTTGAAAATTTTATCAGGATATATTATGATTGACACTGAATGACCGATATGCTCCGTGATAACAGCATCCAGGCTGCGAACGTCCCTGTAGAGAAATTCCCACCTGCGGAAACACGAGCAGATCTCTTCCACGCGCTTCCCGAACTCCACTACTCGAAATCACTCAATGCGGCGGTCGAACTCGTCGATGCGGGGCGCGGCGACAACGTGGCGATCTATTTCGAGGACGAGACCATCACGTATCACGAGCTTCGAGGTCGAGTCGACCGACTCGGAAACGCACTGAAAGATCTCGGTGTCGAACCGGGTGACCGCGTCTTCGTCAGATTTCCGAACCGGCCGGAGTACGCTGTCTCCTGTCTCGCGGTGCAGAAGATCGGTGCCATCCCGGTACCGTCGATGAAACTCCTGCAGGCGAAAGAGTGTACCTACGTCATCGACGATTCGGAAGCATCGGTCGCCCTCGTCCACGATGGACTGCTGGAACCGGTCGAAGCCGCCAACAAGACCTGCGACTCGCTTCAGGAGATCGTCGTCGCCGACCGCGAAGGAATCGAGCACGATTATCACGATTACGACGAACTCACCGAAACCGCCTCGTCGGAACTCACCGCCGCGCCGACTCACCGAGACGACCTCTCGATGATCGCGTACACGAGCGGGACGACGGGGCGACCGAAAGGAACGGTCCACACCCATCGGCAGATGCTCGCTATCGTGGATGGCTACGCACGATACTGTCTCGAACCGTCCGAGGACGACATCTTCTCCGGCAATCCCCCCATCGCGTTCACGTTCGGCTACGGCGTCCTCGTCGCGTTTCCGCTTCGATTCGGCGCGAGCACGGTCATCATCCAAAACGCCGAACCGCTCGATCTCATCGAGACGGTCGAAGAGTACGGCGTGACGGTTCTCGGGTCGATACCGACCGCCTACAATCAGATGCTCAACGAGCACGCCGCCCGCATCGAGACGGCCGATCTCTCCTCGCTTCGGGTCGGTATCAGCGCGGGTGAACCGCTCTCACCATCGACGTTCGAGCGCGTGAAATCGTCGTTCGGTATCGAACTCCTCGACGGCCTCGGTTCGACCGAGATGCTCCACATCTTCGTCAGTCACCGCATCGGTGACGATATCGACCCCTCAGTGACGGGCTACCCCGTACCGGGATACGAATGCAAGGTCATCGACCCGGACACTGGCGAGGAACTCGATTACGGTGAAGCAGGATTGCTCGCAGTTCGCGGACCGACTGGTGTCACGTACTGGGGGCGACCGGAGAAACAGGAGTTGGCGGTTCGAGACGGGTGGAGTCTCCCCGGCGACGTGTTCGTCAGGACGGAAGACGACCGGTTCGAGTACAAATCACGGCGTGACGACCTCATCATCTCCAGCGGGTACAACGTCCCCGGCCCGGAGGTCGAGTCGGTGCTTCAGGAACGGAGTGAGGTCTACGAAACTGCCGTCGTTGGCAGTCCGGACGAGGAACGCGGGAAGGTTGTCAAAGCGTTCGTCGTCGTCGCCGAGGGCTACGAACCCGGCGAGGAACTCACGACGACGCTCCAGGAACACGTCAAGAGCCAGATCGCCCCCTACAAATATCCGCGAAGGATCGAATACGTCTCCGAACTTCCGAAGACGGAGACCGGGAAGATACGACGCAATCTCCTGCGGGAGCGCGAACAGCAACAAAGGGCCTAGAGGCGGGTCGGCGGGTGGAGACGGACGGGAGCAGGGAGAGAATTAGATCGGCAGACCAGGTTGACGATCTCCTGGTTTCGTGACGTTCACACCGTGTTACTCGTCGGTTGATAATACATGGGGGGTGGTAACAATCACCGATAGTTATAGGGTGATGTAGGTGCCAGACAGATAACATAAAAATGCACGTCGGGATCGGTCTACCGAACACGTTGCACGGAGCGGACAGAGAACTGGTACTGTCGTGGGCTGAGTGGGCGGACGACGGCCCATTCACGAGTCTCGGTGTCTTCGACAGGTTACGCTATCACGGTCTCGATCCGGTGGCGACGCTCGCGGCCTGTGCGTCGGTCACCGACGAGATCGAGTTGGCGACGACGATCATCGCAGGGCCATTGCGACAGAACGCGGCGCTAGCGAAGAAAGCGGCGACAATCGACGTGCTCTCAGGCGGGCGACTCACGCTCGGGATGGCACTCGGCGCTCGAAAGGACGACTACGAAACTGCGGGTGTCGACTTTCGAAATCGTGGTCGCCGCTTCGACCAGCAGTTGGCCGAGCTCCGCGAGTACTGGGAAGGCGACGAAGTCGGCCCCGACCCGGTTCAAGAGGGTGGCCCGACCATCCTCGTCGGTGGCGATAGCGACCACACCTACCGGCGTGTCGGGCGGTTCGCCGATGGGTACATCCACGGCGGCGGTCCACCACGGGCGTTCGCCAAGCAGGCGGAACGTGCGCAGGCGGCGTGGGTGGAAAGCGAGCGACCGGGGGAGCCGGAGATCTGGGGCCACGGCTACTACGCGCTCGGCGGTGAGGAGGCAGCCGAGAAGGGACGCGAGTATCTGCTGGACTACTACGAGTTCACCGGCCCGTTCGCCGAGCGTATCGCCGATGGTCTTCTCACGACGCCACAGGAGGTGACGCAGTTCGTCCGAGGGTACGAGGACGAAGGCTGTGACGAACTCGTGCTGTTTCCGACCGTCGCCGACCCGGAACAGTTCGATCTACTGGCCGACACCGTCGGTAACAGGTGGAACGGGAGTGATGATGCGTGAAATTGGCCGTGCTCGGTGGCGGCCCTGGAGGACTGTACGCCTCTTTGCTGCTGAAGAAGACCTTCCCGGAGTGGGACGTCACCGTCTACGAGCGCGACCCGGCGGACAACACCTACGGGTGGGGTGTCGTCTTCTCGGACGCCACCCTGTCGTCGCTCCGTGAGGCAGATCGGCAGAGTCACGAACGAATCACCGACGCGTTCATCTGCTGGAACCCGATCGACATCTACTACGAAGGTGAGTATTTCCGCTGTGGTGGTCACTCCTTCGCGGGTATCATGCGGGCTGACCTCCTCTCGATACTGCAACAGCGCGCTGCCGAAGTCGGCGTCGAACTGCACCACGGCGAGGAGATCGACGATCCGGAGCGTCTGCGGTCGGATGCGGACATCCTCATCGGTGCAGATGGACTGAATAGCACCGTTAGGGAGAGCTACGAGGATGCGTTTCGCCCCAGCAACAGCATGGGGAACGCCAAGTTCGCGTGGTTCGGAACCGAGAAACCCTTCGACGTGTTCACGTTCGTCTTCCGCGAGAACGAACACGGACTCTGGCGCGTCCACGCCTATCCAGGCCGCAAGAGCACCTTCATCGTCGAATGTACCGAGGAGACCTGGCGAGCAGCCGGGATGGATGAAGCGAGTGAGGCGGAAGCACTCGGCTATTTCGAGGAGCTCTTCTCGGATCACCTGGACGGGTACGAACTCGAAGCGAAGCTCTACGCGTGGCGGAACTTCCCGACCGTGAAGAACGCCACGTGGTCGCACGAGAACGTCGTTCTCGTCGGCGATGCAGCTCACACCGCACATTTCTCCATCGGGTCGGGGACGAAGATGGCGATGGAAGACGCCATCGCCCTGCACGAGGCATTCGAAGAGCACGGTCGGGACATCAGGGCCGCGTTCAACTGGTACGAGAAAGAGCGTCGCCCGCGCGTGCAAGGATTGCAGGAGGCCGCCGAACGAAGCGAGAACTACTTCGAGAACGTCGAGCGCTACCAGAACCTTCGCCCGCGACGGTTCGCGTTCAATCTCCTCACGCGGAGCGGGCGGATCACCTACGACAACCTCCGCGTCCGTGATCCGTCGTTCGTCGACCAGTTCGACCGGTGGTTCGCAGAAGCCGAAGGTGAGGCGGCGACGGCGGTGGCGACGCCGCCGCTGTTCAAACACCTCTCGTTGCGGGAGGTGCGGGTTCCGAACCGCACGGTCATGACGCTCGCACCCACTGAACTGGCGACCGACGGTCTGCCCGCCGACTCGTATATCGACCGGTTGGAAGCGCATGGCGAACAGGGGCCTGGGATGCTTCTCTCCGACCCACTCGCAGTCACGCCCAACGGACGGATCACACGTGGTACACCGGGACTGTACGCCGACGAACACGCCGACGCGCTCGCCGACGCGGTCGCTCGGGTGCGTGAAGCTTCGCCCGCGGACACCGTCGTCGGTGCACACCTGTTCCACGCTGGACGGCGAGGTGCGACCAAGTCCCGTGAAAAGGGACTCGACCGCCCTCTTTCGGAGCACGACAGCTGGGAACTGTTCGCCCCTTCGGCGAAGCCGTTCGGCCCTGCGAGCCAAACGCCGACCGCGATGAACGCAGACGACATGGAACGGGCGCGCGATGCGTTCGCCAGTGCGGCGGAACAGGCCGACGACGCCGGATTCGACCACCTGCAACTGCACGCTGGCCACGGCTATCTCCTGTCGAGTTTCCTCTCGCCGCTCTCGAACGACCGCGACGACGAGTACGGCGGGTCGCTGGAAGACCGGATGCGCTATCCGTTGGAGGTGTTCGACGCAGTCCGAGACGTGTGGCCGGAGGAGAAATCTCTTGGCGTCACCCTGCAAGCGACCGACTGGAACCTGAACGGCTTCAAGACCCGCGAGTCGTACGAGGTGGCCCGGTCGCTCGACGAACGTGGATGTGATCTCCTCGCGGTCGTGGCCGGGCAAGCCTCGGTCAGAGAGCACCCTCAGTTCGACACTGACACCCTGGGGCGGTTCAGCGAACAGTTCCGCAACGAGGTCGAGATTCCGACTCTCTCGACCAACTATCTCACGACCTACGACGAAGTGAACACGATGGTCGGCAGTGGCAGGGCGGATCTCGTGCTGTTCCATCCCGAACCTCCGTCTACTGAGCGCTAGATGCGTTCGGGCGTCGTGGAACGCTCTATTCGATTTCGAAACGCGTGTATCTCTACTGATTTGTACTGAAACGTACTGAAATGTACTACAGTTATTCGGACGAACGGCCTTCTGTCTCGTCACCACACGACCGCGCCGGTTCTTTCGTCTCCACGCCGACAGTGCCGACTCCGGAGTATAAACCTCTTGACACTGAATAACCTCAAAGAAGAGAGTTAAGGAGGAGGGATACCCCGACGACGGTCATAATGAGACCGATTCCCTGCGTTAACCCGTACCAGCTCTCACTCAACTCGATCTCCTTCAGACGTGTCTTGGACATCGACGTTCGCCGCCGTCGTTCTATCGCAGCATGCCAATCCGGTCTCACGAGGGCAGATACTCCTGCCACGAGAAGAAACAAGGCCAGAGGTAAGAGCTGCCCATCCGCCATACGATCTCCATTCAACTGTATCGATATAAATCACTTGTAGATGACTCGCGTGCGTCTGTCGTCTTTTTCGCCGTTCGATTCGGCTGACGGTAGAATAGCATCATTGACGATCGCTAAGGAGTTTCGAAGATGTCGCTCTAGTACTGCCTTTCACCGGAAATGTATCACCGAAGGGAGAGCTATTAAGACACCTGCGGCAGTGGTTCTCACGCATGGAACGCCAGATCGTCACACCGCCCGAATTGGTGGAGCCGCGTGGGTTCAACCACGGTGTCCTAGTCGATGGCGGGAAGACGCTCTATCTCGCCGGGCAGGACGCGACGGGGCCGGACGGCGACATCGTCGCTCACGGCGACCTCGTCGGACAGTTCGAACAGGTGCTCAAAAACCTCTCCGCGGTCGTCGAGAACGTGGGCGGCACGAGCGAAGACATCGTGAAACTCACCATCTTCGTCGCCGACCGCGAGGAGTACCGTGCGAACCTCGAACCGTTGGGCGAGGTGTTCGGACGCTACTTCGAGGAGTATCCGGCGCTCGCGCTCTTCGAGGTGAGCGGCTTCTTCAAGGAAGCCGCACTGGTCGAGTTGGAAGGATTCGCCGTCATCGACGAGGAGGCGACCGATGCTCGGTGAGTTCGAAGTCACCGACGCCCACGAAGCGCACCGCGAGACGGTGCGGGAGTTCTGCCAGGAAGAGATCATCCCCCATATCGATGCGTACGAAGAACGCGAGGAGTTCCCGGCTGATCTCATTCGACGGGTCGGTGAGGCCGGACTGACGGGTGTTCCCTTCTCGACCGACGTGGACGGTGCCGGACTCGACTACCGCTCGTTCGTCGTCACGGTCGAAGAACTCTCCCGCGCGTGGAAGCTCGTCGCTGGCGCGGTCAACATCGCCTGTGGTCTGGTCGGCTATCCCATCGCCGAGTTCGGTACCGACTGGCAACGCGACGAGTGGCTCGCACCCATCTGTCGCGGGGAGTCCATCCCGGCGCTGTCGATGACCGAACCCGAAGCGGGAAGCGACGCCGCCGCGATGGAGACGACCGCACGACGCGAGGGCGACGAGTGGGTGCTCGACGGCCACAAGGTCTGGACGACCAACGGGGAAGCCGCGGACTTCCTCCTCGTCGTCGCGCGTACTGTCGGAGAGGATGAAGGAGAAGGCGACGGACGAACGAACAACGAAAAAGCGAGCCACGACGAACTGTGTCTTATCGGCATTCCCGACCCCACTGGCCGAGACGGTATCGAGCTCGTTCGGAACATCCCCTGTATGGAGGGCGAAACGGCCATCGAGAGCGAGATACGATTCGACGGTGTCCGCCTGCCCGCGGAGAACGTCGTCGGCGAGGAGGGACGGGGATTTCGCTACGTCATGGAAGGACTCGACATCGGTCGGATCGGCACCGCCGCGCAAGGTGTCGGCCTCGCGCAGGGGTCACTCGACGCGGCAACGGCGTTCGCTGACGAGCGCGAGCAGTTCGGCCAGCCCATCCGTGAGTTCCAGGGGATCGGATTCAAACTCGCGGACATGGCCACGCGAACGCAGGCGGCGCGACTCATGACCATGTACGCTGCCGGAAAGCGCGACCGAGGCGAGCGCGTCACGCAGGACGCGGCGATGGCCAAGACGTTCGCCACGGACGCCGCGATGGACATCGCCACGGAGGCGGTGCAGGTGCTGGGGTCGCGGGGGTACTCGCAGGATCATCCCGTCGAACGGTACATGCGCGAGGCCAAGGGAACCCAGATTTACGACGGAACGAACGAGGTGAACCGACTGGTCGTGAGCAAGCGGATGTACGAATGACCGCCGACTCACCATCGCGCTACTACGAAGATCTCGTGGTGGGCGAGACGTTCGACCTCGGAACCGAGACGGTCACCGAGGAAGAGATCGTCTCGTTTGCCGAGCGGTTCGACCCGCAACCGATTCACACCGATGCGGACGCAGCTAGAGAGTCGATGTTCGGCGAACTCGTCGCCAGCGGCTGGCACACGGCGGCGATCAGCATGCGCCGGTTCGTGGACGGGATCATCGAGCGGGAAGGAATCGCCATCGTCGCGGGTGTCGAGGTCGAGAATCTCCAGTGGCGACGCCCCGTCCGCCCCGGTGACGTCATCAGCACGGACGCGGAGATCGTCGGCCTCGAAGGGTGGAACGACGAACAGGGCATCGTTCGGTTCGAACTGGTGATTCGAACGGACGATGGCGACTCCGTGTTACAGCTGACGAAGCGAGTGCTTGTCGAGTGCGAGTGACGATACGTCGATCGCCATCCGACACCACCTTGATTAGCCGTGCTCTCGCATCTCAGGGAGATGACCGAACTAACACCGGACTTCTCGGAACAGGTGGCCGTCGTCACCGGCGGCACACGCGGTATCGGGCGTGCGATCACCGAAGCGTTCGCGGAGGCGGGTGCCGATGTCGTACCGACTTCTCGAACCGAAAGCGACGTCACCGAGGCCGTCGAGGCCGTCCGCGAGCGTGGCGGTGATTCGCTCGTCGTTCCGACAGACGTTGGCGACCCTGCGGCTGTCGCAGACCTCTTCGCACAGGTCGAAGACGAGTTCGGACGCATCGACGTCGTCGTCAACAATGCCGGAATCAACCCACGAGGCGCGCTCGGCACCCCCGAAACGATCGAGATGGAGGAGTTCGACCGAACGCTCGACGTCAACCTCCGGGGGGCGTTCGCCTGTGCGTCGGAGGCAGGCCCAGCCCTCCGGGAATCCGGTGGGGCGCTCGTCAACATCGCTAGCGTCGGCGGCGTCGTCGGCATCCCACGCCAACATCCCTACGTCGCGTCCAAACACGGTCTCGTCGGCCTGACCAAGAGTCTCGCACTCGATTGGGCACCCGACGTGCGCGTCAATGCAGTCGCCCCCGGCTACGTGACCACCGACCTGACGGACGGTATCCGCGAGAACGAAGCCCTCTACCAGCGCCTGCTCGACCGAACGCCGATGGAACGGTTCGCCGACCCTGCCGAAGTGGCCGCACCCGTCCTCTTTCTCGCCAGCGACATGGCGACCTACGTGACCGGAGAGTGTCTGGTCGTGGATGGTGGCTGGCTCGCCGAGTGAGTTGATTCGACTGATGTAGTTCGAGACTGTTTCCGGAGGTATCTTTTTTCGAGGGCGGGACGAATACCTCCGGCATGACGGAGGTCAACGCCGAGTTCGAGGTCACGGACGATGTCGCTCGAATCGAGATACGCCGGGCGGAGAAACTGAACGCGGTCGATATGGAGACGAAGCTGGCGATCACCGATCGACTCCGCGACTATCGTGTGCGAGACGACGTGCGAGTCGTTCTCTTCGAGAGCGCGGGTGACGCGTTCTGTGCCGGTGGCGACCTCCAGGAAGTCAAGGAGCGTGAGTACGCTCTCGAACCGTTCACCGAGACGTGGGAAGACCTGTTCACGGAGATGCGAACGATGCCACAGCCGACGGTGGCGAAGATAGACGGACATACGTACGGTGGTGGGTTCGACCTCCTCTTGCACACCGACATCCCCATCGCCGCGGAGGGCGCGCAGATCGGCCAACCGGAGTCCGCACTCGGCATCGTCAACCACTTCTCGCCGCCGGAGTTGCTGGGCCGGGTCGGCCTTCCGACGACGATGGATCTGCTTATGACCGGCGAGACGATATCGGGCGAGCGTGCCGACGAGATCGGCCTCGTGGCGAGAAGCGTTCCTGCCGAGGAACTGGACGAAACGGTCGAGTCGGTCCTCGACGCGCTGAAAGCCAAAAGCCCACGAGTGCTGAAGAAGCTCAAACGCGGTCTCTACGCGAGCACGGAGATGTCTCCAACTGCGGCGAAAGCACATCTGGAAGCCGTCTCGCTGGAGGCGGCGCGCAACGACCCCGATTATCGGGAGGGCGTCGATGCACAACTCGAACGGCGTGACCCCGAGTGGCCTGAGTAGTCAAGTGCGGCTCCGAGTAGCTAGCGTACCCAAGCGTGCTGAATTACCAGTCATGTTCGGTCGTGCGAGCGAGTAAGTTGACCGCACCACATGTTTATTATCAATCGTGTGGTACGGTTGCTCATGCCTGGAGAAGGCCAACAACACGAGTTCGGGTCGTTCGGAGGTCGCTACGTTCCTGAGGAACTGGACGAAGTGCTTCAGCAGCTCGCCGACGCCTACGACAGCGTCAAGGACGACGACGATTTCCAAGCCGAACTCCGACGACTCCAGCGGGATTTCGCTGGACGCCCCACGCCCCTGTATCGGGCCGACCGACTGTCCGAGGAGTACGGCGCGACGATCTACCTGAAACGTGAAGACCTGCTCCACGGTGGTGCCCACAAACTCAACAACTGTCTCGGGCAAGGACTCATGGCGAAACACGCCGGAAAGGAGCGTCTCATCGCGGAAACCGGGGCGGGCCAGCACGGGACGGCGACCTCCATCGTCGGAGCGCTCCTGGGCCTCGATACGGTGATCTATCAGGGCAAGAAAGACCTCGAACGCCAGAAGATGAACGCCTTCCGCATGGAGTTGATGGGCGCGACGGTCAACGAAGTGACACAGGGCGGTCAGGGACTGGCCGATGCGGTCGATGTCGCACTGGAAGATCTGATCGAGAACATCGACGACACCCACTACCTGGTCGGTTCTGTCGTCGGCCCAGACCCCTTCCCGCGGATGGTACGCGACTTCCAATCGGTAATCGGCAAGGAAGCCCGCGAGCAGATTTTAGAAAAGGAGGGACGCCTCCCGGACGCTGCGGTCGCGTGCGTCGGCGGCGGCTCCAACGCGATGGGGCTGTTCCACGCCTTCCGCGACGACGATGTCCCATTCTACGGCGCAGAGGGCGGCGGCGAAGGCGACGATTCGAAACGCCACGCGGCCCCACTCGCCAAGGGGAAAGAGGACGTCATCCACGGGATGCGGACGCGAATCATCGACGACGATGTCGAGGTTCACTCCATCGCGGCGGGCCTGGATTACCCCGGTGTCGGTCCCGAGCACGCGATGTTCCGCGAAGTCGGTCGCTGTGAGTATCAGGCAATCGTTGACGACGAAGCACTCGAAGCGTTCCAAGATCTCTGCCGCCTCGAAGGGATCGTTCCGGCGTTGGAGTCGAGCCACGGTGTCGCACTGGCGAAGAAACTCGCTGCAGAGCGTGACCGGGACGACATCATCATCGTTAACTTAAGTGGCCGTGGTGACAAGGACGTAGACAAGATCGCAAACGAGTATCTAAACGCCAACTGATCATCCGCTTTCCCGCTCGTTTTGACAATGCCACATCACGAACCGAAGATGTGTGATAGGTGTGCGCGGTTGTTCATTCGGATAGCCTGAAAATATAGCTAATCGGTGGCATACCCCAATGACTATCCCCGTTCGTAATCAACGTCAACTTGGATTGATGCAAGCCTCATTGTGAGATACCCCTTGGACTCTCTCCCTGTGGTGGAGTGTGGCGACACTGCTCCCTTGCGGTGGAGGTTCTCTCCATCGAGACGGGTTCTGTCACGCTACGGTTTGACCATCTCCACAAACTTCCCCGGGAGCACTACGATGTCTTACACTTCGATTACGGTGCCACGACTGCTGACGAGGTCTTCAGTAGGCTCCTCAAACCAGCAGGCGACACAGAGTACGAGCGGCGAATCGAGCGTTACTGTCGGCTCTGATTCGGGAGATGAACTCTCTCGAACCAGGACCGATGCCGAACGAAATGGAGGGCGAGACGATGCGATGCGGCCGGTGCAGTAGAGAGGCTCTCGTCAAGCGATACGATGTCGATGGCTTCTCCGGCCACCTCTGTGAAGAATGTCGAGGAGTGTGGGAGCGTCTCAAACGTAGCTGACTCCCTCCATCCGACGCAGTAGCACTCTCGAATTACCGTATTTCTTCTTATTTCCGATCGACCGAGCTACAGAGCCGAGCAGTCAGGTCACGCCGCCCCCGCGCTCGTCGAACTGCTCGAACTCGCGTTCGTCCAGGATCTCTCGTAAATGCTCAACAGCCTTCCAGACGTCTTCGAATCCGACGTAGAGAGGCGATGGACACACCCGAACGACGTTCGGTGGACGGAAGTCGACGACGACGCCGCGTGCTTTGAGTGCCTCATTGATACGATACGACTCGGGGTGTTCTACGGCGACGTGTCCACCCCGTCGCGCAGGGTCGCGTGGCGAACCCACGTCACACTCCGGCAAGCGTTCGTCCACGAGCGATATGAGATATTCCGTGAGTTCGACCGACCGTTCACGAAGCGTCTCGATTCCGACATCATCGATGATATCGAACACACCGGAGAGTGGTGCGGTGCTCATGACGGGAATCGTTCCGGTCTGCCAGGCACCTGCCGACTGTGCGGGTGTGTACGTCATCCGCATCTCGAACTGCGTCTCCTTATCGTGTCCCCACCATCCTGCGAGGGCGGGCATCTCTCCGTGGTAGTCGCGGTGGACGTACAACCCTGCGACAGCACCCGGCCCCGCATTCAGGTATTTGTAGTGGCACCAGACGGCGAAGTCGACGCCGTGGTCGGCCATCGAGTGTGGAATCACACCCACTGAATGCGCGAGGTCGAAGCCCGCATACGCATCGTGATCGTGCGCGAGGTCGGTGACGCGCTCGATGTCGAGCAGTTGGCCAGACCGGTAGAAAACCGAGGGCATGAAGACGATACCGACCTCGTCGTTCGCGTCGAGGGCTGCCTCGATGTCCGATTCACGGATGGTGCGTCCGTCGCGTGACTCGACGACCACGAGATGCTCGGCGGGATCGAGTCCGCGCGTCCTGAGTTGCGCTCTGATCGCGTAATGGTCGGTCGGAAAGTCCAGATCGTTCACGACGACCTTCTGGCCACGACCTTCTCGTTGACAGCGGTCGAGGAAGGTGCCGACGAGCGTGTGGATGTTGACCGTCGTCGAGTTCGCCACGACGACCTCGTCCTCGCGGGCACCGACCATCGGCGCGAGGCGGTCGCCGAGTCGTTCGCCGTAGTGGAACCACGGTGGATCGCCATCCGTCCATCCGCGAATCCCGAGGTCGCGCCACTCTTCGACGACGTGCTGGAGGCTCTGCTCGGCGTCCTTCGAGAGCGGGCCGAGCGAGTTGCCATCGAGGTACAGTTCGTCGGGAAGATAGAACCGATCGCGGAGATCCACGGTGGCTCTCTCGTCGCGCTGGCGGGCGTGTTCGCGCCCGAGTTCGAACTCGTCCATGCTACCTCTGCAATCTCCGTCAGGGAGAGTTTTTCGGAGGATTACAAGATGGATGATCCGAGCAGCGTGTTGGAACCGAACACGTGATACTCGACGGGCGAACCACCAGGACCGCACGAACCACCGGAACAGCCAAGATGGAGCAACGAATCGTCCAATTCATGTCAGAGCGCGCCGACGAACTCGACGCCGAACTCGCCACCGTCGTCGAGCAGATCGAAGCGATGGGGATTCCGGAGTGGCACGAACTGTCGGTCGAAAGTGCTCGTCACGTCGAGGACGAACTGTTCACGACCGGTGGTGGCCCCGAGATGGAATTCGTCCGTGATCTCGCCTTCGAAGGCCACGGCGGTGAGATTCCGCTCCGCGTCTTCCGTCCGGATGCCGACCATCCCCTCCCGACGCTCGTCTACTACCACGGAGGGGGATGGGTGCTCGGAACGCTCGATTCGGTCGAGAACATCTGTCGTGAACTCGCGGCGCGGGCTGAGTGCATCGTCGTCTCGGTGGACTATCGACTCGCACCCAAACATCCGTTCCCTGCTGCGGTCGACGATGCGTACGCCGCACTCGAATGGGTCGCACGAAACGTCGACGTTTTCGGCGGAGATGGGCGCCTGGCAGTCGGTGGAACCAGTGCAGGTGGAAATCTCGCCGCCGTTACTGCCCTTCGAGTCAGGGAGGAAGGTGGCCCCGAACTCACGCGACAGGTGCTCCTGTATCCGATCATCGACCGGGCGCTCGACACCGACTCCTACCAGGAGAACGCGGAGGGCCCGCTGATGACTCGTGCCGACATGGAGTGGTTCTGGAACCAGTACCTTCGAAGCTCGGTCGATGGCTACAATCCCTTCGCTTCGCCACTCCGGACCGACTACCTTACGGGAGTTGCCCCGGCAACGGTCGTCACTGCTGGCTACGACCCCCTGCGAGACGAGGGAGCCGCCTACGCCGACCATCTGACGGACGACGGTGTCGTTGTCGAGCACCTTCACTATCCAGCGATGGCCCACGGCTTCCTCAGCCTGACCGACGACGTGACGGTCGCGGACGATGCGATGGATTCGGTCGCCGAGAGTATCTGGTAGGTAAGCGTCCCTATCGGCAGGGTAGGATGAGCGTCTCCATCGGCGGCGAACGAGGAGTATCCGTGCCGTCTCATGACTGTTGTCAAAGTGCGTCTGCCAATGGGTAAATCTGGATATCGTTACCCAAATCCGCAATCTCACGCCCAAAGTTGACAGCAGAATCAAACTTCATGTTTTAATATGCGTTACGTGGTAGACAAACCATCCATGATCGAACGAGTTGAAACGCTCGACTACGAGCGTTTCGATATCAGCCCTGAGCACGGTTTCATCCCCTCTGTCGAGCCGCTTACGACGTTCGGGCCGGATACCCATCCACATCTCGCGGCGCTCGACGAACTGGGTCACGACCTTCCGGGTCTGCTGGAACGAGATCAGTTGCGACCCGAGGTACGCACGCTCGATTCACCACCGACGGATATTTTCGACGACCTGACAGACCGTGAACTTGTACGCGTCTACAGTGTCAGTGGGTTTCTTGCGAATGCGTACGTCAACAAAGCAGACGCGCCCGTCGCCGATACTATCCCGGCTGGCGTGGCCGTTCCACTCTACGAATCGACTAAACGGCTCGGTCGTACCCCCGTGCTCTCCTACGACGGTTACATCCTGCACAATTGGGTTCGCGACGACCCCGACCGTGGCTTACAGCCACACAACATCCGCACTGTCACGAACTTCTTCGAGCCTGAGGACGAACAGTGGTTCGTCGCCATCCACATCGCGATCGAGAGCGCGGCTGGCCCGGCGATAGCCGCCATCGGTGATGCACAACAAGGAATCCGTGACGACGACTCGAGTCGAGTTCTGCGTGCGCTTCGGACGATGGAAGATTCGCTTCATGACATCACCTGCGTTCTCGATAGGATGCCCGAACACAACGATCCAGAACGGTACGGTCGGGGATTCCGACCGTATCTGCGGTCGCTGTCGAGCGTCGAGTACGAGGGTGTCGAGGAACTCACCGGGCCACAATCCTATCGCGGTGCTTCGGGTGCACAGTCCAGCCTCTTCCAGACGCTCGATTCCGCGTTGGGTATCGACCACGGCGACAACCCGCTCGTCAACCACCTCCACGTGCTGCGTGGGGACATGCCACCCGAACATCGAGCGTTCATCGAAGCTGTCGAGGGCGGCCCAGATATTCGGGACTACGCCGAGAATGCCGACGATACCGTCCGTAAGGCGTACAACGAGTGTATCGACCGGCTGGTCACCTTCCGTGACCACCACATCGATGTCGTCGAGCAGTACCTGACGAAACCCCTCGACGAAACGACCGGGACTGGGGGGACGCCGTACGGTCGATACCTCGGGACGTTCACCGACGACACGCGAGAGAGTAGAATCTAACCTCGCCTCGGCAACTTACGACCCCGCGACGAGAAGCGATAAGACGATCTCAGCATTACTGAGGGCTGTTAGATGACCTCACTCGGTTTCGACGATATCCGCCTTCGGAACGTTGTTCTTCACGCTCTCGATTCCGCGTTTGGCTCCTTGCTTCGACGAGTAGCCCTCACCGCTATCGGCGATGATGTTACCATTCGGGACGACGAGTCGCCAGCGCCACTCACCGGCCTTGTCCTGATAGACTTCGAACGTCGGAGTATTTGTCATACTCCACTGTGATAGCGGACGATAAATACGTATTCCGGTGCTGTATATGGATTCTAATCGTTTGCAAGAGGTCGACGTACGGGATTTCGTCAGCAATTTTCGACTTTCGCTGGACGTGGTCGGGTTAGTCGGAAAACGACCCGTATCAGGATCGAAAATAATACTGCCCAGTATTACTAATCATACTGTTTTATATTACTGACTGATGTTACTTCACGGCAACATTGTTAGGCGTCTCCGAACGGAATCTCCATCGAGTACCGCCATCCCGCTGGATCGAATTTTGGTAAATTTATCCGCCCAACACTCCCCGGAACTGTTTACTGAACTTCTACGTAGCCGGCCGCCGTCTACCAAGTCGGGGGGAGTAGTATGACAGCGTCAACACGAACGACCAATCTCGAAGTCGTACAGAGGTGGTACGAAGACCTCGCACGGGGGGATATCGAAGGAGTTCTGGCCGCGTTCGACGACGACATCGAATTCATCGAAGCCGAGGGAAGTCCCTATGGAGGGACATATCACGGCCCCGACGAGGTGTTCGACAACGTGCTCGGCCCCATTAGCGAGGAGTGGGACGAGTTCGTCGTCGAACCGGAACGATTCGTCGATGGGGAGGACACCATCGTGGCATTCGTGACCTACCGGGGCACCTACGGCGAGACCGGCAGAGAGTTCGAGTCGCCCGTCGTTCACGCATTCGACTTCGAAGACGGGGAGATAGCGCGATTCCAACAGTACGTCGATACCGTTCGATTCAACGAACCACTCGAAGACTGACGAGACGACCAGCGGAGACGACCCCGCAAATATATTAGTAAAAATAATAGACTTTCTAGGGTATGGGCTTCGCGTCCCGGTCTCCCACAGCGCGAACGACCAGTCGTCTGCTAAGCGCGCTTGCCCTCTTCTCCACCAGCGTGGCCGCGGTCTTTCTACTGTTCCCGGAGCCACTCGCTGATGCGTTCTTCGCCGGGTGGGTGCTGTTCAGCGTCGTTCTCTCCCTCGTCGGTGGGATTGGTGCGTGGACGAACCGGACATCCCTCGTCTGGGTGACTGCGCTCCTGATGACGGGGCTTTCGATTCTGGGAATGTGGTCGATCGGACTCTTCATCGCACATGCCGCGCTCTTCTTGCTCGGTTCCGCCTTCCTCTCACAGTGGGCCGGCCCGCGCGAGGGCGTCCAAGAAGCGATTATCGCAAACCCGCCGACTGTCCGGGAATCACTGTCGAAGGCACTGGCTGGGATCAGTTCCGTGGGCCTCGGCGGATGGCTCGTGTACAGGGGTGCCTTCACTAGAGAACTGTTTCAGGCGTGCGCGAGTGAGACCGTGAACTGTGTCATCGACAATACGCACTGGGATGCAGTCGGAGTAACGGTCCTCGGACTACTCGCCGTCGCTTTCGGCAGCTGGCTGGTCTGGAAGCAGCTCTACATCGCTCGTGTTCTTGGCTTGAAACAGGTCGGTTAATCGCCAATACGCTGTCGGTTACGAATGAATTACAGCCACCGTGTAAATATCAAAAATTCTACTAAGGTATTTCAGGAACAATAACTGTCGCACTCTACGATACTTCGACCGATGTCGGAATCTCGAAGTGTGATCTGGCGCTACTGCGCGTACAAGATCTCGAATTCGTACGGTTTCTATCTCCCTGTCGGAATCCTCTATCTCACCGAGGTTCGGGGTTACGGTCTGGGCGTGATCGGCCTCACGCAAGCGGCCTTTCTGCTCGCATTGATGGCCGCCGAGATCCCGACCGGCTACATCGGCGACCGGATCGGGCGACGAGCGAGTCTCGCCCTCGGCAACAGTCTCGCCGCGCTCTCGCTGGGAACTTACGTCTTCCTCGATTCGCCACTCGTGTACGTCCTCGTGAACGTCGTCTGGGCCATCGGCTGGGGCTTTCAATCGGGAACCGGCGAAGCCTGGCTGTACGAACTGCTCGATTCCCGGTTCGACGCATCCGAGTACACGCGGATCAGCGGTCGAGCGAGTACGGTCTTGCTCGTCACCTCAGCCGTGACTGCTGCCGCGGCTGGCGTTCTCGTCAGTGTCGACTGGTCGATCCCCTTCCTCGCCAATGCTGCGCTGGCTGCACTCGGCATCCCCATCTTGTTCACGTTGCCAGCGGTCGAAAGCGAGATCGACTACGCCGACACGTTCACGGTTCGTGAAGCGACTCACACCCTTCGGCTGCAGGTTGGCCGCCCCGAGGTTCGGTGCCTCGTCGCCTACACCGCGCTATTCTACAGATGGAGTAGGCCGAGTGCCTCGGGGCTTGACCCCGATGGTGAAGGCCGTAAGCCCGATTAGACGTGTTCCGTTCGCTCGATATACTGCTCAATCGTGTCGGTCGAAACATCGCCCGCCGTTCCGACGTGTCAGACGTGCGACCGTGCTTTCGGGTGCGTCGATGGCCCTGTCGTTGGTCGCAGGTGGCGCGAACCTCGTTGGAGGTTGATTGGCGGCAGATACCGGCGTCGTCCCGTTTCTTGCGGCTGCGGGCGTGATCGTCGCTGGTGTCGCAGGCGTCTTCTGGGTGCTCGCATTACCGGTTCGAGCCAGGGAGGAGACGGGAGCCGTGGACGCAGAACAACCGGTCGCGCCGGAGTGAAACTCTTTCGAACGCTCTCACAGTTCCAGAATCACTTTACCCGCAGGGATGGAGGTTGGTATCGTATGACATCACCTCCGTTCGATTTCGGCAGTTTCGACGAGGGACGGGGCATGAACTACTGGCGTTTCGATCCGGCGCTGCAGGCGGAGGCGCGACGGGTGTATCCCGACGACGAGTTCGAGTGGGCCGAATCACGGCTCGACGAGTTCGGTGCCATCGTCGGTTCCGCAATCGCAGACAATTCGGATGTCGTCGACGACCACGGCCCGGAACTCGAACCGTACGACAAGCACGGGAACGTCCGGAACCACGTTCGATACCATCCGGCTCACCTCGAAAACGAGCGACTCACCTACGAACGCGGAATCGTCGCAGACGCGTTCCGCGCACCGCCGGAGCGATACGAACCGGTCGGTCTCATCCACACGCTCACGATGCAGTTGTTACTCTCCTACGTGGACGCGGGATTCGTTTGCCCGGTCTCGATGACGGCAGGTGCTGCACTCGTCCTCCGAAACCACGACGAGGACGGCTCTCTCGACGAGTATTTCGAGGGGCTGACCAGCCGGAATCACGACGACCTCATCGAAGGTGCGATGTTCCTCACCGAAGAGCAGGGTGGCAGTGACGTCGGAGCGACCGAGACCGTCGCTACTCCCGTGAAATCGACCGAAGACGGCCATCGAGTAGACGACGACCGAGCAGACGGCCAGACCGAACCGCGAGTCTACGAACTCACCGGCGAGAAATGGTTCTGTAGCAACATCGACGCACAGGGAACCCTCGCACTCGCCCGACGCGCCGACGCGCCGGACGGGACGAAGGGCCTCTCGCTGTTTCTCGTCCCGCACGAGACGCCGGAGGGCGAGTTGAACGACCAACTGTACCGACGTCTCAAAGACAAACTCGGCACCATCAGCGTCCCCACGGGAGAGGTCGAGTTCCAGGGTGCGAGAGGGTATCTCGTCGGCGAACCCGAGCGAGGATTCAAATACATGACGACGATGTTGAACTGGGAGCGCATCACGAACGCCGTTGGTGCAGTCGGCATCATGGGTCGCGCACTCGTCGACAGCAAGGTCAAAGCCGCGAATCGAGAGGCGTTCGGCAACCCCATCCAGGAGTATCCGCTGATGCAACGCGACCTCGTGAACATGGCGGTCGATTACGAAGCCGCACTGGCGTTCGCTATGGAAGCCGGGCGCTGGCTCGACCGCTACGAGCGCGACCACGACGACCGCGAGGCGTTCCGCCTGATGCGTGCGCTCACGCCGGTTGCCAAGCATCGCACTGCTCGGATGTCAGTCGATACGGCTTCCTACGCGATGGAGATTCAGGGTGGCAACGGCTACGTGAACGACTTCGTCACCAACCGCCTCTACCGCGACGCACAGGTGCTTCCCATCTGGGAGGGAACGTCGAACATCCTCTCGCTCGATTTCCTGCGAACGCTCGAAAAGGAGGCGACTCACGAGGCGCTCATCCCACTCATCGACGACAATCTCGACGCGGTCGAGCACCCGTATCTCGAACCACTCGCCGAAACCGTCACCGAGGAGTTCGAGGCGCTTCAGGAGGCCATGCTGACGCTGGCGACCGAAGACGACGAGTACGCACAGCACGAAGCCAAACAGCTCGTCGATTACGTCTTCGACGTCGTAACCGCCAGTCTCCTGCTCTCGAACGCCCAACACGCGATCGATTCCGACGGCGATGGCCGTAAAGCTATCGTCGCCGAGTGGTTCGTCCGCCACACGCTCGAAACCCCACGCGCACGGGGAATCGCGGATGGTGACGCCTTGCCGATGGAATATTTCGACAGCGTCGTTCGCTACGCACCGCTCGACCCAGCGGAACTCGAAGCGACTTCGTCTGCTGTTCGTGAAAATTAGGTTGGAGGCTTGTCGGTGGAAGAACCGAGAGTACCGGGACTTATGCGAGGAAGTCGGATTCGCCGCGCTTTTGCTCGTACTCCTCGCTGATGTGGTCGCGGAACTCGGCGAGCGCGACGCCCTTCTGTTCGCGTTCCTGGCGGTCACGAACCGAGATGGTGTTCGCCGCTTCTTCGTTGTCACCGACGATTATCATGTAAGGGACGTTGTCGTCGTGAGCCTGCTGGATCTTCCGCCCGACCGTCCACGAACGGTCTTCGACTTCGACGCGGAAGTCGCCGAGCTCGTCGGCGATCTCCCGTGCGTAGTCGAGGTTGTCGTCGCTGACGGGGAGGATACGCACCTGTTCGGGTGCGAGCCAGAACGGGAACTTCCCGTTGAAGTGCTCGATGATGACACCCATGAATCGCTCGAAGGTGCCGAGTAGAGCGCGGTGGATCATCACCGGGCGGTGTTCTTCGTTGTCCTCGCCCGTGTACGTCAGGCCGAGGCGCTCGGGGATGTTGAAGTCGACCTGTACCGTCCCGATGGTCCACTCGCGTCCGATGGCGTCTACGGCGTTGATGCCGATCTTCGGGCCGTAGAAGGCTGCCTCGCCCTCTTCGATGTCGTACTCCAACCCTTCGGATTCGAGCGCGTCGGTCAGCGCGTTCGTTGCGTTCTCCCAGATATCGTCGCTGCCGACGGCGTTGTCACCTTTCGTCTCCAGTTTGTACTGCACGTCGAGGTCGACGTTGGCGTAGATGTCGTTGATGACCCGGAGGGCGTTGACGATCTCGCCCTGGATCTGGTCGGGGCGAACGAACGCGTGGCCGTCGTCCTGGGTCATCCCGCGCACTCGCAGGAGCCCGGAGAGTTCGCCCGATTGCTCGTTCCGGTAGACCGTGCCGAACTCGGAGAACCGGATCGGCAGGTCGCGGTAGGAATGTTGTTCGTTGGCGTAGATGGACGCGTGGTTGGCACAGTTCATCGGCTTCAGGCCGTACTCCGTGTCGTCCTGCTCCCAGTTGAACATCTCCCCCGAGGCGGTGAAGTTGTCGTAGTGGCCCGTCGGCTTCCACAGGTCGGCCTTGTTCAGCTCGGGCGTCCAGACCTCGTCGTAACCGAGTTCGTCGTTCTTCGTCCGGATGTAGTCTTCCAGTTCCCGGCGAATCTTCATCCCGTTCGGGTGGTAGTGCGGACAGCCCGGCGAGTGTTCCGGAATCGAGAACAGATCCATCTCGCGCCCGATCTTCCGGTGGTCGCGCTCTTTGGCCTCCTCGCGGCGCTCCAGATACTCCTCCAGTTCGGATTCGGACGGAAATGCCGTTCCGTAGACGCGGGTGAGCGACTCGTTCTCTTCGTCGCCACGCCAGTAGGCAGCCGACGTTTCGAGGAGTTTGAAGCCCCCGATCTCGCCCGTCGAATCGACGTGCGGGCCGCGACAAAGATCCTTGAACTCGCCTTGTTCGTAGAAGGAGACTCCCCCATCGCCTGCCGCTTCCGTTTCGAGGATGTCCTGTTTGAAGGGGTTGTCCTCGTAGATATCGAACGCTTCCTGTCGGTCGTACTCTGCACGTTCGATATCGAGGTCTTCTTCGATGATCCGGTGTGCCTCTTCTTCGATCGCCTCTAAGTCGTCGCTGTCGAGTTCGACGCCGTAGATGTCGTAATAGAACCGGTCGTCGGTCCAGGGGCCGATGGTCAGCTTCGCCTCGGGGTACAGTCGGAGCAGTGCCTGGGCGAATACGTGTGCCGCAGAGTGTCGCAACACGTCCAGATACTCGTCGCTCTGGTCGGTGACGATGACGAGTTTGACGTCATCCGTGAGTGGTTTCTCCTTAGCGACGAGGTCACCATCCACCACGCCGGCGACGGTGTCACGCCCGAGTCCGGGGCCGATCTCGTAAGCGACGTCCTCAACCGTCGAGCCTTCGTCGACCGTCAACTTGGAGCCGTCTGGAAGCGTTACCACTATCTGTTTCTCATCGTTATTTGACATGAATGAATCACTTTTATCACTGCCGGGATTCGGACGACAGCAACGACGGTAGGGTTCTGATTATTCGTTCTCTGGGGAGCCTGTAAAGCGAACACCTACCGTCATATTCGTGTCTTTCTTTCGCCCCGAAGTATATAAATCCCCTCATTCGAAAATCGTGTGGTCGTTGCTCGTCTGCCGCTTGGTGAATCCTTTTCAGGCTGTTAGCCCTCTTTGTAATCGTCCATGACTGACCTAGAATCACTCGACCTCGATTTCGTCAAACTCGGCACCACTGGCTTACAGACGAGCGAACTGCAGTTCGGAACGTGGCGGTTCGGAAAGGAGACCGAAGAAGGGAACGTCGAGATCGGCGAGGAACGCGCCTACGAACTGCTCGACGCCTACGAAGCAGCGGGCGGGCGTTACATCGACACAGCCGACGTGTACGGTGGCGGCGATAGCGAACGATGGATCGGCAACTGGCTCGAAGACCGCGACCGAGAGCGGTACACCATCGCCTCGAAGATCTACTGGCAGATTCGAGAAGGTGACCCGAACAGCAGGGGAACCAACCGCAAGAACCTCCGCCACCGTACCGACGAGCTCCTCGACCGCCTCGACACCGACTACGTCGACGTGCTGTACATCCACCGCTGGGACGACCAGACCTCCGCACGCGAGATGATGAAGACGCTGAACTCCCTCGTCGAAGCGGGGAAGGTCAACTATCTCGGTGCCTCGACGATGCGTCCCAACGCCTGGAAAGTGGCGAAGGCGAACGAGATCGCTCGCAACGAGGGCTGGGAGCCGTTCACCGTCCTCCAGCCACGCTACAACCTCGTCGACCGGGAGATCGAAGGGGACTACCTGGAGATGAGTCGCCACTACGACCTCGCCGTCTGTCCGTGGAGTCCACTCGGGCAGGGGTTCCTGACCGGCAAGTACAGCCGCGAGGAAGGGTTGACCGGGGAGTCCCGCGCTGCGGAGTCCAGCCGCTTCGAGGATGCGTACCTCACCGAGGAGAACTTCGATGTCCACGCCGAACTCGAAGCAGTGGCGAACGAGGTCGAGGCGACGCCCGCCCAGACCGCTCTCGCGTGGCTCATGCACCGCGACGGCGTCACCGCGCCCATCGTCGGTGCCCGCACCGTCGACCAACTGACGGAGAACCTCGCCGCTGCCGAGATCGACCTCTCCGACGAACAGGTCGAACGACTCACCGAAGCGAAGGGCGGCCCCTACGCAGGGCTGTGAAGGTGACGGATTTCGACGCGATCTAAGACCAATCCCGGCTCTCTCGGACCGGATTGCGTTCTCGACCTACCTCGATCCGGTCCGGTTCGACAGGGACGACGGCGTGGCCGGTGCCATCCGTAACTTCCGATAGCACCGTCCCAGACGGATCGGCGACGAGACTTCGCCCCGCGTGATCGCGCCCGCGCTGGTCGCCAGCGTGATTCGACCCGACGACGTAGTACGGTCCATCGAGCGCCCGTGCTCGGAGCAGGAGTCGCCAGTCTGCGACGAAACTCGTCCGCCAGGCCGCCGACACCGCGAGCACGTCACAGCCCTCGCGGGCGTAGTCGAGTCCGACTTCTGGAAAGTTGAGGTCGTAACAGAGCGCGAAGCCGACGGTACCGACCGGCGTCTCGATCGTCGTCGGCCCGTCACCAGTTTCGAATACGTCTGCCTCGTCACCCCACGGGTACTGTTTCCGGTAGGTATCACGAACGCCGTCGCCGTCCACGATGACGAGGCTGTTGTACAGTTCCTCGCCGTCTCGTTCGGGAACACCAGCGACGACGGTCACGTCGTGTTCGGCGGCGATGGGGACGATTCGATCCGTCAGGTCGCCCGGAACCGTGGTCGCTCGTTCTCTGGCGACGTCGAGGTCGTACCCCGTCACGCAGAGTTCGGGAAGGACGGCGACGGTAACACTCGATGGAAGGCTCGCGAGCGTTCGCTCGATGGTTTCGAGGTTACCGGTCACGTCACCGATTGTCGGTTCGAACTGGCAAGCGGCGACGTGCTGGTTCTCGCTCATAGGTACCACGTCTCAGGCCAGCCACTTCAGGTTGTTCGAATACATGTCCGGCGCTTTTTGATGTCGCTTCCATAAACCCCCAGCCATGTTCGAGTGAAGGGTCATCCCCCTCGCGGGCACACGAACGACCATGAGCACAGACAGAGACGCGGGAAAGGGAGCGGTTCCGACCGATCTCCCGAGCCTCGACGGGGAGGCTGATTTCGGCGAGACGACCCGGACGCTGTACGCGACGGACGCGAGCATCTACCGGGTCGAACCCGCCGGAGTCGTCTGGCCAGGCTCCCTCGCCGACGTCCGGCGGACGCTCCGGTTCGCCAGTGATACCGAGACGAGCGTGGTCGCTCGGGGTGCCGGTTCGAGTCTCACCGGGAACGCGGTCGGTGAAGGAGTCGTTCTCGATTGCTCGCGCCACTTCGACGAGGTGGTGTCGGTCGACCCGGAGGCGAAGACCGTCACCGTCCAACCAGGCGTCGTCTTGGACGAATTGAACGACGAACTGGCCGAGCATGGCCTGTACTTCCCACCTGACCCGAGTACGTCGAGCACGTGTACCATCGGTGGTATGGTCGCCAACGACGCGGCTGGCCCCCACTCGGTTCGACACGGGACGACCCGAGACAACGTCAGCCGAGTCGAGTGTGTATTGCCGGACGGCACCACTGCGACGTTCGAACGACGAGATGGTGATCGACTCGACAGAGAACTCGCCCGCGACGACCGAGTCGGAGAACTCTACCGAACTGTCTTCGACCTCGCAGACGAACACGCCGACGAGATCGCCCGTCAGTATCCCGACGTCGACCGAAACTCCAGTGGCTACGATCTCGAATCGAGCGTCGCCAGCGATGGCTCGTGGGTCGATCTCTCGAACCTCATCGTCGGGAGTGAAGGCACTCTCGGTATCGTCACCGAAGTGACGCTCGAACTCACCGAGCGCCCGGAGACGCGAGCAGCCGCGCTGGTGTTCTACGACGATGTACGAAGCGCGGCAGACGCAGTAACCGAGGCACTGACTGCCGACCCGAGCGCAGTCGAACTCGTGGACGACGCGGTGTTAGGACACGCCCGCGAAGCGTGGGGAATCGACCTCGTCCCCGACGAGGCCGGAGCAGCGTTACTCGTCGAGGTCGAGTGCGACGCGAACGAGCAGGACCACCGCCTCGACGAGGTGGTCGCTGCTTCCCGAACCGTGAACACCGTCGCCGTCGAGCGTGCTGTCACGGACGAGAAACAGGAGCGACTCTGGCGGGTTCGCAAGGCGTCGAACCCGCTGCTCAACCGCCATCCTGGGGACGAGCAAGCCCCCTCGTTCGTCGAAGACGCGGCGATTCCGCCCAGCGAACTCCCTGCGTACCTCGACCGTGTTGCCGACATCCTCGCCGACCACGGACTCGACGCCAGCGTGTTCGGGCACGCCGGGCAGGGCGTGCTCCACATCAAACCGTTTCTGAACCTCAAGACCGAGACGGATCGAGAGCATCTTCGATCGGTCTCCGAAGAGGTGCACGACGTGGTGCTCGATGTCGGCGGTGCCGTCTCCGGCGAGCATGGTGACGGTCGCCTGCGATCCGAATACCTCCCCGAGATGTACGGCGAGACGTTGTACGAAGCGTTCGAGACGGTCAAGCGAACGGTCGACCCCGCCGATGTCTGCAACCCGACGAAGGTCGTCCCCGACTCCACAGGCGAACTCGCCCGTGTAGACGAGGCACTGCGGTACGACGGCTACGACCCTCGTGCGATCGAGACGGCACTCGACTTCGACGACGAACAGGGGTTCGGATCCCTCGTCGAACAGTGCAACGGCTGTTCGAAATGCCGGACGAAAGACGGCGGTGTGATGTGTCCATCGTATCGGGCGACCGGTGAGGAGGTCACGAGCACTCGGGGACGAGCCAACGCCCTCCGGGACGCGATCGACGGCGAACTCGGCGAGGATGCGCTGACGAGCGACTGGTTCCAGGAGGAGGTGCTCGACCTCTGTCTCTCCTGTAAGGCCTGCGAGACGGAGTGTCCGACCGGCGTCGACATGGCGAAGCTGAAGACGGAGGCTAAACACCAGAAGCACGAACGAGAGGGCACTCCTCTCCGTGCCCGTCTGTTCGGCAACGTTCGGACGTTGAACCGAGTCGGAAGCGCCCTCGCGCCGGTTGCGAACCGACTCGCCGAGTTCGAACCGGGTCGAATCGTCGCGGAGAAGATGTTCGGCATCGACCGGCGACGCGGCCTTCCCGAGTTCACCAACGAGTCATTGCTCGACTGGTTCGCCGCCCGCGACCCCGCGACGACGGCGGGCGACCGCGGTACCGTCGTCCTCTATCCCGACTGCTATACGACCTACAACCACCCGGCTGTCGGTAGGGCGACGATACGCGTCCTCGAAGGACTCGGCTACGCCGTCGAGATACCTGATGTGAACTGCTGTGGCCGCCCGGCGCTTTCGCAAGGGATGGTCGAGAAGGCCCGTGCTGACGCCGCCGAAAACGTCGAGACACTGCGGGACAGAGCAGAAGACGTGCCAGTGTTGAGCCTCGAACCTTCCTGTGCCAGCGCGCTGGAGGAGTACGACGACCTCGTGGCCGACCCCGGCCCGATTCCCACTGCTACCGACACCGTGGCCGGGTTCCTCTTCGACCAGGTCGTGACCGGTGACCTCACGATTCCCGAAGAAGCCGACGAGACGGTGGCGTACCACGGCCACTGTCACGCCACGGCCCGCGGGCGCGACCACGCGCCTGTCGGTCTGCTCAGACAGGCAGGTTACGACGTGACGCCGGTCGACGCGACCTGTTGTGGGATGGCGGGTGCATTCGGCTACGAGACAGACCATTACGAACTCTCGATGGAACTGGGAACCGACCTCGCGGAGCGACTCGACGCAGTCGACGCCGACCTCGTCGCTGCAGGAGGTGCTTCGTGTAGTCAGCAACTCGCAGACTGCGACGTGGAGACTCACCATCCCATGGAACTGCTATCGGAGGTGGTTCGGTGAGCGAGCACCGCGAGCGAACTGGCTCACGTTGGTGTCCTGCACCAGAGGTGGTCACATGACCGACAGCGATCTGCTCAGGGATGCCATCGACCTGCACGTCCACACTGCGCCCGACCTCGTCGATCGCTTCGAAAGCGACGTCGAATTGGCGCGTGACGCCCGCGAAGCCGGGATGCGCGGCGTCGTCATCAAGAGCCACGTCGTCCCGACGGCGGGCCGCGTCGATCTCGTGAACGAGGCGGTCGGTGACGAACTGCTCTATGGCGGCATCGCTTGCAACGGTACCGTCGGTGGACTGAACCGGGATGCCGTGGCGACCGCGCTCGAACTCGGTGCCAAGATCGTCTGGCTCCCCACGGCGTGGAGCGCGAACCACGCGTCGCAGGCACGAGAGGCGGGCGTCGAACGGTTCGTCGGCCAGCGTGTCCCCGATGCAGACGAAGAGATACCGGTCGCCGTGGATGGCGAGGTGACGCCTGCGACCCGAACCATCATCGACCTCGCCGGGGAGTACGATGCAGTGGTCGGAACCGGCCACGCCACTCCTGTCGAAGTGGAGACCGTCGCAGCGGCCTGCGACGACGCGGGTGTTGACTGCCTGGTCAACCACCCGTGTTTCCGAGTCGTGGACATCCCTCTCGACCAGCAGGAACGACTCGCGGAACTGGGTGCGGTCATGGAGTACTGCGCGTATTCGGTCCAGAGCACCGACGGCCACGGTATCGACCGCGTTGCGGAGGCAGTCGAGCGCGTCGGTCCCGAACACGCGGTACTCGCGACGGATTACGGTCAGGCTGAGAATCCACCCGTTCCGGGCTTGCGGGAGTTCGCTGCGCTCGTCATCGAAGCGGGTGTTCCGCGCGAGACGGTACGACGCTGTCTCACCCGGACGCCTGCTGACCTCCTCCGTCTCGACTGACGTCGATACCTCTGCCTCGATTCGATATTCCTGCCCCCATATCAATCGTTTACACGTTGTGGTCAACTCTCATGCATAGTATGCCAACAACAATCATTCGCTATGGCAGACTACCCCGTCGTCAACGGCCACCACCACCTTGGCAACGAGAACGCAGAGCAAGACCGCACGTTCGAGTGGTCCGAGAGCGTCGAACAGATCATCCACGCGATGGACGAGAACAAGGTCGATGCGACCATCCTCCAGCCACTCGGCGGTGAGACGGATAAATCCGTCTCGGAGGTTCACGATCAGATCTACGAGGCGAGCCAAGAGTACCCCGGACGCATCTTCGGAACCGCGGCGGTCAACCCGCACCTCGGCACCGACTTCGTCCACGAGGAGATCACCCGCTGCGTGCAGGAACTCGACTTCAAGTTCGTCAAACTCCACACGCTCGCGTGGGGTGTCGACCCAACCTCCGACATCGCCTACGACGTCTACGATGCCTGTGTCGAGAACGACGTTCCCGTGATGGTTCACACCGGCCCCCACGGGATGCCGTTCTCGGTTCCGGGCATGTACATGGACGTCGCGGACGACTATCCCGACCTGCCCATCATCTTCGCACACATGGGCGGTGCGTACACACTCACGCAGGAGGCCATCCAGATGGCCGACCGCTGGGACAACATCTACCTCGACACCACCCTCGCCATGAACATGTACATCCGTCGTGCGATGGAGCGGGTCGGTGCGGAGAAACTCATCATGGCTGCCGAACACTCCTCGAACATCCCGGTCGCGCTGGAGAAGATCAACTGCATCGGAGCCGACGAAGAGCAGAAGGCCAAGATACTCGGCCAGAACGCCATCGACCTCTACGACCTCGACGTGGCGAAACAAAACTGGGAGGAGGTCGAGGCCGCGCCCGCAGACGACTGAACACGACGACCACCCACGCTCGTCATCCACCCGTTCCCAGTATCCTGTCCCACCAGCCGTCCATTCGTTTTCAATGACTACCGACACTGCCGTCTCGTTCGTCCACGAAGCAACGTTAGATGATTTCAGCCGTGAGGCACGTGACCACCTGCGGAGTCGCGTTCTCGACACGCTCGCCGCCACGACCGCCGGATTCCGCCTCCCGACCGCAGACGTCGTCCGACGGTACGCGACCCACCACCACGATGGCGATGAAGCGACCCTGCTCGGCGGAGATGGCGGCACCCTGTCCGAACAGGGCGCAACGCTCGTCAACGCAACAGCAGCGAACGCGCTGGACGTGGACGACGGACATCGTGCGGTGAAAGGGCATCCCGCCGCTGTCGTCGTTCCACCTGCCCTTGCCGCCGCAGAGACTACCGGCGCGACGGTCGGTGAGTTCCTCACCGCGGTCGGTGTTGGCTACGAACTCGCGGTTCGCGCAGGACTCGCTATCCACACGACCGACGGCGTCTACACCGGTACTGGTTCGTGGGGTGCGATCGGGGCGGCGGCCGCGGTCGCGCGACTCCGTGGTCACGACCGAGAGACGACGGCTGAGGCCCTCGGAACCGCCGAGTACCACGCACCGCGAACCCCCATCATGCGGGGTGTAGAGCGTCCGGGGATGACGAAGGATGGCATCGGCTGGGGTGCATATTCCGGTCTCGCGGCGGTCGACCTCGCGGAAGCAGGGTTCACCGCCGCCGGAACCGTCTTCGACGAGACGACTGTTACGGTAACGGACGACCTTGGCGACCGGTTCTACATGACCACGGGCTACCTCAAACCGTATCCGTGCTGTCGATGGGCACAGCCGGGTGTCGATGCCATGCTCGATCTTCGTGACGTTCGCGATGTCGCGCCGGAATCCGTCGAGTCGATTCGCGTTCAGACGTTCGAGGCGGCGACGCACCTCCACATCCGGCATCCAGACACGGCTGAGGAGGCCGAGTACTCCTATCCGTATCCCGTCGCGACTGCACTGGTCAGTGGCGAGTTCACCCCCGACGAACTCGACGCAACCTGGCGCGAAGACCCGACGGTTCGTGCACTCGCAGACCGCGTGGAGCTGGTCGTCGATCCCGATCTCGAAGACCGTTTCCCGGCGGAGTGTCTCGCCCAGGTCGAACTCGTCACGAACGACGGACGAACCCTCACGTCGGACGTGACGCGCCCACGGGGTGCACGTGAACGGCCACTCTCGCCGCCGAAGCGTCGCTCGAAAGCGGCTGATCTGTTCGAACCGACGGTTCCACCGGAGACTGTCGAACACGTCGAGGCCGTACTCGGTGCCCCGGACACCCCAGTCTCGACGCTCCTCGACCCCTGGAGGGGAACGGACGAAACGACCGGTCACGGGTGGGTTTAATATTCAGCCCGATAGCGTACCTTCAATGCTCACCGCAAAGGTCTGTGTCCAGTACGAAGAGGACTGGACCGCCGAACTCGAGCGATATGGTGTCTTCGCGGAGTTCCTCGCGTCGACGTTCCGGAACCGACGCTACATCGGTATCGTGGCGCTGGAGACGGACGACCTGGACGCATCGCTGACGGTCATCGAAGAGCATCAGGCCACGGACGACGTCGACGTCCTCGAACGTTACGAACTCGATTACGCCGACCGCGAGTCGGCGACGCTGTTCGTCCGTGGGTCACTCACCGAGTTCACTCCGCTCCAGACCTTGCTCTACGAGGGGTTTCTCCCCATCGGCCCGACCAAGTTGGAAGATGGCCGCGAATGTTTCGACCTGCTGTTGAACGACCGTGAGGAACTTTCGAAGGCAACGGAGGTGCTTTCCGAGTTCGGCCCCGTCGCCGTCGAACGCATCTCGAACGATTTCAGCCGCAAGGTGACGCCGAGCGCGGCGGAGTGGCAGGAACTCCTCGGTTCCATCCCGCCACGCCAGCGCGAACTGATCACCCTCGCGCTCGAAGAGGGCTACTTCGAGATTCCGCGACAGACGACGCTGGAGGAGCTCGCCGAGGAGATGGATATCACGAAGACGACGGCATCGAACCATCTTCGCAAGGTCGAACGTACGTTCATGGAGTTTCTGGTCACTTACGTCAATCTCGCTGCGGACGACAGGTGAGCTTCTCCATCATCACCGACTTATAGCCGATACATGTTGGACAATCAAATGATACCATCGTCGGGTGTCGTTCCGTTATGGGCAGTACCGTCCTGTTGCCGGTGAAGAATCACGCACCGTGGGCAAGAGACGTGGCGGAGGTCGTCACGAACGTGGAGGACAAGGATACGGATGCCGTCGTCTTGCACGTTTTCGACGATGACGAGGTCGCGTCGACGCGTTCCAACCTGGATGACGACGATGTACTCTCGGTCGACGAGCTCGCATCTCGGAAGAACGGTGTCGGCGCAGCCGTCGACCTCCTGGACGACGAAGGTTTCGACGCACGGCCTCGGGGTGTCCGTGAGGATGACCGAACTGCTGACGCCATCCTTGATGCAGCCGAATCGGTCGATGCCGACCGCGTATACCTCTACGGTCGCAAGCGGAGTCCGGCTGGAAAGGCAGTCTTCGGGAGCACCGTCCAGCGAGTCGTTCTCGACGCGAGCGTTCCAGTAACTATCGTTCCGGCGGGGATAACGTGACGACCGATTTGGCCGTGGTTGTTTGATGCCCGCATTTAAAGACCAGGAATAGTTTGCGCCAATGATTAATCGGGATATTCTTACAAGGTAAAGGTAGCCATGAGAAGAGAGACCACACGGCGAGAAACGCTCCGGAAAGCTGGCACCGTGGCTGGTGTTGCTGGATTGACCTCGACTGCTGGCTGTTCCGCGATTCTCGGTGGCGGCGGTGGCGGCAGCGGTACCGTCGCCGTCTCCTCGAAATCGTTCACCGAACAGAAGATACTCGGGTACCTCGCAGTCGAGTCACTGAAGGCCAACACGGACGTCGACGTGAAAGACAAGGTCGGCCTCGGCGGAAGTGTCACGAACTTTGAGGCGCTCAAAAGCGGTGAATCGGACCTCTACTGGGAGTACACCGGAACGAGTTGGGCGACGCTCCCGCCGAAACACGATAAAGTGATCACGGATTCGGAGAAGATCTACAACAAGGTCGAAAAGGAGTTCGAGAAGAAGTACGGCATCACCCTCCTCGAACGCTCCCCCTTCAACAACACGTACGTCCTCCTCACAAAGAAACAGTGGGCCAAAAAGCAGGGCATCTCCTCCATCTCCGATTTCGCGAAGTGGGTGAAAAACGGCAACACCAACAACACCGTCGTGATGAACGCCGAGTTCCAGCAGCGTGAGGACGGCTGGCCCGGCGTGACCAAACACTACAACTTCGAGAGCGCCGCGAAGAAGCTCAACGTCAAGAACGTCGGCTCGTCGCTCACCTACAAAGTGGTCGGGAATGGGCAGGCCATCCTCGGCAGCGGATTCAACACGAACCCGAAGATACTGAAATTCGACCTCACCGCCCTCAAGGACGACAAAGGGTTCTTCCCGGTGTACAACCCGGCACCGATGACCCGCCAGGAGGTTCTCGACGAGAACTCCGGTATCAAGAAGCCGCTGAACAAGGTCGCGAACTCGCTCTCGACTGAAACCATCCGGTCGCTGAACGAGAAAGTCTCCATCAAGGGGAAGGACGCACGGGCAGTCGCCAAGAGCTACCTGAAATCCGAAGGAATCGTCTGAAATCATGGCCGCCAACGCTGTCGTATCCGCGGGGGTGCCCGCCACCGTAGTACTGGGGTTTTTCACCGACGTGCTCCAGTACTTCGCGGAAAACCAGTCGCAACTGCTCGGATACACGCGTGAGCACGCCATCCTCGTCCTGCGGGCACTCGTCATTGCGGTTCCGCTCGGCGTCGTCGTTGGAACTCTCATCACCTACAACGACAAGCTCGCAACGGTGGTTCTGTGGCTCGCGGGCATCATGATGACGATCCCCTCGGTGGCTCTCTTCGCGTTGCTCCTTCCATCACTGGGAACCGGGTCACCACCGGTCGTGATGGCGCTCATCCTCTACACCCAACTGCCCGTCATCCGGAATACCTACGTCGGGTTGACCGGTGTCGACAAAGCGGCCGTCGAAGCCGGACAGGGGCTCGGAATGACGAAGTTCCAGCGGCTGCGGAAGATCCAGATACCGATGGCGTTACCGGTGGTCATGTCCGGCGTCAGAAACGCCGTCGTCTTACTGGTGGGCATCGCCGCCATCGGCGAGATCGTCGGGGCTGGTGGCCTCGGAGTCCCCATCTTCGAAGGCTACCGGAGTTCGAACACGGTCGAGATCGTCGGCGCGACCATCGCACTCGCCCTGCTCACACTCACCATCGACTACGTATTCGGCGTGATAGAGCAGGTGTTCCGGCTGCGAAACGGTGAGGAGATCCAACCGAACCTCGGGACGCGGGCCGTCCGCGGCCTTGCTGGTATCGCTCCGTCACGGCTCACGGCTGGCGACGACGACACCGAGACGACCACCACCACGAGCGCACAACCATGATAGAATTCGAGAACGTAACGAAACAGTACAACGACGGTACCATCGCTATCGAGGATATTAGTTTCGAGGTCGAGGAAGGAACGACGACGGTGCTGGTCGGTCCTTCGGGCTGTGGAAAGACGACGACGATGAAGCTCGTCAATCGACTCATCGACCCGACCGACGGAACCGTCTACTTCGACGGTACCGACATCGCGGAAAAAGACGAGATCGAACTGCGTCGTGACATCGGCTACGTCATCCAGGAGATCGGGCTGTTCGACCATATGACCGTCGCGGAGAACGTCGGGACGGTACCGAAACTCAAGGGCTGGGACGACGCCCGCATCCAGGAACGTGTCCACGAACTCCTCGATCTGATGGATCTCCCGGCCAAAGAGTACGGTGACCAGCATCCGACAGAGCTGTCCGGCGGCCAACGTCAGCGTGTCGGTGTCGCCCGTGCGCTCGCGGCCGACCCGGACGTGATGCTGATGGACGAACCATTCGGTGCACTCGACCCCATCACCCGCGAGGAGTTGCAAGACGAGTTCCTCGACATCCAGGCGGAACTCGACGTGACCATCCTGTTCGTCACCCACAGCGTCGAGGAAGCACTGAAGATGGGCGACCGTATCGCCATCTTCGACGTCGGCGAACTCGTCCAGTACGACACCCCGCAGCGAATCCTCGAGAATCCGAAGAACGACTTCGTCCGCGACTTCATCGGGCAGGATCGTGAACTGAAGAAGTTGCAGGTCACGCCGGTCAGGAACGTGATGTGCGAGGCGAACGGCCACCACATCCCCGACGTCGAACCCATCACGCCAAGCGACACCGCACAGGTCGCGCTCTCGCGGCTCCTCGAAACCGACGACGACCGGATTCCGGTCGCCAGGGATGGGAAGGTCGTCGGCGTCGTCGAGGAATCGGATCTCCGTGGAACGAGTGACCCGACACGGGGGTCGATCTGAGATGGCCGTCGTTCCACTGGGAATCATCGGCGAGATACCCGGAGCGTACGATTTCCTCACCAGTAACTGGTCGAAGTTCCTCCAACTCCTGTGGACGCATATCAAGCTCGTATTGGTCTCCGAGATGCTGGCGATAGCCGTCGCTGTCCCCCTGGGAATCGCTGCAACACGGCTCCCTCGAGCGAAGTCCACGATCAAAGGCTTCGGAAACACAGCGCAGACCATCCCGACACTCGCCATCATCTTCCTCATGCTTCCGATCACGGGTATCGGCTTCGTGACGGCCGTCGCCGGGCTGTTCGTCTACGCCCTCTTGCCCATCCTCACCAACACCATCGCGGGTATCGAAGGCGTCGACGAGGGCGTCGTCGAGGCAGCGAGAGGTATGGGAATGACGGATATGGAGATCTTGCGGAAGATCCAACTCCCGAAAGCCATCCCGGTCATCTTCGCGGGGATCAGGACGAGTTCGGTCATCGGTGTGGGTACCGCCTACCTCGCCTTCTTCGTCGGCGGCGGCGGCCTCGGTCTCTGGGTGCTCCAGGGTATCAAGCTGTACAACATGGAGATGGCGATCGCTGGGGCGATTCCCGGCGCATTGCTCGCCATCACCCTCGACTCCGGTTTCGCTCTCCTGGAACGATACCTCGGGGGTGAGGCCCTGCAGTCCGAAGACCTCGCGACCGCGTGAACGGTTTTCTATCGTGATTTCTCCGGTCGGAACCCATCGGAGCTCCGTCCGTCGCTTGATCAGTGCGGTCGAACGCTCTTAATTTTCACTTCGTCCGAGGCCGTTGTAGAGACTATCGGCGACGGCACCGAGCGCACGGAGCGTCAATTTCACGTAGAGGCCCACGAGGAAGGCGAGTCCCGCCGCAAGTGTTTGTCTCCCAAGTTGGGTCTGTTGGGTGCCGTCGGCTGACGCTGCCACGTCCGGAACCATGAGCGATGCCAGGAGGTAGACGCCAGCAGACAAGAGAAGCGCAGCGGGAATCCGTAATCCGGCCTCGAACACCTTCTTTCTATCACTGTCGTAATCGTCGAGAACGGACGTGAACACGTACGTCAGTGCTCCCAGGAACCCAAAACCGAAGATATAGGTGGGATTCCGACTGCATTCGCCAGTTCGGTGGTCGTCGACAGTTCGATGACGGGCCGAGATACTGCTATCGCACCCACCAGCGAGAGTACGATATAAAGCGCGACGATTCTGATGCCAGCCGAATCTCGGTGCCAGGGTCGCTGTTCGGTGTCGGTTGATGGCTCGACCGTCTCATCGACCTGTGGTTCGGAAGTCGCCATAGCGTAGAAACGCGTCCTCAGCAAATGAACTATACTCATTAATAATTATGTATTGTGGTCCTCGTGGCTATCTCGCCATCCTTTGTAAATCGATCGTAGTCGTTCCGTTTCATCCTGACCTCTGTTTCAGAAATATCTCTTCAACACTGGTTCATCGTGATTTGACGATCGATGAACCTCTACTGGTAGTGATACCGAGAACAGTTTTGTTCCCGTGAGGAGTATCTACGGACGAATACCCGGTTGCTCACACCCATGGCGCTCATCACCGATACCCCACCCGACGCGGTTCGACGCGACCTCGATAACTACCGTGACTCCCTCGACGCGACCATTCCAGGACGGGTTCTCGACCGGAATCTCCTCATCGGAACGTGGAACATTCGAAACTTCGGGAGCCTCACGACAAAGTGGCACGCCGGTGATTCCGACAGCCCGAAGCGTGATCTCCATTCCTTGCGCGTCATCGCCGAGACGCTCCGACGGTTCGACGTCGTCGCCATCCAGGAGGTGACCGGAAACCTGCGGGCACTGCGTCACCTCTTGAAATTCCTCGGCGACGATCGGGGATTTCTGATGACCGATATCACACAGGGTTCGGATCAGGGGTACGAACGTCTCGCATTCCTCTTCGACCGGCGAACGGTACAGCTCAGTGGACTCGCCGGAGAGATCGTCATCCCGGACGAAGAACTTGAAGTACCCGACGTCGACATCTCCCCTGATGCATTCACTCGCCAGTTCGCTCGCACGCCCTATGCAGTGAGCTTTCGAGCAGGTAACCAGACGTTCATCCTCGTGACACTCCACGTCCGGTATGGGACGCCAGACGAACGGACACCCGAACTCCGAAAGATCGCCGAGTGGCTCAACGACTGGGCACGGCAGGTCAACTCGTGGGATCACAACCTCATCGCGTTAGGCGACTTCAATATCGACAGGATGGACGACCCTCGCTACGAGGCGTTCACGTCGACCGGGCTGACCGTTCCGGCTGACCTCCATACGGTTCCTCGAACCATCTTCGCGGATATCGACGAGCCGACGGCGAAGTTCTACGACCAGATCGCGTGGTTCACCGAGGATGGCGACCGCCCAGCACTTTCGCTTTCGTTTCGACAGGCGGGCTCGTTCGACTTTCGAGACGTGGCGTTGCCTCGGCGTGAGTTGACGATGCGGTCGTTGTCGTACCGTATCTCCGACCATTACCCGTTGTGGGCGGAGTTCGAATTATAAAGTATGTTTAATGACGGTGGATGGTTTTGGATATCTGTTACCGTAAGATGAAGATACGAATCGCTGTCCACATCGGTCTACGTTCCGTTTCAGCAGGCTAAAAACAGACGACTACGGAACGAGGTTCCCAAAAATGGAAATACGATCGCGTTAGTGGGTGTGGCCCAGTGCCTCGTTGCATATTCCGTTGAGTTCTTCGATCATCGCTCGAACTGGGGCGGACATTTCTGCTGGTGGTTCTTCGAGTGCAGGTTGCTCGTGTGGGTCAGGATTCCCGACGATGATACTTCCGATCATCCCGACTGTCTCGTGGGGTGGGCAGTAGTAGTGGTAGACGCCTTCGGTCTCGAACCTATGTTCGAATGTGGCTCCTTTCTCGGTGAAGATAGCACTATTCCAGGACATCCCACCGTCGGGCATGAGCTGGGGCTTGTCGTTCTTCGATGAGTAAGCAGCCGTCGCATGGTTCCCGCTCTCGTTCGTCCAGCGAACTGTTCCACCCTTGGTAACCCGGACGACGTGCGGTTCGAAGTGCTCACCACTACTCGTCGAAACCATACCGACCTCCGCAGTTTCGACCGGCTCCCCAACCGGTTCGTCGTGACTGTGATCATCGTTATTGTGATGGCCGCTCCCCTCTTGATCGTGGTCATCGTCCCCTGTGTGGTCATCCCCACTCTCAGAGCGTTTCTCATCAGAGGTGGAGGTTGATGTCGCCCCGTCGTCACTTAGCTGATTATTCGCATTCGAATCCGCGGTAGTGCATCCCGTGACTCCTGTGGCCGTCGCCGCTCCTGCGAGGACGAGAAACCGTCGACGCTTGATTTTGGAATCGAACATCTCCAATCACCTTCCAAATAAAGATGGAATCCGGAGGGATATAGCCCAGTATCCCGATTTTCTGGGCCAGAAAGACTGCCCACAATATTTATATATGTAAATCTAAGGCTCAATCGTGAGCGAGACCGGGTCTACGGGCAAAGACGACGGAGAGACGATGCTCTTCGACCTGCTGGCGGACGAATACGCCCGAACCATTCTCGTCGCAACCAGTCGTGAAGCCATGTCTGCGAAAACTCTGAGTGAACGATACGATATGTCGCTACCCACGGTGTACCGCCGTGTTGAGCGCCTCGAAGAATTCGACTTCCTGATCGAACAGACCGAGATCGATACGATCGGGGGGCATCATCATCGTGTCTACGAGGCGAATCTCGAACACATCGGTATCGATCTCGAAAATGGTGATCTTGATATCAAGATTCACCTCCGAGAGGACGCTGTCGCCCGGTTCACCCGGATGTGGCGGGAGATGCGAGGTGGATAAATGCACATCGAACTCGTCATCGCAAAACTGATCACGATGATCATCGGACTCGTCATCGCGGCCACGGCCTACCGTGGGTATCGACGGTTCAACAGTAGGTCGATGCTATATCTGGCGATCGGTTTCACGATAATCAGCATCGGTGCTGTGATAGAGGGGATTCTCTTCGATGTCCTGCATTTCTCTATCTTCTGGGCAGGCACAGTGCAGACGAGTATCGTCGCAATCGGGATGGTGGTAATCCTCTATTCGCTCTACCGGCGTACTGGTGGCCACAGGCCCGACGAACTCCGAGAGAGCAGTCGTGAGAACTCCGGTGGTGACGATAGTGACTGATATACCGACACTCGTTCTCTCGATTATTAGATTTGGCGTGTTCCTGTTAGGTGTCGGTATCACCTGGTTCAGTTACAAGGCATATCGACGAACAGGCGAACCATTTCTCCGAAGTGCTACGATTGGATTCGCTGTCATCGCTATCGGCGTTTTCATCGAAGGAGTCCTTTTCAATTTCTCGACTCTCGATCTGACGACAGTACACATCATCGAATCCCTCGCAATCGGTCTTGGATTGTTCATTTTACATCTCTCGTTACGAAGATGAACAAGGAATTCCAGAAGGCACGTATCTTTCAGATCGTGCCAATCGGAAGTCACTCGCCCGCTACGTCCAACACCACCTTCCCCGTTAATCCCCCTTCTTCGACCATCTCGTGTGCGTTCGCCACCTCTTCCAGCGGCAGTACCGAGTCGATGACTGGTTCGAGTTGGCCGCGCTCGGCGAGACGGCGCAGTCCGTCGAGTGGACGCCGATCGCGTTCGAGGAACAGCATGTGTACCGTCAGGTTCTTCTGGTATGCAGATCCCCACTCTCCTTCCGGTTCGAGGATGGTAACCAGCCGACCGTGTGGCTTCGTGATGCCCGTGCTCTGGACCAACGTCTCACCGCCGACGGTGTCGAAGACGAGGTCGACCGGTTCGTCGAACTCCGACTCGATCACCTCGGTGAAATCCTCGGATTCGTAGTCGATCGCCCGAGTCGCACCGAGCGCCTCGGTCTGGTCGACCGTCTCGGGACTCGCAGTAGCGATGACCTCTGCTCCGGCGGCAGCAGCGATCTGAACCGCATGGGCACCGACGCCCCCAGTGCCGTGGATCAGTGCCGTTTCGCCAACGCCCGCATCGCCACGGGTGACCATCGCTTCCCAGGCAGTGCCGCCAGCAAGTGGGAGGGCTGCCGCCTCGGTGTGCGAGAGATTCACGGGTTTTCGGGCGACGATAGATTCGTCGGCGACGTGGTACTCGGCGTAGCTTCCCTGCTTGCCGAATATCTCCGGCGTGTAGAACACTTCGTCGCCGGGTTCGAAGTCCGTGACCGATTCTCCGACCGCTTCGACGACGCCCGAAACGTCGTATCCGATGACCGTCGGCGGGGAGATACCGGCCCACGACCCGGCTTGTCGGATCTTGTAGTCGACGGGATTGATCGACGACGCATGCACCCGAACCAGAACTTCGTTCGGGCCGGGAGTGGGCTTCTCGACATCGCGTCGTTCGAACACGTCGATACCGCCGAAGTCTGTGATGACCATCGCGTCCATGCGAACCGGTACGACCACTGCTGGAGTATAGGTTGTGCCCAACTGGACGGTTTCAGTGGTGGACTCGAACAGTCCGTGTGACGACAACTCGTTTCGTGAAATAGATCGACATCCACGCGTAAACTAGCTCGTTGCCTCGTTTCTCGTCTCCTCGCGCGTACTCCTCTTTGTGGCATCACTCACTCGTGTCTCTGTTCGTGACTTACTGGCTATTAACAGCTACGATTAATCACCAAACGTCTAAATATATGCTCAAATTTTGCGGAACTGGATGTTTGTGGCGGTATCAGTTTAACTATTGCTACGATAGCCAACAACCTTTAGATACTCCCTGAGTAAGGTGGCCGGTACATGCGACTCGTCCGAACACTCATAAAGGACGAGGACAAGGAGTCCGTTCTTCAGGTCCTCGAAGACCAAGAAATAGACTATATAGTTTCGAAGGAGGCCAGTGACCGGGGTGAGATGGTCATCGTGGAGTTTCCAGTTCCGGAACAGGCCCTCGAAGTCGTGCTCGATGAATTCCAATCTGCCGGTCACAGCGAACATCGATACACCGTCGTTGCCGATGCGAAATCTGCTCTCTCTGCAAATATCGGCAAGATGGAAGACCGGTTCATCGTCGGTGAGGAAGAAGATGACAGCATCGCAAGTGAGGAACTCCGGTCGCAAGCACTCGAACTGCTCCCGAATGCGTTCACGTATTTTCTCTTGACCTTTCTGAGTGCCGTGGTTGCGACCGCCGGTCTGCTTCTGGATTCTCCGGCGCTCGTCGTCGGATCGATGGTCATCGCCCCGCTGGTCGGGTCTGCATTGACGGCGAGTGTCGGAACAGTCCTCAGTAATCGCAAGATGATCATCGATGGATTCACGACACAGTTTTACGGTCTTGGAATAGCGATCATCGGTGCGATCATCTTCAGTCTCGTCCTGAAAACCGGGCACTTCCTCTCACCATCGCTCCATCCTGGTGCGATCAATCAAATCGCGCAACGAATCTCCCCTGGACTGTTGTCACTCATCATCGGTGTCTGTGCTGGTGCTGCGGGTGCGGCCGGCCTTGCGACTGGTATCTCTGCTGCACTGGTCGGCGTGATGATCGCCGCCGCCCTCATTCCCGCGGCGGCAGCAGTCGGCATCGGCATCGCGTGGAACATCCCAGCGATCGCCCTGGGGTCGCTCATCCTTCTCGTCGTAAACGCAGCGTCGATCCACGTCTCCGGTGTCGCTGTGCTCTGGTATCTCGGCTATCGCCCGCAGGGATGGAAATCTGGTGCCATCCGACCGAACCTCACTCTCGAACGGATCGGCCCATCAGTCGTCGTCGCGATCATTCTTGGGGTCTTGTTCGTTACCGCGGGCGGCGCTGTGTCGACGCACGTTGCATTCGAACGGTCGGTCAACGTGGCCGTCGGCGAAACACTCAGCCAACCAGGGTACGACGAACTCGCCCTCTTGGAAGTTCGATCGCAGTTCAACGATGACCTGCTGTCGGAACAACCGCAAGAAGTGACCGTCGTCGTTCGTCGACCTCCCGACAAGGGTTACCCACACGTGAGTGATCGACTTGAGAGACGCATCTCGGAGAAAACGGGACGCAGAGTAGCTGTCAGTGTCGAGTTTGTCGAACGCCAGCAAACGTGACTGTCATCTCAAATGTGACTGTCATCTCTCGAGCGTGACGGTCACTTCGACAGCGAATACAGGCTACTCACGACAGCGGACGCTGACACTTCGACTCACTCGGAAACTACGCAGTTTACGGAGTGTCCGTCTCGACTCGATTTCGATTGCAGCAAGCAACGGAAACCTATCGTGCGAGTGCGGTGGCAGCAGCCAACAGTACTGCACCGGTCATCACGACAGCGAGGAGTCCGAACGCGACGACGAATCCGGCGGTGTCGGCGATGAAACCGACGATAGCTGGCGCGAGCGCACCGACGCCCATCAACAGGGTTCGAACCAATCCGAGACCACCACCTGCCACGTCCCCCGGAATCGTCGCCGACAGGTAGGCGCCGCGAATCGGGCGAAAGCCATGACTTCCGAGACCGAACGCGACGACGATAGCACCGAGGACGACTGCGCTTGCCCGTCCGACGACGACCAGTGCCCCGAGCGCCCCCGCCGAAACGGCGAGAACGACGATAGCGAGCGGTAGTCGACCGACTCGGTCGGAGAGGTCTCCCGTGACGACCTGAACGAAACTCACCGCGAACAGTGCGCTGTAGAGGAGGGACGCTGTCGCATCGGTGAGGCCGTGGTCGGTAAGATAGAGCGGGAGGAAAGCGACGACGCCGTTGTACGCGAACCCGAAACAGAGCGTCACGCCGACGAACAGGGTGAACCGACGACTCTGGAAGAGCGTGAGATACTGTCTCAGTGCGAGGTCGTTCCCGGAGTCGTCTGCGCGATTCGGCTGTCGCCGCGGAACGTATGCGAGGACGCCACTCGCAAGCACGAGACCCGTGACTGCACCGGCGAGAAAGAGGACGTGCCAGTTTCCGACACCGGTGACGAGAACGACCGCGGCGGGTGCCGCGACACCACCGAAGGCACCCAGGGTGTCGAACACGCCGAGTGCGCGCCCGATCTTGCTTGGATAGACGCGCGACAGCAACCTGATAGAGACCGTCTTGTGGACGCCGGTCCCGAGACCGACGAGGAGCATCCCGCCGATGAGCACGGCGAGCGGTGCAGACACCCCGAGCACGAGTGCGCCACTGGCTGCGATAACTGCGCCTGCTGCGATGACCTGTACCGCACCGAAACGGTCGGCGAGGACGCCACTGGGAAATTGCATGAGCGAATAGCCGACCATCATCGCCGTGAACGCCGTCCCGAGGAACGCGTTCGTGACCCCGAACTCCGTCTGATAGACGGGGAACAGTGCCGGAAGCGCATACCGAAGGAATTTCGCGAGAAACCAGAGCGCGGCCGTCAACAGGAGCGTATCGTAGTCGAGGATGCGCGATAGTCGCCCCGACACGTTCGTCGTCATCTGTCCGATGTTCTATATCCTATCGACAAAAAGAGGGCGGAAGCGGCGATGCGGTTCGCACTGGTCGGCGACGGTCACTCGTCCGGATTTGATCTTTGACAACTAAGAACATTCCAACGCTCGTGGTGTGATCCATTCAGATACGTGCATCTTCACGACCACCGTTAGACAGCCGTCAGACATACCTCAGGAAAAGTCGAAAATATACATATCGGTGCTGGTGAAACAAGCAGGGTATGGCTAGCAGTGATCCTCCAACGAACCCGATGGGACAACCGATCTGTGGACACGTCGATCAGACATCAGACGGCCCATGCCAATGTGTCGTCCCATTTCCGGGTCGGCAGTGTCCGCATCACCGGTCGTAATCGGTCCTTCTGGGTGTGAAACCGCAAATAGAAGTCGAACAGTTCCGCTCGGACGGATCGTTTCGTCAGGTGTGTTCACCGTTGGCGTGTGGTTTATTCGATCGCAACGAGAACCTCCGAGTATGTCACCCACATCGTACCGGTGTACGTGTGGTGCGACCCTCCAGTTCAAACAAGACCTGACGAAAGAGCAGGGCGAGGTCTATCCGACGTGGAAGTGTAAGGACTGCGGGACACCGGTTCCGGGGCAGATAGCCGAGAAACTCAGACATCAGCATCCATCGTGACTCGGTCAGAACGATAGCAGTGTAATGTCAAACGATGGCTCTTCGATAGAGTCGTTCACGTCGGAATCGACCCAGTGGCAGCGAGATACTGGATGCCGAACAACGTCGCGTTGTACCCACCGTGAACGAGTGACGGTACGACCAGATTATCCGTATACTCGTACAGTCCACCCAAAATCAGCGCGAGCAAGAAGACGACGCTCAGGTACACGAGTTTTCCCTCTCCCTGAAGCGAGAACACGTGTACGACGGCGAACAGAGCACTCGCCAAGACGATCGCACGAGCAGGGCTGAACGATTCACGCAGTAAGCCCTGGATGAGTCCCCGGAACAACAGTTCTTCCCCCGGCCCGATGAGGAGAAACGAGAGAGGTACGAGTAGCAAGAACACTTCCGGGTTTCGACTTCCGATGTCGACGATCGCGTTCTCGGCCGACTGCAGGCCGAGTGCGGAGATCACCGCCGATATCACGTAGAGACCGGCGAGAAGTGCTCCAAAACCACCGACGGTGAGTCCGATATCCCGAAGCGATGGGACACGAGCGCGAATGAACCCGATTCCACGGTCTTTGTACGAAAGATAGGCGAGTGCAACGCCTCCGAAGGTGACACCCTGAAGCATGACGATACTGGTGCCCAGTAGCAGGGCCGGTCGGGATCTGAGATCGATTCCTGCGGCCATCGATCCGAGGACGATGGCGACGACGACGATCTGGCCGATCCCATACGCACCGAACCCGAGCAACAGTCCGGCACCTATCGTGCGGAGTTTATCGTTCGAATCGCTCATCGCTATCACTTTCGTGTACTTCCACCTGCCACTTTCGATTACCACGTGGCCGACCCTGGTGTTGTGGCGGACAGTCAGTTTCGAATCGCTCGGAGAACCGCTCGCGGGATGCCGACCAGCAACGCCAGTAGGGTGCTTCCCACGACGAGTGCGACGGTGATCGATACGAGATTTGCGGCAAATGCTCGTGTCCAGTTACAGAGCAGCCATCCACGCGGATTCGGTAGATTGCAGACGAAGGGATCGCCTGGAGTGAGAAGGACTGCACCGACGAGTCCTCCGAATGCGACAACTGCGGTCCCGAACCCGGCGACCCATCCCCAACGAACCGAGCCTTCTTCGGGTTCTGGATCTCCCGTTCTCGCATCCCGAGAGCGCGTATCCATCGATATCTATGTATCGGTTGGCTCGATTAACATTTTCGACTCCGAGACATTACACCGGTGACCATGCTCTGTCAAAACACTGTAAGAATTGGTTAGTTGTGCCAGAACTCGTTCCACCGTCCCCCGTCGCCGTGGCGACGATTTCAGTCGGTTTGCCATGCCATTCGGCACTCCTCATCACAGAACAGATACACGGTCACCTCCTCATCGACTGATGCTACCGTGGGCGTCCACGCGGCTGGGTCCAGTTCTTGTCCACACTCGGTACATATCTTCACGACGTTGCCGTCTGTCTCCTCGCGGAGCGATCTGTCAGCGATCGTCTCGTCGGAATCGGGAACCATCAGTTGCCTTCCCTCGTCCCGTATTCAGGTCTGGGATTCAGCCATTTCGGTGGGATGTTCGTGTGCATCGTCTCGTGCGGGGGTAGTCTACGTGATCAGTCGGATACCTGGTTCGGTGGTGAGTCGGTCGAGTTCGTCTGTGACGGAGCTATCGGAAGGGAGTTACTCGACTCGATATCGGCAAGGTGATCGGTTCCTTCGGTCACGGTGACCGTGCCAGTGCTGGAGACGACGACGGTGCACCCAGCCATCTCGAAGAACACCATCCTCGGTCCGCTTCGGGCCGGGTGTGACTGTCCGAAGAGGGAGGTGAGCGCGTCTGGATCGATACTCTCGTAGAGGGGTTCGAGGTCGAGGGGCGACGTTCCCGTTATCTCGGCGACCGTCTCGATGACTGTGCGGCAGATGTCGTCTTCCTCTGTCGTCTGTATCGTTACAGGTGCCATTGGCTCGACTCGTCACATCGTCACGTCGCCATCGGCATAGCACTAGGACGTATATGTGTATGCCCCAGTCAGACAGCCCCCATATAATCATACAACCATTCGAGACGACCCGAACTGTTCGTGAGCAGTGTGCTGCTTCGGCAACTGTGGTGTATCGGGATCGTTTGGTCGGACAGGAGATTCGCGGCACTCGGGGGGTTTGCATATGCGGGGAGGGGGGTGAGGTGGGGCAATACGTATTGGGCGAATCCCTTTGGTGTACTGTCCGTATCGATATTGTATGTGCTTACAGGACTGTGAGTTTTGTCGATCGACCATCGAAGCGGACACTGCGGGGGATGTGAGAGAACTCGGAAAAGAACACCTCGAGAACAACCATTACGAGGAATTTTCGGAGGTATTTGCGACGGAGTTCGCCGGCGAAAGCTGTCGTGACCAATGTGGCTATACGTTTTCGGCGAGCGTCGGGGAGGTCGCTGGATTCGAATGTCCGGGTTGCGGTCACAACCATTTCGAGTCGTTTGCAAGCCAGTATCTCTTCTGGCAGCTCGAATTCGAGGGCACTGTCTAGTTAGGCCAGTTTAAGAAGCGAGCAGTTCCGTGGTTTTGGTGTTCATGCTCAACCAAGAACTGCTCAGTGAAACGTTAGAGACGGCGAATCTTGAATGTTGGGAGAA
>NZ_JBPEHG010000025.1:0-49938 GCF_054177585.1 Haladaptatus rarus | reverse complement strand
CGAACCAAACACATCCAGCGGAATCATTCGTGTCGGACACCGCTAACGCGGTGTCCTTGCCCTCTTCGATTCGAGAGCAACAGCTGAACTGTATCAACAATCTCCTACAGAAGAGCGTTTGGAAAATATATACGAGATAGATTCGACGAAAATGTTCAGTAGAGCAGAACACACGAACAGCAGTCTCATATTAAACACGACGCTCGCAATGGATATGTACAATTTTGCGGATCGTTTCATCCGTCCTATGACCCCAGTTTCTATAGGAATTTAACTGACGATACATCGCAAAGTGATCTGACTACTTAAGAGATTCACTATCACGAGGATCACTTACAAATGCGAATTCACGCGTAGGTTCATGTACGAGTTCGATGTGATCATTTGCTTTGAGGATTTCCAGACGTTGGTAGACACTATTTCTGCTAAATCCAGTTTCATCCACAAGCCTTCCTTTCGTGGCGATTCCCCATGGTTTGTCGCCATTACGTCCTTGTTTTAGACAGTCAAGGATAGCACGATCAGTTTTTGTGAGATCGTCAGCATCCATTATTTCGGTAGATGTTTGTTGTGCTAACGCCATATGCATACTGACATCGTATGGGCACTTAGAATTGTCTATTAAACCATCCGGAATAGGTGTGCAAGATGCACAATTATAAGTGCGTGTAGAATGTAGATATAGCTACGAAGCGCGGACTGCCTCAAAAGGCCGGTGCTAGAACACCGACCGCGCTTCGCCCTTCACGAAGCATGACTAGCAATACCCCTGCCGTAGAAAAACGCATCGACTACCAACCACCCGTTCTCGGAGGACACAACTAATGGCGTCCTACGACGAGAAACCCAACGGCGGGCTGCTCTCACTCGAGGCCCAATTCGGCACAAAAACCTTCCACCCCGTCAAACGCCTCGAACCCACACCCTATACTGCCACACAAGACCCCGACCAACCCACGCCCACTACCGACGAGCCAATCACCCGTGCGTACCTTGTCGAACTCCGCGTGGGCTTTCAAACCCGAACCAAGACCACCAGCCAAGCGCCCTACCTGTACTGCATCTACGCCACCGAAGACTGCCAACGGTTCTTCGAACGTCGCTGCTCGATCGACTACGGTGAGGAAGGCTTCCAGATTCCCGAGGACACCGACACCTACCGCTCGGTCGCCACCACCAAAACGGGCAATCCACAACTCCCCTCGACACCACCGGGCGAAACCCACGCGGAAACCCGCAGGCACTACCAACGGATCCTCACCACGCTGTACGACATCGACGCCACCACCCACACCACCACAACAGAGGTGCACGCGTAAATGGCCCCCACAGAACGCCCTTCTCAGAGAGCGCTAGCTATCGGCGGTGATGGGCAATGACCCGCACGTCCACCTCGATCACCGCCGAGGAGATCGAGAACACATTCGAACGCTGTCCACACTGTGGCACCTACGCAGTGCAGATCACCGACTCCCATTACTGTGACAGCCACTTCACAAGCAATCTCACCGACGCCGAACGCGACCAGCGCATTACTGGTGACCCCTATCCTGCCGATGAGACGGTCGCCATCGTCGATCAGCTTGCAGGCGACGCCTTTGCCTATCACGAACTCGACGCAGACAACCACTCGCTCTGTACGCTGCATACCGACAACCCACTCGCCTATTGCACGCGTGCAGCGGCACAAGACGACCAGTATGCACCCTGCCAACTCTGTCAGCGCCTGCGCCAGAAACGGGAGGCCGAGCAATGACCGATCAGCGTGTGGTCCTCGCGTTAGAGTGTACAGACCCGATTCAGATTCACACGAAGAAGCGCACGCTCACGGGCATCGTCTATCAGTGTGAACATTCGGAGCCCACACTCTCCTGTCGTGGCCCTGAACCCGGTGAGCACGTCCTGTACGTCGCCACACCGTCGAACGATCTGTACCGGCTGCAGTACCGGTACTATGACGCAATCGAACACACCGACACCGAGCTGGATCATTACGGACGCACCCCCTCCGGCTCGTATGCTTGGTTGCGCACGTACGCAACTGTCGAGTGCATCGTCAACCCGACTGGAGGTGAGCAAGCGTGAGTGGGATTGCTCCGAAGCCGTTGAACCCTCGCGATGCCGAGGCACTCGTTCAACATCTCTCACCGAATGACTGCGTTCGCATCACGACGACAGAGTTGCCACGGACGATTTGCACGGTCAAAGAAACGAACCCACCGACACACTGTGGACCGCATCTCGTTCTGACGGTCCCACCGATCACCACGACGGCACAGGACGACCTGCAACAAGCCACCTTCCACTGCATCAGTCAGCCCGATTCTGCCATGACTGTTCTCGAGTACACCCACACCGCCACTGACACGACTACCCGTTGTATCGGTTCGCTCACTACCATCGCCCACCTGCCGCGTCTCTCGACGCCAGCAGAGGACACTGCGGTCGCAGTGGAGGTGCCTGCCAATGACTAACACCACCACGTCCGGAGCGTCCACTCTCGAGAATATCTCGATCAGCGACCTCGCTAAGCACGTCCAGTCGCTCACTGACCGTGTTGACGATCTCGAGCAGGAAGTCACCGAGAAAGACGAGCGAATCAACGACCTCGAACAGCGAGTCAACGAGCTCGAAGACTATCGCGAGGAGGCGGCGAAAGAGCGTGCGCAAGACCGCCAGCAGCTCGGTAGTCTCGAAGACACAACCGAGTCCCTAGAAGCGGACATCGACGACCTCACCGACGTAGAGGAAAAGAACGCCCGTGTGCGAGCGTCGGTGTCGCGTATAATCAACCTCGTGCGGGATTACGAGACCGAAGAGAGTGTTGACGATGAGTCGCCGAATCTCGCCGCAGAAGCAACCAATGCAGGTCGCCAGCTCTTCGAGACGGTCCAACGCTCGGAACAGAACACTGAACTCGTGAACTTCCGCGAGAAGCGCGCAGAGAGCCAGCAGGTCGAGGACAAGTATCTCGACGTCCTCGAGCATGCCAAGAACGTCGCAAAGACAAATGACGTGATGGTTGCTCGATTGGGCTATCGAGAGGTGGCGACGCACTATGGCTGTGCGTACAAGAACGATGGCTATCGTGTGATGGAGGAAATGGCCGAACGTGTGCCCGGTGTGACCTACAAGGAATCTCGAACGCTGTCGGTTGATGACGCTATGGGCGTCGGTGGTCACCACATCGAAATCACGTTCGCGCATCCCGACTTGGCCGGATGGATGCGAGCTCACGAAGCGAACACGGGAGGAAACGGAGGACGCTGATTATAGCGTTGTAATCACGGGGGTTCGCAGAACCCCCATTTCGGCGGCACCACCACACGAGATTCACACCGCACTGCCGGTGACACATGGTGGTAGTAGTTGGTTGATTACGGTGGAGTGCGTCTTTTTCTGCGTCATTTTCTGCGAAAAGGAGGGGGTCGCTTCCGCGATCCCCCTCTATTACAACGTTGTAATCGACTATTCCCCCGAGTGACAGTCGAGGACGGTTTGGTTGGGAACGTGGCAAAGTGTTTCGAGCTGACGAGCTAGCGGTTGAACATTACCCACTAATCACCTGTTATGAGTGGCGCGCAAGATAGAGAGGTCGTATCCATCAGCTCTATTGAACGCTCCCGATAGATATTCTAGCAAACTCCACAGATTTAGTTTTACTTTCACTCTGTATGGCAAGCATTGTTGTTCAAACCCGCCCGATATTGAGCCGAAGTTGACCATGCAGTCTCCGCTTGAAATCACCGAGACAGAACCGTATTGGCTCCGTAGTCGAGACGTAAGTGACTCACCGAAAATTGGAGGTGATGACTATTTCTCCGAACACGATGTTACACGGCCTGAAGACGTGGAATCTGATGATCTGCCACCAGCAGACAGCGAGGCCGTTCACGAGATTGATCGCGAAGCACTCGAACAGAAGAAAACGATCGGCAAGTGGCAAGTGACAGGGTCAGCAGATCGCATCGAACAGCTGTGGCCTGAGCTCCTCGCTGACGCTGAGGCAGGCATCATTTGGGCAGTGAAAGCTATGACTGCATTCGGACACGAGGAACTGCCGATGTACGACGAATACATCCTCACAGTCTACACACCCAACTATTTCGAGCGTCACGATGTCACCCGCGTCCGAGAACACCTTCGAGACGAACACGACGTTACACACGAACTATACTACAAACCCGATATCTACACCGCCAAGAGAATCGATGCGGGAACAGCCGACGAATTTGGCCTCTCAGCCCCTGCTAGATACGTCGAATAGAATCCCGTTGAGGAACCGCCTCACCAATCCTTTTTGAAACCCGTCTGACCGACTTGCGCCCCGAATCTTGCAGCGGTGCAGCGGGTTGCCGAGCTGCTGTCACAAACGCCGTCTGAATACAGAGGATGCATGCAGCAGAGTGTTATCTACAGGAAAAATAGACCTAGTTCACATAGCGCCGGTCTCATCCGGCCTCGTGGCTGTCTTCGAGCAGATGCGCGACGTAGATACATACCATCTGATCGGGTTCCGGTCCTTCTGTCGTCTATATTGAATAGACGCGACGACCAAGAGGATACCATGGGCAACCTCATCTACTTCATCAACTCATCACTCGACGGCTACATCGCCGACGAGAATGGCAACTTCGACTGGGCAGAGCCATCTGAGGACGCGCATGCCTTCTTCAACGACTTCCAACAATCGGTCGACACCTCCCTTATCGGCCGTCGCATGTATGAGACGATGCGGGTGTGGGACACCTTTCTCCTCGACGACCTCCCCGAGGTAGAACGCGAGTTCGCCGAGGCGTGGGGGGATACCGACAAGGTCGTCTATTCAACCACCTTGGATACCGTGCCGGAACTGCGGACCCGTCTGGAGCAAACGTTCGACCCCGAAGTCGTACAGGCCATGAAAGACCAAGCCGACTGCGACCTGTCCATCAGTGGTCCCGGTCTGGCTTCCGAGGCCATCCGGGCAGGTCTGGTGGACCGGTATGTACTGCGCTTGGTCCCGACGATTGTCGGTGGGGGAACCCGAGCCCTCCCCGACGCAGCGCGAGTCGACCTTGCTCTCAACACGACACGGCGTTTCGAGGACGGCTCCGTCCTCGTCGACTACAGCCTCCGATGATCAAACCGACCCCCTAAACAGACAGCAGGACAGACCCCCCAGTCAGATCAACGGATCGGATTATCTTCACCAGTAAACTACGCGGGGGAATTGAACGTAGAAGATCGATAGACTACAATTTCTCGTTGTCCAATCTAATCGCGGTCAAACTGAGTCCGTAGTCGGTTCTCCCTCGTTTTCGAGATTGTTCTGAGATCCGTCTTGGCCATTCTTTTGCCTGTGTTCTCGCCACTCGTACCAGAGCACGAGGAGGGTGAGGCTGATCAACGCGCCTACCCTCTGCTCGTTGACAATGCTCCCGACGAGACTGAAAATCAGGAGAAATTTCACTAGCCCGCTAGTCGAAATGTTCATACTATTACCTCCAACTCATCCTCGAAATGAGTATCGTTAGAGATACGATTTGAGGCTGATTTCGTCATGACTCGAAAGGAATTGCGCAATACGTTGCTCACGCCATCCCAAAGGCGACAACACACTCGCTGCCGCCCGCACCAACAACTCTCGATAGAACCCGACATCGTACTCGTTTGACTCCTCACTCGCCAACCTCACCCGCTCTCGCGAACACTTGTCATCGTCGACCACCACATACGACACACACTGACCAGGGGCACGTCCCAACCCCAACTCAGCCGCCCGCTTCAGTGCCGCCACACTCCGCGTCGATTGCGTGTAGTCCTCCTTCTTCTTCGAAACGCAGTTCGTAATCACCAACTCACTCGAATCGACCGCCCCACGCTCCAAGCGATCAACCCATGACCGCAGTTCCTCACAAACCGCTTCTGGATCACGATACTCATCCACCGCTCGAATCAACGCTTTCTGCGCTTCGTCGATATACGATGGCGTACTCCGCTGGCGGCATTCGATCCCTCGATACTTGTACTCATCTTCACCAGCCACCTTCCCGAAGTACTTCGTCAACGCACCAGCATCTGAATCACGTAACGGCACAAATGCAACCCAGTCGTAGTGAGCTTCATACTCAAGCCGAATCGCCACCTCTTCAGAAATCTTCGAGACAAGCTCGGACAATGACGTTTGCTCCTCATCTTCGATCGGCGTCACCCACACGCTATCGACGATACCATGCACCACCCATGCTCTTCGAGCACTGCCTTCGTCTCCAACAGAATCTCCCGAGCAAACGCGTTGATTGCCTCGTGGCACTCGATCCGACCAAACTTCGCGTTCGAAAACCCCTGGTAGCCGAAACAGGACACCAAAATCCACTTGATCGCACTCGATTGGCCTTCCAACTCATCGCGACGATCCTCGTCCTCCGTCACTCGAATCTCGGCTTTAATCGCATCGCGATCCTCGATCAACGGCTCAAGCACGTCGGGAAGATACCCCCGCTCGTCACAAATCGAATAGCCGATGCCCGGCACATCCTCCCGCTCAGCGTGGCACTCACACCGAATCTTCTCGGGGCTCACGTTCCGCGTGACGATGATATTCGGATACAGCGACGAGAAGTCGAGTTCGTGAACGTCCTCGTGCAACCCGACGTCCGGTGCAAAGGTGAACCCACCCCGGTCGGCATCGTGGAGTTGGCGCATCGTTTTGAATTTCTCGTGTCGCCACGAACGCCATGGAACCAAAACATCCCGTTCACGGGCTTCCTGTATCTGAATCCCAGTCAAGATGTTCCCAATCGACGACCACGCCAACTCCTGCAGTGGCTTGCCCGACTGCTCAACGAGATACAGACAGCCATCGAGATTCGTCTGATTCCACATGAACGTATTCGAGCCGTCGATGATCACCCGTCCAGGGAGGTTGTAGCGTGCCGGTGAATGCCCGACTTGCCCGTAGCTTTCGTACGTTGATTCGCCCGCCAACTGCTGCCACCCCGGACGTCGTCCAAGCTTGAACTCTACGTCGAGTCGATCGGCCTGCTGGAAGAGAACGGGAATGAGGTCGCTCGTATTCAAGAAGAGAACGTCAGGGTCAACACGCTCAACACGGGCCGACAATGTGGTTAACACGTCTTCGCCACACCCAGTCACCTTCTCGTCGTCAATCGTGAGTTCTGTGACTCTCTCACTCACTAGTTCCGTCTCCGGTACAGCAATCCGCATCTTCGAGAGTTCGTGGGTCGGCAGTGGGTCGATCTCCTCTTCGAGGCAGTACCGGAACTCCCGCGAGAAATCGACGTTGTAGCAGCGATACTCACCGGGCGAGCCCCACTTGCTCACTATCCGTGCCACCGAATTCACCGCCTTGAGATCGACCACATCCACTCGGAGCACTTGTTCCGGATCGTGGCGAAAACTCACACGTTCATCAACCACGGCAACCCGAACAACGGCGGGATGGTCACGAAGGGCAGCACTGGCCGTGGAAAAATCGCCGTCACCATGCACCGACACGTAGATCGTCGGCGTATACGACTCATCGACTTCACACTCCACTCCCGTCTCAATCAGCGACCATTTGAGCACGTCACCATCGACGTAGTCGATTTTGTACACCATGACCTCATCCCTGACCGTTTAAGTCGTCCTCTACGTGATCGAGCCGATCTTCCAGGTCTTCGATCTGCTTTTGTTGCTCGATCACCATCGAAATTAGCGCTGGAATCTCGACGAACTGGTGGTTCTGAACCCCACTCGCATCAGCATGGGCGCGGGCATACTCGAAGAGTCGATCAAAGACGCCCTGGTCATCGTATCGGAGTGCCCGCCGATACTCCTGCCACCGCGACTCCATCGCCCGGAGTAAATCACGATACGTTGTGTTAGTACGCCCCATTCACACTCACCTCCGGTGAAACGTCAGCATCAACCATCGCCGGATGCCGATTCGCTAGAATACGCTTCCAATATGCGAGTGTCGTTTGCACCAATCCATTTTCCAGTGGGTAGATCAAGGTTTCGTACTCCTCGCCTGCAAACCGTGGGCCGAATTTGGTCTGTTCACACCGAATCGTCTGATCAGCAATTTCATGAATCGGTGCTGTGAGCGTATCGTCCGTCTGTAACGTTAACAGCACTGGAATCTCAAACCGTTCGGCAAGCGCATTGATCTGCTCGGTCACAGCCGAGAGCATTCGCTCGTCGTCACCACGCGGAAGATCCTCCGACCGGTAGAACCAGTCAAGAGCCGGAAGGACTGCAATCGTCGTCTCGTCCGTAAGCTCTCTAGCAAGATCCCCTACGAGACTCTGGTGTTGCCACGGGGTGAACGCCCGAGCAATGTGAATCCGGTCGAGGACACGCATCGATGGCGTAATTCGCGTCAGCGGGTGTGTTGTTCCGTGCCCGTGAGCATCGATCCAGATGGCCGACCCCTGATCGAGGAGTAGCTGGTCGAGGACGAGCGACTGGAGTGACCCAGTCATGCGCTCCTCGGTTTCGAGCAATGTAATTCCCGGATCCAGTGACGGGAGTTCTGGTGGTGTTTGGCGCATCACAGATAATATTTCACCGGGGTATCAGAAAGGCACGCCAGGGTCGCTTCCGAATATTCCGATACAGGAACGACCGACGTCAACCAGGGCGAGTTACCACCATGTAGGACGCCACAGCAATGCGAGAACGCACTCTCTGTAATTGGTGGGAGAGATGGATTCACTTCACCAATAGAAGCCCGGCGGAAACTCGGGATATTTCGGACTAGTTGGCCAATCAGAGTCCCACAACTTCTCCGCAAAATCTCGATGAGGGCGAGATGATGTCGAATGAATTGATTGATGAAGTGGTGGTGAATTTCATTCGACCTATACGGGCAGTTCCAAGGGGTTGTTGAGGGCGAAAAACCTCCGATACTGACGGCATTGTGCACGAATCTATCTCAGTCAGTTATCATCCGAGATGCTTGACAGCACCAGCAGAACTCGATACGTTCCATCCGTTTCCGATTCGGGTTTCCGAAACCCGACTTCTCGACAGGGAAATCACTGAACAATAGATGCACTCACGTATCGGAACGGACAGCGGGGGAAAGGGAGAGGTAACCCCCACACCCAAGCACGAGCCATTGTCGGGTGATGGCGCCAGACGATGGCGTCGTACTAGGCAGTGTGAGAGCGTATCTTCACCAATGATCCGAAGGATAAAATAAGTTCGTCAGACATAGCTTGATTTTATTATATGATTCGTTCAAATAACCGATCTATGTGTATCGAACTCAATTTTTAGCGTCTCTTTCTTTCAACCCAGTGAATTCTGCGGTAAGCGGCCGTTACTCAAGGTTCTGGAGAGCTAACAGAAAGTATGAACAGCGACACAATGAGAACGAAAACGACTAGTTGGTTCGGTTCCACCACAGAGCACTCCGGACCGAGCCCACCACCGCAGTATGCACTAGTCGCATCTGAGACGATTGACCTCGACTCACCGACTTCAGAGCTCATTACGAGTGTCGTTGAAGCACTCATTGATGTGATCGAGCCTGCAGGTGGCCAGACTAAGCTCTCGCTGTACGAATACGTGGACCCAGATGCGCTCGAAGACATCATCGAAGCAAGTGCATCGAAAAAGAGCGACGTTGAGGTGCGATTCACAGTCGAGGACTATCTCGTCACTGTTCGGAGTAACAACACCGTCCTCATCTACGAACCGCTCGGAACACGACGTGATGCTGGTGAAAACCCATGCCCGCCTAGGTAATCAAGAAAAGTGGCTCTGTTGAAATCCTATTAGTTCGATACTTTCCGCACTGATACAGCCGGTAAATGGGGTTGCGAATGGTTCAGAAAAATCGGGAGCGGGATACAGGTGAATCAGCTGTCAGATAATGCGATACCAAAGGCGACACCGATGGCAATCCCCATTGAAATTCCGATTGGCAAATTATCCATTGCGACGCCAAGTGCCGCACCAGCTCCAACTCCAAGTGCCAGCCCCATTCCCATCTTACTACGATTCATTCCACCGTTACATACTTCAGACATACCTCGCACATCGGATTCTCAGACTATAACTGTATGTTCTGTACTTAGCGAGTACTTCTCCCCAATCATGTTCGCAGCTGAGGATTTCAACAGAGCCAGAAAAGTGATTTTGCACTACACAACATATTAATCGCATTAGAGGTCACTGACAAGGGCGTTCCCACTATTCAGCCCCGTAATCAGTCAACCGGAGCTTCCCTTCAACCTCGTAAATATGGCCCTTATCGTGCAGCCGTTCGATGATATCCTCGGCAGCAGGGCGCTCAAGATCCTCTTCGTCGTTGAGAATTGCATACGCTTGCTCGTACGTGAGCTCTCCCGCGTCCGGAAGTGCTGTCGCGAGGGCGTCGAGCGCATCCTGCGCGAGTGGGGTGAGTGGCGACGTCCCATTCGAACTCATTGCTATCTCTGGATTTGAGAGCTGTACAGGTAAGTACACAGGATACCACCTGGAAGGATGGATACCCCACACTTCTCACCACCAACGCCGAGTCGAGAGCGCATCTCCCAAGGTGAACACTCATGGGTTAGTATCTCATACTAACCACAATGCCCAACAAAATCAAACGATCCGGCGATGGCCTTGCTCTCCAGGTCACAAAGCCTGCCCGAGCCGCTGGACTCGTTGAAGAGACTGACGACGAGCCGACCCGTCTCGCAAACATCCGCGTATTTGCTTTCGACGGCCTCCTGCTCGTCGTCGACATCGACCGCATCACAGACGAGAATATCGTCGAACTCGCGACCTCAGCCGCGCTCGACACTGTCTCGATCCATCGAGTCGCAAACGCTTCACTGCAAATTGCGGGCAATGGGTACCAGGTGCAACTCCCCGGCGCTGCAGATGCAGGGTTTCACGTCGGTGATCGAGCGCCCTGCACACCAGCGCCGAATATACTCGTGATTGCAACAGAAGGATCCAAACGAGTGGCGGCAGATATCGTGACGATTCGGAAAGAGCAGGTCTGAGATTGAACGTGTATTGGTTAGTAGTTTATGCTAATCACACCTCTTCGAGCACGACATACAACACCTTTCGAGAACACACCAGAGAAAACGTTCATAGGAGTAACCCGGAGAGAGCTTCCGTACTCTTCCCGAGCAATAGACGTAAACGGTATACCGATTGAGAAACGACTAATGGGTATGAGTGACGCTGCGAAAAAGAATCTGGAAAATATGGGCCGAGAACTGCTCAAGCAGTCGCAGCACACGCCGCTCGAAGCCCGAATGAAAGCATTCCTCGCCGACCATCAGGCACCTGATGATCTAAAGGAAGCGCGAGAGCGAGTAGCAGCAGGAAAGCCCGTCTCTGATCTCGTTTCTGAAGACCGCGACGAACGTCTCTAACTACGAATGCCGTCATACTTTTTCGACACCTCTGCCCTCGTGAAGCGTTACTACGACGAACAAGGGACAGACGTGGTCGACACGATAATCGAACCTGCCGAGAATAACATCCTCATCACCTCACTCGCAGTCATCGAAACAGTCTCTGCGTTTCGTCGAAAGCAGAATCGAGACTCAATTTCTCGCGAGGAGGTGGATTCACTCCTTGCAGCGTTTTTCGACGAAGCCCTTGCAGATTTCCAGATCGTTCCTCTGGACGAACAGCTGTTTGACTATGCGTTTGAGCTCATTCTTGAAGACGATCTTCGAACACTCGATAGTCTTCAACTCTCAGCTGCACGTGCGCTGGCGACTAACGTAGAAGATCTCACGTTTGTTTGTGCGGACAAGAAGCTCGTTGACGTCGCACAATCAAAGGAGCTTCCAGCGATCAATCCTACGACAGATGACGCCCAGTGACCGTCGAAATTAGTAGAATATCCCGATACCATCAGGTGGACCCCCACCACCCATTCAAACGTTTCTCACTAAGTCTCACTGTGATGGCCAAACTATGGACACCCCCTACATTCAAACGTTAGCAGTTATTCGAAGTTCGTTCAATGATTTCTACTCGATCTTTGTTTGAGACGTGGATCAAGGCAGAGACACCACCCATTCAAACGTTCGACCAAACAAAGGACGACTACTAAGCGATATTGTAGCGACATAGTCATAGTTCGACTGCCACACCATCCATTCAAACGTTGCACTACAGAGAGACACCACTGATTCAAACGTTCGGCGAAACCATACCCACCAAGTTCAGAAGCACAACAAAAATCCGATCTGTAATAAATACATATCGGAAATCGACAGACGAGAGTGAGTGTAAGACACCACTAATGCAATCGTTTCTCCTAGACACTCTTAGAGAGAGAACGAATGAATAAGTGGTGTGTGTCTCCCTCCGTATGAACGAGAGAAACGACTGCATCAAATGAAACGTTTTCACCCGTGGTTTTATAATAGATGTTCTCAATGGTTAGTTCATGGCTCTCTTTGAACGCTCTGAGGAAATCTTCGAGGATGAAAACGTTCTCCACGAAGATTACCAACCACAGTCATTAGAAGAGCGTGATGAAGAACTAGATCAATACAAAGGATATCTCCAACCCGTCATCAACGGTGCGCAACCGCGAAACATCTTCTTATACGGAAAAACTGGAGTAGGGAAGACAGCAACGACAAAGTATCTTCTTCATCATCTCGAACAAGACGCAGAAAGCTACGACGATCTGAACATCGAGACGATTTACATCAACTGTGAAGATCTCACATCCAGTTATCGTGTTGCTATTGCACTTGTCAACCGACTCCGACCAAACGGGAGTCAAATAAGCAAAACTGGTCATCCACTCGACGCCGTGTATTCGATGCTATGGACGGAGCTTGACGAACTTGGAGGGAGCGTTATTATTGTTTTTGACGAAGTCGATTATATTGGAGAAGACGATAGCATTCTCTACCAATTACCACGAGCACGTAGTAACGGGAAACTCGATAGTTCCCGTGTTGGTATCATTGGTATCAGTAACGACTTCAAATTCCGAGAGAAGCTTGACCCACGAGTTGAGGATACTCTTTGTGAACGAGAAATCCATTTCTCACCGTATAACGCTACCGAGCTTAAAAATATCCTCTCACGACGTTCTAAACTGGCATTTAAACCCGATGTTTTAGGAGATGGCGTTCTCGAACTCTGTAGTGCATATGCAGCTCAGGATAAAGGGAGCGCTCGACAAGCACTGGATCTTTTACTCGAAGCAGGTGATTTTGCGCGACGACAAAGCGATGCTACAGTTGGCGAATCGCATGTTCGTGAAGCGCGAAAACTTCTCGAAAAACAGCGGATCGAAGAGAGTATGCAGAATCTCACTTCGCACGGCCATCTAGTTCTTTTTGCGGTTGTTTCAATGACAATCAACAATCCAAAAATGATCCCTGCGACCAAACAACCACTCTTCGACCGCTATTCTGAGCTTGCAGATATCGCGGGGGGTGATTCCCTTGGTGGTCGTGCATTCCATAACCATCTTGCCGAGCTTTCAATGCTCGGTATTCTCCACCGTAACAAACGAAATGAAGGGCGAGGAGGAGGCATATACTACGAATATCGACTCGATGTCCCACTTGAAGCGGCGTTGAACACGCTTGAAAATTTGTTTGTTACACAAGATCTCGACCTATCGGCACTCCGTAATCGGGCAACTCAGCAGGGGCTTATCGACGATTCATAGTATTCTGGACATTCTGATACTCGACAGCTGGTACATTTCTTTGAACACTCTACGACGGGCGTGTCGGGGGAACAATAGCTCAATTAACCTACGGGTGGTCAGTGCCGGCGGTGGATTAGAATAATTCTTATTAGTGGAGGCCCGTCTGTTCCATACAATTTTTAGAACCGTTTTAAGACGGATTATCCAAGTAGTCTCTGCCAATTCATGCATATCCTCTCATCGGTCGTATTGGGAAGACGTTATTGTAGTTAGTATATTATCCCAATATTGTAATTCCCTCATTGGTCTTCAATCGGTACTCTTACCCATCTGAGGGATTCTGACTTGCCTATGTGAAATCCTATAGCTACAGCCATATTCCTTCCTATTGTTTCTTCTATGGCGTATTCTATAGCTCTGCAAGTATGCATTCCTGTGATGTCATCCCGTGATAAACGACGGGGGATTCCGACACGGTAGGGATGCCAGGTCGTCATCGTCACCAGAACCAACAGCTCTGGTTTGCTCACGAGACCGCGTCTCGGGCACGCTGGCAGGGGTTCCGACTCTCGAAATGTTGTGAATGTTATCTTCGGGGGTGTCTCGCCTGTCCACCCTGAGTCGTAGCCGTGTCACTACGCCTGCCTGCTTCCATGGCAGGCTCTCCCGTGGGTCTACACGACATGCGATGTTCGCACTCCGAGTCCTTGCTCGTATATTTGGCTTGCCGAGGCCGATACCCGACGTGCTTGCAAGAGCGACACGTCTTCGAAATGTACGCGGATGAACGTACCGAACAGAAATCCCCCGCATCTTTCGCCTTGTTCTCCTAGTTGGTCGTGTTTGGCTAGACAGAACTGTTGTTAGTATCTTATACTAACTTACGGTTCTCTCATTGAGCTTTGATCAATCTCATTCTAGCGGAGTGGTTCCCACTCGCCTATTGTAAATCCTATAGCTTTAGCCATAGCTATTCCTATCGCGTATTCTATAGCTAAGTCAATCTGTGTTCCTCTGGTAGATTCTATGGGTTATCGGGGAGGGATATTTCTCGCATTATGTAGCTATAGGATAACCTATATCCATACTCGTTCACCGTCGTTTCTTAAACAACACCCTCTAGTTTCTACTACTGTATCTCCTATAGCAAATCCTATACTAATACCTGCCATTATATTTATAACTCACTCAATATGATTGAATATAGGAAATAATATGGGATTTCCTATAGGCGTCGTGCAGACTCTGCTTTGGCGTCTAACCACGTTTCAACAATATCTGGTGCCGCTCGTTGAAGCCCCGCTCGAATCGCTAGTCGGAGCACTTCACTTCGATCTACCGCTTCCTCATTGATCTCTCGTCCAAGTTCTTCTTGCAATCGTGACCCGACGTCCTGTTGAATCTCGGGATTTGATTCGAGTGCAGAAATAAGGGCTGCTGTATCGCCATCCCAGAACGAGACTGTCTTCTGTCGATCTCCATTCTCAATCTCAGAGAGCACTGCGAGAATATCTTCACGGAACGATTTTGATTCTGATTGTTTCGCTGATTCTTGGTTCCGATTCCCGACCTGCGTCTTTTGTTTGAGTTCCTCAAGATCGACATCTTCGCTCATTGTTCCTCCAGTCGAGTGACGAGTTCAGTTGCATTTTCTCGATACGCTTCTAACGCACGAGTGGCCGTCTTTGATGGTTCTTCGAGTGCAAACGCTGTTTGGCCGTCTATCTGTGCATTCACGATATCTTGCGAATAATTGACCTGCCGAGGAGCAATCGCATCCGGATAGTTCTCGGTGAACGTCTGCTTGAAATGCTTACCAGCATTCGTACGTTCATCAAGTTCGTTGAGAATGAGCATCGTCAGCTGAATGTCTGTATCTTGCTCTTCTCGGATTTCGTTTAGATCGTCGCGTAATTGTGCCGCTTGGCCCTCCTCGAACGGTCCTGCTTTCACAGGTGCGAGTACGTTCTTTGCGGCCCACAGTCCATTATAGGTGATGTTGGATGTGCTTCCTGGTAAATCGAGAAGCACGATGTCGTAGTGGCCATCGATGAACTCGGTGAGGAACGTGTCGAGGCGAGAGTATCGTTCCTGCGTATCATCGATGTTTCCGAGCATACTATCTAGCCCGTCAAGTCCCTCGTGTGCCGGGATCATATCAGGACCCTCTCCAGTTTCGAGAACAAGTTGATCAACAGCGTCGTCAATTTGTTTGGCGATGATATTCCATTCATCTTGGAACACGGTCGTGATGTTCGGCCAATTCTCCTCGTTCGCTTGTACCTCGTCCCAAAGACCAAAGTGCTTTGCGAGGTCGCCCTGTTTCCCGGCGAGATCGATAAGGAGGACGTCAAACCCATCCTCTTCGAGAGCAACGCCAAAATGAGCAACAGTGGTCGTCTTTCCGACTCCTCCTTTGTCAAGGAACGACGCAATACGCATTGTATTCGGCATCCTATTTGCCTATTGCATATCCTATAGGCATAAAACTGCGTCAGACATATGGCTAATCATATAATATAGTCTATTCTTATTCCTATAGCCTATAATATGGCTATTCCTATTGAATTCTCTATTTGGTGAACAGTGGTCTCCTCTCTCCATCTATCGTACTGTACTGCTTAGCAGACACTGGACTCGTTCACACCGAGTTGCGAAAGTTGGGCCACTACCACATCTGTCCAAGTGTCTAGCTTCTGCTGTAGCCACTCCGTGGTTTCTGCGAGAGGTTGAGCGATATGCAAATACTGGACCCCACCACTACTGACAGTGTGTGGATACCGAGTGACCAACTCCTGTTCATACAGCGGTTGCAGTTGCTTCCCGATCGTACTCTGATCACGGTCGAGAATTTCAGCGATTTCAGCGATTGTACTATGTGGATAATCAAGTACGGTCAGATATACACGGAATGATGCTTTATGGACTCCACAGACCGTGGCCATCATCTCCGTGAGTTCCAACTCGGATTTTTCATCCAGTAGTTGCTCGAATCTCGCTACACGTTCATCTGGGAGTACTGTCCCTTCTGTCAACTCACTACTTTCTGTCTTCATATATGAAGAGACTAGTGATTGACAATAGGTCTTTCTCACACACCGACCGAATCGTGCTTAAACACCGTTCCATTCCGATTTTGACGATACATAATTCGTACTCTTTATTGGAAGGCCACAGCAAATCGCAGGTGTGTCCCATGCCGACCGCGTTCAAGGACTCTTAGAACTCACCCGACCAGGGAATGCTATTGCAGCTGGAGTCTTGACGTTCATCGGCGCATTCGTTGCTCAAGGGACCGCTATCTTCAGTAATAGCGGGGCAGTTGGTGCAGCAATCATCACAACGATCCTTGCAACCGGTGCAGGAATGGCCATCAACGACTACTTCGACCGCAAAATCGACCGAATCAACGATCCTGAGCGACCGATCCCTCGTGGTGCAGTCGCCCCCAGAACAGTCCTCATCTTCAGCCTCGTTCTGTTTATTATTGCTGGAGCGCTTGCCTTCCTACTTCCATTGTTAGCGACATTGATTGCAGTTGGGAACCTTGTCGCCCTCGTCATGTATACGGAGTTTTTTAAGGGTTTGCCCGGCATCGGAAACCTGCTCGTGAGCTACCTTGGTGGGAGTACGTTTCTCTTCGGTGCGGCGGCTGTTGGCCAAGTAAATACGCCAGTCATCGTGTTATTCCTCTTAGCAGCGCTATCGACGTTTGCTCGAGAGCTAATCAAAGACATCGAAGATATTGAGGGTGATCGCGAAGAAGGCTTGAAAACACTGCCAATTACTATCGGATCTCGGCCTTCGTTATTGATCGCCATCGGGGTTTTACTCATCGCGGTGCTTGCAAGCCCTGTTCCGTACCTTCTTGGGATATTTGGAATCGCGTATCTCGTGTTAGTGACACCAGCGATTCTTGTGACTATTTATGCTGGATACTTGAGCTTCGACGATCCGTCGGTAGGACAGTCAATCCTTAAATATGCAATGTACATCTCAGCTGTGGCATTTATCGGCGGACGAATTACCCTCCTAATGTGAGAGCGGTGGTCTCGGGTTCATCGTTGAGCTTACCGAAACAACTCAAATGTTGGTCTTGAACTAAAATGAAATAGGTATTTCTCATCGAGTTAAATTTCATAGATGGGATAGCAAATATCTAAAAGAAGTAAAGTGAACTCTTCCACAGAGATCTCTGTGAATTCCACTTGTCGCCAAGCCACAAACCCGCTCACAGGTGAAGAATTGGTTGTACGTGATGTAATCAATGAGACCGTGGATACTACGCGTTTTTCAGTACTACGTGCCCTCTGTTCGCTTGGAAACCCTACTACACGAACTGATATCACTACTCATGCCGAGATTTCTCGACAAGCCGTTTCGAATCATCTTGCGGTTCTTCGTGATCGGGGCTTTGTCCGAAACCATGAAACGGAAATCAAACCTACTGCTGGTGGTCTTCTTCTCTTGGACGTCATCGAAACATGCCTCCAAACAATTCCACTCCAAGAATTAGCGTTTCTGACCCGATCCGACCACCCGCTCAATATTCTCCAAGAGCTGAAAGATGAATCTTATCGACTCACAGATCTACACGCTGTAGTAGGCGATCCACCCTCACAACCCACGATCAGACGAGTCCTCAGTGATCTTATAGAGTTTGGATGGACGGAAGACCAGGGTGGTAAACAACAGATCACAACCGCCGGACAAGACGCTTTGAATGCATACCGAGAATTGTCGCTCGCAGTACAACAGCTAATTGAAAAGGCACCCTGGCTTCAGCGCCTTCCTCCGGAAGACGCCACTTTCCCTATCCATGCGCTCGTTGACGCCAAACTGATCGTCTCTAATCCTGCTAACCCTGGGTCAGTACTTTCAACGGTTTTCAACCTCTATGATCGGGATACCAGCCGATTTCGAGGGCTCTGTTCAATCTATCATCCGGTTCTATTCAGCGCATATCGGACAGCATACGAATTGCTCAACTTTAGCATTGATAGCGAAATCATCTTCGATTGGCCAACACTCGTGAAAATCGCTAATACGAGCAAGACTCACTATATACTCGATTCTTTGGACCTAAGTGACTATGACATATATGCACTTGATTATTCACACACGTTAGGTATCGGAATATATGATGATCGACGAGTCGCGATCGGAGCGTACAACGAATCCGGCAATGGTAACCACGTTGCAATGATTATCAGCTCCAATGAGAAGTTGGTTGATTGGGGAATTGATTTGTATGATTCTTACCGTGAACAATCTATCCATGCCGACAAAATAGATTTAAGTAAGTGATAGAGGCATTCATACGCTCCTTTACGGCAGATAAGCAATTCGGGGATCGTTCGTGAACGTGTTGGCGATATTTTCAGTGTCCTACACACTTTAACACCGTAAACGGCGGTGAAGATATTACCCTCCGCTGAGAAACGCCAAACACACCAGAGATCACTGCTCGAAGACTGTCGTTCAGGGATAACTCGTCACTCTACGAGACTTGAATCGTACCCGAATACGCACAGCTCTCGGGTCGGTAGCACCGGTGCGCAAATCAGCGAACGTACGTGAGTCCAAGCACTCGTTCGCAAGCGCACCGGCCATCTCTGGCACAGAACACACCCAAGCATCACGCTTAGATTATGTCCCAGAGTACCCAAAGCTTCGAAACCACGTCTTGTAAAGGTTCCCCGCTGCCGGACACGCAATGCCAACTAGATCAGTGGGTTGATACAACAGACAAGTGTAGTTCGAGCTCGTCCGACCAATCTGCCTCGCATTTTTCCGGCTTTCCAAAGTCGCTATCCTCGCTGACGACTGCCGACGAACTTGAGCAGCATCCGTACCGTGATCCAGATCGGCTGCGGACTGCCTACGAGCAAGCAGGAACAATCGCGAGCACGGCGGCCCACTTCGACGTCTCAGAAACGACAGCTCGCCTGTGGCTGATTCACCACGGAATCTATGATCCCGAAAGAGAGGGACTGTCATCTGTTGCGAACCGACTGGAAGACCTGTTACCCGAGGATCTCGGACTCTCTCCGTTGGGTGAACACCCATGAGCACGACGGATTTCGGAGGTAAGTGCTGATGTCAATCGGACTGTCGCCCGACGAAGTTGATGAGAACGCGGTATCAGACGACGACTTTGCCGCCGCGATGGGAATAGACGTACCAAAGCCGAACACATCGAACGCGGTCACGGCAGAGCAGGAGCCCCCAAGCCGGGAAACGATGTGGGCGGTAATCCAGCAGCAGGCCGAGCAGACCAAATCGCTTCAGCAACACATCGAGACGCTCGAGCAAGATCATAAGAAAGTCAAGGAAGAACTGGCCGACGCACACGATCGGGCCGACCGCGCCGAGGCCGTGGCCGACGCCGCGATTGCGCACATACGACAACAATGGACGTATTCCACAGACGCGCTCGAACCACGGGTAGACAACGTGACGACGCGCGTGTTCGAAAATCACGAACAACGGCTCCAGGATATCGAACACGACCGAGTGGACGTAAGCGACCTCATCAACTCGGATGTGACTCACGACCTCGAAATTCAACGGAAGACGGCCGCACGACTGACCGCTGAGCGGGAAGACGTCGACTCGCCTCTGTCGGGGAACAAGCATCGGATGACGTTCCTCTGGCGCGAGTTCATCGAATCAGCGCAGAAAACGAAAGGCGGGAAGCTGGAACTCAATTCGTCGGCGTGCCGTCGTCGATTGAAACACCGCGCCGGGATTCAGGATCCGAACACGAACACGGTGCAACGATCGATGAAAATGTTGGCGCGCCACACGCGGCGAGACGGTGGCGTGAGTGGGTCAGGCGAGTGGGACAACCAGGATAACCTCGTTCGGTTCGAACCCGGCGAGCGGGGTGGACAGGCTGCCCGCTTGGTTGCTGACGCGGAGGTGTTCCGTGAATTCGCTGCCGAACAGTCACAGGCTGTACTCGAACAGGGAGGTGCTGAGTAGCGATAATTACACTGTCGTAATTATCCCTCGAACGCGGGGCGTAATCTTGCCCCGAAGTGGTTCCGGAGTACTCCTCCACAGATGACAAGGGGGGCGCAAATTGCGCCCCCCTTCGATGCGGAACGAACAGTCGGCTACTGTGGGGTGTAATTACTCTCACTTTTCTCACCGCGCTTTCGAGGTGGAAAATGGTTGGAGAACAGGTCTGGCGTGATTACGGTTCACTTTTGGGCGTTAATTACGACAGTGTAATCTTCGTGTTGTTCGTCTTCCGTATGTACCATCGATGTTTCGTCGTGTCGTCGATGGGGACCACTCCGTTGCCTCGGTGGTTCGATCTCAACCCCGTTTGCCTCTCTTCTACCGTTGTAGAGCTCGTATTCCGTCTTCTGCCGACGATACTAACCCAGATTCCCAGTACAGAACCTTGTGAGTTCTCCACACGAAATGAGTCGCACGTGCGTCTGACTGAATTTCTTGTAGACGCCCTGTAATCGTCCGTGCATGAAACAGATCACACTCCGCGTACAGGAGGAGGTGAAAGAATCACTTGAGGACGAGGCGGCCGAGGACGGGCAAACGCTCTCCGAGTACATGCGGACGCTCATCGAACACAGAGATGAGGACACTGAAGACGCGGTCGAGTATGAGCAATTACAACAAGAACACGAGCGTCTACAGAGCGAACACAAGCGTCTACAGCAGGATCACGACCGCTTACAAACCGATCATGATCGCCTCAAACAAGAGTACGAGAGCCTCAAGCAGCAACATAGCACTCTTCAGGACGAACACAAGTCGGCTACTGAGACGCTCACAGACAAGCGTGTGGAGGCCGCGCGATTACAGGAAGCAAACGAGCGAATACAATCCGATCTAGATCGTGTGCGCAGCGAACGTGACAGTGCACAGGCACGCTACCAAGAGGCGAATACCAAGCTCAAGCTCCATAACTCAGAGAAAGACGGGTTCTTCTCGCGACTCAGCCAAGTTTTCTCCCGTGGCTAAGCAGTAGTTGAGACTGCCTGTCTCAATGCATATGGCCGACGTAGTTAGATACCACACTCAAACATCACTTCGCGCGTCCCTCCCTCAAATATCAGGGCTGGGACAGGCATAACCGTCCTGCACCCCTCACACTAGAGAGTTACCCATGGATATCTCCGAGATACTCTCACCGAAGTTCACCGAGTTCGACATCGGAACCCCTCTCTCGAAAGTCGCCGGGGCGTTCGAGAATCAGGAGCTCGATGCCGTCATCGTAACGGACGGCGACGAGTATCGCGGCATCGTGAGTCGCAGACAGCTGGCGTCCTCGTCCAACCAGCCGTCCGCGAAGGTCGGCTCACAGGTCCAGCACGTCCCGACGGTCGACCGCACCGAGGACGTCCGCGAGGTCGCGCGACTCATGATCGGGAGCGGCGCCAAAACGCTCCCCGTACTCCGCGATGACCGTGTCGTCGGTGTGGTGACTGGCGATGCCGTGCTCGAGGCTGTCCGTCCGTTTCTCGACGCAGCGACCGTCGACGACGCGTACACGGCGGAATTGGTCAGTGCGACCCCTGAAACCACGATCGGGAAAGCCCTCAATCTGCTTCGAGAGGCCGGAATCGCCCATCTCCCGGTCGTCGACGGGGACGACCTCGCGGGCATGCTGAGCCTGTACGACGTCATCGAGTTCACGACGCGGGGCGGCAGCAAGAGCCAGGGCGGGTCGTCGGGTGGCTTCGGTGGCCGCGGCGGTGGCGGACAGAATCGTGGCGGGTTCGGGGCGCGCGAGGGCGATGCCGACCGAATGCTCGATCTGCCGATACGGAACCTGATGTCCGACGCAGTCGCGACGGTCGAGCGGAGCGCACCGCTCAACGAGGTCGTCGCAACGATGTTCGAGCGGGAGATCTCCTCGCTCGTCGTCACGGCCGACGAAACCGGTGAGCCGGTCGGCATCATCACGAAGACGGACGTTCTCGAGGCGCTCACCTGGGAGCGCGACGACCGGAACGCCGTGCAGGTGTTCGGCCTCGAGCTGCTGGAGGGGATGGACTACGACGACGTCTCCACACTGATCGAGGACATGACCTCGAAGTACGGCGAGATGAGTGTGATCAAGGCCAGTATCGAACTGCAGGAGCACAAGGAACAATCGCGGGGGGTTCCACTGGTACTGGCGCGGATCCGACTGGTCACCGACCGCGGCTACTTCACGGCCGATGGGGAAGGGTACGGTGCCTCTCACGCGCTTCGACTCGCCGCGAACGCGGTCGAACGCCAACTCCTCAAGGGGAAGACCTACGGCGACTCGAAGAAGCATCCCGACACTGACGAGCAGGCACAGCTCTATGGCTGGTGGCTCGGCGGGTAATCGGATCGATATCGACGGACAGACGAGCACCCGTCTCCCGTTTGCCCACTCGCTCGTCACCGCTTGGTTCTTCATGTGCGATTTCAGCACGCCTTCGTCTGGGATTTCGCCAGTGGCGTCCCAGATGCGGTCGGCTGTCCATCGTGCGACGTTCCAAATCTTGGAGGCGGAGTCTCCGAGCGAGTCGAGGCCATCGCAGACCTGCCGGTGGTTCTGGATGGAACCAACGTAAGTCCGAGTGACCTGAATCGCCATACATAGCCTATGTAAGTAAGATTACTCAATGACTTGGATGGCACTGTCTAGTTAAGCTCCTCCTCAACAGGTGTTCGGTTGTCAAGCGATTGATGCGGTCGCTGATGGTTATAGTAATGCACAAACTGTTCAAGCCACTGCTGGACGCTTGGCCGACTGCCCACCCATGACGTATGGAAGCGGTCGATCCGCTGTTTAAGCGTGTGAAACCACTTTTCGATCAGGTTTCGTTCTGTGTAGTCGAGCCGACCGCGCAACCCAATTCGAAAGAGGGCAGTCCGATAGCCGTAGCCATCAACGAGAAATACAGCGTCCGAGAGATCGTGTTTCTCGGCCAGTTGGCCGAGAAACGCAGCCGCTTGATCGGTCCCATGCCGATCAAACACTTTGACATCGAGCAGCAGTTTTGTTTCAGTGTCTATTGCAGCGTACACCCAAGACCACTCGCCATTAATTTTGACAGCGGTTTCGTCCACCGCGACCCGCGTCGGCGCTGCCGTCACCAGAACGCATAGCGTTCTGGTTGGCACACGAGAGCTTAGCTCTCGTGAACGACGGCGGGTCGGAGACGCTGTCAGATATTCGATGAATCCATTGAAAAATCGCTTGATGCGACCGTTTTACGCCGAGGAGCGTAAGAATCGCTTTTGTTTCCCTAAGCGAACAACCGGTCGCGTGAAGGCGGACGGCGAACGCCCGAACGGGCGTCGCCGTCCGCTCACGCTCCCAACATTCAAGCGTAGCCGTGTCTAAACTCTTTTTGAGCAGGTTTGAGAGGAGCATCAATCACTATCTCTTCGACCTGCTCGTCCTTATCTAGACAGTGCCACTTGGATTAGCGTGTAATATCCGGCCTGCAATCGTCGGTGAATTGTGTGGGAAGTGTCGGATTCACTCCCGCCCTGAAGGGCGGGATTCTCTCCTTGAAGAAAGATAGGAGTGTGAAATCAATTCACTGTCGCAAGTACCGGTGAACGTATCGGTAGGCTGTTCGCATGAGCCCATCCGCCTGATTCTCGCGGACGCAGGGCTCGACCCGACCCTCCAGTATAGCGGTTACGACTGCGTCAGCTGTAAGATACGGAATATCAACTTTGGTGAACGCACTGCCAACTTCGAACGGAAAGTGGGCATCGCTGCCGCCCACGATCGGCACTTCAAGCTTCTCTGCTAACTCCCTGACACGGTCTATATGCTCGGGGTGCTTCCCGTTTATTTCTACTGCGTCGAAATTCGCTTCGCTATTGCGGACACGACTCCGGCGAAATGGATGAGCGATAATCGCGGCGCAGTTTCGTTCGTGCGCCAGTGAAACGACTCCCTCCGGCGTGAATTCTCCGGGAGTTGTTCGAGACGGTGGATTTGGTCCGATGATCACCACATGACCCACGGTCGTCGAGACCTCGACACCCGGAATGAACTGCGTTCGGTTCACGATGGGGTCGAACTCGGTGTAATAACCATGACTAGTCAGAGCCACACCATCGAGATGTGCCCGTTGACTAGACAGCGCCAGCAACTGCGCGCCAATCGGATCGAACGCAGTCGGTCTTCCCCGGAATCCATGAAAGAATCGCGTGTGAGCGTGGAGATCTACTGTAAACATGCTATCTCTGATGAGTGGTCAATTTCTCGCAGTGTTATCGACCGATAACCACCTTCTCAGCCGGGATTGGGATCGTACGTCTCTCCGACTGCTACGGTAAGTGTTTGTGGGCGGACAGTAAGTGACAGGTCTCGCTCCCGAATAATCTCGCCGTCCAGACTGAATCTGGTCGCATCCGGATCGTCGATCGTAATCTCCAGTGATGGGGTCTTGAACCGTTTTATCGACGCTGAATCGCGCCCGAGCAACCGTTCGACGACAGTATCACTCATCAGATCCAGTGCAGAGACGTCTTCAATAACAACGACATCGAGAAGGCCATCCTCCATATTGGCCTGGCTGGTTCCACTGGTCGGATACCGGCGACCGTTTCCGACCAGTACACAGAGGGCATCACCGGCCCACGCGGTCGTCTCCTGGCCGGCGTCTCCGATGTCGACCGTGAGACGAAGCAATTCGAAGTCCGACACGGTTCGAAGGGTCGTGAGTACGTACGCCAATACGCCAAGTTGACGTTTCATTTCCGACGGTGTCTCGCTGCTCGACTCCGCAGTCAGGCCTGCGATACAGGAGTTTACAAAGAGGTGTTCGTTGGCGTAACCGAGATCGATTCGACGCCGGTCACCGTCCTCTAGAACGGCGAATGCAGTGTCGAGGTCGGGAATGCCGATCTGTTCCGCAAAGTTGTTGCCAGTCCCGAGCGGGAGTATGCCGAGTTCGACATCATCGAACGCTCCTGCCCGGTCGATTCCCTGGACAACCTCGTTTACGGTTCCATCACCGCCAGCAGCAACGACAGTGGAAAAACCCGCTTCGGCAGCCTCCGCTGCGAGCGTAACCGCGTCACCTGCTGTTTCGGTTTGTTCGAGAGTGTATCCGAGTTCATCCGCACGACGACGAACGGTCTTACCGTGGTCTCCGCTTCCACTTCCTGGGTTGTGGATTATGATCTTCTGAGGCATACTGGTGTCATACCGGTCTCGAAGCGAATACAGAGTCAGCACGTTCGGCTGTCAGTCCCTCTTCGTAGCCGTCTTGGGACACAGTAATAATTGGATGGGAACTATAATAAAGTATCGCTAGCATTCGGAGTGCCAGGCCCAGAAGAATGTGAGACGGCAATCCCTGGCCACGTGAAACATATCGCCGAAGAGACCGCCTCTACTATAGATGGATCAATCATTCCTTTCATACTGAATACGGCTAGCAAGAGGGCTGTGGCCCCGAATTCTGGAATGAGACTTTGACCTAATTGACTGGGTGAATTACTCTCACACAGATGGAGTCACTCGAATACTCAAAAACAAGATGAGGGTGAATCTGTTACGGGTTAAAATACTCAGGAGACGTAGGTAAGCAATGATAGCCTCATACGGCGTTCTGGATAGTGCCGTCTCACTCCAGGCGGTGCCGTTGCAGTTCGTGGGTAATTTCCTCGAGCTTGCAGTCCTCTTTTTGATACTCGCGGTCGTCGCAGAAGTGCTCGGTGCTCGAGGGGTCGCTGGACTCAGTATGAACATCGCAAAATGGCTCGTCATCATCTTCGTCATTCTCGCGATTGTCACGTTCATTCTGTAGACTCAGAATGATACCTGTCAAGTCAGTCCGAGGTAGCGGTCGATGGTAGATGTCATGGGGCACCTCGCATTCGGATTGCTGTTCGCGCTCCCGGCGTGGTTCGTCTGGAACGACAGGGCCAGCGTCGTGTTCGTCGCCTTCGCGGCAGTCGCCGCGCTCTTCCCCGACATCGACCTGTGGCTCGTGATGCTATTCCCCGGCGAGGTCCATCACCACGGGGTGACGCACACCGTTCTGTTCGTGACAGTTGCGGGTCTGGTCGGTGCAGCAGTCCTTGCGGCGCTGTTCACCGGTCGGATCGACGAGTGGATCGAGAGCGAGCGATTCGACAGGTCCCGCCTGTTCGTGTTCTCGTTCCTGGGATTCCTGGCCGGGGGCCTCAGTCACGTGTTCGCCGATATGCTCTCAGCGCCCGACATCTCGACGCCCATCGAACCGCTGTGGCCCTTCGTCGACGGGTCCTGGGGTATCGACCTCGTCTGGTACAACGCCAGCTGGATCAACGTCGGGTTTCTCACGGTGATGGTGATCGCACACGTTTCGATCGGGTATCTGACCACATCCCCCGACCACCGCCATCGGCTGCTCCCACTATGAGACCGCCACGAGACGAACAGACACGATACGGGCTCGAATCGTCGGGGAAGAGACGCCCTCGCCGGTCGTCCAGTCGCGCGAGCGGTCGAGCATCGGCGCGTGAGAACCGGCCGGGGACCCGTTCGTCCTCGATCCGCTACAGGGAACTCCCGTCCTCCCCGGGGAGCCAACGGACGGGAGCGGCTGGATCGTGACGATACCGGACCGGGGTGGTACGTTCTGGTGGCTGTACGTGTCCGTCCTCGCGGGGGCGGCGCTGTTTATCGCGCACACGTTCGTCGGCATGCTCGTTCTGGGCGTGTCCGGGTACTACGCTACCCGGCCAATCTCCAACCGCTTCGAGACGGTCACCGAATCGAAGCGGATGGCAGCCGGGCTGACGGCGCTAACGGTGCTCGTTCCGGTGCTGGTACTCGCGCTCTACGCCGGAATACGGATCCTCCCGCAGGTCCAGCAGCAGTTCGACGACAGCGTGTCCTCGATGCTCGTCTCCTGGGTTCTCGGTCCAGACGTCGAAGAGACGAGTCCGGCGGCGCTGCTTAGAAATCCGGCGTCGCTCGATCGACTGACTGACCTGCTGTCCGGGGACACCCTCCAGCAGGGACTACAGGTTCTCGACGTGATCTCCGGAACGATCCTCCTGCTATCCCTGGCCGTGACACTGTCGTACGCCCTGCTCGTATACGACGAGGCGCTCTCGAGCGCGTTCGCGAAGCTGGTCGGCGGTCAGGAAGAGACCGTGTTCGCGTATGCCCTCGCCGTGGACACCGACCTCGAGTCGATCTTCTTCGGGAACCTTCTATTCGTCCTCTTTATGTCCGTGGTAGCGACGACGGCGTACACGATCACGAACCTCGTTGCACCGGCCGAGATGCAGATCCCGATGGCGTTCACGCTGGGAGTGCTCACGGGACTCACCAGCCTCATCCCCATAGTCGTCAGCAAGGTAGTTTACATTCCGATCGTCGCGTACCTCGCCGTTCAAGCAGGAGGCCGGCAGTTCGTCTTCCTCGGCGCCCTCCTCGTCGTCTACTTCCTCGTGCTTGATATCCTCCCGCAGTCGGTCGTCTAGCCCTACATCTCCGGGCGAAAGCTGAACTCGATGCTCCTCCTCTTTGCCTACATCCTCGGCCCGATCCTGTTCGGGTGGTACGGCTTGTTCCTCCTGCCCATCGTGTTCGTCCTGATGCTGGAGGCGGTTCGGATCGTCCTCCCCGAACTCCTCCACGGCGACCCCATCGTGGCGGAGCCCTACCTCGCCGAGGGGACCGGTGCCGACGCGGAGGAGATGCAGCAAGACGATGCCGACACGGCTACGTCGGATACAGATGGACCGGGCACGACCCGGGGGTAACCCCGTATCCCAGGATCGCCGTCGTGATCGGGAATATCGAAGCCGGTCGGAGAGAACGAGCCTCCCGATCGGACCGGGTGTTCGATTCTCACGGAGGTCACGGACGGCGCCACCCATAACCACCGCGAACACGAACCACAGGTATGGCATACCAGACTACGGTCGGCTGGTCGCTTCTGTCGTCGGGCATCGTAACCATCATTCTCTGGCTGATTCCCGGAGACTCGGTCTGGTGGGGACTCGGTCTCCTCATCCTTGGACTCGTCGTGTTGTACATCCGCCGTAACGATGTCGAGGAGGCTCTCTCCGAATTTTCCGGGTGATGGTTCTGCTCCGTACAGCGATTCCCAGTAGCGACTCGCGACGGTCTGCCGAGAACCCCTGCGGGATCTTCCCCCGCATCCGTCCCTCGTCTATGCCGTGGACCCCGGAGTTCTAGGGGCCGAACCGACGCCTGAAGAATCCCGCAAGCGGAACGAAGTACCTGGAGCCACCGACGGCCACGATCAGTCCGCCGACCGTGTTGAACACCATGTCTGTGACGATGTCGTCGACACCATAGACGATCAGCGGTGCCTCGATACCGAGTACCTGCGCTACCTGTCCGGACGAGAACTCGAGTAGTTCCCAGACGACGGAGACAGCGAGGACGAACACGACGATGAACACGGGCCGGAAGCTCGCCGGGACGTGAAGTTCCTTCGAGTGCTGTTCAAACCCGCGGAAGGTCGCGTATCCCAGCCCGGCGACGACAGTCGCTGAGACTGTGTGCGTCACGCTGTCGAACCAGGAGAACCACGAGTACGGGCCAAGCGACCCGACGCTGTGGAGACCGATGGCGATGGTAATCCACAGGACCAGCGCGGGACTCATCGTGTAATCGTACTCCCGGCGGATCGCGGCCGGGATCAACGTAAGCGCCAGACCGAACGCCCCGTTGACTGCCATCCCCGGGCGTAGCGTGACTAGCCCGGCGAGGAAGACACCTGCTAGCACGAACTGCAGCAGTCGGGTCAGCAGGCGTTCTCTCCGCTCCGAGAGGCCGATAGACTCGGAGACTGTCATGATGCCTCCTCCGGGACGACTGGTCGGTGACGTGAACCGACGTGTTCGATACGGTCGAAGTACCACAGAAAGAGTTGACCCATCACGAGGCTGACAATCATAACGGTGGCGAGGTCCCACTGAAGTTCGGCCTGTGAGTGGATAAACGAGGTGCCGAACCACTGGTCCGAATAGTAGCCGGCGATCGTCCACCACGACTGGAAGGCGATAGTCGTCATAACGGCGAACAGCACTGCAAAGCGGCGACTCATTTCCACATCGGTGAACGAGTCGAGCTCGACGACAACCGCGAGCGCGACGGACGAGATGGCGACGTAGCCGGTGACCTCCGGGGCGACGCCGAACGTCCGCGCGGTCACTCCGACAGCGACGACCAACCCGAGTGGCCACGGGAGCATCACCCGCCAGTCCCGCCGTAGCACCGCCGGAACCACGAGGATTCCGGCAGCGACCAGTGCGAGCAAACCCCAGAGTAGCGGCGTCATAAGGAGGCTAACGGCGGCAATCAGGATCACGACACCGACGAAGACCCACCCAAGCGTTGCGTTCGTTGTCACGTTTCGTGCGAGCGAGTGTGTGATAGGCATTGGTAGGGGGGCCTTTTTATGTCCGACTAGTTCAGCGAAAAGATTCCACCCGACGCGGTCAGCCGCGCGACGGTGGTGAGCCGGAACATATAGGCGGTCAACACGAGGTAGGGCGCGATGGAGATCGTGAACGCCACCGCCACGAACGGTTGTAGCAGCGGGATGCCGAACATCAACCCGCTTGGGAGGACCTGCCCGTTGATCGCGATGATCATCGAGGCGTTGAACAGGATGGCAGGGAGCGCGACGATCAGCAGGGTCTGGGACAGCTTCGATACCTCCGTGGTATAATACAGCGTTTTGAAGTACTCCTTCCCGATGGCGAACAGTTCGAACGCATCGATCAGGTCCTCGAAGCGCTCGGGTGAGGTATCGCGGGAGGAAATAATCGTCCGGGATCCCTCGATGAGTGAGCCGTAGTCGAACCCGAGTCCCTTCCAGAGGATGGCGAATTCGGCGCCGGACGTCTCATCGACTGTCCCGAGCTGTTCGGCGGCATCCGAGACCAACCCCGAGTACTCGTCGATTTCGTCGACGAGTTCCTTATCGGCACCCTCCAACTCGTCCGCGAGCGCGACCGCGCGGGTGCTGATAATCCTGGACATGACCTTGAGAAACGACCCGGGGTCGGTCGGGTTCTCTCCGGGGACGGTCAATTCACTGAGGTCTCGGCGGAATTTTATCGTGCCCTGGACGCGGTCCGCTTGCTCGGTGAGGGAACTCATGTCGTGTGAGAGCACGATCGAATTGATCGAGACGACGATGGATACCAGCAGGATCATCCCGCTCAGGAAGGTGTTGAGGATCGTCTGGATAGTAGAGGTGTCCGTCAGCAGCGTCTGCATCTCGAAGGTCCACACCGTGGCGATACCCATGAAGGTCGCGAACACGAACGTAAGCAACGCTCCTGTCACTGCCAGCCGGTCCCCCTCGAGCAAGACCCATCGCTTCAGTGTGAATCCGCTGCTCCGACTCGGGACCGGAAACCAGCCTCGCCAACGGCTGAACCTCTTGTCGATACTCATGACACCGGCCTCTGAGCGCTACGGCTGGGAGGACCTACCCGTAATCGATAATTCATGCGATAAGGTACGGTCCACAGCCGCAAGACCTTGCGGGTATATACCAAGGATGGCTGCGTACGTGGTGGCGTCGCAGGTCACGCGCCGCACCTCCCGTTCACCCGGGGGTGTCGAAGGTCTACGGCCTGTCACGGAAGAGCGCGAGATGCCGGAGCGCCATCCGATTTTCGGTACCGCCGGCGAGCGCGCCCGACAGCACACCGAGCGTGCTGATGAAGGCCCCGACACGGACAAGGTCGACGAGCCCGACCGTGGGTTCCTCGAGGCTCGGCCAGTTCGTCATCAGGTTCGACGGAAAGACGGCGAACTCGATCAGGAGCATGATCGATCCGACGAGGATGAAGAGCCCCATCATCGCCACGACGAGGATGAAGAACACTGTCACGTTCACCAGTGCCATATGTTCGGTCAGATTTCTCCCACGGCTAAAGCCGTGGGCTTCCTCCTTGCATCTCTGTGAAGCGCGGCTTCATCGAGGAACTCGGACGGCCGTCGAGGAGCACGGTCGGTGAGCGAGTCCGGATCGGCACAATGGATCCGCCAAGCTGCGTCCGTGGCTGCCGCCAGCTCTTCGATACCGTCCCGGGCCATCCGCTCGGCGAACGACCGGAGCGGCTCGACATCCCCACCAGGCGAGTGCGCAACGAGAATCCCCACGTCGATCGGTGCCCCGGCCTCATCGTCACTCCGATCGTCCACAGTCGGCTGGTCGGGCTGATCCGCCTCATTGAACTGAGGTACCGCACCGCCTGAGGGGTTCCGGTCGACGTCGGAGGACTCGTGATTCATCGCCTGAGCATCGTCCATCACCAGACGGTCTCAGAGATACGCATCGTCCCACTCGTCAGCCAGGTGAGCGTTGCCACAGTTCCCGCACTCGAGCCTGCCTTGTCCGTCGGCGGAGACGTCAGTACTGCCGCACTGTGAACAGAAGTACCCGTACGCGTCCTCCTCGTCCTCCAGACCGGACACCGCGAAGAATGGGGCCTCCCTGCCGGGAGCGCTCTCATCGCGATTGACGGACCGGGCAACTCCACCGACGGTGACGGATTCGGGGATCGGGACGGCGGGTTCGTTCGGCTTCTCTGTCTTTTGCCCCTCCGTGAACATGGTGACATCGAACTCCTCCCCGCCGAGCAGTATCTGGTCGTGGTCACTCTCTTTGAGGCCGAACCCTTTGAGGAAGTCGCCGCCCTCCACGGCTTCGTCGAGGATACACGCCGCAATCGGCTTCTCGACAAACTCTTCGCGAACGCGATCGAGCAGCGCCGTGGCGATGCCCTTGCCCCGCGCATCCGGATCCACCTGGAGCCACCGGATCGTCGCTCGTGTTCCGACTTCGACGGTGATGAACCCGTAAACAGTCTCCGTGCCGTCGATCGTCTCGTCGACGACGAGCACGGTTGTGTCCGTATCTTCGAGCAGGTCGTTCAGTGACGTGTCGTCGAACTCCTCTTCGAGTATTGTCTCGATCTGCTGTGGACTGAGCGAGTACGACGATTGCAGCGAGTCGCGCGCGATCGCTCTGATCCGTTCCCGGTCGGCTGGCTCCGCAGGGCGAACTTCCATGCGGTAAGTTTTCGTCGAACAGGCTTAAGTCGTCGGTTGGTCCTCATCTCTGCGCGGAACAATCCACGCGAACACGTGACCAGCAGGAATCGGACCAGTCTATGGTTCTCCCGGGGTGCAGCTGTGACGCCGGGGTTTAGAACGATTCCGACTCAGTCAAGTCGTCATCGTCGGTGGCATTCCCGCCGCGGTCGCTGTACTTTTCTCGACCGACAGCCTCGTCATCGACCATGTTGAACACGGCCTGCCGGACGCTCTCCACTCCTCGTACTCTAGTTCTTGCTCCGGGGAGAGCACTTCACGTAGTGGGACTTGGGTATCGAAGAGACCGAGCTCGCGGTCACCATACCGACTGAGGAGCGTCTCGTGAGACAGCGGGTAGGACTCGTCCTCGAGGTCTCCGATTAGTGTGCCAAATTCGATGCCCTGTTCTCGGGTGTCGTCGGAGCCGTTTGTCATAGTAGTCTTTCGACAGGAAAGAGCGTATAGCTTTTGTAGGCGTATACAAGGTAGTGTGGTTCATTCGGGGGCCTACCACCAGTTACCGGAAGCCGCCCAACCTTGCTGCGAACGGACACACAGTACGAATCGAGATGTGGCATCTCCCCGCGGCCGAACGACCCTCACGCGTGGTACAGATTAGAGTCTACGCAGATGTTCCCACAAACGGGATACCCGTGCAAACCCACTATCATGGAATGGACGACCAGAACCATAGCCATAGTGCGTCGATCAAACCGGGAGAAGTAGTGTACGATAGCAACGGGCGACCAGTGGGACGCGTGAGCGGACTCACCGACGATGGGTTCGAAGTGGAGCCGATGGACCCCCACGAGAGCGAGGTCGAGGAACTGCCGGGGCAGGAGTTCGGAGAAGGGTACCTGATGTGGCGGTGTGCCGAATGCGGAGAGATGGGCGAACTGGAGAGGGAGTTGCCAGAAGTGTGCCCGAACTGTAGTGCTCCACGAGAAGCGATCTCCCCCGTCCAAGAGGATTGAGCGTGAACCGCCCACCGGCTTGGCCGGCCTCTCGACGCGCTCCGGTGGACCGTCGAGAGCGACGGGATCATCTCCGAGCTGGGGTTGCGGGCTGCGACGCGTCACAGCGAGTCCAGACCGTCCGAGTGTGCCACCCCTACCGGGCATGAGGGCGGGGCGACCTGCGTAGTACGCATTTGAATCTGGTAGTAAGTTAGCTAAGCATAAGCGGTCCCATCGAGAGAGTTTGTTTGGCGAGCGTCGCGAGCCGCAGGATGTAGGATGTGAATAGGAGAAATGGCAGCGCTGAGATGGCAAACGCGGCACTAACAACCCAGAGAACGCTCTCAATGCCGAGGAACGTGCCGGGGAACGTTGTCGGGTCGACGAAGACGACCATCCCCCCAGCGACGGTGAGTGCAATCACTGCGGCGTACAGGATGGCTCGTGAGAGTTTCACCAGTGCCCACTGGATGTAGAGGTCCTTGATGTACTCGCGGACTGGCCCGTACATCGTGAGTGCCTCGAGCAAATTTCTGAACGCGCTTCGCTCCTCGTCGGTGAGGGAGTCTTCGTACTCCATCCCGAGCCGGCGAACGTCGTGCATCTTCCGATCGTAGTTGTAATCGAGCGCGGGCGATAAGACGTCGAAGGAGCCGAAATCTGTGTCTTCGAGGTGGTTGCGTGCGTGGTCGGCGTTCTCCAACAGGTCGTTGACGTACTCGTCCACCTTCTTGTAGACCTCCTGATTTTCAGTCTCGGAGAGTGTGTCTCGCAGTGTCTTTGCTCGCTGTTCGCTCGTTTCGATAAGCGCATGGAGGTAGGCCGCTGGGTCGGCGGGCGTCGTCATCCCGAGGAGGCTGTCGGTGTTCTGGCGGAAATCCATTGTCACGTCCATCCGACTACGCTGGCTCCCGAGCGAGCCGATTTCCTGGGAGAGGACGAGCTGATTGATCGTGACGACGAGCGTCGTTCCCGTGATGATCGCGCCGACGAGACCGGCGAATACCGTCTCGACCATGTCGCTCGACTGCATGGTCGAGTGCAACGACACCGGCTTCATCACGCCCCAGAGCATGAACACGAGGAAGATCAGAAAAGCGAGCCCGCCAGCGACGACCCACCGGTTGGCTCCGAGCAGCAACCAGAACCAGTACTTGTTGACGTCCGTCCGCTCACGTAGCGTGTTGTCCGTCGAGAGGTCACTCATGAGAGACTGGGCGTTTGAACAGCAGTAGTTTCGTGCCGCCACCGTCGTAGCTGATCGTCTCCGCGAGTTCCCAGCCCTCTGTACCGAGGCGGTTGAGTTCGTCTGTTGGATCGACCGTCTCTCGCTTGGTCAATCCCTTTGGCGGTTCGAGTGTCTTGTATTCCCATTGCTGGTGCATTTTGGTACCCATGAGTTGATATCGGCTCTCACGGTGATGACTCTGCTGACAGGCTGTTCCCCGCCGTGTAATGATTGAGAACGGAGTAGTGTGCTCGTGCATCGTCGTCTCTCACAATCATGAATCTCAAGTAGCCCCGAGTATGAATCTCGACTGACCCGGAAATCCATTTACAGTCCCTCACGAAGCGTCCACATCCAACCATGTCTGCGGTTTGAGTTCTGCGTTGGATCTTAGCGTTGTGATTCGCGGAGGATCAACGGCTCGATGGCAAGTGTCCGTTTCGCTATCGTGACGATGCGAAGGACGTACGAGACGAACAGCATGAATGGAACGAGCGTCACCGCAAACGCACCGCCCACGACGAGGATGATGTGATCGAGACCGAGTGTGCTTCCCGGGAACGTCCCCGCATCGACGATTGCGACCATGCTACCCGCAACGGCCAATGCCGGGACTGCAGCATAGAGAATCATCTGAGACATGTTGATGAGTGCCCACTGGAAGTACAGCGTCTTGATGTGTTCGCGCGCCGGAGCAAAAAGAGACAGCGCTGTTTTGAGCTCATCAAGCAAGCCGTGTTCTTCCTCAGTGAGGCTCTCTTCGTATTCGTTCGCGAGCCGTTCAACTTGGAAGATTTTCCAGCTATAATTGAAATTCAATGCGGCGAATAACACATCAAACGAGCCGAACTGCGCACCCTCAAGTTGGTCACGTACCGTGTTAGCGTTCCCAGTGACGCTTTCAGCAAATTCATCGACCTCTTCTCGGAGGTTCTCGTCATCATTCTTGCCAATAGACTCTCGAAGAGCCGTCGCCCGTTGTGCCGTGATTTCGATGATCTGCCGGAGGAATTCGGATGGATCGGCAGGGCTCGGAGACCCGATTAATTCTTCAGTATAGTCCCGGAAATCCATCGAACTGGCCATACGCTCGCGTTGATCGCCGAGCGGGCCGTTCTCTTGTGAGAGGACGAGCTGACCGATCGTGACGACGAGTGTCGTCCCAGTCACGATGACCGTGATCATCGTCGAGAACATCGTGTCGATCATGTCGCCGGACTCGATTTGCTGTGAAAACGGTGGATTGAGGACAGCGACGGAGATGACGAATGCGACGAATACGGCACTGGTCAGGACGCTGGAGACGAGAAGGCGGTTCGCGCGCAGCAGCAACCAGAGTTTAATCTGACTCTCGCCCGAGCGCTCACGCATCGTGTTGGCCGTACTGATGTCGGTCTCGTCAGTCATACTGGCTCACCCGATTGGGCAGGTCGCTTGAAAACGAGATACTTAGTACCGCCTCCCTCGTAGTCGATCGTCTCCACAAACTCCCAGCCTTCTGCACCGAGTTGATTCAGCTCTGCTTTCGGATCCTCTACTTCTTTTTGGGTCTCATCGCGCGGTGGGCGAAGCGTCTCGTACTCCCAGCGGGTCACTTCTGATTCGGACATGACTACTAGTAGGTACTCCAGCCCTCTATACCCCGCTCCACCACCGAGATGGAGGGAATATTTCCTGATCGGGAATATGGTCAGTTTGGACGCCCAGTAGTGCAACGCTCAAGCACTCGATCTCTGCAAGCGACTCGGCTTTGAGATGATCCCGGACCAGTCGACGCTGTGGCGCAGTTGGCACAACCGCTTCACATCTGGTCTTCGCGGGACGGTTGAGACAGCTGCTCGAACGATCCTCATCAAGGCCCAGAATGCAGGTATCGCGGTTCCGCATGAACCAGAGCGATAGCTTAGACATCATGACGGTGGTTCTGAAAAGGCAGAACTGGACTATCAGACCGTTATAGAGCAGGCAGAGAAGATCACCGACCATGTCAGCCGCGTTGTCTTCCTGACGTTCTCGCTGGACCGTGGTGAAGGCTGTGAGATCCACGCGAACGCGTTCTGGGACTTGCAGACGTATCTCGGGCTGCGCGAGAATTTGGCAGCCAACGAAGGCGCACAAAGTTTCACGCTTGAATCTCACCGAGATCGGACACCGCTCGGGCACACTCACCGAACACACCTTCGTGACCTCTCTATCGACGAAATCCACGAGATGTCTCGTGAGGCAATTGGCCGATTACTTGACTGGCTTGCCGAGACAGATGCGTTCCATCGGGGGGGAATCGTCGCGATCGATAGGACCGAGGACGATCCGTTCACTGGCGACCGTACTGACCATGAATCCGAGATTATCGGGGCGAAAGACGGTGAGTACGCCTATCACTGGGCGACAATCCAGCTCGTCGGCAATGCAGTACCGATTGTTTTGGACGCTCGATCGGTTCGGAAGGGTGATACTCGGTTAGAGATTGTGCAGAATCTCTTGGATTCCGCCCAAGAGCAGGTTCTCGTCGATAATGTTTTGATGGACCGGGAATTCGACAGTCAGCACATCTTGGAGGAAATTGACCAGCGTGGGCTTCGATACGTTGTTCCAAAGCGAATGCAAACGAGTGAGCAAGCCCAAGCAAAGCGGTTACTCCAGTGGGATCAAGACCGGTACGTGACCGATCGGAATCTTCTGTTAAACGACGACGAGCGGCACGAAACAACGCTTGTGTACCGACGCAGGGCTAATTCCAATTGCACGGATCATCGTCAGTATTCGGTGTTCATGACGAATGGCGAGCCCGAGTTGTTGCGAGAGTATGAATATCGCTGGGAGATTGAAAGCGGCTACAAAAGCATTAAGCGATTCATGGCCGCGATGACGTCAAAGAACTTCGTGCTACGATTCTTCTACTTCGCGTTTGGATCCCTGCTGTACTCGATTTGGCGTGCTGTTGATTTGCTGGTGCAGATCGACGTGACCGGCGAGTACGAGCGATCACCGATTGTGACGGCTAACACGGTTCTCACGCTGCTGAAGCAAACTGGCATCGGTTAGAACTGATTTCGAGACGTTGAACACTGGGTGATCAGCGGCAGCGCTGGTTCAGTGAGTCGCTAATCCGGAAAATAGTTAGAATGGTAACTAGAAATTGCTTTTGAGGTTCTGCTCGAAGCGTGTGCAGAAGGATGGATTGGCTAAAATCGCACATTCTGGACTCTCTATACTGGGTGTAGTCTCATCTTCCAGTTTGTGCAGAAGTTGAGACTGCCTCTTTCAATGCATAGCCAGTCTGTCTCAGATCAGCATCTCGTCACTCAGAACACCTCCCACTGAAAGGGCCGGAGGTGGAACAAGCAAACCCGTCCAGCACTCCTCTCACTAGAGAGTTACCATGGATATCTCCGAGATTCTTTCCACGAAGGTCACCGAGTTCGACATTAGCACATCACTTTCAAAAATCGCCGGGACATTCGAGAATCAGGAACTCGATGCCGTCGTCGTAACGGATGGTGACGAATATCACGGCGTCGTCAGCCGCCGACAGCTAGCTTCATCGTCCAACCAGCTCTCGGCGACGCCGAAAAGTTGGGTGGGAGCTAGTTAAGAGTGGACAGTGAAAGACGGCCAGTAGTGGATATCGGGACGACAGGATTTAGCGATGTATGAGTCCCAGTACCCGTCTTCGAACGTCATCGGCGGAGTCGTACGTCTGGTTATCGGTTGCGGCAAGTACTTCATCGAGGGTTTCCGTCCCGCCCTGCGTTTCGATCTCATAGTCGTCATAGGCCTTGACCAATTCATCCGTTGTCGTCGGATAGTCGTGGGTTTCGAGTGCTTCATCAAGGTCACCGAGCCGCTCACTAGGATCGCCACGCATCGGCTCTTCTTCATCGGCGCGGGTACGTGCCTCCTCTTGCATCCGCTCTCGCTGGCGACGTTTTTCGTCATCCGCTTGCTCGTCTCGGCCCTGTTTGTCATCTGCCATGCTTGGGTTTTGGCTCTCTAGTCGGATAGTCCTGTGGTCGGTGACGGGTGCTCCCGAACGCAACGGATAGACTTCGAAAAGTAGGTTCAGCGAACGCCTCTCCACCGATTAGCCGGTACGGTCTACGGTCGACGGACCACGAGAACGAAGGGCTAGTCCTGTGTCTGGCGAATAAACTCGTCAAGTTCCTCTCGAACGAGGGTCGCAAGCGTCCGCTGGTCGAACGTCGGGGACACCGGCCACCGCTCCATCCGGGGTCCATAAGTTGGCGATAGCTCCGAAGCGGCGAGATCACTGGATCGGGAAGACTCGCGGCGTTACTGCCATCGGTCGGGACGAGCACCGTGTCATACACGTGGTGTACGCGACACCACCATGTAAGTCTCGGGCCGCGCTACTCGTTCTGGTTGCCGACGTCTGCGTTCTCCCCGCTCTTCGCTTCGGTTTCGCCCCAGTCGAGATCGCGGGACCGGTCGGTCTCCCGGAGGATGAACGGCCCGATGGAGAGCGTGCGCTTCGTCACGGTGACGATGCGAAGAATGTAGGATAACAGGAACGCGAACAGCAGCAGGGAGATGGCCACGCCCGCGCTCACCACCACGACGAGCGTGCGCACGCCGAACACGGTCCCCGGGAACAGCCCCGGTTCGAGGTAGACGACGCCCGCGACCGCCGTGAGGAGCGCGGGTATGGACGCGTACAGCATCGTCCGGGAGAGGTCGATGAGCGTCCATTGGAAGTACAGCGTCTTGAAGTGCTCGCGCGCCGGTCCGAACAGTTCGAGCGCGTTGATGAGTTCGTCGAACGCGTGGTGCGCTTCCTCGGTGAGCACGTCCTCGTTCTCTGCGCGAATGCGGCGCGCTGCGTACACCTTCCACGAGTAGTTGTAGTTCAGCGCGGAGAACACCACGTCGAACTCGCCGAACTGGGACCCTTCGAGATTGCTCTGGACGGCGTCCGCGTTCCTCTTCACGTTCTCTGTGAACGCGGCCACCTGGTCGTCCAGGTTGTCGTCGTCGATGTCCGCGATGGCGTCCTGGAGGGCGTCCGTGTGGCGCTTCGTGAGTTTCACGAGCGACCGGAGGAACGCCGAGGGTTGGGCGGGACTCACAGGCTCCTTGATAACGTCCTCGACGTCCTTCCGGAACGCCATCGCGCCCTCCATGCGTTCGCGCTGGTCCCCGACCGGTCCCTGTTCCTGGGAGAGTACGAGTTGGCTGAGCGTGAGCACGAGCGTAACGCCCGTGATGATGGACGTGAGCAGCCCCTAGAACAGCGTCTCGATAGGGTCCGCCTGGCTGAACAACGCCGGCGTCCCGGTCGGGTGGAGTTGCCCGATGATGGCGAGCACGAGGAACACGCCGCCCGCGATCCCGGCAGCGACCAGCCACCGATTCGCGTTCAACAGCAACCAGAACTTCCGACTGCTCTCTGGTACGCGCTTCCGCATCGTGTCGCTCGGGCGACTTCCATCACTGTCGCTCATACTAGCCGTATTCCGATCACAATTGAAAATGTTTCAGGGTGCCATAAAAGAGCCCTCATACCGTGATTATGGTACCTCTCGGATTGTCTCCCCGTTCGTAGTTGGTGATTGCGACAACGAGGAGAAGACACAGCACGAGCTTCTAACAGCAGCTCGAATTCTGATCGTTCAGTACGTCCTCGTGAGTATAGCGAGGTTTCAGCGCCTCGAGATTCCGGGCAGCCCATTCGGTATTCTGCCTCGGCCAAACTAGAACGCTCCCGAACTGGTCACGTAGAGAAGTCTGATTCGCGTTGGTCAATATGCTTTTGCAGTGACGGACACGGAGGAAGTACGTGAAGGAATCTGGACCGAAAAGCAAGGACACGGTTGATCCAATGCGAGTGACAGAGGTTCTCGATTCGTTGATTGAACGCGGGTCCCACGAAGTCCACCGCGAAACGAACGGATTGTTGCTCTCTGGATTCTCAGCAGGTCTCGATATCGGGTTTGGACCATTATTGATGGCGGTGATACTCACTCTTTCACCCGGTGGGTACGGTGATCTCGGAACGGAGTTGCTACTCGCGAGCACCTACTCCGTCGGATTCATGTTTGTCATCTTAGGACGGTTAGAACTGTTCACCGAACATACGACCGTGGCTGTGATGCCGGTACTTGACGGACAAGCGTCACTCGCGGAGCTAGGCCGTCTCTGGGGCTTGGTCTACGTCAGTAATATCGTCGGTGGTGCGGCGTTCGTCACACTCGTCGTTACGCTGCTGCCTGATCTCGGTGTCGCCTCGCCGGAAGCCTTCGAGACGATCGCTCTCTCACTCGTTAACCATGGCTTCGAATGGCTATTCATCGCTGGTGTGCTTGCGGGGTGGTTGATGGGACTACTAGCGTGGCTTGTTACCGCTGCTCAAGAGACGACAAGCCGTCTCATTATTATCTGGATCGTCACAGGTGCAATCGGTGTCCTCCACCTTCCTCATTCAATTGCGGGTAACGTTGAAGTGCTATTCGGCGTCTTCCTCTCACCCCTCGTATCAGTAATTGACTACGTATCATTCCTCGCGTTCGCTACGATAGGAAACGCAGTCGGCGGGATTGTGTTCGTTGCCCTACTGAAGTACGGCCACGTTGTCCGGGGTGGGGAGTAGTGTGGCTGTCGCGTCTCCATCGACAACGGCGAATATCTATCTATTGAACCGCTCGAACGCGTTCGCCGAGGGCGGCGACGCCCACCCTGACAGAGACGACCGGAAAGAGCGCACCGGAACCGTTATGCCGATAGCGAACGACAAATAATTATGAACTCTGAAGAGAATATTCCGGGAGATTGGATGTTAGAAACCGAGCGGACAACACACGACGAAGTCATGGGGCGAGACTATACCACGGTACTCTATCGCCAGGAACACACCAGAAGCGCAGTATACATCAACGAGGTCATCGACGGAAGGAACGTCTGGGAATACAACGTATCTCACTCGGGGCAGGACGGTGACCTTGGAACCGCCGCCGACTTGGAAACAGCGAAGCAGATAGCGTTCGCGTTTATGAACGACTCCGTTGCCAGCGTGTGACCTCCGCCGCGCTGTCAACGGCGGGATTCCCTCGCCAAATACAATAGCTGCGTACGATCACCCAAGAGTGGATATGACCGGGGCTTACCGCTAGGTCTGACGGACGAACTCGTCGAGTTTTGCTTCGATGAGTGTTGCAACCCGCTCGCTGTATCGCCAAAGTGCGGCATTGAGTCGATCTTCGGTCTCGTCGTCGAGATCGTCGGCCCCACGAAGGACGGAGTCTTTGGTGATCTGTGGGTGGTACACACAGACTACTCCGAGTGAGGTGTCCGAACTTGCCGCCGTGTGGATTCCGTATTGATCGGCTCCCCAGACGCCATCGTCGCCCTCTCGCTCCAGTTCGGAGTCGAGTGCATCAAGGAGCCGTACCTCTTTCGGGGAAAGGATCGAATCGTCACCTTTGAACAGTTCGGCGTACGCCTCTATTCGGGCACTCTTCGTCCACTGATCCAACTGGGAACGCGCCCGTAGTACGAGTTGTTGTTCGGCTGGAAACTCGGCCATGGTCCTATGTGGGCGGCTGGAGCAACCAACGTTCGTACGGTCGCGTTGATCGAGAACGATATCCGTCCTTTCCGACGAGTGGCTTCCGAAGAGTCATCGCTTAACGGCTGGGCAGCGGAGGGACTAAGGGTTCTCGCGAAGCGAGAAGTATGGCTTCGTCGGAAGCCACTATTCGTTCTGGCGAATCAGGTGTGGCTTCTCCGTGGAACCACGCACATCGTCGATCAAGTCCCTAATCGTTATTTATTTGGATGTTTGCTTAGAGTTTTCTCGTATAAGAAAACGAATACGGGAGTCTTAACCGTATGATTGCTCTGTGTCTAGTTGCAATGGCAAACGGTAAGGTTGATTTCTTCAACGACACTGGCGGCTACGGTTTCATCGCGACTGAGGATGCTGACGACGACGTATTCTTCCACATGGAGGACGTTGGCGGTGAAGATCTGACGGAAGGTACCGAGATTGACTTCGACATCGAACAGGCTCCCAAGGGCCCGCGTGCGACGAACGTCGTCCGCGCCTAATTCAAGGTTCACGTCGTCGCCTGTCTGGCGACACTGTGTGACGTTGTTCCATTTCTGAATCGGCATCTACCCAGAGCAATAGCAGAGAGACTACTGGGAGAACCATCCTGGTTCGAGATAGTCCGTCCAGCTCCCGAAACACAAAGACAGGGGCTTCTGACTACCGGTTCCTACCGAAAGAAGCCTCAACTTGCCAGATAGTGATAAGTGAGGATTTAGTTCATTAACCATTCGGAGCCATTAGCGGGAGCTCTCGGAGACGTTCTGTGATAGTCGTGTTACAGACTGGGCAGTCGTACATTTGGCGACCGTGCTCCGTATGAACGGTCCAATCTCCGGTGATATCGCTCTCGTGACCGCAACTGGGACAGAAGAGTGTCGTCTTTCGACGCGAGTCGGATTCGGACGTGGAAGGCTGTTGAGCGAGCATGGTAAGTGAATATAGTAGGGGCCGAACGGGGATAATCCTGTCCGCAGTGATTAATCAGGCACTCCGGATTACGACCTCTCGAATCGCGCTGGGTCCGTTTCGTTCGCGTCCCGAACTGGGCTCTTACTCTACTCGTCGTCCGACTCCTGTACTGCCTGTGCCTCTTGAATCACGAGTCGTTCGATTCGAGAATCGTCGACAGTCTGGACCTGAAGGACGTACCCGTTCGCATCGATCTGATCGCCCACTTCGGGAACCCTGCCGAGGCGACTGAAGACAAACCCACCGATCGTCTCGACGTCGTCGCTCTTGAATCGAGTGTCGAGCCGATCGTTCACATCCTGGATGGGGATCCCTCCGTCGACGACGTACGCGCCGTCGTCTCGCTTCTCGATGGATGGCTCCTGCGCAGCGGTATCGAATTCGTCCTGAATGTCGCCCACGATCTCTTCGAGGATATCTTCGATGGTCACGATGCCCTCGAAGACGCCCCACTCGTCGACGACGACGGCCATCTGGCCCTCCCCCCGCGTCTGAAAGTCGGCGAGGATCGCGTCGATCCGACGCGTTTCCGGGATTGTGAGGACCTCTCGTGCGAGCACACGCGCCGTGACAGAATCTTTGGAATCCGCCTCGGTTTCACTCGCTCGCAGGATGTCCTTGGCGTGGACGAATCCGAGCGGCTGGTCGCCGTCCTCGTCGAGCACGAGATAGCGCGTGTAGGTCCCGGTGGCGGCAACCGACCGGAGTTCCGAGAGCGGCATCGAAGCGGGCACGGTCTCCACGTCTGGACGCGGAATCATGACCTCGCGGGCGACCGTATCCCCGAGGTCGAAGACGCTCTCGATCATCTCGACTTCGTCGAGGTCGATGTGTCCAGTCTCCTCCGAGCGGGTGAGGATCATCCGAATCTCGGATTCGGTGTGGGTTTCCTCGCTCTCGGACGCCGGGGAGACACCAGCGAGGCGGGTGAAGTAGTTGGCTGTGCCGTTGAAGACGATGATGCCGGGCACGAACACGTAGTAGAAGAACTTCATGAGCGGGGCCAAGAGGAGCGCGACACGCGTGGCCTCCTGGATGGCGAACGTCTTTGGCGCGAGTTCGCCGAACACCACGTGGAGGAACGTGATGAACCCGAATCCCAGGATGAACGCGACGAGGTGGACCGCTCCCGCAGGAAGCACCTGGCCGAGGACGGGGTCGATGAGCGCTGCGACAGCCGGTTCACCGATCCAGCCGAGGCCAAGCGAGGAGAGCGTGATGCCGAGTTGACTGACAGCCAGATAGTCGTCCAGATTCTGGATGACCTCCTGAACGAGTGCTGCCCCCGGCTTGCCGCGTTCGACGAGTGCGGTCACCTGCGTGGGACGGACTTTGACGAACGCGAACTCCGCAGCGACGAAGACCCCGTTCATGATGACGAGGAAGAACGCGAGGAGCAGTCCGCCGAGAGAAATCAGATCAACCATAATCAATTATGGACGCCTGGACACTTGTAGAGGGTGGATACCGTACTGGTCTTCTGCGGTCAGCGTTTCCACGAATCACGGGCGACCGCGATGCCGAAAGCGCATGGACTGGCTCTCCCCACTCGCTCGCTATCGACCGCCTGTGAGCGGTAGCGATTTGCGGTTCTGTTGAAATCCTGTTGATTCGGTACCGTTCCTACTGAAACAGCCGTTTGAGAGGTATGCGTATCGGTCACGCCTGGCGCGTTCCAGCAGTCGCTTCCACGGGTGCCCGTGACCGTCGCTCTAGATGCCGAGCCACTCGTCGACCCGTACCTGGTAGCCGTTCGCCCGACAGAACTTCGCCGCTTGTCGGCGCACAGCCCGGGATGTCGGGAGTTTTTCTTTCTCGTGGATTTGATCGACGATCCAGTCGCTGATGGCTGTGATCCCTTCGTCGTCGTCATCGGCGTCGATCGATCCGAGTTCCTGGAAGGTCATCTCGTACGCTTTGCGCTGTGTCCAACTGAACTCCGTATTTCGAAGCGTCTCACTGGATTCGACGACTCGTTTCATCGCCGCAGCAACTGTCGGCCGCTGTACCTGCACTCGCACGGCAGCCGGGGAGTCGAACGTCTCCTCGTCCGTCTCTGGGACGAGATCCTCAATCGTGTAGCTCCCCTTGACCGATTCGATAGTGTGGTCGCCGAACGTCGCGACGATCTCGGCCCCAGTCGCCGGGAAGTTCATTGCTTCGAGTTCCACTTCGAAATCGCCGAGTTCCGCCGCCTCGACCGGTGGCTCTTTTTCGTCTCCTCGCTCCAGTTCCGTGGCGACATCACGCTCTTGCTGGCGTCTCTCAGCGTCTCGCGCTTGCTTGTCTCGACCGCTCCTATTATCTGCCATCCTCTAATATAGGCTCTCCAGACGGATAGTCCCGTGGTCGAGATCAGGTACTACCGTCAGTTCGAGGACTTCGAAGAGTACGAGCAACAGCTCGCCGAGCCAAGTCGGAGCAACTGCGACTTCGGGAGGGCCTGCATTCGGTCACACCACCGGGGGAACCGATGATCATCTAAGCATCTCAACAACGCCAAACAGAGCTAGTAGTGACACAGCCTCATCTGCTGAACTCTGGCGGCCTGTGAAAATTCAGTCACTTGATTCAAATGTCGGTTCAAAATACAGGCTCATCACTGCGAATATTATCCCCATTACGACGCCGATCTGGACGCCACGATTGAATTCTTCCCCCGTAAGCAGGCTCAGGAGAACAGGAGCGCCGAACGCTACGACAAAGAACACAGCGGCACGAGGGAACTTGTTCTCTGGCATGTTCTTGTGGGGAGTTTCGATATTCAGCACACCGCTTTTATCAACTTCTGAAGGTTTCAACAGAGCCAGTCTGGCGTTATTGTGTCCGTACTCGGAGCCGGTGACGACCACTGACAGATGGCCCGATTCTGTACACACAAGTCAAGGATGAGGGGAATCTCTATACTGAATATGACTGAACAGGGAGACCGTCAGCATTGGTTTTCGGACCACGTTGTACTGTCGATCTTGGCGGTCGTGAGTGGGGTTCTCGGCCTCCTTTTCGTTTTCACACAGCTTCAGTATATCCTGCTCGCGATCGTCCTCGCATACGTCCTCGCACCCGCACAACGGACGCTCGAGCGTCACACGAGCTCAGCTACAGCCGCCCTCATCCTCATCTCGCTTTCGGTAGTTGTCCTCTTCATCCCGATCGCGTATCTCCTCGCAGTCGCAATTCAGCAGGGACTGGGGCTGCTAACCGCCCTCCAAGAAGGGGAACTCAGTCTCGAGATCGTTCAGGCTCGACTCGAAACCATTGGCTACGTGATCGATTTCGACCTGTTGTACGCGACCTATCAAGAGCCGATCGCGAGCGGGTTGCAGCGTCTCGCAACCGGCGCGGTAACCGTCATCGGCGGTCTCCCTGGGGTGCTCATCGGACTCACCGTGACGGTCTTCGTACTCTTTGCGTTGTTGCGAGACGGTGAACGGTTAGTCACATGGTTGCAGTCGATCGTCCCGCTCTCTGATCGTGCGGAACGAGAACTTCTTAGGGAACTTGACGCCCTCATGTGGGCGTCAGTTATCGGGAACGTCGCCGTCGCGGCGGTCCAGGCGGTACTACTCGGCATCGGATTGGCGCTCGTTGGCATGCCCGGGGTTGTGTTCTTGACCGTGGCGACATTTGTTCTCACGTTGCTCCCACTCGTTGGGGCATTCGGTGTCTGGCTTCCGGTTTCGGGTTACCTGTTCGCGATCGGTCGCCCCACTACAGCGGTACTGTTTTTCGTCTACGGGTCGGTGGTCAGCGCCTCGGACCTCTATCTTCGACCGGCGATCATCAACCGGAGCGGGGCGATCAACGTCGCGACCATCGTCGTGGGTATCTTCGGGGGAATCGTTCTGTTCGGGGCCATCGGCCTGTTCGTCGGCCCTGTCATACTCGGCGGCTCGAAGGTCGTCCTTGACCTGTTTGCCCAGGAGCGAGCGGACTCGACCGTCGGCCGATAGGGGATAGGTTCCGCCATCGGTCCTCACGTGACCGTGGCCGCGGGACCATCTCACCCGCCGACGTCGAACGTTTGCCACACCGCGACGGCATCGGATTCGCTGATTCGAATGTGATGAGATTCGGTTCCGAGTGGCGCTACCTACCCATCTCTTGTCCCTTTTATAGACAGACGAGCAGGGGTCGAGCTCGTCCAGTCAGGACAACACGTCTACACGCGTGCACCCAGCAGCGAAGTCGGGCCGATCGCGACGGGTGTTCTGCGAGCTCAGTTCTCGAATTCGTCGTCGTATTGTTCGTAGGTGATGGTCAGCCGCCCCGGCGTGGGCTGCTTCGCTGCGTCTCGAAGCGTCCGGAACTCTTCCAAGAGCTCATCGGCGTCGTCCGTCCCTTCTCGAACGCTCCGTGATTCTTCTCGAATCGTATCATATACCCGTTCCAGAATGCGTCGAGCAGCGTACGAATCGGTCTTCGAGTCGATCTCGAAGGACGCCTCGTAGGAAGACATACTCATGGTTGGTGCTCCACTCGGATAACTTCCCTTCCTGGCTCACAGTGGGGAATCGTTCTTTTGGTCCGTGATGATTCTCGTCCACTCAAATTCGTCAGTTCGGACCGCAGAAAGAATGTTCTCAGGGTCGCCTCCATCGAGGACGATCGTCTCGAATTGCGCCCGTTGAAGCATCTTCACAGCGTGGAGATCGATCGGGACACTGCTGCCAGCGGCCATGTCGAGATCGAGAATGCGCGAGACCAGCTGGCTTGGAGTGAGCTCGTCGAACGGTGCAGCGTCCGGGCAGGTGTTCGGATCAGCACGAAACACGCCTGGTATGTCCGTCGCGTAGATGAGACGCTCTGCGTCTATGTATTCGGCGAGAACGGCGCTCACCACATCAGTTGTCTGGGCTGGTACCGTCCCCCCCATGACGACGACGTCGCCACGACGGAGCGCTTCATTCGCCGCTTCGTAGCTCCTCGCTGGCGCCACGATGACGATCGAGAGGACTCAGACCCCGACGACCAATTAGTCCTAAAACAGGCTGAGGAGATTTGTGACCATGTCAGCCACGTCGTCTTCCCCGCGTTCTCACTGGACCGTGGCGAGGGCTGTGAGATCCACGAGAACGCCTACTGGAGCTTACAGACGTATCTCGGGCTTCGTGAGAACTTGGCCGCCAACGAAGGGGCTCGCAGCTTCGTACACGAGTCGACGTGGGAGCGGACACCACTCGGACACGCTTATCGCGACCACATTCGTGGTCTCTCTATCGAGCAGATTCGAGAGATGTATCGACAGGCGGTCCGGCAACTCATTGACGAGATCGCAGAGACGGAGGAGTTCTTCCGCGCAGGAATCGTCGCGATCGACATCACCGAAGCCGATCCCTTCACAGGCGACCGAACCGGCCACGAGGACGAGATCATCGGAACGAAAGAGAACACCGACGAGTACGCCTATCAGTGGGCGACAGTCCAGCTGGTCGGGAACGCAGTCCCGCTCGTCCTTGATGCCCGTCCGGTACGGAAAGGCGAGTCACGCAAAGAGATCGTCGAAGATCTGCTTGACTCCGCCGAAGAGCTAGTTCACGTCGATAACGTGCTGATGGATCGAGAGTTCGACAGTCAGCACGTTCTGGAGATGATTAGCCAGCGCGGGCGCTCGTACGTCGTGCCCAAGCGGATGCAGACCAGCGAGAGGGCTCAGGCGAAGCGATTGCTCCAGCGCGACCAGGACCGCTACGAGACCGACCGGAAGCTCCACCTTGGGAACAACGAGTGGCACGAGACGACGCTGATCTATCGTCGGAAGGAGAACTCCGAACACGACGACCACCGGCAGTACTCGGTGTTCATGACGAATTGCGGGAGTGGTCACCTCACTGAGTACGGGTATCGGTGGGAGATTGAGAGCGGCTACAGGTCGATCAAGCGGTTCATGGCCGCGACGACCTCGAAGGATTTCGGGCTCCGATTTTTCTACTTCGCGTTCGCCTGTTTGTTGTACTCGATCTGGCGAGCGGTCGATCTGCTCGTGCAGGCCGAGTTGACCGGCGAGTATGAGCACTCACCGGTGATTACAGCGGACAACACGCTGACGCTGCTGAAGAAGGAGACTGGAATCGGGTAGAGAGATACTCTGTCTGGGTTAGCGCGCCGTCTGAGTGGCTACACTATTGGAAGTCTCGAAAATTCGTTCATACGATTGGAAGTGTGACAAGAATGGCCGCTTGGAAAGTGATCTGAGGTAGTTTCCACAGATTGAATCGGTCAAATTCACGCATCAGAGCCCCGCTATACCCGATGTAGTCTCAACTTCCAGACGGCGGATTTTCGATATAGCGACATGAAGTTTATATATGTCTAAACGGCTACTACCGTACGATAGAGGGAGTGTACCCTCGATCTACACTGGACGTGGTGATGTTTGGTGTACTTCTGCTTAAATCCATAAGCGGAAGTGCACCAACCCCGGGACCCCCAAATCGATCTGTGTGCAGTGCGTAGTGCGGATTTATCACTGAATAGTGTTTCATCGTAAAATATGGGTTACTTATTACGGGAATC
>NZ_JBPEHG010000024.1:0-53042 GCF_054177585.1 Haladaptatus rarus | reverse complement strand
ATTAGAACAGGTATCATCAACCTCGTCCTGTCCTATCCACCGAATCTCTCGAAACCGGCCCGGAGGTATATGGAGCCAGCCTGATAACCATCAGCGAAGGAATGTCTACGAAGAAACTCACGACTGGCGCGCTGCAGGTGGGACGACGAGTGCTCTCGACGCCGCCGGTTCGGCGGGTCATCGACCGCTTCGGCCTGCAGTCGTCGCTCTCGCAGGCGTACTGGGAACTGCTCTTTCGTAGCTCTGGCGGCGCACACACCCAGCGCATCGGCGACGCGAGCGTCACGTTCGAAGCCGCGACGGCGGACGAGTTTCGCCACTACCGCACGCTGGTCGACGAACGACCCATCATCGCCGACCTGCTCTCGCGGCTGGAACCGGACGACGTGTTCTACGATATCGGCGCCTACATCGGAAGCTACACCTGTCTCGTCGCGGCGGCGCTTCCGGATGGGGAGGTCGTCACCTTCGAACCGCGAGCGTCGAAAGCAGCGCGCATCGAGGCGAACCTCGTACGAAACAACCTGACTGCGGACGTGCGCCACGAGGCGCTCTCGAACGAGGCGGGCGAGGCGACGATGGCCATCGACGGAGTGGCACAGCTCTCGGCTCGCGGGACAGAACAGGTGACGCTCACGACCGGGGATTCGCTGGTCGAACAGGGCGAGATATCGCCGCCGACGGTCGTGAAACTCGACGTGGAAGGAGCGGAGCTCAATACGATTCGCGGCCTCGAAGCGACGCTCTCGCGACCCGAGTGTCGGCTGGTGTACTGCGAAGTGCATCCGACATTCCTCGGGGAGTACGACGCGAGCGAAGACGAGGTTCGGGCGGCGCTGGAAGAGTGTGGATTCACGGTCGAAACGATGCACGACCGCGGCGCGGAGTACTTCCTGCGCGCGGAGAAGGCGTAGTTCTGCGGACGAAGGAGATGTGGTTCTACGGACGAACGAGACGCTCTCGGGGCAGTTCTCGGAGTCGAGGCTGCCCCGCATGTTGGTGACGCGACCGCCATCACCCCGGATACGATCAGGACGGCGACTGGTTCGACGCACGATCTTCGTGCGGGGAACCGGGTGGGGCGATAGCGGGGAGAGAGTCGTCAGCCGACTTCGATCGGAGACCCTGACAGCTAGGTCAGGAAACCCGACTGGCTAGATCAGAAGGCCCTTCTTGTCCAGCTGCGACGGGGTGACGACTTCGACGTTCTTCTTCTTGATGTACTGGAGCACCTTCTCGAAGTCCTTCTCCGGCATGCCGTCGCCGCCGATCTTGTGGAACAGCGGGATGGTCAACTGTTTGTACCGCTCGGCGTAGTCAATCATCTGCTTCGTGGTGGCGACGCTGCTGTCACCGTACATGCGCGAGAGGATGGTATCCTTCTGGATGGCGGGAAGCGCATTCGGCGACGCACCGAAGCTCATCGTCAGGTCGAAGTGCTTCTGTGCGAGGTCGAACGTGTTCGGCCCGACGACGTTCTTCGGGATGGCCATGTACTTGTGGCCCTCGTAGCCGTACTTCTTGAGCCAATCCTTCGATTTCTTCATCAGCTTCTCCTGCTTTTTCGGCGACCGCTCGTTCATCGGCATCGCCTGCGTGTTCGGGTGGGCGATCATGTCCCAGCCGTTTCGCGTCATCTCGCGCATCTGCGTCTGCGTAAGGAAGTCATCCTGATAGACCGCGTCGGTGATGATGGCGTCGACGCCGGGGAAGCCGTACTTTTTCATCTTCTTGTACGCCTTCGTGTAGTGGGATTTGAGTCCGTCGTCGAAGGTGAGCATCACCATCCCTTTCTCCGGTGTGGGTACCGTCTTCAGGTCGTCGACGTGGAACTCGATCGGCTTGGTCGAGTTGGTGTCCACCGGACGACCCGTGATGCGGATCTCGTACACGGTCGAAAGGTCGATGGTCTTCTGGCGCTGGTCGCTCGTGACACCGAGGTTGATACGCACCCACTTGCCTTTCGGTCCGTAGAGCGTGCGCTTCATCTCGACGATGTGACCACGGTCTGGCGCATAGAGTTGGACGGAGACCTTCGTGTGGCTGTGAGAAGTACACTTGAACGCCAGCGAGAGGTTCTTGCCCTTCAGGTTAGCAGGGCTACCACCGAAGTTGGCACGGAATATCTTCCCTTCTTTCGTCTTCTTGCTGCCGACGATGTGTGCCGACTGTGATCCTTCGTACTTCTGTTTTGAGCTCTTCTTCAGCGTGCCCTGTCGCTCGACAGCGTGCCACTGGCCGAGCTTCTCGAAGCTCTCGAACGTCTGTGGGCCGCTTCCAGAGTTGTTGTTACCACTGGTCGTCGTGTCGCCGCCTCCGGTGCTGGTCGTGCCTTCACTGGAGGTCGTGGAGGTCGTTCCATCGTTGCCGGTATCCGCCTCGTCGCCGAATACACTCGAACATCCGGCGAGACTGGCCGTCCCGGCCGCACCAACCGTCGTCAGGAACATGCGTCGTGTCTGTCGTCTCATCGCTACCGTATCCAACCGGACAAAGGTATTTTCTTATATGGCGCTTAAGAGAGCAATGTGAATATTTACACATTTGTGAAATCAGCCCGCTAGAGACCGTTTACAACGTTTCCAACAGAGGGAAAACGGGGAGGGAATGAACTAGGCACCAGATAATTAAGATATACGGTCGATACGGAGATTTTGATGGCGGCAGACAGGCAAAATCGAACATCGACGAGTCGTAGAACCTTTCTCAAATTAACTGGAGCAATCGCCGGCTCGTCTGCGGCAGCGGGTGTTGCTTCCGCGGGTCACTCGAATTACGGAGATCAGTACGACGAAGTCATCGACGTGACTGACGTCGGAGCAGACAACAGCGGAGACGAATCCGTCACGCCCGTACTAGAAGAACACGCAGGAGACGATACGCTCCTCTACTTCCCCGAAGGCCGGTACTACATGGACGAACAGTTCCGCCACACCGGCTTCACGAACTTCGGTATGGTCGGTCACGACGCGGAACTCGTTCCAGCGAGCTACGAGAACTTCGACGATGACGGCGACGGGAACTATCGCCTCTTCCGGCTCGGCGTCGACTACGACCCCGGAAGAGACCTACGCGTAGAAGGCTTCACCGTCGACCAGACGAAAGACGATACCGGCATCCGTGTCGTCGAAGCCGAGGTAACCGACGGGGTGATCATCCGCGACATCGACGTCGTCGGCCGCCACGACAGCGGGACGTTCGGACCGCTCCGCGTCGTCGTTCACGACGCGGACGGTAGCGGTCTCGTCGAACGGTTCAAGGCACCGGATGGAGGCATCTGGACCGGCGATGCACCGAGCGATTCCCTGTGGCGTGGACCGAGCGGCATCATCTGCAACGCCGAGAACAAAGGGACGATGACGTTCCGCGACTGTGTACTCGGGAGCTTCCCGGACAATGGACTGTATGCGTCCGACGGTTCCGGTTCCATCCGGATCGAAGGTGGTCGCTTCCAGAACAGTCTGGGCTCGAACGTCCGTCTCGGCGGCAACAACAGCTACATCGAGGATGCTAGCATCCTCGTCGACAAGGACGACAACCACGGCGTCGCCCAGCGTGGCCTCCGCATCGAATCAGGAACCGGCCTCGTCGCACGGAACATCGAAGCTCGGACGAAGACCAAAAAGAACCCTGCTATCTGGGTCACGAAGAACGCGGACGAGGTAACGGTCGTCGATTCCACCATCACGGCTCGAACCGATGGCCCGACCCCTGCGGTCTCGATTCGAGAGTCTGCAGGTCAGACTCGTATCAAACAAACCACCGTCGACCACGAGTCAGGTGGCGGCCCGGCCATCAAAATCAAAGAAGGGGACGGGCCCGTCTCCCTCGAAAACGTCACCGTCGTCGGAAACGCTCCGACCGAAGGCACCCGAAGTGCCATCCAGAACAACCGTAACGACTGCGAGTTCCGCAATCTGAAAGTCGACCACGGCGGTGGGGAAGGTCGGCGAGCACTGACGAACACGGGTGACAACGTCGTGATCTCCGAAGGCGATTACGTCTCCGAAGACAACGCCATCGTGGAGGATGGCGTCGGCACGGTGATCGAAAGCGTCTCGGCACTCGCTCGTAGCGGCAACGAAGCACTTCGAATCACGAGCGACGCCGAAGACGTCACCGTCAAGGATTCGAATATCGGGAACGGTATCGACGACAACAGCCCGGACGGATACGACGGCGGCGGCAACAGTTCGGAGTACGACGGCGGCGACGAGAACGACGGAGACACCACCGATGATTCCGATGGAAACTCCGGCGGTGACTCTGGTGGAGATTCCGGCGGTGACTCTGGTGGAGATTCCGGCGGTGACTCCGGTGGAGATTCCGGCGGAGATTCCGGCGGCGACTCCGGTGGAGATTCCGGTGGCGACTCCGATGACGACAACAGTTGCTCCCGAGATTAGCAACGTTTGAGATCTCAGTCGGCCCCGCCGTCCCTGTTCTGACGCTTCGGCCCGTCGCCCGATGGGTGGACGGCACGGATATGGTAGGCGTCTGATCGCTCGCTGAGTCGTTCGATATCGAAGCCGTGGTCGCGGAGATACGCTTCGATTTCGTGGGTAGAAGTGCCGTAATCCGTGCTCAGATCGTGATGGAGTTCCGCGTACACGATGCGGATCTCCGAGAGAACGTCGTCGAATCCTTCGAGTACCTTGAGTTCCGCACCCTCGACGTCGATCTTGAGGATATCTGGCTTCGGATAGTGCCCCGATTCGACCACCGTCTCGCCCCGCCGAACGTCGATCGTGAGTTCACCATTCGCGGAGAGCGCGTGTTTCCCTTCGCCGTAGCTCTGGCTCTCCACTGCCAGCGACCCACGACCATCCTCGTCGGAAAGCGCGAGCTCTGCGATGGACCATCGACCGGCGGGAACGTTCGCGGAGAGGTTGTGCTGAAGGCGAACCGCGTTCGTCGGCATCGGTTCGAACGCGACGACCATGCCGTCCCGAAGACGCTTGCCGACGAAACAGGTGTGGGTGCCGATATTGGCACCGACATCGTACACCACGTCCGACTCACGGACATCTGCGAGCAGCGATTCGACGACATCTCGTTCGCCGACGAGCGAGGTGACCCGCTGGTACTCGGTACGGGTATCGGCCGCGAACTCGACCGTGTAGCCGCCGACGGTCACCGACGCAGACCACAGATGGAGCGCGAGTTTGACGTGCCAGTAGAAAGTGGCGAGCACTGGCGCGACCCCAGCCTGTTTGAGAAGATTCCACAGGCGGCTTCGGGCGGCCAGTCGCTCCAAATCCGGCATACGAATGCTTCGGGAAGCGAGGCATAAATATATGGCACAAATAACCGCCTGCGGGCGAACGACATGCATCCGCTTAGCAGGACCATAACAAAGGCTCCGAGAGCGATAGAGTCGTTCGAGTTACTGACTGTGCCGATTCGTGGCACGAGAACTGACGAAGGTCGTACATCGACGACCCAACCGTTTCTATCCCCGACCGTATCGTCCCGCTCACGTTCGCCGACGGTATCGAGGGAGAGAACGGATGAGCGTTGGAGAAGGTTACAGATGAGTGTCGAAGGAGAGGACAGATGAGTGGCCGATCACCACGCTCGTTGTTTCGCTGGCTGAAACGGACGCTGACACCCGGTGGCGGCGTCTCCGAGCGGGCGGTCAAAAGCGGTATCTGGGCGTCGATGGCGAACGTCGTCGGACGGGGGCTGCAACTCGTCAAACTCGTCGTCCTCGGAACCATCCTCCCGCCGACCGAGTTCGGGCTGGTCGCCATCGCACTCCTGGCGCTCGCAGCCATGAACCGGTCGTCGAAACTCGGTGTCCAGGAGGCGCTCATCCAACGAGAGGAGGACGACGTGGACGACTACCTCGACACGGCGTGGACGCTCGAAACCCTCCGGGGTGTGCTTCTCGCCAGCATCACGTTCCTCGCTGCGCCCACCATCGCTGCCTTCTTCGACGCACCGCGTGCGGTGGACGTGGTACGAGCGATGGCGCTCGTCCCGCTGGTGACGGGGATACAGAATCCCGGCATCGTCTACTTCCGCAAAGACCTCACGTACCACAAGGAGTTCGTCTATCTCGTCGGGAAGGCGGTCGTGTCGGTGACCGTCGCCATCGTCATGGCGTACCAGCTTCGGAACGTCTGGGCGCTCGTCTACGGCGACATCGCGGGCGTCGTAACGGCAACCCTGCTGTCGTACGTTCTGCACGATCATCGGCCTCGACCGCAGTTGAACGTCGGCCACACCCGGGAGCTCATCGGTTACGGGAAGTGGATCACGGCATCGGGGCTCGTCGTCTTCCTCATCACGGAAGGAGACGACGTGTTCGTAGGGTGGCTGCTCGGAACGACGGCGCTCGGTCTCTACCAGTACGCCTACAAGCTCTCGAACGCGCCAGCGACGGAGGTGACGAAGGTACTCTCGAACGTCATCTTCCCGACCTACTCGAAACTCCAGAACGACGCCGCGAACCTCCGACGAGCGTACTTCAAGACGGTACAGTTGACGACGTTCGTCTCGATCCCACTCGGGGTCGGTATCGTCGCAGTCGCGCCGACGTTCGTTCGTGCGTTCTTGGGCGACGAGTGGGTGCCCGCGATCACGGTCATGCAGTTGCTCGCGCTGTGGGGGCTGTTGCGCTCTATCGGCGCGACGACCGGCCCGCTGTTTCAGGCGGTCGGCAAGCCCGACATCCCCACGAAGATCCAGGTCGGCAAGCTCGTCATCATCGCCCTGACCATCTATCCCGCGACCGCGGCCTACGGTATCGTCGGTGCAGGCGCGGTCATCGTTGGTAACGCCCTCCTGTTCTCGACGCCCGTCTCGACGTACCTCGGCGTTCGCGTGGTCGGCGGGAGTCATCGGCGGTTCCTCCGCATCGTCGCCTACCCGCTCGCCGCGAGTGGCGTGATGTACGCTGCGGTGCTGTTCGTCGGGATGAACTCGCCCGTCGGTGGGATTCCGAAGTTCGTGCTCATGGTCGTTACGGGCATCGTCGTCTACGGTGCAGCCATCCTCTCGATGGAGACGTGGGGTGGCTACGGACTCCGAGACGTGTTCGAGACCGTCGTCGGTGCTGTCGGGAAGTGAGAACTGTTTCAGTTCCTCCTAAACACAATTTTCCTGATGTTATACTGTGTATAGTTAACCGTCATAGACACGATGGCTGAGACAGAGCCAACCGTGACACGAGCGAGAGGGAGAGCCGACGATATTTCGCCGTGGCACGGATCGAACCACCCTGCGGTGGCGACTGACGAGGTAGAACGATGAACAAGGAGATATTCGGCGTCTTTGGCGACAGGGACGAATTCGAGCGGTTCCGTTTCGAACGCGAGTTCGACGATATCGTGACGAGCGATGTCGCAACCGTCGGGATTCGAGACACTGGACTCGGGATACCGGGACGGAGCGCCTCCTACTCTGGAGAACTCGGATCGTGTGTCATCTGGGGGGAAGCCTACCCGAACAAACGCGGCTGGTCGGAGCCCGCCCGATGGCTGCTCGAAGAGTACGCAGAGAAAGGGACAGATGCGATCCGAGCACTCAACGGGTCGTATCTCGCATTCATCGAGCACGAAGGTGATGCGGTCGTTCTCACCGACCCTATCCGGTCGTGGGAGTGTTTCTACACGGACGACCCCGGTGTCCGCGTGTTCGGATCGGACGCGGCGGAGGTCGCAAAGACCATCGACAACCATACCATGCGCCGCCAGTCGGTCGGCGAGTTCCTCCACATGGGCGTCGTCCTCGGAAACAAGACGCTGTTTCACGAACTCCACCGCACCTCCTTCGACGGCTATCTGCGAGCCGACGAGATGGGCGAACTCGACCGGTTTGTCTACGACGAGCAGGAGATGGACTACGCGAGCGAACTCGCAGACCGCATGCAGCGAGCGATCCGCCGACGGTCGCGCCAACCCGGGAAGAAGGGACTGCTCCTGTCGGCGGGTTACGACTCGCGAACGCTGCTGTCGCAGTTCCCCGAGATCGAACACTGCTATACGGTCGGGATGCCAGACGCACAGGAGGTGAAAGTCGCCCGTCGGCTGGCGAAACAGTACGGCGTCGACCACACGACGCTGGTGACGAACGACCGCTACATCATGCCCGGCGAGCAGAAGGTACGGGACACCAACGGCATCAAGGAGTCCATCCACATCCACCACGCAGGCTACAACAACGATATCGAGGTGGATACGATGTACCACGGTCTCCTCTTCGATACGCTCCTGCGCGGGTTCGGACAGAAGCGGAGCGAACTCGAACTGTTCGGGAAGCAGGTTCCGCGAAAACGGATGGAGACCGACCCGAATCCCGTCGAGGCGTCGTTCGACAACTTCGGCTATCTCCCCGACGAGAGCCGGCAAGTCGCCGAGCAGTACACGTCCGACCCCGACGCCGCAGACGAGTTCGTCCGGCAGGCCATCGCAACCGAGTTCGATCGGTGCTGGACCCGCACCGACTCCGTGCAGAACGCCCTCTCGCTGTTCAGCATCAGCAACCAGCCGACGATCCCGTTCCGCACCCACCTCGCGGACAACTATCTCGAATCGTTCATCGCGGCGGACACGGAGCTGCTGGAATGGCACCTCCAGACGCCACCGGAACACCGGACGACCGAGACGTTCATCCGCGCGATCCGTCAGTTGGACGGCGACCTGTTCCGCCACCGACCGCCAGACCGCCCGTACACGTCGATGCTCCTCTCGGAGATGGAGCGATTCGCGCGTCGGAAACTGCCGTTCGTCAGGAAGTTCGAATCGGCGTGGCCCGACCGCCAGAAGGTGTACGACCGGTACAATCTGGATCAGCGCCTGTTCCCGGAGCACGAAGCGATCCACGAGTTACCGTCGCGGCACAAGCTCCGCATCAACGACATGGTCGGCTGGGTCGCCCAGTGCTCCGAGACGATGGTAAACCCTACCGACGTGCTCTATATGCCCGCAGAGACGCGGAGTTCCGACGAGGTACGCTCGGAGAACTGATTAGCAGCCGTATAATAAAACCCGCTCCACGAGATTACGAGGATAATGAGTACGAATAGCCGCTGGTGGTTCGTCGACCTCGTAGTGGCGCTTTTGCTGACCGTCCTCGGGGGCTATGCGGCCTACATCGGTCTCAGTGGACGATTGCGTGTCGCGCTCGTTCTCCCGCTCGTGGTCTTCCTTCCAGGATACGTTCTTATCTCGGCGATCTTTCCGGGCGGTGGCGAAGACGGAACACGGCGGTTCGGCATCGGCGAAAGTGACGCATCGTACGAACTCGGTGGCCCTGAACGGGTCGCGCTCGCGGTCACGCTGAGCGTCGCCATCGTTCCCATGATCGCTGCGGTGGCGAACTTCACGCCGTGGGGAGTGACGCTCCGCCCGATTCTGGTCGGAATCGTCGCCTTCACGGGACTCTTCACGCTCGTCGCACTCGTACGCCGGGTGCGCGTCCCCGCGAAGCGTCGATACTCACCTGGTGCTCCGGGCATCCTCTTCGGCTCGACGAGCCGACGCTCGGACAGCGGGACGACGACGCTCCTCAACGTCGGCATCGTGATCACCTTCCTGCTGGTGGCGTCTAGCGTCGGCTTCGCGGTGCTCAACCCGCCACAGGGAGAGCAGTTCACCGAGTTCTACGTGGAGACACAGAACATCGACAGCAACACGAACACGCTGTACCAGACCGACCTCGGCGGGGAAGGCGTCACCGTGAACGTCGGCAACCAGGAGGGAGAGCGCGTGCAGTACACCGTGGTCGCCGTCCTCCAGCGCGTCGAGAACGGAAACGTCGTGAAGCAAGCGCAGTTCGCGGAGAAGCAGGTGACCGTCCGAAACGGGCAGACCAAGAAAGTGACACTCCAGGGCGACCCGTCTATCTCCGGCGATAACGTCCGGCTCCGTCTACTGCTCTACAAAGGCGACCCCTCCGGCAACCCGTATCTGACGACCCGGCTGTGGCTCTCACAACAGAACGCCCCGATACAAGACAGCACAACAGACCAGGGATCGAACGACGGCGGCGAAAGTGGCGAGGGAGACGATAGCGGAAGCGACGACAGCGAAAGTACGACCGAGCCATCGCAGACGACGCAGACCCAGTCGACCACGTCGAGTACGACGACATCGTCCAGTACGACAGCGACGACGACCACGAGCGAAACGACGACGAGTGAGACGACGACGTCCTCCAGTACGACCAGCACTACGACATCGCCGAGTACGACCACGAGCGAAACGACGGCTAGTACGACCAGTACCACGACGACCGACGACGGGTTCCTCCCCGACCGTGACTCGAGCTACCTGAACGACCGATAGATGGTGTAGCCGTGGGAAGACGTCGCGTTCGGCTATCTCTGTACTCGCTGCCGGTGCATCTCGCTCGGCGACGGTCGCCGGGAACGAGAGAGGTGTTCCTCCTCTGGCTCTACGACGGGATGCCGGGCCTGCCGACACCGAACTGGCGAGAGCAGTGACTGCACTGAACCAGCGACCGTCCTGCTTGCGAGGTCGCACGCTCTCTGAGACCGGCGCAGTTTTCCAAGGGGGAACTGCAGTACAACGACCGCAGTACGACGGTCTGATAAAACTGCCGACACTCTGGCTGTGATGGAGTAGCACGCCAGTTTCGCCGAATGGCCGATTAGCCGCTACATAATGAAGAACGGGGGAACGAGATGGGAGAGTATGGACGCTGTTGTTTTAGCAGGTGGCTACGCGACGCGCCTGTGGCCGATCACGAAACACCGACCCAAGATGTTCCTGCCGATCGGCGAAACGACGGTCATCGACCGCATCTTCGCCGACCTCGAAGCAGACGACCGCATCGACACCGTCTACGTTAGCACGAACGAGCGATTCGCCGACGACTTCGAATCCCATCTCACAGAGAGCGAGTTCGAGAAACCACAGTTGAGCATCGAGGACACCTCGGAGGAGGATGAGAAGTTCGGCGTCGTCGGCGCGCTCGCCCAACTCGTCGAGCGCGAAGGCGTGGACGACGATCTGATCGTCATCGCGGGCGACAACCTCATCAGCTTCGACATCGACGACTTCGTCGACTTCTTCGAAGCCAAAGGTTCGCCCTGCCTCGCAGCCTACGACGTGGGAAGCGAAGAGCTGGCGAAATCCTACGGACTGGTCGAACTCGACGGCGAGCGCGTGGTGGACTTCCAGGAGAAACCCGACGATCCCAACTCGACACTGGTCTCCATCGCCTGCTACGCCTTCACCCGCGAGAATCTCCCCCTGCTCGAACGGTATCTCGAAGACGGCAACAACCCCGACGAACCCGGCTGGTTCATCCAGTGGCTCCAGTCACGTCACGACGTCTACGCCTACACCTTCGACGAAGCGTGGTACGACATCGGGACGCCCGAGAGCTACCTCGACGCTGTCGCGTGGTATCTCGACGGCGACACCTACGTCGCGGAGACGGCCACGCTGGAGGACTCCACCATCGGTGAGAACGTCCACGTGATGGATGGCGTGGAACTCGTCAACGCGAGCGTCGATAACGCCGTCATCTTCCCGAACGCGACGGTACGAGATTGCGAGGTGCGTGACTCTATCGTCGACGAGAAGACACACATCGAAAATATGGACCTGGCGGGTGCGCTTATCGGTGCACACACGCGAATCGCCTGATTACTGGTATCGTCTAACTCCCGATACCGCCTACTGGTACTGCTCGCAGACCTGACGGACGCCTTCTCTGAAGTTGACTTTCGGCTTCCATCCGGTCGCGTGCTTGAACTTCGTCACGTCGGCTTTCGTGTCGTGGACGTACACGTCATCCGGGATCGGGTTCTCGACGTAGACGGGTTCCACGTCGGTACCGAGTTCGTGGTTGATGTACTCGACGACGGTATCGAAGTCGTAACTCGTGCCGGTGCCGAGGTTGTAGATCCCGGTCAGTTCGTGCTCCGCCGCGAGCACTAGCCCGCGAACGATGTCGGAGACGTGGGTGAAATCTCGGGTCTGGCTTCCGTCGCCGTAGATCTCCGGCGAGCGACCGTTGGCGACGTCGTCGGCGAACTGGGCGATGATGTTGGCGAACTCGCCCTTGTGCTCTTCGGCACCGCCGTAGCCCTGATAGACCGAGAAGAATCGCATCCCGGCCATGTTCATGTCGTAGTGGTGGGCGAAGTACTCGGCGTAGCGTTCGCGGGAGAGTTTCGACGCTTCGTACCCCGTCCGGGCTTCGATATCCATATACTCCGGCGAGGGTTCCGTTCGACTCCCGTAGATGGAGGACGTGGAGGCGTAGACGACGGTATCACAGCCGTCGTTGCGGGCCTGTTCGACGGTGTTGACGAAGCCTTCGACGTTCACCCGCACACCTTTGGTCGGGTTATCCTCGTGCATCGCGTAGGAGGAGAGGGCTGCGAGGTGAAAGACCACGTCGACGTCCGTCGGCAGGTCGTCTTCGACGACACTCCGCTCGTGGTACTCGACGGCATCATCGAGATTTTCGGGAACGCCGAGGTAGCCGTCATCGATGGCGACGACGTCGTTCTCCTCAGCGAGATCGTTGGCGAGATTCGATCCGATGAACCCGGCACCGCCGGTTACGAGTACGCGCTTTTCCTGCATACCTCAGGGTCTACCGGGGCACTAGAAAAGGATTCCCCTCTATATCGACCGATCCGCACACATAGTGACATCTCCGTTCGTATAGAGGACGCTCTGACCGGGGCGACAGATGCTGTCACGCGAGACTGTTCGGCGAACCGGAACGCTCGCGTTCTTCTGCTGGTTGACCAGGCGGAACTGTGGTGCCCCTTTCGATTGATACTCACGATAGACGGTGATTGGATGGTCGGTCGGGCCACCCTTCACGGAGATGTTGGCCGCGTCCGCTGGATACGCCCCCGTTCTGGAGAACACCGTCTGGTAGGGGTGGTCGGTTCTGATTACCTGCTGGGGGAGGACGTTCGAGGAATCCGGCGACCCGGTCATGTCCGCGATGGTGTAGACGGCGGCCACCTCGGGTTCGGTGTAGGTGAGTCGCTCCTGTTCACCCGGGAAGACGGGGCTGTCGAGTGCGCCGTGACTCGACATCACCATCACGCTCGGGTAGAGGAGCGCCACAACGAGCAGCGTAGCGACGACGACGCGCCGGTCTAAGTTGTGGACGAGATAGCCCACACCGAGTGCGGCGAGGATCGCCATCGGCACGTAGAGGAACGCGAACCACCGCTGCGGGATGAAGTTGCGGATGCCGAACAGGGGCAGACCGAGGGTGAACACCGTCATCACGACGGTCGCGAAGAGCAGCGTGAACACCGAGTGCGAGATGCGCTTGCGACGCAGGACGTACAGACAGCCGACCACGGTCAGCCCGAACAGTATCAGGAAGCCAAGCGTGTCGATGTACGTCGCCACCTTCTGCATGAACGTCGGTGGTGGAAGCTTGATCTCCCCGGAGTTCTTACTAGCGAGATTGAGGACGCCGAAGCTCTCCTGCATCGTCTGCGCGAGATACGACAGCACCGTTTCGAGGAACGAATCCCCGTTGTATGGCGTGAACGACCACATGAACGTGATGAGGCCGATGTCGAACGCGAGCAGTCCGGCGAGGTTCACCGGCTCCATCTTGCGGTAGACGCCCGGTCTGCGTGCCGTCGTCTGGAAGATGCTGAGTTTGAGGACGAACTGCGCGAGTAGTCCCGAGAACAGGACGACGAGCATGATGAACGTCGAGACCTGGTGGGTCAGGATGATGGCGATGGAGAGGAACACGAGGAGGCTGAAGTCACGTGCGTTGTACTCCAACTGCATGATACGCAGGAGTGCGTAGAGGATGGCGATGAAGAACAACAGCCCGTGACTCGTCGGGATGAGGTGGATACCCCACTCGATGACGTAGTCACCGATCGAGTAGAGCAGCGCCGCGAACACCGCCCATCGCGCCGGTGCGAGGAGTTTCGTCGCCCCGTAGACGAAGAGGATGACCGTGGGCATCGCGACGCCGATGGAGAGGTAGAGCGCGTTACGGATGGACACGTCGTACAGCATCGCTGACGACGCGACCAGCAGATGGTACAGCGGTGCCGCGACGTGCTTGTTACCCTCCATCGCGGACAGCGAGTGCTGGTTGAAGACGCCCCGGGCTAACTGCGTCATATGCGTCCAGATGTCGATGCCGACGTACGATGGCGTGGTGTACATCGCCATGAACCGGACGACGACCGCCAACACGAGTATCTGCGTGAGCAGGAGCGAGGGGAGGAAATCCTCGTCGTCGGTGAACAGTATCTGGAGCATGATGAGCGTCCCTGCGACGCCCGTGAGGAGGTGGAAGAGGATGGAGCGCTGCCCGGAGTAGAGGGCAACAGCGACCATCGCTGCCGTCGTCACGAAGACCACACTCGGAAGGAGTTGTGCTATCGGCCGCGAGATAGCCGGAAACATCTCCATCGCCTCCCGGTCGTTACGAACCGCGAGGAGATAGAGCGCACAGGCCAGTCCGAGAACGATGGGGATCGTCTGGATGTATATCTGTGAGGCGAAAAACCGCAGCGGAAACAGCCCCAACGCGATGACGAAGCCGATGATAGCGGCGTCGACGTCGAGTCGTCGTTGATTCAACCAGCTGGATACAGATCCGAACATGCGTTATCGCCTCCGCCTATCGAGTCGTGGTTCCATCATCGTATTTAAACCTCCGCGCCAGATCGGTGCGATCGGTCGCGGGTTCGGTGAGTTCGGCCAGTGACTGCGCGCAGAATCACGTCGGTCGTATCGACCTTGTCGGCGAGCAGTCGCTCGCGTCGTTCCTGCCAATCGTCGTCGCCTTCGAGGATCTCGACCGCCTTCTCCAGTGCTCGCGCGTGGCGGTCGTCGCCCTGATAGTTGAACAGCAGTTCGTACCGCTCGTCCAGTTCGTCCGTGTAACCCATCGTGAGCGTGTTGACGTAGATGGCGGGCGTACCGAGGACGGCGCTCTCTGCCGCCATCGTCGCACCCTCGCCGACGAACAGGTCGGCGTAGGCCAGCAGGTCGTGCATCCGATGGGGTTCGACGGTCGCTCTGCGCGATTCGAGTTCCGACGGAAGCGACCGTTCCGAGGTGATGAGCACGTCCGCGCCAGCGGCTTCGAGTCGCGTCACGACGTCGCGCACGTCGTCGAAGCCGGACTGACCTATGTCGTGGGATGCGCCCCACTCGACCAGTCTGAGGACGACGAACGTGTCGTCAGGGTTCAGTCCGAGGTCGGTGACCACGGTGGGGTCAGGGGTGAACCGGTCGGGGTGGAGGTAGGCGAGTTCGTGATAGCCGTCGTATCGTACCTGTTTCGGCCCGACGCTCCCGGTGTAACAGTCGGGCGTGTAGACGGCGTCTGCGAACGGGAACGCGAGGTTCTGGATGAGTTTCGCGTGCTCCGTGTCGTAGAAGACGACGCTCCGCGCACCGCCGAGTTTGGCGACGTGAGCCGCCGCGACACCGCCGATGGCGGTTATCACGTCGGGTTTCAACTGCACCGCGCGACGAAGCAGGCGCGCCTCGTAGGTGGCCTGCACGCGCGCCAGTTGCGACAGCCCCGACGCAGTGCCAGCGAGCACTTCGTGGCTGATGTCGTATCGCTGGAGCAGTTCCACCGCCATCTCCTTCTCGCGGGCGAAGACGTGAACGTCGTGGCCCTCGCTCTCCAACTCCGCGATGGCGTTGCGGAAGAAGTGGACGTGCGCCGGATGCTGGATGGTGACGAACACCCTCATCGGTTCTCCCTCCTGTCGAGTACGATACCGACGAGAACGCCGACGACGCCCACGACGAGCGACGTGAGTGACTTGCGTGCGTCGTCGGTCTCCGTCCCCGTGAGCGTCGAACCGAGCGCACGAACGCCGAGGACGACGCTCAGCAGCGCACCGACCACGCCGAGACCGTAGGCGAGACCCAGCGGGTGGGTGCGATAACGCGATCCGAGTCGCCAGAGGAAGTTCCGGAGGAGCATGAGCGATACTTTGGGGATGTAGTCGCCGTACTCGATGCTGCTCTCCTCGTCGCCGTAGGTGGCGGGCATGTCCACGTCTTCGACTCGCATGCCAGCGACGTTCAGCTTCACGAGGATATCGTTGCAGTAGCCGTAGTACTCGTACATGCCTTCGAGGTCGATAGCCTCCAGCGCCGCCAGCGAGATAGCAGTGTAGCCGTTCTGCGGGTCTGTCACGTCCCAGTAGCCGCTAGCGATGCGGGTCAGGCCGGTCAACAGCCAGTTGCCCAGCAAGCGGAATCGCGGCATGTCGTGACGGTAGTCTGAGTTCGAGAGGCGGTTGCCCTTCGTGTAATCCGCCTCACCCGCTACGATGGGGTCGAGGAACCGGGTCATCATGCCGGGGTCCATCTGCCCGTCCGCGTCGATGGTGACGGTCACGTCGATACCGTCTTCGCGGGCGGCGAGGTATCCCGTCTTGATGGCCCCGCCAGCACCACGATTTTGCTCGTGTCGGATGCCGACGACGTGACCGTCTGTGTCGTCGCTCACGCCTGCGCGTGGCGCACGCTCGATGGCTGAATGTTCGCGAATCTCGTTCCACGTATCGTCGGTCGAGGCGTCGTCTACGGCGTAGACGCGGTCTACGAAGTCGGGAAGCGAATCGAGAACGTCGCCCACGAACCCTTCTTCGTTGTACGCGGGCACGACGACGCCTATCGTGTGCCCTTCGTACATCTACACCCTCCGATAAGCGAAGCCAGATTCAGAGACCGTTTCAGGATCGAACGCACCGGTCACGTCGACGAAGACCGGATTGTCGTTCATCTCTGTCTTTATCTCCTCCAAATCGAGATCGTAGAACTCGCGGTGTGGCGTGGCGAGGACGATACCGTCGAACTCCTCGACGGAGAACTCGTCGTCCTCCTGCACCGGGATACCGAACTTCTGCCGCATGATGGCGTTGTCGCCATAGGGGTCGTAGCCGACGACGTCGACGTCGAACTCGTGGAGTTGGCGGATGATACCGTCAACCTTCGAAGTTCGAATGTCGGCGACGTTCGGCTTGTAGGTCATCCCGAGCACGAGGACGCGACTGTCCTGGAGCGTCTTGCCCGCCTGGTTCAGCCCCTTTATCATCATGTTCGAGATGTGGATCGGCATCGACTCGTTCACGTCACGACTCTGTTGGATGAGACGCGGCGCGAAGCCGGACTGTTTGGAGCGGTGGATGAAGAAGTACGGATCGACCGGGATGCAGTGGCCACCGACCAATCCGGGTCGGTAGTGGTGGAAGTTCCACTTCGTGCCCGACGCTTCGAGCACGGCGCGCGTGTCGATGTCCATATCCATGCTGTCGAAGGCCATCGCCAGCTCGTTCACGAGGGCGATGTTCAGATCGCGCTGGACGTTCTCGACAACCTTGCTGGCCTCCGCGACCTCGATGGAGTCGGCTTTGTGAACTCCTGCATCGATTACGGTCGCGTAGAGTTCGGCGATATCGTCGAGAACGTCGTCGTTCATGCCACCCACGACCTTCACGACGTCGCGCAGGCCGTGTTCGGGGTCACCAGGGGTTGCACGCTCGGGGGAGTAGCCGACGTAGAAGTCCTCACCGCAGGTCAATCCCGACGTTTCCTCGATAGCCGGGACGAGCACCTCGCGGGTCGCACCGGGGAAGACGGTCGATTCAAGGATGACCGTCGTCTCGGGAGACATGTGTTCGCCGACGGTGTTCCCGGCGGCCTCGACGAAATCGAGGTTCGGTTGCTCGTTCTCGTCAACCGGTGTCGGGACGGTTATCATCACGTAGTCTGCGCGCGAGATATCGTCGGGGTCGCTCGTGTACGTGATCTCACTCTCGGCGATCGTCTCGTTGCCGAGGTCGCCCGTCGTGTCGGTGCCACCGCGAAGCGTCTCTACTTTCGTGTCGTCGATGTCGAATCCGACGACGCTGTACCCCTCTTGATCGAATCCGACTGCCAGTGGGAGTCCGACGTAACCGAGACCGACGACACAGATCGTCGCGTCCTGATTCCGTTTCGCGTCGCTCTCGTCGGTTCCAGCATACTCTGGCTGGCTGTCGATATCGCCTATCGTCGAGTTCATGGGTGATGATCCTCCGTCGTTCGCTCTCCAGTACCGTCCTGTCGGTGCCAGAGCGACCGGCAACGAGGGGAAATGGAGGCATTTTTCCTCCTCGCGTCTCTGATCGGTCGCAAGCCTCGCTTCAATTGATGAAACCCAGTAGGCTTTATTATACAGTGACTAAGGCGCTCGTACCCGAAATCGGCTGTTTCACCGGTCACTCACCGTGCCAAAGTACAACATGGAATACGTTCGAACAGGGCAGACACATCATCGCGTGTACTGGTCAGCGGCTCGTGACACGTTTCCAATGACAGACCATGCGAATGTTCATCGAAAAAATGGGAACGAGTGCCGTATATTGTGAAAGTAGGTGTAGTTCAAAAATCGATGGACAGCGAGAGGATGAACTCGATAAAACGGTTTGAAATGTGTGGTAAATGGTATGAACAATATAGAAAACTGGCTGCAACTTCTGGGAGTAGTTACCCGCTTTATTACCCATCCACGAAACTCAGTAATCATGAGCACGACGACACAACAGGTCGAAGAACAGTCCAGTACGATTGAACCGGACGCGCACGTGGATCTGGGTGAAGACCAGATCTATCACCTCCTTCAGAACGAGCGTCGTCGCAACGTGCTCCGATACCTCCACAACGTGGACGAACAGGTGGAGATGCGAGATATCGCCGAACAAGTGGCTGCGTGGGAGAACGACACCACGGTACAGGCGCTCTCGTCGAGCGAGCGCCAGCGCGTGTACATCCCCCTGTATCAGTCACACCTCCCCAAACTGGACGAGGAGGGTGTCATCGAGTACGACCAGAGCCGCGGGACGGTACGGAAAAACCCCGCAGCAGACCTGCTGTACGACTACCTCGAACCGAACGAGACCGAGACGGACGACGAAGCGGCCGACGAAGACGAAGAGACCCGCTGGGATCGATACTATCTCGGCGCATCCGGTGTTGGCGCGACGGTTCTCGCCGGAACGACGCTCGGTGTCGCCCCCTTCGCACTGCTTCCACAGGGTGCCATCGGCGTCTTTATCCTCGGAATGTTCTGGACGCTGACACTCGGTCAGCGTCTCGCCTGAGTGCGCGTAAACAGTAGATAAACGCGGTCGAGTTCTGTATCGGATGGGAGATAATGCAGGATCTGTTAGATGCGTGACTCTCCTCTGTCTGCGATATTTCGAGTACATTGGAGCAGATAGTCGCCATAGTATGTTAGGAAATCTAACTAAATCCAGAAATTATATATGGTAGAAATTCAACCCCAAAGGAAAAATACTCACCGTGGAAATACCAAAGACAGAACGGTTTACGCGCCGAAACAGAAGCCCCACTTCGAAATATGAACAACAGGCCACTTGTGATATTCTCCGCATGCCTTCTTCTGCTCGCCAGCGTCACTCCCGCTGTCGCGGCACCCTCGGGTAACGACCTCGTCATCCAGAACGTTTCGTACTCGGGTGACGGTGTCGTCAAGACCGAACAGAACGTGACGTATCTCTGGCAGTCAGCGGCGCACAACATGAGCGTCACCGTCTACGCAGGAAATCGCTCCGGCAACCACGAGGTCTGTACGAACCTCCAGAAACCGGAGAGCAACACCTCGACGACGCTCGGGTGTCGAGACGTATCGCTCACAGCAAGTGGCGTTCAACGCATCAATTTCAGCTTCGGGAGCGTCCCGACGAACGCGACCGGCGAGCGAACCGCCGTCGTTACTGTCGAAGACGGGAATTCCGTCGTCGCTCGCAAGAACACCTCGGTCCACGTGCTGGTGAAATCCAGCGACGTAGACGGTGATAACCTGACGAATGAGGAGGAGATAGAACTCGGGACGAACGTCACGAGCAAGGATACCGACAGGGACGGACTCGAAGACGGCGAGGAGGTGAATGACTACAAGACGAACGCGACGAAGGCCGACACCGACGACGACGGGCTCCGTGACCACGAAGAGATAACGGCAGGGACAGATCCAACCAAGAAGGACACCGACGAAGACGGGTTGGTCGACGGAAAGGAGAAAGAGCTCGGGACGAACGCGAGCAGCGCGGACACGGACGGCGATGGACTGACGGACATCGCGGAGACGGAGATCGGAGAGCTGAACACCGGCACCAACCCGCTGAAGGCGGATACCGACGGTGATGGGTTAAACGACAGTGAGGAGGTCGAGAGCGTCACAGATCCGACCGAGAAAGACACTGACGACGACGGACTCGACGACGGAGAGGAGAAAAAGCTCGGAACCGACCCAAGCAAGAAAGACACGGACAACGATGGACTTAGCGACGGAGCCGAGGTCGACGCCGGAACCGATCCGTTGGAAGCAGATACCGACGGTGACGGTCTCGACGACGGATTCGAGCGGAGCTTCGGGACGAATCCGAATAGTCGCCTCGTCGCGGGTGGGCTATATCTCGTCCTGCTCACCCTGCTCGTCGGCGCCGGATTGCTGATTCAGCGCAACAGAACGGACTGGTTCTCGACAATGTTCGACGAGAACGACCAGGACGAACAGAAACCAGAGCCGACGGTTCAAACCGACGAGGTACTGACCGACGCAGATCGTGTTCTCAACCTCTTGCGCGAGAACGGCGGGCGACTTCCACAGGGAGAGATCATCGAGAAGACCGGCTGGTCGAAATCGAAAGTAAGCAGATTGCTCTCGAAGATGGAAGACAAACAACAGATAAGCAAAATCAATATCGGTCGGAAGAACATCGTCATCCTCTACGGGCAAGAACCCGGAGAGTCGGATCTTTCGCCGGGTAGATAGCGATTGTCATAGTGAAAAGGCAGTATTTTTCCGAAATTCTAATCCCCGCAAAGAGACGGTCGTTCTATCAAAGAGACAGTTAAACTCGATGAGACAGTGTCGAAAGGTCATAGGTTCGTTTTACAGCCTTGCTAAGCCACCCCCTTAATCAGTCTATAGTAATGGGGGTAGGGTGAAATGTCCGTGACAAGGGCCAGCCGTCGTTCCCCCGCGATTCGACGGTTCGGCTACAGGATACTTACACCCATGAACCACCCAGACATAACAGACGGACGTGCGACGGTTCGCTCCGGAACGGCCACCTCCACGGAGAGAGGGCCGATACCCGAGACGCACCGCGTGCGGTTCGTAGTCCGACAGGAGGGGACGTAGATGTGTGGAATCATCGCTCGAATCGGCGACGGTGATGCCATCACGAAACTCGTCACAGGACTCGAAAATCTCGAATATCGAGGCTACGATTCGGCTGGTGTCGCGATCCAGAACGGGACGGGTATCTCCGTCTACAAGCGGTCGGGACAGATCTCGGAGCTGAAAGACTCCATCGTCGGTAACGTCCCGAAAGGAAACGTCGGGATCGGCCACACCCGCTGGAGCACGCACGGGCCGCCGACCGACGAGAATGCCCATCCCCACACGAGCGAGACCGACAACGTCGCCGTGGTACACAACGGTATCATCGAGAACTACGCCGAGCTCAAGGCGTGGCTCGAAGAGCAAGGCCACGAGTTCACGAGCGACACCGACACCGAAGTCATCCCCCATCTCTTCGAACACTACCTCGGAGAGGCCCAGAGCATCGAAGACGCATTTCGGATGACCATCCGTGACCTCGAAGGGAGCTACGCGGTCGCGTCGCTCGTCGACGGCGTAGACGCCGTCTACGCGGCTCGACAGGGGTCACCCCTCATCCTCGGGTTGGACAACGACGAGTACTACCTCGCCAGCGACGTGCCAGCCTTCATCGACCACACCGACGACGTCGTCTACTTCAAAGACGGAGATATCGCCGTCCTCGAACCGAACGGTGTCACGATGACCGACCTCGACGGGAACCGAGTCACCCGCGACGTCGAGCGCATCGATTGGAACCCCGAAGATGCTGGAAAGGGCGGCTACGAACACTACATGCTCAAGGAGATCAACACCCAGCCCAACGCACTGGCGAACACCATCGAGGGCCGAGTGAAAGACGGCGAAGTCAACCTCGAAGACTTCCCGAAAGGGACGTTCTCCAACGTAGACGACGTCCACTTCGTCGCATGTGGTACCTCCTATCACGCTGCACTCTACGGCCAGCAGTTGCTCAACGAAGCGGGTATTCGAGCACAAGCGTTCCGCGCCAGCGAATACGTCGGTTCGACGCCCGGACATGTCACGGAGAACACGCTGGTCATCGCGGTCACGCAGAGTGGCGAGACGGCAGACACGCTCGGTGCGCTCCAGCAGGCCCAAGAGCAGGGTGCACGAGTCGTCACGGTGACGAACGTGATGGGTTCGACCGCGGCCCGCCAGGCCGACGAGGCACTGTTCATCCGGGCTGGCCCGGAGATCGGTGTCGCCGCGACCAAGACGTTCTCCTCGCAGGCAGTCACGCTCTCCCTGCTCGGAATTCGGCTCGCCGAGGACATCGAGATGGCGAACCCACCGGAGGACAAGGTCGACCTCTTGCGGGAGTTGGCCCATCTGCCGGAGTACGTAGAGCAGGTTCTCGCGTCCACGGACGCAAAGCGCATCGCGAGTCGGTACGCCGGTAGTGAGTCGTTCTTCTTCATCGGACGAGGGCTGAACAACGCCGTCGCCAAGGAGGGCGCACTGAAGTTCAAGGAGATCACGTACGAGCACGCCGAAGGCTTCGCCTCTGGCGAGCTGAAACACGGCCCGCTGGCGCTCGTGACGCCGAACACACCCGTGTTCGCGCTGTTCAACGGCGACGACGACGGAAAGACGCTGAAGAACGCAGAAGAGGCACAGGCCCGTGGAGCACCCATCGTCGCCGTCGCGAAGAAAGACCACCAGGCGGCGAACATCGCGGATTCCTTCCTCGAGATCCCCGACACACATCCCGTCTGGTCGGGGCTCCTGGCGAACGTCCAGTTACAGTTGGTGTCCTACTACGCGGCGAAGAATCTTGGACGCTCGATCGACAAGCCACGAAATCTGGCGAAGAGTGTGACGGTTGAATAATCGACATCGGTGAAAGCCGACGCGGGCGAGAACCAGCGCGGGTGGTTCTCGGGTGTTTTTCAGAGCTGTGGTGCCTCGCGGAGTCGACGTGCATGAAACAGTGCGAGCACCGCGAATGCGACGGCAGTGACGAGCGCGACGTAGATAACGAGCGCGCTATCGAAGAACCACATAGCGACCGTTCCGCCAGTACTGAGGCCCGCGAGACCGAGATATCGGGTACTCCAGTCGAGACCGCTCATGGTTTACAGGTTCGGTGGAGCGTGTTTTATTATCGGGGCGCTAAGTCCGGTGAAACCATCGTTCCGTTTCGATAATCCGGGAGATTGGACGGGTGTCGAGTGGAAAGGGAGTGGAAACCGAGAGGAGGGGGGTAGAATAGTCAGAAAGAAAATGAAACGAGAGACGATATGTGAAATCGTCTGAAAATGGTCATATCTGCCGAGCCAAAAATTATTACTTAATGCCCAATGTAGTAACAAATGTCCCATCGTCGCCGTGGCAGTCGCCGAGTGGGACAGCTGTCATCCACTTCCTTCTACCGCCCTCGAAAACGGCCCCGGAAAACGCTGCCCACCGAACTATCGTCGAGTCGGATGGCTGCCTAGCTATACTTCCGCGTTCACGGTCGGTGACTGTCCCGCAGAGAAGGAGGCGAATCACTCCGTGTATTCGGTCACGAATGCGTCAGCCGTCTCGAACACATCGTCTGCAGCGTCGGGGTCACGGGCCTCCGCAGCGATTCGAACTAACGGCTCGGTTCCACTGGCACGGATGAGGAACCAGCCGTCGTCCAGCGAGACGCGGACACCGTCGATGGTGGTGGCGTCGTCGTAGCGGTCGGTGACGGCCTTCGCGAGGCGCTCCATCAGGCCGCCTTTGTCCGCGACTTCCACGTTCTTCCGCCGGATAGGGTACTCACCCACGTCGACAGCGAGTTCCGACAGCGGGCCATCGTGGGCGATCAGTTCCGCCAGACGGCAGGCCGCGAGCGAGCCGTCCGGACAGAGCGTCTGGTCGGGCCAGATCCACGCACCGGACTGCTCGCCGCCGAAGACGACACCCGACTCCGTCGCGCGCTCTGCGACGTACACGTCGCCGACCTGCGTCCGAACCACGTCCGCGCCCTGCTCGGCCAGCACGTCCTCGACGATGAGGCTGGTGTCCACGGGCGTCGCGACCGTCTCGCCCTCGCCTGCGCGCTGTCGTGCGAACAGAGTGAGTAGCACGTCGCCGGAGAGGAAATCACCATTTTCGTCGACGGCCATCATGCGGTCGGCGTCGCCGTCGTGGGCGATACCGAGATCAGCGTCGGTGGCCGCGACGTGATCGCAGAGGGACCAGCAGTTCTCTGCGGTCGGTTCGCTCGGGCGAGCAGGGAATCGGCCGTCGGGCTGGGCGTTCAGCGTCTCGACGTCACAGCCCAGTTCGTAGAGGGCGTCGGCGGTGACCGCTCCCGCACCGTTGCCTACGTCGACGACGACAGAGAGGTCGGCGGGCGCGACTGCCTCGCTGAGCGTTTCGACGTGGCGGGCGTGCGCGCCCGTCCACTGCGTTTCTTCGCCGGTTTCGTCCCATCCTGCGAGGTCGAAGTCCGCTTCCTCGATGACGCGGGTGATCTCCGCGCGTTGTTCGGCGTCGAACGCCTGTCCCGAGGGATTCCAGAGCTTGATACCGTTGTCCGTCGAGGGATTGTGCGAGGCGGTGATAGAGACGCCTGCGTCGGCGTCCTGCCACGCGACGCTCCGGGCGACCGTGGGCGTCGCAGCGAGGCCGAGATCCACGACGTCCGCCCCACACTCGCGGAGGCCAGCCGAGAGGGCGTCCTTGAGGAACTGGCCGCTCTCTCGGGGGTCGCGGCCAACGACGACGCGCTCCGCCCCGGTCGAGGCGAGCGCTCGACCGACCGCCAGCGTGAGTTCTCCCGTGACGACTTCACCAACAGGTCCGCGGATTCCGCTGGTTCCGAACATTGTTCGTACGTCGTGCGGAATTGGCAAAAGGATTCCTTTCGGGGGAAATGTCACCCACGCTCGGTTCCGCGAGCGTCCGCGTACGCGACCGCCGTGACGATGCCCGTGTATCGGATCGTCGAGATGAGTTCGGTGCGAAGTCCGTACAGCAGTTCGAGGGCGAACGCTCCTATCAGTTCGTCCAGAAACGCGCCGATGAGAAATGCGAGCAGGATGATAGCGCCGATCCGAAGGCTTTCGCCGAGTAGCCATCGGCTGTCGACGGTCGTACTCATAACGAACGATTCGAGAATGCGGCAGAAATAGTTTCGTCTGTGTGACGTACCCGTCTCCTGACTACGCCACTCGCGGGCCGTTTTCGGGAACCTTCGTCTGTTCCATCGGCTCGCTGACGCGGAAGATCATCGCACCCTCGTTCTCGTAGATGAGTTTGTAGCGGTCGGAGTCCACGAGATTTTCGCGCATCCACGGTTTCTGGTACTCGTCGATGCCGCGCACCGTGTAGTGGCCCTTCGGGACGTAGATGTAATCGGGGTTGACGTCGTTCGAGATCATCTTCTGTGTGATACACGCCTTCCCCGGACAGCGTGACATTCGCTTGTAGAGGCTGAGATGGTGGTTGTATGGCTTGTGACCCTCCCACTCGACACCCCACGGCCCGACGAGGATGGCCCGGTCGGTCAGGAGCGGGAACCACTCGGCGGCGTCACCGAGGACGACGAACTCCGAATCGGCGGCAGTGTTCTCTTCTACCCACTGCATCGCGGCCCTGTCGTCGTCGTCCATGAAGGCTGGCTGCGTGGTGCTCTCGTGGTGGGAGTTGAGACCGCTCGCGGCGAACGAGACGCCGACACTCGACACAAGCAAGCCGAGGACGATGACGGCGACGAGCGGCGCAGACCGGGGGTAGTTCGTCGTCCGCGACCAGTTGCGGACGCGGGGGACGATCACCTCGAAGACGAACACGGAGGCCATCATCGCCCCGGCGGGGAACTGGAAACGAACCTTGCCGAGCACCAACGCGGCGGACACCAACCAGAGAGGGAGGAACACCCGCCGTTGTTTGAGCAAGTACACCCCGCCCGCAAACGACCCGAGGAAGAAGACGATGGGAACGTCGAGGTCGAGCGGATAGACGAACTGCTGGAGCAGGCGACCGAGACCGCCACCGATTCCCGAATGCGTTCCGGAGGCGGCGGTGAAGATGCCGATGCCGTGGGTGGCGGCGATCTGCAGCCACCACGGCGACGCGAGGAGGATACCACCGGCAGCGACGATAGCACCGTGAACGAGACCACGGGGTGTTCGGCTGAAACAGGCGAACATCACGAGGTAGGTCGTCCCGAAGAAGACGGTGTAGACGGGATGCGTGAGGATGGTCAACCCGAACAACACCGCCGACGGGACGATCCACTTTCGATCAGCTGTTTTGAACAGCTTCAGGCCGGTGTACGCACCCGTCAGCGCGAACAGGAAGGCAGGTGCGCGCACGACGCCGCCCGCCGAGAGGTGCCACTGGAGGGCAGGGGGCGTCACGGAGAGGAGCAGCGTTGCGAACCCTGCGCGTGGCGTCGATTTCAGAACCTCACGTGCGATGAAGTAGAACGGCACGAGATACAGCACCGTCACGAATCCGGGCAGGAGGCGACTGAGCGTGATGGGGTCGACACCGGTCGTATCCATCAACACCGCCGAGACGTAGTACATCAGCGGCGGATAGCCGAAGGGAACACCGTCTTTCGTGTACAGCGGGATGGACTCCGGCAGGCCGTATCCGTGGGCGCTGATCTCCTGTGCGATCTGGAGGTACAGGCCAGCGCCGTAGGCTGGGTACGGATGCGTCGTGAGGTAGACGACGTACACCAGCAGTCCGGTTCCCATCGCCGTGGCGAGCCACGCACGCTCGTCACGGGCGAGTTCGATCAGCTTCGATGCGACGTCCCAATTCTGTCGTTCGTTGACACCGTGTGACATCAGACTTCACCCCATCTCTGTTGTTCGACCGATAGTTGTCCACACATGGTCATCGCCTCCGTTCGACGTGTATCGTCCAGGGAAGGGACAACGACCGAGACGACCAGCGCCATTCGGTGGCTGCCCACGAAACCGTGCCCAAACAGAGCACGAGGAGGGCGAGCACCTCGGTCGGCCCCATCCACGCTGGCAGGATGTACATGAAGGCGTTCATGTACCTGCCGGGGACGAGATTCTTTATTTGTAACCAGATGCGTCCAGCTATACTTTCTTTCTGGCCAGCTTTCTGACCATTCTCATCTGGATTCTTCTTCTCGGCTTTCGATCCGAGCCCGAGTTCTTTCGCGCTCTTGCCGCCCGCGCTCTCGTCGCCCGTCCCGAGTCGCTCTGCTTCGTACGGGAAGGCGATATCGACCGACCAGATGACCTCTCCCTGCTGGTTCACCTCGACGACCCGGTTACCGTTTGAGTCGGTGATGAGGGTGTTGCCGTTCGGCAGGCGGTCGGCGTCACGGGGCCACTGCGTCTTGGAATCCTGCCACATCCACGTCCGCTTCCACTCACCGTTCTCGCGCTGGTACTCGACGACACGATTGTTCTCGGAGTCCCCGATGAGGACTGCCGGGCCACCCTGCGATTTGGGGATGTAGTCCGGGTTGTGTTGCTCGTAGAGGATCTCGTGTTCGTTGTCGGTCCCGAGCGTCCAGTTTTCCACGAGGCCCGTCTCCCGGTCGAGAAAGACCACCTGGTCGTGATTCCGGACGCTGACCATCAGTCGCCCGTCTTCGAGGACTTCCACGTCGTTGATGTGCGTCCAGTCTTCGGGATATGGCCCGCCGCTCGTCTTGGTGTCGAAGTCGTTCTGTGCCTCCCACGACCACTCCACGAGACCCGTCGTCGTGTTGACAACGAACACCCGATCTTGCGCGATGTCGGCGATAGCGTACGTCGACCGGTTGATTCGGTCGCCGTCGTGCCATCGAGTCGAGTGCTTACCGGGCGTGACGCGACTGAAGACGGGCGTCACCTCCCCGGTGGAGAGGTTGACGCGCTCGATACCGTTGCGCGTACACACCTCGCTTCCGCCGCATTCCGATTTGCTCATGTGGTCGGCGTAGAGGTATTCGACGGTCGCACTGGTTCCCTTCACGGGGTCGACGTCCCAGTAGCGAGTGTGCGTGTCGTTGTAGTAGAGCACCGTTCCGTTCGGGTTGAACGCAACCAGTTCGGCGCGGGCACGCGGCCCATCACCCTCCTTACCGAGCCACGTATTCGAGTCGGTTGCGATGACGGTGATGTTGTCGGTCTGTGGTGCGATTTTCTCACCGCCGCCGCTCGAGAGATCTGCCTGACGGATCTGCTTGTCGGTGTGTCCGACCGATGAACTCGCAGCTCCGTTCGCCAGAGCGAGAACTGAGAGGACGACGAGGGATGCAAAGGCGATACGATAGAACTTCCGAGCGGACATCTGTACCCTATTGTACACCTAGTCACTTTTTATTATCTCGTCGCTAAGCCGTTCAGGCACGGTTTGAACGACGAATGAACGTTATAACAACTACCTGCCGTCCCACAACCGATCTGAAACAGTTGGAAATCCGTCATTTGGTTCATGAAATAGACGAAATATTGTCATCTTTTTGGGATAGATAGTAACGTGAGAACTGTTTTCAGGGAACAGGGCACGGTGAGAACGGCGTCGAAATTAAGTTCTGTATAATAAAAGGGAACGACTGTCTCGGTATCGATACCAACTCCCGACTATCGTTTAGTGCGAACGAACCCCCTGCGCCGAGGTTATATATCGACCACTCGCCGTCGGCGCGACCACCACCGCCAATCGATATGTCATCGCAGCAAGATTCCAATCTATCCAGCGTATCCGAAGACCTCCCGAAGACGGGGCGGAGAGAGCTACTTGCCACTCTCGGGATGGCGCTCGGAAGCGGCTGTATCGAAGAGGCCCGGTCGTTAGTGAGTCGTGACCAACCGAAACAGATCTCGCTCTCGATAAAGACCCTCCCAGCGGACGCAGACCCGCGCGCGATTCGAATCGCTCGATTTCTCGCCCAGCAGCTCGAAGCAGTCGGTGTCTCGGCACAGGTCGTGCCGATGGAGCGCGTCGAACTCCAGCGGGAGATCCTCCTGAATCAGTCTTTCGACTGTTACGTCGCCAGCCATCCTGGCTTTCACGACGCAGACGAACTGCGAACGCTCCTCCACTCACGATTCGACACCGAAGCAGGTTGGCAGAACCCGTTCGGGTACGCGAATCTCGGTGTAGATAAACAACTCACAGCACAACGACGACAGAGTGGACACCAGCGGAGGAAGACGCTGCGGGAACTCCAGCACTCTATCGCGCGCGATCAGCCATTCACCGTCGTCGCGTTCCCCGACGAGATTCGTGCAACACGGGTCGACCGCTTCGATGGGTGGACAGACCACGGAAGCGTCCACTCTCCGCTCGGTTACTTCTCCCTCCAGTCACGCGGAAGCAACGACCGACGACTACGGATGACGCTCCAGGATTCACGTCCGACAGAGAACTTGAATCCTCTCTCGGTCGAGTTTCGAAACGATGGGTCGATACTCGGGCTGCTGTACGACCCGCTCGGGCGGTGGATCGACGGGAAGGTTCGGCCATGGCTCGCCACATCGTGGGAGTGGCAGTCGGAGAAGAAACAGAAGAAGCCCGTCGTGAAGATGCGGCTTCGGGACAACCTGTTCTGGCACGACGAAGCAGCACTCACGGCGGAAGACGTCGCATTCACCTACCGGTACCTCGGTGACACTGCGATTGGAACGCACGAAAGTCCGATTCCAGCACCGCGATTTCGGGGCGCATCCTCGCTCGTCGAGTCGGCCACTGCGATAGACGAGCGAATGGTTCGCATCCAGTTCGGGGCAGCTAGCCGAGCGGTCGCAGTACAGGCATTCACGATACCGATCCTGCCGAAGCACATCTGGAGATCGAAGCACAAACAGGCCGAGATCGCGGGATTCGGCACGGACTCGACCGCCACGAAAGCGCTCGTCTGGAACAACATGCAGCCGGTCGGAAGCGGGCCGTTGCAGTTCAAGAGCGCGAAGCTCAGGCAGTCGGTAACGTTCGAACGGTTCGACCGTCACTTCCTCTCGCGCATCGACACCGACGACGATAAACTCGACCCGAAAAATGACCCGACGCCAGAACCGGCATACATCGAACGATACGCAGGGGGACTCGGATTCGAGCAGTTGCGGTTCATCATCGTTCCATCGGGGGCGGCGGCGGCGAAACTCGTCCTGAACGACGACGCAGACGGGACGGCGACCAGTGTGACGGCAGACGAAGTGCGTGACATCGGGCGGGCAGAGAACGTCCAGTTGCACGTCGACGAATCGCCGTCAATGTACCACGTTGGTTTCAACGCCCGAAAGGCCCCATTCAGCAACGTCCGGTTTCGGCGGTCGGTAGCTCGACTGCTCGATAAGGAGTACCTCGTCGAGAGCGTGTTCGGAGGCTACGCAGATCCAGCGACCAGTCCGTTGGCTCGTCAGGAATCGCTCGCCGAAGATCTACGCTGGTCGGGGAACGATTCCGAGCTCCCGTTCCCCGGTGAGAACGGAAATCTCAACGTCTCGAAGGCGAAAGCGGCGTTCAAGAAGGCAGGGTATCGGTACACGAACGACGGAAAGCTGCTTCGACGCTGAGAATGACCGTGAAAATGCCAGTCGGGGACACGAAAGAGGACGAAGAGAGAGACGAGAACGACGCGGAGGAGGACACGACATGAGTTTAGCCGAGATTGCCGGTCTCGTGCTGGTCGGCGAGATCGCGATGCTGGCAACAGCCACGGCAGCGGTCGTCGGAGTGTCGGGCCTCAAGCGCGCACGCGGACATTTTCGAGAGCGTATCAGAGCGCTGTTACCCCACTTCGGGCTGCTGATCGTCGTCCTTGCAGTGAACAATGTCGCCCGTGAGTACGGACCAGAGCTGTCGTGGATCATCGGTTGGAATATCACGGGGTTGATTCACGCGGTTGAGGGAGATTTCGTCGGCACCGTTCAGTCGGTCGCGACGCCGGAGCTGACGGCGTACTTCTCGTTCATGTACATCTATGGCTACGTCTTCTTGCTCGTATTTCCCTTCGTGGCCTACTTCGCGCTCCCGGAGGAGAGACCGCTGAAAGAGACGACCATCGCCTATGCGCTGAACTATGGACTGGGGCTCGTCTGCTACATCCTCTTTATTTCGTATGGACCACGGAACCTGATTCCGGACGTGGTAGCCCCACTGCTCTACTCGACGTATCCCCAGTCCCAGATCCTGACGGGAGAGGTGAACGCGAACACGAACGTCTTTCCCTCCCTACACACTTCGCTGTCGGTCAGCGTCGCCCTGCTCGCATACAGAACTCGTGAGGCGTATCCCAGATGGACCCTAGTGGCGATTCCTACGGCCGCTAGCATCGTTGTCGCCACGATGTACCTCGGCATCCACTGGGGAACGGACGTACTCGCGGGTATCCTTCTCGGGATCGTCAGTGTTCTCGGCGCGGAACGGTTGCTAGACCGACGTTCGCGATGATAGGCGAAACACGAGACCGACGTTCGCAGTGAAAGTGAGAGAGTCATCTGGTCGAGCCCGATCAAAGAGGGTCTGTCGAGTTCGATAACTGGAAGAAGTGGGTCGCCGCTTGGGCTCGAATTCGATGGAGTAGCGGTGGGTTCAGTTTGTGGATAGAATGGCATGTGGTATGATAACAATTGTCTTTTAGAGACACACACCGGGTTTCCAGTGAAATGGGGTGAGAGGGTGGTTGAGGTTGCAGATGAAATGGGGGTTGGGAGAGAAGAGAGTCGATGATCGACTGAAATGGAGGGTAGAGAAGGCAGAGGTTGTCAACAATCGAGAAGACACCTCGTTTCCGGTGAAATCGGCAATCTCAAGATACGTCTTCACCGGAAACGAGGTGTCGATCAGTCACAGATACGTAGTTACAACACTCGAAAACACGGGTTTCACCGGAAACGCGGTGTGCAAACTCGAACCCATGTATGAATAGAATCATAGTATAGAGAGATCCCGTGTAGGAAAGGTTTGAAAAGCGTTTACCACAGTATCTGTATTATCAAAAAATTATGGTTAAAGAAAATATCGAATCGGATGTCGAGATAAAAGCGGGAAAGAAGCACTGAAGCGCCAAGATTCATCGGAAACTCGGTGTGCTCAAAGATCTGCCGTTTCACCGGAAACACGGTGTGCTGAAATCGCAAGCAGAAAGTGGAGACGTTATAGGGGAAATAAAGACGTTAAAGAGGGAGTGAAGATGCGAAAAGGGGTAAGGAAACGAAACGGAATGCGGAGCAACGGAAGGCCGAGAAGCAAAACGGTAGTAGACGGAAGAGCCGGTACTCAGCCATGTCCGATGGTGCTTGACTCCACCTCGTCGGCTGCTGCTCGACTTCGCCACGCCAGCTGATGCTCACACCCGTTAAAACCGTCTCGACGATACTCTTGCCCTTCCCTCACAACGACCCCTGAAACATATTCTACACTATTTTCAACGACACTCCTCGCTCAGCCTCATAGCACATACACACCATGTTTCCAGTGAAACACAGAACAAGAGTGACTCTTCCCCCCCGTTTCGAGTGCACACACCCGTGACAAAGTCATGGTTTACTCTTATTGTGATTAACTTAATGGACTTTAAGAAAACAAACTATATAAAATCTCCGGCAGATAAGCCAAGAAACACAAGGAAATGATGAACGCGTTATAAAAATATCGGCAAATATCCCCGCCTCCCAACACCCCCCACCCCACTCTTCCCCCCCCATTTCACTGGAAACTCGGTGTGTGTCTCTCAGCTAAACTCGACTAGAGCACGTCTTCTAGTAACAATTCTCACCGTACTCCAGCCCATCCTGCACCAGCCACCATACATCCCCCTCCAACCCACTTTCTCCTCCATCACTCCGCTCTATCTCACTCTATCCCATTCCAGGCGACTCGATCTCCATCCACCCGTGGGAAAACAGCTCTCGCCACGAATCTCGTCACGAAACGTGTTTTTTCGTTGCACGTTCACCCCCCGGAACAGTAAAGAGATTTCACTGGAAACGTGGTGTCTATGAGCGACGCCGACTCGGACGAACTCTTCTCTCGGGAAGATCCCATCTTCGCCAAAAAGGAACTTCTCGAAATCAATCACCTGCCGGATCACGGTCGAATCGTCGGGCGAGACGACGAGATCTCCGCCCTCGCCAACGCTCTCAATCCCGCGCTGTTCAACCAGTCCCCGAGCAACGTCCTCCTGTACGGAAAGACGGGAACCGGAAAATCGCTTTGTGCGAAACACGTTTCGCGCCGACTGGTCGACGAAGCAGATGAAGAAGGAGTCACCGTCGGTGTCGCCTACGTGGACTGCGCGCAGGATAGCACCGAGACACAGGCTGTCCAGACCATCGCGACCGCCACGAACACACCGGAAACGGACGTTTCTATCCCTGACAAGGGTATCTCGACTTCGACCTACTACAAGCGACTGTGGCGCATCCTCGACGGGCTGTACGACGTGGTCGTCGTCATCCTCGACGAGATCGACAAATTGGAGAACGACGACATCCTGATGCAGCTCTCTCGCGCAGGTGAGGCGGGGAAACTCACGCGATGTAAACTCGGTGTCATCGGTATCAGTAACAAGATCAAGTACAAAGACCGGATGGACGAGCGCGTCAAATCCAGCCTCTGTGAACGGGAGTTCGTCTTCCCGCCGTACGATGCCAACCAACTTCGTTCTATCATGGAGGCACGTAGTGACGCCTTCAAGGATGGCGTCCTCGAACCCGGAACGATTCCTCTCGCAGCCGCGCAGGCAGCACAGGAGCACGGGGACGCGCGCAAAGCGATCGACATACTCCGCTACGCGGGCGAACTCGCCCAGGCGGAGAGCGCGGAAACCGTCCGTGAGGAGTACGTCAAGAAAGCCCGCGAACGCGCCGAGAACGACCGATTCCGTGAACTCATCCGTGGGGCGACACCGCACTCGAAGTACGCACTCCAGGCGCTCGCGATCCTCTCGCTCGACAATCCGGATGTGGACGCTTTCCGTACGAGCCGCGTCTACGAGGTGTACGAACAGGTCTGTCGGCAGATGGATAGCGACCCGCTTTCGACCCGACGGGTGCGCGATCTCCTCCGGGAACAGGCGTTCCTCGACGTCATCGAGCAGGCCCGCCAGAGCGGTGGGAGTGCTGAAGGGAGCTACACTGAACATCGGCTTCTCGAAGATCCACAGGTCGTGAAGAAAGTCCTCGTCTCCGAAGGGTGAAAGAGTGTTTCTTTCGTCTCCAAATGATGATGGGGTGCTGTGATCGTCTCCAAATGATGATAGTCGCTATCGGTTAGCCGTCCCAGAACTGTGAACTGCTAGTACTGTTCTCTGCCTCGACTTTCATCGGAAACGCGGTGTCCACACATGCTGCTCCTTGCTCCTGCAGTTCCTCTCTTGGTCGTCTGCTGTATCACCACCCCCAGCAGCGTTACCTACGTGTCCACGCATCGCGGCACGTCTCGTCGCAAAACGCGTGGATTCGAAATCCGCTCCCGTCATTGTCTCCGACGACAGGATGCCACTCGTCGGTCTCGACTTGCTTCCCACAGTTCGAACACGTTTCCGAACCTGCCTCTTTCACCGAGACCACCGATGCATGACATCCCATCCCGCTGTTTCTATTCATCACTGTCCCTTGTCATTTACACATGTTTTATCCGATATATAATTTAATCTTCATAAACGAACCCGAAGACACCATTGACTAATACAGATATGTTTCAATTCATCCGAGAGTATCATGTGGTCGTATTCTCCCTCATTTTCCTCTATTCTGTTGTCTTCCTCTATTCTGTTGTTTCCTGTACAACGAATATCTTCTATCTACATACATAGCACCACTCCCGTCAGGAGGTTCAATATGTATTCACGAGGCTGAATAGGAGGTGGAGTGGAGGGGAATGATGTGGAGCGGGGTGGTTCAGAAAGGAATCGTCTTTCAGGCGTCGACGTCCGTCTCCGTCTCGGTATCGAGACCGAAGTCGGAACGGCGGAATCCGGCAGCGTACGTCGGTACCGGGTCGGACGTTCTTGCGTGTCGAACCGTCGTCTGGAACGTCATCACACCGAGGACGAGCAGCGCGAGATTCGCAGGCTGATAATGTGCGTGTACAAGGTCGAGGGTGTACGAACGCTCGACGAACGGGTAGAAGAACTTGATTCCCATCGGAGTGATCAAGTCACCGACGAGATGGCAACTGACCCCGACGAATCCAGTCAGGAATCCGTAGAACGCCTCTTCTCTTCTTCCGGAGAGTGCGAACGGCTTGAACGAGAACGCGATCACGGCCAGTACGACGCCTGCAACGAGGGCAGCCGGAACCGTGTGTGTGATACCCCGGTGTGCGAGTTCGGCGATGCGAAGATCGATATCCGGTGAGACCCCCATCAGGAGTCCTGTCACCGTGACGATCTTTGCGCCTCGGAGTTTGTTCCGTGCGACGAGACCGAAAACGACGAATCCGAACACGAACAATACGATACCCCAGTGACCCAACTTGTTCATAGAGCCACCGGACGTTTGACATCCCCTAGCATCATCAGGACTTGCTATGTAATGTCGCTCCCAAAGGCTAGGGCTTCGAACGTGTAGACTTTAAGTTCTGCACTCACTGACTCTCTCTTGCCAGAACTCGCTTGATCGACTCGATCGTCGAGGAACTACTACGAGGATACTCGAATATCTGTCACGAAATATCACCGGATACCTTTCACTAATACTTCTTCGACCGCTAGAATATTTTTCCGACCGACAGAATCTTGCCGTGAAACTCCTTCGTTCGACAGAATCCGGTCACAGACCTTTCGACGGAAGCTCGTAGAATCCTTCGGTAGAAGCGGCTATTGCTCTTTATCGACGGCAAGCGTGCTTCCGATAAGTTGCTCCGTGTCTCTCCGGAGTCGTTGAGAGATTGCCGACGTCGAGATGTCGAGTTTTCGAGCCAGTTCGTTCTGTGAGATTCGGCGTGGAATCTCGTATTATCCACATTCGTACGCCATCCGAAGCAGTCGTTTCTGTTTCTCGGTCAGGCCGACGATGTCTATCTCTTCGCGGTCTGCTGCGTTTCCAAGCTGGTTGACGCGGAACGTCACGTCGTTCTTCAGACAGTACTCCCGGAACGCGACGAGTGCTTCACGCGACGGTATCTGCATTCGGACGTTCCACCCTCCGTCGCCACTCTCTACGTCGAGGATTCGCGCGTCGAGCTCGGGACAGCGGGGAGCGATTAGCTTCACGCTCGATATCGGTTCGAGTCGGTACACTCGTCCGCCTTCGTACGTCTCGACCAGTGCTAGCTCGGCGACGGTGTGATCACGTTGAAGTGCCCGCTCGAACTCTTCGAACGACTCTCCGAAGACAGAAATGAACAGGTATTCTGGTGTCGTTCCCGTCACGTACTCGGTTCTGACGGTGGTGTCCGGAACTGATCTGAGTGTGGGCGAAAGCAGGAGATCAGAACCAGAGAGGGACACCTCTGCGACGATGTCGTATAGCTGTCGCTCGATACCAGGGGTGTCGCCATCCGATACCGTCGGTGTTAGCTCGGTAAGACCGTCGGAAGGTGGCTGATTAGTGACATTGTTGGATTCTCCGCTCATCTACATAACATATAACTAACGGCCAACAGATGGGTGTTGTAGCTAGATGGGTAGTCGAATTTCCTCGGGGGCTCTATATATATAAATCACGTCTGACGATTATTCGTCCTCGAACAATACCGTAAGTAAATTTCATTCGGCTGCTCGAAGGTGCCGATTGAACGTGGGCTGTGAGACGCCGAGCGATTCGGCGATCTCTTGCCCGTTGCTCTCACGCGGCCACTCGAAGAACCCACTCCAGTACGCGGTCTCCAGTGCTTCGGACTGCCGGTCGGTGAGCAGGCGTTTCAGCTTCGCCCGGAAGTCGTGTTCCGTCTGGATCGGCCTGTTTCGCTTCCGACGTGCCACGAGCTCCGTGTTCTCGTAGCGATTCTGGAAGGTCTCGACGAAGCGGCGCACGTCCGTCGACTGTGGTAGTTCGACGGTGAGTCTGGCCTCTGCACCCTCTGCAGTCGCTGCTTTCGGGATCGCACACGTGGTCGAGCAGCAACGAGATGACGTTCGCCCCGGAGATAGAACACTCGAAGAGGTCTCTGTCGCCTCTGCTCGTGATGTGTCTGATGTCGTTGATGACGAGCGATCGATCCGAAAACTCGAGAACCGATTCCGGTGTCGTCTTTTCGGTCGTGAAAAACAGGCGAAGCGTGTCGTCAGCTTCACGGATGACGCTCTCGAATTCGAACCGGCAGTCGAGCATCTGGACGAACTCGATGACGGTGAATTCCGAATCGCGAACTCGAAACTCCAGTTCGACGGTGCTGTCGCTGACGAGTGCTCGCTTGCTCTCGATAGCGTTTCTGGCGTAGGCGACTGCCTTGCCCACGTCTTCGATGAGGAGTTGTTCCCTCGTGCCGAACGAATCGGGTTCGCCGCCGTAGACGGTCAACACGCCGTAGATGGTGCCACGAAAGATGAGCGGGACGCTGATAGCGGATCGGTACCCTCGTTTGAGCGCCTCCTGGCGCCACGATTCGTACGGTGGCTCACCGAGCAGATCGGGATCGACCGCGAGCTCTCTAGTTTGAACTGCCGTCCACGTCGTCGTCTCGATCGCCCCGTCGATCGGGGTCATCGAAAGCTCGTCGAGGAACGACTGGTCGTCACCGACCCACGTCCGGGGCGTCAGATCCTCCGTCGCGGCGTCGTACTCACCGACCCACGCGAATCGATACGTATCCGTGTTCGTCAATCGTTCACAGGTGGCCTTCTCGATCTCGGTTCGCGTCCGAGCCTCGGTAAGTACCGCCAGGACGTCTCGAACGACCGATTCACGCCGTCGAAGGCGTTCGAGCGCCATCTCCGCATTCGTCAGTGCTGTATCCCGCGTCGACACCTCCCACTCACGGTCGAGGCGGGCAAACGCCGATTCGACGTTCGCTGCGAGCGTCTTCGCCAACATGACCATCCGCTCGTCTCGGTCGATATCCGATTCCTGTGCGACGACCAGGACACCATGTCTCCCGAGGGGGAGGGCGAGCCACTGTTTTCCTTCTGTTTCACTGTTCGGTTCTCCCCAGCGCGCTTCGTTCTTCAGAAAGGAAGTCCACGCGAGTCCGCTCTCGGTGTCGAACAGTCGGTCGTCCGGGTCGGAGACACCTGCCCACGCAACCGGTCTAAGTGCTCCCTCGTCACTGGTGTACCGGGCGACGACTGCTGCTGAATAATCGAGCACCGACTGTGCGGTTTCCACCGCTGTTTCGGCGCTCGTCATCGTCTCGAACGCGTCACGAACTGCTTCGAGCCGCCGATCTCGGTGGATGCGCTCGGCAACTCGCTTCAGTCGGTTCGCCAGTGCAAGTCCGCCGCCTGCTCTGGGAACCCAGTCTGCGAGATCCCTGTCGAGCACTTCCTGACTGGCTCCGGCGTCTCCGTCTCCAAAGAGCAGACACGGAAGTGTCGGTTGCGAATCCTGAACCTCCTCGAAGAACGAGACTGGATCGGTGTCAGGGATGTCGGTCGAGCAGACGACACAGTCGACCGATTCGAGCTGTTCGCGTGCGTCTGCGGCAGTCGTTACGGTTTCGATGTTGACCGCCGAGAGTGCCCGAACCGTCGCTGTCGCTCTCGCGTCGGCGGGTAGGGCGACGAAGAGTATCTGGACTGGTTCGGTCATCGTCTGTGGCGGGTCTCGTGGTGGCGGGGTACCTCTTCGGTGTTAGTGACTCGCCCCCGAGGGTGTGTTCGTCGATCTCGGCTACTCGCTTCGGTTCGTCGCTGCGTCGTGGAGGGTTTCCTGGCGACCGAATCGGAAATCGGACTGGTCGTCACGAATCACTCGATTTGCCGCACTGGACTCGTACGGTCTCCGAGACGCCTTGGTTGCGTCTGCCGTTCCGATCGTATCGAGGGCTCGTAGGGGGTCGGGCTTTCGTTCGATCCGCTCATCTCTGCGTTCCTTCTGGTAGCGGTTTAGCGTGCAAGCGTATAAACCCAGAATCTTCTTTCGAATGGTTTCAAATTGTTTCAAGGTGCATAAACGGGGAACTCACTACTGTTATCCCTCGTTCTGAGGAAAGTGAGCTACGAGAGGAGGGATAGACTATCTCGACCGTACCCTGTGATTTAGTGGTATGATAACAAAGTACGCTGATGATGAGTCATACATGAGTCTATGCCTCCGACCATCGCACGGACGGCAGTTGTACAGGGCGACCAGGCAACATTCACGCCGAGGTGGTGGTGACGATGGCGATCCTCGAACTCGCGATCGGATTCTTCATCCTCGCGATCCTCGCTGCTGTCGTCGGTGCGCGCGGCGTCGCAGGCGTGACGATGGAGATCGCCCGATTGCTGATCATCGTCTTCGTCATCCTCGCCGTCATCTCACTCGTGCTCTGACGGCCACCCTCGCGCGGACGACAGCCCCTCTCGGAGCGTTTTCTATCGCACTCACTTCGTAGAGGGCGGTGACCTGCTGATATCTACTTCCGCTTATCCGATTAAGTGGAAGTGGCTCCTTCACGGACCAATACCTCGGAATCCGCGGGTTCGGGCGCTGTAAGTACTGATTTCTCTCCCATACACTCTATTCTGCTATACAGAACTGCAACGGACAGAAGTTGAGACCGCCGCTCTCAATGCAGGGCTTCTCCCTTCAAATGATCATCCATCATTGTTGTGTATGTCTATTGAGAGGTGCTATTCGTGGTGAATCTGCTAAAATCGATTGTTTGTGGGCCTGCTCGAACGATTTCTCCATTTTGACGATAGGGCTGATCGGTCGTTGGATCAAATGTGCCGTTCTGGTTTGTGTCTTCGACTACTACTACTCGGAGTGTATGTGTACCGTTGAGGGACGTATTGAGCTGAATATGATCGCCATCAGAAGCAACAGAGTGTTCAGACCGAGTGTTCGTTGCTTGGCTGTAGCCCAACATCGTCTCATTTTCGTACACAACAAGGAAGGCACTACTGTTCGGTGGTAAGGTGTACCCAACGCGAACGGACTCAGACGACCACTTATTCTGTGCTGCCGGGCCATTCAACCCCCAGAATGAGACACTCATTTCATGAGTCGCGGTTTCAGTGGGTGTTGGGGATTGGGACGTTGTCGATGGAATCCCTGATAGACACCCGCTTATGAGCACAACTGTTCCGAGGATAAGGATCGCTTGACTGAGACGGGCTTCCTTCATCATATTCACTCATTGATGTTTGATGGTAAATACTTTCTGAAGAGTAAAATAGATCTTTCACTATCCTCTCGATTTGAGTAGAGAACGTCTCCCTATAGATATTAAATGCAGTTTTACTTCTTCGTTCTTGACATCCAAACAGTGATATCGGCATCTACCTCTCGGCGTGCTGTTTTCCGGACGATCGCGACAAAATCATACTACAACTGGCCTGCGTATGCCGCAACACCGCTGTACGACCGTAGCTCACTTGATGCACTTGAGGAAGATATTCGGACTGTCGCAACAGTCTGGTTCACCCACAAGGGACACAATTCAGTCGACGATTTCGTCGCCGAAGTTCCACTACAATATGTTGATTTTAGCACACACGATCACTACAGTAACTCACCCAGGTATGAGATGACTACGTTGGTGCGTGCGTTTTTGCTGAAGGAAGTACACGGATGGAGTCACGAGACGGCACTCTTCGAGTATCTCAGACAGCAACCTTCGATTAGACAACGACTTGGTTTCGATACCCTACCTGACCAATCGACTTTGTGGCGAACGTGGCACTACCGCTTCCCGACCGATTTGAGAGAGACGATCACCGAGAGCGCACGAACGATTCTCAGACAGGCGGATCGAAGAAACGTCGAAACTCCACATACACCACCCCAATCCTCCAGCTATCATGTCGTAGATGACGAGAACGATTTCGGTAAACAAACGCTACTTGATAGTGCTGACAAACTCACAGACCACCTTGTACGAGTCGTCTATCCTGCATTCTCGCTCGGCCGTAATTCACACTGTGAAATTCACGCAAATGCATTCTGGGACTTGCAGACCTATCTCGGACTTCGAGAAAACTTAGCGGCCAATGAAGGCGCACGGAGTTTCACACTTGAATCCCGGCGAGACCGAACGCCACTCGGACATACTCATCGAACACACCTTCGTGACCTCTCTATCGACGAAATCCGCGAGATGTATCGTGAGGCAATCGGCCGGTTGTTAGATCGAGTCGCCGAGACAGACGCGTACCATCGGGCGGGTATCGTTGCAATTGATACGACTGAAGATAACCCATTTACAGGAGATCGTACCGGACATGAAGAGGAGATTATCGGGACAAAGGACGGTGAATACGCCTATCAGTGGGCGACGATCCAGCTCGTCGGCAATGCAGTACCGATTGTCTTGGATGCTCGACCAGTTCGGAAGGGTGATACTCGCTTGGAGATTGTCCGAGACCTCCTGGATTCAGCGCAAGAGCACGTTCTCGTCGATAATGTATTGATGGATCGCGAATTCGACAGCCAGCACATCTTGGAGGAAATTGACCAGCGTGGGCTTCAATACGTCGTCCCAAAGCGAATGCAGACGAGTGAGCAAGCCCAAGCAAAGCGATTACTGCAGTGGGATCAAGAACGGTACGTGACTGACCGGAACCTCTTATTGAACGACGATGAGCGGCATGAGACAACACTGATCTACCGACGCAGGGCCAACTCCAATTGCACGGATTATCGTCAGTATTCGGTATTCATAACGAACGGGGATCCGAGACTGTTACGAGAGTATTCGTATCGGTGGGAAATCGAGAGTGGCTACAAGAGCGTCAAACGGTTCATGGCTGCCACCACGTCGAAGAATTTTGTGCTGCGGTTTTTCTACTTCGCGTTTGCCTGCTTGCTGTACTCAATTTGGCGTGCTGTTGATCTGCTGGTGCAGATCGAAGTGACCGGTGAGTACAAGCAGTCACCAGTTTTGACCGCAAATACGGTCCTTACACTGTTGAAGCAAACTGGGATCGGCTAGAACAGATTTTGAGCCGATGAATGCCAGGTGATTAGCAGCAGCGCTGATCCGGCCGGTCGCTAATTCGGGGAAGAGTTAGAATAGTAACCAAAATCGATCTCTGGACCTCAGTTTGAAGCGCTTGCAGCAGGTGAATTGGATAATATTGTGCATCTTGGATCCTCTATACTGGGTGTAGTCTCATCTTTTGGCAACGGATTCGATGTCCACGTCGTTGACCGACGACTCCAGCGGTGGACGACTCTGGTGGAGGACGATTTTGGTGGTGGTCGACTTCGATGGAGGTTGTGTCATCGTGTGCGTTTCGATCAACCTGCGTCTCCGCATGCGCAGCTACTGACTCGGGACGTGGTACGGGTACCTTCACGATGGCCGTCGCTATGGTTCGCTGCGATTATCCGATGTTTCGAGTGTAGAATTCAGTCGGCGTGAGGAGCGACGGTTTCGACGCTTTCTTCCATCATGTTTGTCGCCAGACCATCTGCGAGTGCGAGCACTGCTGCTCGGTGGTCGTTTTTCGAGTGGTGAATAGAAGTCGGTCGCGTGTTCTGTGTGTCGTAGCCCGGTACATCGAACGAAGAATCGGTTTCCATCTCGAATCGGTTTCGTACTTCCGAAAGCAGTCCGTGCAGGTGAATGAGCTCTTGTTTTTTCATCCCGACGACAACTACCGACTGAAAGCCTATAGTATTTCCTTGAGGGACATTGTCTCACACAACGATTCTCGAATCAGAACGAACGTATCATTCTAATTCTCACAGCGCCGGTCTGGAAGGAAACATCTTCCGTCGTTTCGACTCCTCATGTCGGGATTCGCCGTAGAACATCGACCACTATCTGAGACTGTCTCGGTTTTCGGCACCGAGTCGTCGTCGATTCGTACCCGTGGCAATTCGAGAATGAGAGATCACCAGTTGGGTACTCGTGCTGACCTGGAACAGATGCACTGCGTTGGATGTTGCCAGTCGATTTATATCTCTCTCGCCCGAACTTCTCGGGGATGTTCGGTCAAACGAGACGGTTCTGGTTCGGACTTGCCCTGTTGCTCGTCGGGGCCGCACTCATCTTCGGGAGTCTCCTCCAGGGGCTTGGTACTCCTCCGATACTTCTCGCATTCGGGGTACTCGTCCTCGCTGTTGGAACTCTCGTCATCGCGGTGGCGCGACGGACGCGCCCAGTTTGAGTGCGATCTGTTGTCTCGATCAAAGCGGTTTTGATAACAAAACCATACAAGAACGCTCGAAACGTAATCGGTGGTATCTCCTGCTATTAGAACGATGGGAGTAAATAATCCGGAATCACCTCTCCGTGAAATGATGCCGTGGCTGAAATTCACTCTTCCGAACTAGTAGAGGGGATCAGGGGCAGATCGATAGAGAAATCACGACGAGATATACTGGAGATCATCGGAGCGAGTGGTGTTTCTGTTCTCGGGGGTGTCTCTCGATGCAAGTCGGTGAGTTCGGATCGTCGACGGTCTCCTCGAGATCGTGTATCAAAACTGGTTTGGACATGAGAACTCTCTTTGATCGATTTCCAGAAATGCGACTCTCAAAGACTGTAACGCCAGAATATGTTCATTTAAATGTCTGACACGGTTTTATGTAGTTTGGACGGTTTTTCTGATTCGTATGTCAGATACGGCCAAAATCGCCATCTCGAACCAGAAGGGAGGGGTCGGGAAGACCACGGTAGCGATCAACGTCGCCGGGGCGTTGAACCGCCTGGGTCACGACGTACTCTTCGTCGATCTCGACCCGCAGGGAAACGCCACCGAGGGACTGGGGTTGGAAGCCGAGTACGAAGCCCAACCACCGACCCTGTTCGACGTGTTGACCGACCACGAGGCGCGCGAGGACGTCGATTCGCTCATCGTCTCCCACGAGGAGATGGACGTGCTTCCGAGCAACATCGATATGACCAGCGTCGAGCCTGAGCTCACGATGGCGATGCGTGGTCGAGAGCGACTGGGGCAAGTCTTAGACGCACTCGACACCGAGTACGACGTCATCCTCATCGACTGTCCACCATATCTCGGTAACCTCACCGACAACGCCTTACTCGCCGCCGAGAACGTCCTCATCCCTGCGCTGGCCGAATCGACCAGCAAGCGAGCGCTCGAAATCCTCTTCGACCAGATTGAGGTACTCGAAGCGGAGTACGACACGCAGATCCGCGACCTCGGCGTCGTCGCAAATCGCGTCGAGACGACCAACGAAGCGGATGCGATGCTCACGTGGTTCGAAGAGGCGTTCACCGACGTGCCGGTCTGGGAAGTTCGCAAACGAGTTACCCTTCAGCGTGCCTTCTCGGCTGGCTGTTCCATCTTCGAATTCGACGAAGAGTGTGACATGGAAGCTGCATTTCTCACCGTTGCCGAGGAACTCGAACTGCAACTCGGACTCGCGGAGGTGACGGCATGAGCGACGAAAGCCGTGCTGACCGCCTTCGCCGTCGCCGACGCGCACAACGCGAGCAGACCGAGCCCGACGAACCGTCAGAATCGTCAAAACGGTCAGAAGCATCCAAAACGTCCAAAATGTCAGAACAGTCTGTAAAGTCAAAAACGTCCGAGATGGCCGATTCGTCAGAACACGACGAGACGGATGGGACGGACGAACAGTCCAAAGCAGAGAGCGTGAAAGATGCCCGCGTCGGCACCTACATGTACCTTCCTGAAGACCAGCGCTCCAAGTTGAACTTCCGGTACAAGGAGCTCAACCTCACGTACGAGCGATCGTTCGGAGAAGAACTGGAGAAGAATCGCCACTTCTATCCGCTGGTCGTGCAGGCAGGACTCGAAGCACTCGACGGACTGGATGGTGAGGAGCTGAGAGAGCGCCTGAGTCGGCTGGAGTAGGAAGCTAATTGGTCCCCGAGGTGAGTCACTCGTCGTCTGTACGCGCCTCTCAGGGCTTCGAAAACAGCGTGGAGGGCTTGGTGGCTGGTTACGACTGTGCGTCGAGGAGCGTGCGTACCTGTTCTGCCCGCTCGTCGTCCGTGATGAACTTCTGGAACCGCCAGTCGAATGAGTCGAGGAGGACGGAGATTCCGTCGTCGGTGATCGCGTACTCGTTGGTACGTTTGTCCAGTTCGCTCTTCTCGACCAGTCCGCGCTCGATGAGCGTGTCGAGGTTGGGGTACAGGCGGCCGTGATTCACTTCCTCGTCGTAGTAATCTTCCAGCTCACGCTTGATAGCGAGCCCGTATCGGGACTCTTCTGCGAGGACTATCAGAACGTTTTGCTGGAAGGCGGTGAGGTCGCGTGCGGTTTCATTTTCGCTGACGGTTTGTGCCTCTGACATGGTCGTCTAGTGTGATATGGACTGACAGTGGATATAAACCTTCCTAATTTGGGCAATATTTATGGACTTTACTACAAATATTATCTAGGGCCCATCATTCGGTCACAGATTCTGGCGCTCAGCCATGAGAAATTTGTGACGATAATCAATATTCCGCTATTACCCTGATTCTTTCAATGCGACCTTTTTCCCCATCTGGTAAATACCTGCCGAAAAAAGAAGCGTGTCACGACACGATGCATCGCCGATGAAACCTCGTTCGTCGTCTCGCCAGATGCTTACGTGGAATCGCCGGTTGACACAGTCCTCGGAGGGACATTCTACTGCTCCAGAATTGAGCATCGATTCGAGATTTTCTTCGACGAATTCGATAATATCAATCATAATTCTAAGAAAGCTACCAAAAGTATTAATCTTGGTGATAGGTATCAGATATGATAATTTATTCTGACATTCGCTGTTCAGGGTACTGCATAACCGTCCAACTGGGAAATATCGTTTAACTGGTATATAACGAAGTAGAACCGTATCGTCGTCTCATCTACGCCCGAGGTGGGCGTCCAACGTGCGATTGCACTGATTCGCTCGGCGGTGCCGGAGGCGATGGCGATGGGCTGGCATCCCATCTTGTGTCACCACCCTCCCACAAAAGTTCTCCTTCCGGGCGAACCTTTTCCGGCTTCGGCGGGTTTTCCCCCGCTCGTCGGAGCTTACTCTTCGCCCGATAGCATCGCTGTTTTGGTATATAAAAGACGGAAGTAACCCCGTCTGAGCAGGAACGTCTCTGTTCGTAGTGTGAGCTCTCCCCTGGCAGCCACGCCCAGGGAGAGAGAGGGAGAATGCCAGACGTTCACACACAGTCTGCAACTCGACACATCCATCTATCGTGCTCGTCGGATCGTCCGAGACCCGATGACGACGGAGTCGACCTGTCTCGCAACTAGTTGGAGGAACTGACGGCCAGTAAAAACTGGGCTGGATTGCTGAAGCGCTTAAGCCTCAGTGGATCCCGAGTGCTTCGATCTGCTCTTGATACCGGTTGCGGATAGTGACCTCGGTCACCTGTGCGACGTCGGCGACCTCGCGCTGGGTCTTCTTCTCGTTGCAGAGAAGCGATGCAGCGTAGATCGCAGCGGCGGCGTAGCCCGTCGGCGACTTCCCGGAGAGTAGTCCCTGCTCTGCCGTCGTATCGATGATCTCGTTTGCCTTCGACTGGACCTCTTCGCTGACGCCGAGGTCGGAGCAGAATCGGGGGACGTACTGTTTCGGGTCGACCGGTTTCATCTCCAGGCCGAGTTCCTGCGAGATGTAGCGATACGTTCGTCCGATTTCTTTCTGATTCACCCGCGATACCTCTGCGACTTCTTCGAGGCTCCGGGGGATTCCTTCCTGGCGGCAGGCGGCGTAGAGGGTACTCGTCGCGACGCCCTCGATGGAGCGCCCGCGGATCAGGTCTTCGGCGAGTGCTCGTCGATAGATGACCGAGGCGACTTCACGGACAGACCGGGGGACACCGAGTGCAGACGCCATCCGGTCGATCTCGGAGAGGGCGAACTGGAGATTCCGTTCGCCCGCGTCTTTCGTCCGGATTCGCTCTTGCCACTTACGCAGCCGGTGCATCTGACTCCGCTTTTCGGACGAGAGTGACCGGCCGTACGCGTCCTGGTTCTTCCAGTCGATGGTGGTCGTCAACCCCTTGTCGTGCATCGTCTGCGTGGTCGGCGCACCCACGCGCGACTTGCTCTGTCGCTCACTGTGATTGAACGCGCGCCACTCTGGCCCGCGGTCGACGTGATCCTCTTCGACTACCAGCCCACAGTCGTCACAGACCAGCTCTGACTGGTCTGCGCTACTCACGAGGTTTTTCGACCCGCACTCGGGACACCCCTGTACAGCCTCCTCCTCGGTTTCGGTTTGCTCCGCACGGCGCTCCCGTTGGCGAGTGGACCGTTTCATCAACGTTCTATACTCACAGCCAACATTTAAACCCCCGGATGGAACAGCGCAGTTCGTCGACCGGTCGAAATCACTGCTGACGGACTCCAAAAGTGACGCAGTCGGTGAGTTAGGGCGGCAAAATGAGTTTTTTGCGACGCTCGGTGTACTGCAGCGACTAGCAGGAGGGTTTTGCCAGCTGCGACACTTCGACCATCACGTCGTTACTGTCCGGGTTCGTATCGCGGAACGTCCACGAGCGGTCGAACGCGATTCCGGCGTCCTGTCCTTTCGTGAGCAGATCTTCGAGCGCGGTTTCGAAATCCATCGCCGACACGCCGCCTGGGACGGGCGGGTAGTCGGGAGTGGGCTCGGCCAGCTCGGGCCGTGGTGCGAGGCTCGTGATCTCGACCATCACGTCGGCGTCGTTGTCGTGACGGAACGTCCAGGAACGGTCGAACTCGACGCCGCTCTTTTTAGCTGTGGAGATGAGCATCTCGAGAGTCGCTTCGAACTCTTCGGGGGACGATGCCCAGGCGGGTATGTGGTTGGCCTGGCTCATTTTCTAATTGTCTGTATGTGGATACCCTACATAAACTCAGAACGCTGTCCCATGTAATTCCGTACCGCATCGACGTTTGAAACAGTTTGCAACAGTCTCGAAACCCGGTTACTGCGGCCGGTTTTCCACTCGATTGCTACCGTGTGGGTCTCTGGTCGTGTTTCTCCTCGGATCAGGTTCGACGATTAGTCAATCGAACGCCATTCGACTGTTGCACTCCTTTCTCTCACACGAACCGGTCACTCGCAGTGTGTGATGGATCGTGAAATGAAGGTCCGAGAGTACAGGATAAAATGTCCCATGTCTTCTCAGGCTGTTGTAAAAAATCGACACCCTCAGATAAAGTGACGTTTCATCCAGAAAATGGTATAAAATTCCGATAACGCTCCTTTCGTTATATACTATCCGGAAACGTGTGATGAGATATGGCAAGCACGCCCTCCACGCTCCGAAACGAGAACGCGATCGACTTTCAGTTCGCGGCCACGATGGCTCGACGAGTCATCGCGCCGCCAGTCCAGTTTCTTGGGTTCTGGGCGGCGGTTTCGATCCCGTTTCTGTATCTTCCGCTCCTTCCGGGCGGGCTTCCCGGAACCGAACTGACGGTGTTCGTGAGTCTCCTCGCGTTCCACGTCGCCGCGCTCGTCATCGGCCACGGTTATCGACGGTGACTGAGCTCTTTCGTTCGAAGAATACGGTTACCCACCCCGTACGACCGAACGTCTCTATCGTGATTCGTCCAGGCAGTTCTCACAGACGTCTACGCTCGCTCGTAGGTATGTGTCGTTCTCGCTCAGCTCCATTTCGATGCGCGTCACCGGAACGTAATCCCGGCAGTATGCACAACGTTCGATAGCGTCAACCCGTTTCGGCATGTCGTGATTTCTCGGCATGTGTGCTTGCTCATTCAAGCCCGATGGCCGTCGATAGTAAATATGAGAAGGATGGTTCCAAAAACTATGCGTTAGCATTTCCGCGTTTTATATACGGGCGGCTTCTGAGAAGGAAGAGCTGCGTCTGGTAATCAGTCGGCGATTTCCGCAGTTCCCTTTTCGTTGACGTACTTCGCTTCCCACTCGCGGCGAGCCTCGATCTCGCGCTGCCCACGTCGGGTAAGCGTGTAGTAGTTCGTCCGGCGGTCGACCTGACCCTTCTCGACGAGGCCTTTGTCTACCAGTGTGTCGAGGTTCGGGTAGAGGCGACCGTGATGGATGTCCTTTTCGTAGTAGTCTTCCAGTTCTTCTTTGATCGCGAGGCCGTGTGGTTCGGTCAACCCGTTGATGACGTACAACAGGTCTCGCTGGAAGCCAGTCAGGTCGTACATGTTCGACTCGATGTTATGTCTACATGGTATTAGTTAAGAGCATGATAATGGCCGCTTTATGGGATGAAAAACCGTGCGTCGCTCACTTTTGAATCTGATGTTCCATCTTCGTAGCAACTATATCACATTTCTTTCCTTCATCGTCGGTCGATGTGTCCGTATTCGGCCCAAGATAATATAATCATCGAGTAACCAAATTCCTCGATATGAAAAAGCAAGAATTGATTCACCTGCACGGACTGCTCGCTGAGGTACGGAATCGATACGAAAGACGGAGTAGTGACCCGGTCAACTGTGCCGATTACGAGGCGACCGGCGTCCGGCCAACGTCGATCCACCGCTCGAAGACCGACCATCGAGATGCAGTGTTCAAACTCGCAGGTAGTCTCACCGACGCGATGGCAGTGGAGGAGAAACTCACATCCCCCATCAACTAAGCCGCGCGAAGATGGCCTTTCTGGGCCACGATGACGCTGATTTTCCTGCGTGTCACTCTGAAAGAACCTGTGCTACCGTTACGATCGTGAACATGGCGACGATGCTCCCGGCGATGGCGACGACCGGGAGTGTCGCAAGTACGGGGACTCCGAGCGCCACCCCACCGAGGAGAATGGTGCTGAACACGGACACGCCGAGATAGTACGCTTCCCACGGGACGTCGGTGTCGGTTTCGACAGCAGCGTCGTCGGTATCGGGGGCTGAAACGTCGAGATACCGGTCGAGTTGGTTTGCGAGTTCCGTCCGCTCGACGGTACCGCGATTCTGGTCGTATTTGATGATTCCTTCCTCGTCCAGTTTGGGAAGGTGTGACTGATACAGTGGAATGTACACACGTTGGCGTTGATCTGACGTGAGTGCCTGTACCGAGATACCGTTTTCCCACGCAGCCACCTGCTCTGCGATGTCTCGCATCTCGACTACTCCGTCGTTCTCTTTCAGGTACCGGAGGACGTATCGCCGCCGTGGTGTCTGGAGGAGGTGGAATATCTTATCCTTGGAGAGCTCGCGCGCGACGTTTACCTCGTCTTGCTTCTCCACAGCGGTGTGCTTCACGGTGTCGTCGGGGTGAACCTCTACAGCGCTCATGACGAATAGAATTATAGCTAGTATGGGTAATAAACCAATAATGCTCTCCCATTTTGTTGCAGACGGTTGCGATAGCTTGTCAAGCCGATTAGACTGCTTATAAACTATTTTCAAGTTTACCAATTTATATTTTAGATATGTTCTAGTTCAGCATATATCTCGGACTCGGTTCAAGCACAGCCTTCGGGCTTAAATACCTGTCTTGGAGCGTTTGAACCGTACTAAACCGGGGATCAGGCAATCCTTGACCGACGAACTGCCGAAACTTGTCGAGCTACAAAAGCCGGAATATCGACCCTACTATCGGCGTATTGTCCTGTATGAAATGATGATATGTCCACTACAACGGTCGTAAACGGTCATCTGTTTCTTCGCTTCCAGAACGTCGATTCAACGGCTGAAACAGACCAGAAGCGGCAGACGACGTTAACGCCACTATAGTAATCAGGGAACGATACGTAGGGGTACATGCCTAGCGCGGAGGCGGCTATCCGAATATCCGGCCGTGAGGGTGGTAGCGCTCATGACTGATTTACCCTCGCGTTTTCCGATCGATCATCGAAATGTTCGAACCCTGATTAGTGTACTCCCAAACTCATCCAATTAAATACAGAAAGTGACTTATATTGTTGCTTGCTATTTGAATTTTGAAGCACTTTCGACTACCTAAACTTTAATGCAAGGTAATCAAATATCCACAACATATCTAGGCTCTCAACAATGGCACATGGCGCATCTGATCCCGACGGCTCGCCGGACGAGTCAGAGGATTCGTCGGGGGTAACGGGGAATCCTGCTCTCTCCGCCCCTCCGAGAACACTCTTCGCCGAGATCTTCGTCACCCACGAGACACTTGTACTCGTCCCGACCATCGAGTCAGTACCCGAGCTGACGATTCAGATGGAAGGGACGCCCACAGTAGATAGTTCGTCACTGTTCGTCTCCGTGGTCGGTGACGATTTCACCGCGTTCGAACGGGCGACAGAGATGGATTCGACAGTCAGCGGTATGACGCTCTTCTCCGCGTCCGCGGATCATCGAGTGTCTCAGATACGGCCATCCCCGCTGGTGACAGCGTTCCTTCCCACAGCCGCGGAACTCGGTGTTCGCATACTCGACGTGAAAAGCGGGAGCGGCGGGTGGATCGCCCGCATCCAGATGCTGTCTCGGGAACCACTCATCCAACTCCGAAACGACTGTTTAGACGCTGGCATCACGTTCCGGGTGCGACAGCTGTACGACGCAGATCCGGACTCCGAGATAGAGGGGACGAGACTGACCGCCCGTCAGCGAGATACGGTGCTCACCGCGTTCCAGTCCGGCTACTACGACGTTCCTCGTGGCATCTCGCAGGGTGAACTCGCGGAGAAACTTGGTGTCTCGACATCGGCGATCTCGCAACAGTTACGACGCGCGACCGGCCAGTTGATCGCCAGCACATTCGCCGTCGACCGAGATTAAGCTTCGAACGGGGATTTGGAGGCTTCCGGTTCGGAACCGTTCAAGAAGACGAGATTCCCCCGACCGATCTGGACGCGCGTTATCTCGTCGTTCTCTTCCATCTTCGAGAGCTTTCTGCTCACCGTCGATTTCGACCACGACGTCTCTGCCGTGATGTCTGCTTGCTTCATCCGTCCACCATACTGGATGAGAAGCGATCGGATCCGTTCTTCGTCGGTGAGCATCTCTTCGTCCGCGAGATTCCCAACCGGTGCTCGCTCGTCCGGAATCGGCTCTTCGTCGGGCTCCGACTCGGACGTTACGTTGGTTTCCGGCTCCGGTGTCGCTTCCGTGCTCGCGGTCGTTCGGTCGAACAGCCCGGACAGTAGCGTCCGTATCGACGACAGTGGGCCGTCGGATGGATACTCCGATCCGTCGGACGATTCTGGCTCGTCGGTCTGGTTCGTCTCTGTACTCGGCGAGTAGGTCGGTGTCGTCGTCCATTCGGCACCGTCCTCGGAGACCTCGACGACGACATCGAACAGTGTTTTGAGCGTGTTGATCGTTTCCGGGTCGTGGATGTCGGGATCCATCTGGAAGTAGCCGACTGCCCCGGCGGCCTGTACCCGGTGCGTGAGGATGTGGAGATAGCGAAATGCGGTATCGAAGTCGACGTACTCGAGGAGGACGGTCAACGTTTGAACCGACACGACCGGCTGTGTCCCACTGTCCGTCCACTCTTCTAAGTAATTGCTCAGTGGGACGACGATCTCCATCGGGTCTGTCGGATCGACGACTGCGGTCGAGACGTCGTCGGGCGTCTTCTCGTCGTAGGTTTCGGGTTCTGCCATCCCACTCGCGTGGATGAACTGCGTCTCGCGTGGGAGTGACCCGACACTTCGCTGCCAATCTTCGAGCCACTGACCTGGGGGCTGGGTGTACGTGACGGCTGCGAGGCTCATATTTTCAGGTGGGGTCGAAGCGACAAGCTCCATGTGCGCCCGGTTGCCGTGAGGGGTAAGGGGGGCGAGGACCAATATGTTCGACACGTTTTGGAGGTCTTCTTGTAATTTTGGAACGTCCATTTAAATCCTACTCCATACAGATAATATCATTTTGATATTTGGGAAGTTATTACGTACATTCTGAGATATTGCTCATTATTTTGTCTAGGTCATACGACGTAACTGAACATTAACGCTCATGTGTAGCACATTGTTGATTTCAGAGAGTCGCTTTGACAGCGTGTTTGAGTGCTTCTCGACCGGGTTTTCTGAAGAGTTCGCTGCGTAGCTGAAAGGCGCGGAGATACTGT
>NZ_JBPEHG010000023.1:0-57098 GCF_054177585.1 Haladaptatus rarus | reverse complement strand
ACACAGTATCTCCGCGCCTTTCAGCTACGCAGCGAACTCTTCAGAAAACCCGGTCGAGAAGCACTCAAACACGCTGTCAAAGCGACTCTCTGAAATCAACAATGTGCTACACATGAGCGGAGGAGAAAGCCGACGAACTCGATCTCGACATCCTCCGACTGGCAATCCAACCAGACCACGTACACCTGTTCATCACAGGCAACCCCAAACTCTCACCGAACAAAATCATCCAACAGGTCAAGGGCTACACCTCACGCACCCTCCGCGAGGAGTTTGATTTTGGCCTCCCATCGCTGTGGACACGTTCGTACTTCGTCTCCTCAGCGGGAGAGGTATCGAGTCAGGCCATCGAACAATACATCGAATCACAGACGGGACAGTAGGATGGAACGCGAAGTCACCACGACGGTACGGATCAAACTCCACTCGCTCACCGAGCAAAAAGTCCGTCTTGTCGAACGCGAATACACCGCGTTCCAAGATTCCGTTCACGGTGACGATGAAGCGAACCTCTACTCTGCCACCAAGCAACAGGCGGGCAAAGTCCGGTCGAACAAGAATCCACGAGAGGACACCGAGCAACCCGTCGTTCTCCGCAACGACTGCATCACCATCGAATACGACGATGATACTGTCCTCTCGTCGTGGTGGTTCAAACTTCCCGTCTACAACCCCGAGCGAGAACGGGGTGATAGCATCTGGGTGCCCGTTCACGTCCCCGAGAAGGACACACACCTGCTCCGTGACGAGTACATCCGCGACTCGGAACTCGTCCACCGAGACGGCGAGTGGTACGTCCACCTCGTCTGCAAGCGGTCTGTGGCCGTCGCAGACGAATACGATGACGTACTCTCTGTCGATATGGGTGCCAAGTGGATTGCCGTCAGTACGTTCCTCTCCGACCGAGACACGCAATTCCACGGCGCAGAAGTCCGTCGTGTCCGTGAACACTACAAGCAACTCCGAAAGTCCATCGGAAAAGCAAAGGTTCGTTCGGGGGCACAGGTTATCGAGCGCCTCGGTGACAAGGAATCGCGAACGGTCGAACACGAGTTGCATCAGGTGGCGAACAACCTCGTTGCCCGCGCTCGCGAACGCAACGCTGTCATCGTGTTCGGTGATATGACTGGGTTGCGCTTCGACAACGACAACGGACGGTACGTGAACGACAAGACTCACAAAATGCCGTATGCAAAGATGGCGAACATCCTCACGTACAAGTCCCATCTCAACGGGCGGGAGTGCATCCCCGTGAACGAGTACGACACGTCGGTGACGTGTTGGCGCTGTGGGTCGCAGAACACGAATCGTGAGGTGCAGGGCCGGGTGGAGTGTGACGACTGCGGGTTGGAGGACAACGCTGACAAGAATGGTGCGTCGAACATCGGTCAACGAGCCGTTGGTAAGAACATTCAGAGTCCGCTATCGACGGTGGGGGCTGTTGTGGCTCAGCCCGAAACGCAGGTCGTACTCAACGGAACCAGCGGTGAGATGGAACCTGCGAACTCCCCAGACGACGTGGGCCTAACCCTCAGTGAGGGAAGCCCACGACTTTAGTCGTGGGAGAAGTCACATGCTGTAAAACGATATCCATATTATGTCCCTACAATAATTATTTATTGTTGTTATATCTGGCCATACTATTCGATCTCACGTTTGCCGCGTTTGGCTCGAGTAGCCTCTTGCGATATAATCAGTATCACGTTAAAGTTGCAGTGACGGCTGGATTACGGTGTCGGAGCCTACTGCGTACGGCGATTGACTCCATTCTGTCATATCGTTTGGGTCCGGATGAGCAGATTTACGAATGACACGGAGTGACCGCCAATACTACCAAGCAAAGTATCGTAAATTATCGCCAGCCGGAGAGAAATGGAAATACGGAGGTTAGTATGACCTACTAACCCACTACAAGCTCAAAATTAGCAAGAGGTTAGAATATACTCGCGCAGAACACTGCAACTCGCGAAAATATTCCTCGTATCTACTCGTTATCGCGAGAATTACTTAAACTAGAATCAAGCAGTGTCCGTCGCCCTCCTCAACGCGAATCGGCCCACCGCACTTGCTACAGCTGTACTGCTCGGGGTTGCGCACGGTTTTCGAGCGTCGATACTGGGCAATCCGACCACCTCAGTCCAGGCAAACAAGCCATCATTTGGGTGCAATGGCACTGTCTAGATATGGAAAACCAAGTGACAGTGGTACGATTGAAAAGATTTTCGCACTGATCGTAAGTAATTGATTTTTGATAATAAGATCGGCTGCATCGTGAGACGACGGGAATCGACTGCTTCACCGAAACTCTAGTCGTGATGAGATGAAGTAATTCGTTAGCTCCACACGGTAGAGACGTTGAAACGCCACTCTACCCCAGAATCACTTAACTAGACAGTGCCGGTGCAATGAATCGCTCGCAGTGCTGCGAGGTGTCGAGGGCGTCCGTCCAGCGGGTGAACGTTCGCCCGTGATCTGCGTCACCGAACTCGTGATACTGCCATGCGTGAATCAGTTCGTGCCGGACGGTGGAACTGAATTGTTCCCATCCATGCTTCTCGTAAGCCTTCCAGGTCAGTGCAATTGTGATTGCCTCTGTTGCAGGGTCGTACTTGGTGACGCCCGCCTGTCGTTGGGCTCGATGTGAGACCTCCCACTCAATCGTTTCGACCGGCAGGTCAGGGAAATGCTCGGCGGCTACGTTTGTTGCGTGCTGTCGTGCTCGGTCGAACAGGGCTGTCGGTGTCTCAGGGGTATCGTCGGTCGTAGCGTTCGAGCTTTCAGTGAGCGTTCGCTGGTCGGTGATCTCCGAGAACGTCACTTGACGTGTCATGGATAAAAAGGGCTGAAGCGGTGGTTAGTTCGGCAGTTCTTTTCGTCCCGTTCGCACGCACGGCTAGCACGGGAACCCGTTGAGACCGTCGCAGTCTTCGGGTTCGGTCTCGTTATCGTCCTCCGATGGGAACTCCTCGAGCGTCCCGTCGTCGGTTGCGGTTTCGACGGCGGCCATATGCTTGCAGAAGGCGCTGCGATGGACGTGGTGCGGGCACGTACAGGCCATCAGTTCGTCAGTCACGTCGTCGATGGAGACGGTGTACTGGTGGGCTGCAGGGTTCTCGTGGCTCTCGTTGGTGACTTCGACCATTCCGGGGGCATCGACGTCGAAGGAAAATTGTTCGGCCTGTGCCTGTTTCTGTACCGTCTCGTCAGCTTCAAGGGCTGCGGATTGTTTAGCGCGCTAGAATAGGTTCCCTTCCGAAATTGCAAAGACGCATCAATGAGAAGAATATTATGTGTACGATCATATTTGCTACAAAGTTGAGGACGGAATCGCTACTCTGACATTTAACCGTCCGGACGTATACAACGCGTTCAACGAGACGATGATCGATGAGCTGAATGACGCGCTCAGGAAAATAGGGGACGATGAGACAGTCTATTCACTCGTACTCACAGGTGCAGGTGACGGTTTCTGTACTGGTGCCGACATGACGGCCATGCCAGACTGGACAGAGCAGTCAAAAGAGGAGTACGCTAACTTTCTCCACGAAGTTCAGAACGTCATTCAACAGTTGCGTGACCTCGCGAAACCGAGCGTCGCTGCGGTCAACGGACCAGCAATCGGTGCTGGCTGCGATTTTGCGCTCGCGTGTGACGTTCGATACATGGCTTCGGACGCGTACCTGAGCGAGGGGTTCGTCAACGTCGGTCTCGTTCCCGGCGACGGGGGTGCGTGGCTACTCCCGAAACTCGTCGGCGAGTCAAAAGCGCGCGAATACCTCCTCACCGGTAAGAGAATCTCTGCGGAGGAGGCGGAGAGCGTCGGTCTCGTTAGTGGTTCAGCCGACGATGCCGTCGAAACAGCACTGGAGTTCGCACGGACGGTTACTGATCTCCCGGCGACCGCCGTCCGTCACACGAATCGACTCGTGGGATACGGCGCTTCCCTCGCGGAGCATTGCGAGCGTGCGACCGACTACCAGTGGGAGTGCGTGAACGACCCGGAACACAAAGAAGCGGTCTCGGCGGCACGCGAGGACCGCGACCCGGACTACGATAGGGAGACGTGACCCACTCGGAGACGTTTGATAATCGTCACACTCCCTGTCAGAACACAGTACAGAACGTTGAGACCGTCTACTCGACCGGTTCGCCAAGGACGGAGACGACGCTACTCGCGAGCGTCGATCGAATTATACGGGTGGGAAGGCCAAAAGGCGAGAAGCCACCGCCACGATGTCAACAAACGTTATAAGTTCGGCTTGGAACGATATATTATGGTAGTACGAACTGTCGGTGTCATCGGAGCCGGCACTATGGGGAGCGGTATCGCACAGCTAGCAGCCCAGAACGGCTACGACGTCGTCCTGCGTGACATAGACTCCGACCTCGTCGATCGGGGGCTTGAGACGATTCGCAAGAACCTCACAGAGGCCGAGGAGCGAGACATCATCGACGACGCCGATACCGTCTTCGACCACGTGACTGGGACGACCGACATGTTGGACGTGACGTCTGCAGCGTCATTCATCGTCGAGGCTGCTCCTGAAGAGATGGAGATCAAACGGTCGGTCTTCGAGGAGCTGGACGAGCAAACAGAACCGGACGTGGTTCTCGGGTCGAATACCTCGTCGTTGTCGATCACCGACATCGCAAGCGCCACCGAGCATCCGTCCCGGGTCATCGGAACGCACTTTTTCAACCCACCCGTGAAGATGAAACTCGTCGAGCTCGTGACCGGCCACCACACGAGCGACGAAACGCTCCGACGAGCGGAAGAGTTAGCGGATGATCTCGGTCGGGAGAGCATCGTCGTGGACGATTTCCCCGGCTTCGCCACGTCTCGACTCGGATTGGTTCTCGGGATGGAAGCCGCCCGGATGGTTCAACAGGGCGTTGCGTCGCCCGAAGACATCGACACCGCGATGGAACTAGGGTACAATCATCCGATGGGACCGCTGAAACTCGGCGATTACAACGGCTGGGACGTCCGCGTGGAGGTCGGCGAGTACCTTGCAGAGGAACTCGGAAGCGACGTATATCGCCCGCCACAGAACGTCAAGAAGATGGTCCGGGCCGGCGACTACGGCGTCAAAAGCGGCCAAGGGTTCTACGACTGGGACGAGGAGTAAACGCGGCGATAGTCGAAAGTAACGTCGGAACACCGGCTACACCACTACCCTTTACCGAAGACGTAAATCGCTCCACCCCCCCTCGTCGTAGTCGGCGGTGTACACGAACCGCATCTCGATGGTCGCTATCTTCCACTCGCCGTCGATATACCGATACTCGTCCTCGTACCACCCCTGTCGCCACGCGCCGCTCCCGTCGGAAAATGTGATCGGGGATTCCACGTACCACCGACCGGTCGCCCGGTTCCCGTCGACATCGACGTCGAGAATCGGGTTCGAGAGCATGTGAGCCGACCTCTCTAGCTGCCCCTCGACGAACTGGTGAGCGAATCGGGCGAGGCCCTCGGATCCCTCGTAAACGCCCATCCCGCCGAAATCAAGCGTCGGGTCCGCGACGAAGAGGTCGTAGAAGGCATCCCAGTCTTGTTCGTCGATGGAGTAGCAGTATCTCGCCCGCAGTTCTTTGATTGCCTCTCGGGCTTCGAGCCGACGGAGTCGCTGCGTCTCGTCCATGTTGTGCTCTTGGAGCACTGGTTGTTAACAGTTTGCCAGCAACTACTCTTCGGGTGGATAGAGGCGCAAAACGCCTTGTGCGGTAGCAATCGGGTCTCTCGAAACCGCGTCTTCGAGTCGCCCGGCGACGACAGCGTTCGCGAACCCGAGGCGGACGATTTCAACAAGGGGTCATATGGCTCGTCGCCGGTGTAAGAAGTTAGTGTTGAGGTTGACCGTCAGGCCGCAGTCGAACGACCGATCCGCGGACGCTGCCAGTAGGGTGATGCCCATCACAGTATCGAGCTAAAACATCACCATTCCGCTGTGGATCGCGCCGTTCGTCCCGGGGTTCGCCCAGTGGTCGCTGTGCGGATATGCGCCTCGAGCATGTCGCCATCGGGCGTTTCGAATGTGATGTTGAGGTCTTTGATGAACAGATGAGAGTCCGCCGGGTTTCCGAGTTGGTCGTGAGGGTTCGACCCGTTCATCCTGAATCCCATGTTCGCACTGTCCCAGAGGTCGTCAGTGGCCTCGGTTGGATTGTCGTCGATCATCGATTGGAAAGCGGGCGGCGACACGCGTTGCTCTCGTTCCTCACCACGGGTGGAGTGAAGTGGGTCATTCTTTCGAAATGGTCATGTCGGACTCGAGACAGTCCCAGGTGTCCGCCGAATTGCCCCGATCCCGAAGCTTCGCCTTCTGTATCTTCTCGTTTTCCGTCTTCGGCAGTTCGTCAACGAACTCGAGATAGCGCGGTATCATGAAGTACGGCATCCGTTCGTTGCTCCACTCGATGATCTCTTCGGGGGTACACGACTCGCCATCTTCGAAGACAATCCAGGCTTTGACCTCGTCCTCGCCGCCCGCTTCCTCTGCCGTCTCGCCGACGACGGCGACCTCTCGTACCGCCGGGTGTTCGAGAATCGGCTGTTCGACGTCGTAGGTTGAGATGTTCTCGCCACGGCGACGGAGAGTATCGCCCATCCGGTCGACGAAGTAGAACCAGCCGTCCTCGTCCCGACGGAGGCCATCTCCAGTGTGGAACCAGCAGTTCCGCGTCGCCTTGACGGTCTTCTCGGGCATGCCGTAGTACCCGGGCGTCAGTATCGATGGAATCGACGGTCGGATGGCGTACTCGCCCATCCTCCCAGCTTCGACGGGTTGGTCGGTCTCAGGATCCACCAGACGAACGTCGAAGTACTCGTCCAGGAGAAGCCCGGCCGCCCCCTCCGGCCGGTCGACCCCGTATGGTGCCAGTACTGGCATGCAGGTCTCCGTGGTCCCGATGACCTCCGAGGTGTACTCGATTCCGTAACGCTCCTCAAACTCGTCCTGAATGCCATAGGCCGTCGGCGCGGCAAACAGGCAGCGGAGGTCGTTCTGGTCGTCGATGTCGCGTTCCGGTTGCTGATAGACGAAGTCCATCATCGACCCCAGGAAGTTACAGACGGTTGCGCCCGTCTCGTTGAGTCGATCGACCCAGCGCGAGGCGCTGAAGCTCTCGAACAGGCAGACCTTGGCGCCAGCGATGAGCGCCGGGAACACGACGAGAACCTGCGCATTGCTGTGAAAGAGCGGATTCCCGGTCATGTACACGTCGTCCGCGGTGAGCTCGACGAGGTTCCGGCACTGTTCCGAGAAGAAGTACTGGTGAGAGTACGTCTTCTGGATGGCCTTCGAGGGGCCAGTCGTCCCGGAGGTCATGATGATCGCTGCGACGTCGTCGAAGTGCAGGGCTGCATCGGGATTCGACTCCTCGTCTGAACGCAGGTCGTCCATCGCGACGGTGTCAAGATCCGAATCTGCCATATCCCTCTCCTCGACACCGCCGAGTACGGCTATCCTCTCCAGCGAGTCGAGTTCGTCTTGGACGTCCAGCAGCCGTGAGACGAACGACTCGTGGAAGACGCCGAACTCGGCTTCAGTGAGGTTCGCGACATGAGTGAGCGTCCCCTCCTTGTAACTCGTGTTGACGGGGACTTCCACGGCCCCGATTTTGCTGAGAGCGAACCAGAGATAAATGTACTCGACCGAGTTCGGGAGCATCAACAGGACATGATCCCCCTTCTCAACCCCGGCTTCCCGAAGGCCGTGTGCGAGTCGGTTGACGATACGGTTCGTTTCACCGAAACTGACCGTCTCCTCGGTCGTCTCCCACTGCAGGAACGTCTCCTCCGCGCGCTCTTCCGCCTGTGTCTCCAGCACCGTTGGCAAGAGCCAGTCTTCCTGGTCCTCCCACTCGAGGGTAAAATCGGCTACATCACCGTAGGTGTGCATCGTGGATAGATATCTGCGGGTGAGCATTTATAATCAGCGACGATCGATCCGGTGTGGCGGGGGGCCACGGCTATCGCCACGATGCGTCTCGTTGCGGCTGTTTCAACGGAGAATTCTAGATGTCGCGAAAAAACCGAGGAGGGTCGAGTTGACCGCGACTCGCCGTCTCCTGCAACTTGCTGTGCCATCGCCACAGTCTCGCAGTTCGGCCGCTCCGAGTGGGCGGGACGCTACTGGGACAAGTATCCGCCCTCGACGGCGAGCGTGTGGCCCGTGACGCGAGACGCCAGGTCCGAACCGAGGAACAGGACGGAGTTCGCGATCTCCTCCGGTTGGGCGAGCCCGCCCATCGGCTCCATGTTTCGGAACTGCTCTTCCATCTCGGGGTTCTCCTCCATGATGTTGTTGACCATCGGCGTCTCCACGAGTCCAGGCGCGATGGCGTTCGCCCGGATGCCCTCGGTTGCGAACTCGAGTGCAGCGCTTTTGGTAATCAGGCTCACCCCGGCCTTGGACGCACCGTAGCCGCTGTACTGGGGAACTGCCACCTGTCCGCCGATTGACGACGTGCTGATGATGCTGCCTCCGTTGTCCGCCAACATTGCCTCGATACCATACTTGAGACCGAGCCACACTCCCTTGAGGTTCACGTCAATTACTCTGTCGAAGCCCTCCTCGTCGTACTCGACGATGTTATCTAGCGGTCCGTCGATGCCGGCGTTGTTGAATAGGACGTCGATGCCGCCGAACTCCTCGACGCAGGTCGAAATCATGTTCTGGACGTCTTTCGCCTCCGAGACGTCCGTTTCGACGAACACCGCGTTACCGCCGATGTCCTCGATGTCGTCGACGGTTCCCTGACCGCCCTCGTCGTTGACGTCGGCCACCACGACGTCGGCGCCCTCCTCGGCGTATCTGCGCGCCGTCGCTGCCCCGATACCCTGTGCGCCACCTGTAATGACGGCTGCTTTACCGTCTACCAAGTTACTCATGTGAGATCCAGTTTGTTCATTGTTATCACGCAGTAAAATAGTTTGGGTGGACGAAGTCGAGACGGTGCATTAATGGGACGAAGAGAGGCTCTAAGGCACCTACGCGGTGGCCACATAGACAGGAAGACACGTGTTGCGCCCCCCAACTCTAGTTACAGATGTCTCGAACGGAAGAGATGTTCGAGCTTGAGAGCGAGAGATGTGCCATCGATCAAAATTGTTCGGATCGAGAGAGCGAACCGACGGGTTCCTCAGACTTCACGGACTCGATTCGAGCTGTCGACTTCCCACTCCTCGACTTCCTCCCGAACCACCTTGCCGGTCGCGGATCGGGGGAAGTCTTCGGGCTCGACGATTTCGAGGTAGTGCGGGAGCTTGTAGTTCGCCAGCCCGTCTTTCAGCATATTCATGAGTTCGTCGGTGTCGACTTCGTCTGGGTTGTACGTGCTGACGATGGCGCGAGGCACCTCTCCCCATTTTTCGTCGGACACGCGAACGACGGTCGCCTCCTCGATTTCCTCGTGCTGGAGGAGTATCTTCTCGAGTTCTGCGGGGTAGATGTTCTCCCCGCCGCTCTTGATGAGGTATTTTCGCCGGTTGATAAAACTGTAGCTCCCGTCGTCGTTGTAGACGAAGATGTCGCCGGTTCGGAACCAGCCGTCCTTGAAGTCTTCTTCGTTGGCCTCGGGATTGTTGATGTATCCGCTACAGAGGGTGGGACCGCGGGCCGCGAGTTCCCCTCGCCCTTCAACCTCGTTCCAGTTCTCGTCTATCAGTTTCAGATCTACGTACGAGGACTCGACTTTCGCGAGATCCTCGTCGTCGGGCATGATGCCGACGGGGATGTTGTTGCCCGCGCTGAGCACGTTCGCGTCCTCGGTCGCACCGTACGAGTTGGTGAACGGCATGTCAAACTTCTCGGTCACGCGCTTGACCTTCTTTGGGTCGACGAGGTCGACGAGCGCACCGATCTCACGGATTTCACGCATGTCCTCGACATCGATGTCGTTCTCGTCGAGGTAGTCGAGGAACTGGTTGATGACGCCGGGAAGCAGGAACAACCACCCGATGCCACCCTGGTCTTTTTCCAAGAGGATGTCGACGATGCGCTCCGTGTCGAACCCGTTCGGCGCGTAGTAGGTTCCGCCGAGAGAGAACACTGCCGGGAGCGCGTCGGCCGAGATGATGTGGAACAGCGGTGCCCATGCGATCCAGCCGTCGCCTTTCTGGAGGTTCCAGTCGATGGTGTACGTGTAGCCACGGGCGAGCCACGCCCGGTGGCTGATGACGACGCCCTTGGGCCGACCGGTTGTCCCTGACGTATACAACACGACGAGACCCTGTTCCGGGTCGACCTCGTATTCAGGGGCCGGTTCGTCCGTAGATCCCTCTTGAATCAGCGTCTCGTAATCGTCGTCGCCGCCGTCCCCGTCGAGGCGAATGATGTCGGGTGGGTCGTCGAGTCCATCCTCGATCCAGCCTCCTTTCTCGCGATACTGCTCGGAAACGATGAGCACGTCGGGTTCGACGAGGCTCGCACAGTGGACGAGTTCCTCCTCCTCGAGCCGCCAGTTCAGCGCAGGAACGAGGAAGCCGACCTTCGCGGCAGCGAAATAGGGTTCGATGTACTCCCCTCGATTCTCGGCGAGGACGGCGACGCGGGCCTGGCCCTTCTCGTAGCCCCGATTGAGGAGTGAGTTCGCCAGCGCGTTGACTCGCTCGTTGAATTCGGCGTACGTGAGTTCACGTCCCGGTTCGCTTACGGCAACGTCGTCAGCATACATCCGCGCCGCTTTTCGCATCAGGTCGCCCACGTTGAAGTGTCGGGATTGTTCGATGAAGGACTGTTGATCCTCTATCCCGAGGTCGAAATTGAAATCCATACGTATCTTTCGTTGCAATCTGGCAGTATAAACTTTTGCCCACCTGCTCCACGTTTGTCCGGGTGAGAAGCCTCGAACGTGCTGTTACCGGTACTCGTGCGGGCTGCTGCGTTCCGCAGGTGTGTTCCCGTAGGGATAGGTCAGCGCAGTCAAGCCCCGTGATCTCCTGGATGTGGAACGGGTAAAACCGATGTTCCGGAGTCAGATCGCCATCGGTTCCTCGACCCACCCCTCGTCGTAGGGCGAGAAGTACTTGGCATCGTAGGTGAGCTTGTCGATGAACCACTCGTTGCCGTCCTTCTCGAACTCGATCTCGTAGAACCCTGCGAGCCAGACGGCGCCCATGTCCTCGACGTGGCCGAGGTCGAGGAAGTGCCAGTAGCCTGTCGCGGTGTCCCCGTCCACCTCGACCCACGGGTTGATGCCGAGGTGGAACGAGTCGAGGATGCCGGTTTCGCCCTCGATGTACCCCTCGAGGAAGTCCGATACCTCGTCTTTACCATCGTAGAAGCCGAAGTCGCCGTAGTCGATGGCACAGTCCTCGGAGAGTAGTTCGAGGACGCCGTCTAGGTCGTGTTTGTCCATCCGCCGCATGTAACAGTGCACAAGGTTCGATACTGTGAGCACCGCCCCAGGATCGTCTACTTCTTGCATGATGCCAACTAGTCTCATTCGGGCAACCGATAAATAAGTTAGGTACGATTCGCTCGATTTCGAACGAGTGTGGGTTCACCCCTGTGATTCCCGTCAGTCGGCTCCGACGCCAGTTCACCTGAGAACCCCCAGCCACTCACTCTGGGTTAGGGTTCTCATCTCGAGTGAGCTGACCCATCGATGGAGTATTCGAATGGCCGTCGCGTGGAAGGTTCTTTGACCGTCCATCGAGACAGTACCGACGATGACGCCGAACGAAACCGCAGTAGACTGTGAGACGATTCAACTCCGAACTGACGACCCCGCCGAGCACGTCCTAACCGTCGTCGTCGACAGACCGTCGGCGCGCAACGCTATGAATGAGCAGGTTCGAACGGAGTTAAAGGAGGTTCTCGATGCCATCGACGACTCGGATGCCCGTGCGGTCGTACTCACCGGGTCGGACACGGCGGGAACGTTCGTCTCTGGTGCGGACCTGGACGACTTGCGGGATCGCTCTGTCGTGGAACAGCGCCAGTGGAGTCGGCGACGGAAGGTCTACGAAGCGGTTTCGGAGCTCTCGAAGCCGGTCGTGGCACGAATCAACGGTCACGCTCTCGGTGGCGGACTCGAACTCGCCCTCGCGTGTGACATCCGCGTCGCCGACGAGGGCGCCCGTCTGGGCTTTCCCGAGGTCGGACTCGGCCTGATTCCTGGCGGTGGCGGCACCCAGCGACTCCCCCGGCTCGTCGGCGAGGGACAGGCGATGCGCCTGATACTGACCGGTGACGTGATTTCCGCCGGAGAAGCACGTGAATTGGGGCTCGTCGAGCTGGTGGCTGATGACGAACCGCTCGACGATGTGGTCAGCGACCTGACCGAGAGTATCGCAGAAAACAGCCCGCTCACGTTGTCCTACGCCAAAGATGCGGTGAAAGCGAGTTCCCGGATGGACCTCTCGTCTGGCATCGAGTACGAAACCGAACTGTTCGTTCAGCTCTTTGCGACTGACGACAAGGACGAGGGCATCGTCGCCTTCCTCGACGACCGAGAGCCCGAGTGGTCCGGGCAATAGCTCGAACGTCGTCCCAGTCACTGCCACAGAATCGATTGGTTCGACCATCCCCGGCCTCTCCGTCGTCTGCTTCGGATTTCCGTTCGAGCCCCCGTCGTCCCCTTGAAGGAGGAAATCAGACGAGATCCGGAAGTCCGTGTTCTTTCATCACAGCAGCGATCTGGTTCTTTTGGATCTCGTCGGTGCCGGCAGCGAGGCGACGGCCCCGGGTCAGTCGGTAGAGGTATTCGAGCGGGTGGCCCTGCTGATAGCCGTTCGCACCATGAATCTGGAGTGCTTCGCTGACGATCCGTTCCGCCCGTTCTGTCGAGTAGAGTTTCGCCAATGAGGTGTCGAGGCGGTCGGGAACCCGCCCCTGGCTGTGTGCGTTGATCGCGGCGCGGTAGGTGAGCAGTCGTGCTGCTTCGAGTTGGGTGAGCATATCCGCTAGTTTCCACTCGATTCCCTGGAAGTCCGCGATGGGTTGCCCGAACTGCTCTCGCTGCTGGGCGTAGTCGAGCGCCTTTTCGAGACCATTCCGTGCGAAGGAGTTCGCCAGCGTCGCACAGCCGAGTCGTTCCCAGTTGAGCGCTTTCAACTGGTCGACGAAGGCGTCCTTCCCACGAGTGAGGACGTTCTCTTCGGGGATGTCCACACCCTCGAACCGGAGTTGACTCTGGGTACCGCCGTGCATATTGGTAAAGTGTTCCTGAACCTCGACGCCGTCCCAGTCGAACTCGATGACGACCGACCCGAGGCCCTCCGAAAACTTCACCCAGACGACGGCTGCGTCGGCGTGCGGAACGTTGCTGACCCACACCTTCTCGCCGTCGAGAACGAGGTCGTCGCTCACTCTCGTCTGCATCGAACCGACGTCGGACCCGGACTCGGGTTCGGAGATGGCGATAGCGATGAACTCCTTGCCCTCGATGACTGGCGGGAGGTACCTGTCCTTCGCCTCCTCGCTGCCGAACATCTCGATAGCGCGGGGAGCGACCATCTGCTGGTTGTAGAGGACTTCGGCCGTATCGGGACAGACGCTGCCGACCGCTTCGATGCTGAGCATGGCCTCGAACTCCGACATGCCACCGCCGCCGTACGCTTCGTCGAAGTTGATACCAAGAAAGCCCTGATCGGCGAGCAGTTCGATGTTCTCCCAAGGCGGTTCGCCGTGCCAGTCGAACGCCTTGTCGGCGAACTCCTCCGTCGCAATGTCTTCGAGAGCTGATAGGACCATCTCCTGTTCGGCAGTGAGGTCGAACATGGGTTGCGCTTGCTTCGGGTGACGGCATGAAAAACCCATCGGGAGGGGGAGTCACTTTTACGTATCGGGTGATACCTTCCTAACCATGCGCGATGCATATGTGATTGGCGCCGGACAGAGCGATTTCGGCGCGTTTCCCGACGAAGGCTACCGATCGCTGTTCAGAGCAGCGTTCGAGGAGGCCCTCGAGAGCGTGCCAAAGGGAATCGAGAAGGACGCCATCGACGAAGCGTACATCGGCATGGTGGGCATCGGTGGTCGCCAGATCGGTCTCCCCGGGCCGGCAGTGACCGAACACGTGGGACTCGACGGGATTCCGAGTGTCCGTCTCGAGAACGCGTGCGCAGCGAGTGGCTACAGTGTCCGACAGGCGGTTCAGGCGGTCAGAAGCGGGATGGCGGACGTGGCGCTGGCGGGCGGGACAGAGGTGATGAATGACCTCGGCAGAGACCGAGCACGCTACTGGCTGGGCGTCAGCGGCGAGATGGAGTGGGAGCGGATGGCAGGGACGACCTTCGCCGGGGTGTTCGCGCAGATGGCGAGCGTCCACATGGAGGAGTACGGCACGACCAGGGAACAACTCTCCAAGGTCGCCGTCAAGAGTCACGCGAACGGGGCGAAGAACCCTCACGCACATCTGGACCACGAGTGCACGCTTGACGACGCCGAATCGGCACCGACCATCGCCGCGCCGCTCGGTCTATACCACTGCTGTCCGATGTCGGATGGCGCCGCGACCGTCCTGGTCGCGGCCGAAGATGTCGTCGATGAGTTCACCGACGACCCCATCAGAGTCGCTGGTGTCGGCGCTTCGAGCGGCGGTCTCGGACTCTTCGAGCGGAAACAGTACACGTCGATTCCCGCCACCAGGATGGCGGCAGAGCGGGCGTACGGCGAAGCAGCCGTCGCTCCGGACGACCTCGACTTCGCTGAGGTCCACGATTGCTTTTCTATCGCCGAGATCATCGCCTACGAGGACCTGAGCTTCTGTGACCCCGGCGACGGCGGTGATTTCGCCGAACGTGGGGCGACCGAACTCGGGGGGGAACTCCCGGTGAACACGTCCGGCGGCCTCAAGTCGAAGGGACATCCTATCGGCGCAACGGGCGCTAGCCAGGTCGTCGAGGTATTCGAGCAGTTGTCCGGTAAGGCCGCCGGGAGACAGGTCGATGACGCATCAGTCGGACTGGCGCACAACATCGGCGGCAGTGGCGGCGCTGCGACCGTCCACGTCTTCGAACGGGAGGGGTCGTCGTGAGTGCTCCGGGCATCGCCAGCGTCGGCGCGTACGCACCCACCAGCCGACTTACTGGCGAAGCGATTGCGGAGACGTGGGGGCAGTTCAAGGCGCGTGGTATCAAGTCGACGGCGGTTCCGGGGGCGGACGAAGACGTACTCACGATGGGGTACGAGGCGGCTCGGCGTGCGCTCGATGCGTCATCCATCTCTGGGAGTGACGTCGGTCACGTGCTGTTCGGAACGACAAACCCACCCGTCGAGGAAGAAGCCATCCTCCCCCGGTTCGGGGAGATGCTGGCCGTTCCGAAGACAGCGGAGACCGACCTGTTCACCGGCTCGCTCACTGCCGGCGTTCGGGCGCTTCGGGCTGGCTGTCGCGCGCGGGCCGAGAGCGGTTCGGTACTCGTCGTTGCGAGCGACGCACCACGCGGTGAACTCCACCAGGCCCTCGAACAGGGGGCTGGTGCTGGTGCTGCGGCGTTCGTGCTCACTGCGGACGCTCCCGTTACGGTCGAGTCGTTTGCCTCGTTCTCCGAATCAGCGGCCGGGTCACGGTTCCGCAAACGCGGAAGCGAACGGACCGAAGGTGTCGGCATCGCTTCCTTCGACAGACAGATTTTTCTCGACACGATTACGGGGGCACTGGAAGCGTTGAACGTGCCCCTCGACTCCATCGACGCCGCAGCGGTTCAGGCGACGGACGGACGACAACCGTACCGGGTCACTGAGGCGCTCCCCGTCTCTAGTGAGCAGCTCAACGCACACGCCACGGTGCATACGCTTGGTGATACAGGCGCGGCGAGCGTCCCGCTGAGCCTCGCACGTGCACTCGAGGACGATGCCGCACGGATTGTCGGTGTCGCTGCCGGGTCGGGTGCGACCGCGCAGGCGGTCGTCCTTGATGCGGCCGAGACGGTACCCACGGCGCTTGCGCTTGACGGCAGTGAGGACATCGAGTACGCGACCTACCTCCGTCAGCGGGGGGAAATCACCGGCGGGACCCCCGAGGGTGGCGGCGGATACGTCAGTCTTCCTGCCTGGAATCGGTCACTCGCCCAGCGATACCGGCTCAAGGCCGGTCGATGCCCGTCGTGTGAGCGGCTCAATATGCCGCCGCGCGGCGCGTGTAGCTACTGTAACAGCCTTGTGGAGTACGACCCTGTCGAACTCTCGCGAACCGGTGAGGTGGAGGCGGTGTCGGTCATCTCCCAGGGCGGCGCGCCACCGGAATTTGCCGAACTACAGGGGCGTACCGGGCCGTACGCGACCGGAACCGTTGCCTTTGAGGGTCCGAAGGGGGATTCGGCGAGTCTTCCAGCGATGTTCGTTGAGGTTGAACCAGAAGAGGTCGCCATTGGTGACGAGGTGGAACCGACCATCCGGCGAATCTACACGCAGGAAGGGGTGACACGGTACGGGTTCAAGATGCGGCCGATCCAGTAAGGACCGCTCACTCCTCGTGATGGCTCGTTCGCGGGATTCGCGGTACGCCCTCGGCGGTGATGGTCTCACCGAGGATGTAGCTCGCCGCGGGACTCGCGAGGAACTGCGTTACCGATGCGATCTCTGCTGGCATCCCGATCTGTCTGTCGACCTCGTCTCTGTCGATGTCGTCCGCCCCGATTCCCTCTTGGCTCTCCAAGCCCTCCGTCGCGATGAGCCCCGGCATGATGCCGTTGACTCGAATCCCGTATTCGGCCCACTCGTAGGCGAGTGTTCGCGTGAGATTGTTCATTCCAGCTTTCGCGGCCGAATAGTGCGACATGCCTGGCGCTCCGTCGCGGGCCGCCACGCTCGAGATGTTGATGATGATCCCCTCGCCTCTGTCCCGCATTGCTTCGCCGACCACCTGGGCGCAGATGAACGCGCCGTGCAGATTGATGTCGACGATGGTCTTCCACCCGTTTTCACTGATATCTTCGAACGGGGCGACGAAACTGGCGCCTGCATTGTTCACCCAGACGTCGATCGGGCCGAACGCGTCCGTCGTCGCCTCGACGAGTTCTTCGACTGCTTCCCAGTCCGTCACGTCGCACTCCACGGGGAGTGCCTCCCCGTCGTAGTCGCGTTCGTTGATGACGTCGGCGACGTCTTGGACCCGCTCCTGTGACCGGGAACAGACAACCACTTCGAGTCCCTCCTGGGCGAATCGCTCGGCAATTGCCCGACCGATTCCGGAGGACGACCCGGTCACGACCGCAGTCGAACCGCGAATATCGAACTCGTCCGTCTTCATGTTCCCTTGACCCTATTGTGAACACGCCATTAAATCTATCTGGGGCGCGGTGTGGCGCACCTCGCTGTGACCTGTCGACACCCGCCGTTCGAGCATTCCGGAAATCGATAATTGTTGATTGTAGATTTGACTTCGGTGAGGGTTCGGGGTTGGTCGACGTGTCAATATTCTTCTGTCCAACCTTAGAGCCGGCCTTCAAATCGCTCTGTTTTGCCAGTCCCAGTCCCCGGCGTAATTGTTGCAATCGATTGGTGTTTCGGGGGAGAACAGGGTGTGCGTTGTCTCTCGGTCCCCTGAATCGGAAACCTCGTCGACAGAGTGCAAGGAGGAACCTGATTGGCGAATGGAAGAAGGACTACCGAAGGGGGCGTATGCAGCGCATTCTTCGATGCAGGTATAAGAATCGGTATTTCCGACTATCTCGAATGCTTCAGCAGTCAGGACTTTTCCCCTGCAATCCGGGCGGTGCCCACTACTTTTCACGCTGCAGACGGAGAAAAAAGGGCCGACGGTATTACCTGTTCATTACAAGCATAGCAATGTAATAGGAGGTGGGTATAGTTCACAGACCTCACAGCGTGAGTGGGATGGCTATACTGCTACAGTGCCGCATCTGCGGTTGCCTTTATGCATGTTAGTAATTTACAGGTGCTCGACGATTATTCGGTTATTTCGGAAAGTATACCGAGACCGCAAACCGTTCTGCCATCCCTAAAGCGGTTTGAAAAGGTATCCTGGCATTTTCGACGGTTACAGCTCATCCGGTTATTCCGGACTTTAGAGAGCACTGTTAACATATAACAATCGCTGTGATAACCGGAAACTGATTTCCGATAGCTAGTTGAGAGGAATCGAACCTGACACCTCCAGGAGAATATCCGTCTCAGAGACGCTATTCGGCCCCACTCGCGCGGAGAACCGACTTCGCGAGAGAAGACGCAATTATTCCGACTATATCGGATATTTTTATACCGGTGGGCCGTGTATATGGTTAGCATGACCGACCGAATGCCGGTGAAGACCCCGATCACGGTTTTTAAAATAGTTGAGGCACTGCTCGAGATGAACGGGGCGCGGTTCACGGATCTGGTTGACTACATGGAGATGCCACAAAGTACGCTTCACGACCACCTCCGGAGCCTGGAATCGATCGGAGCGGTCGTCAAGAACGACAAAGAGTACCGGGTCGGGACCCGGTTCCTCGAAATCGGTGCTCGTGCCCGCCATCAGCACCCCTTGTTCGAGGCTGGCCACTCACAGGTCGAGAAACTCGCGATCCAGACGGGGGAACACGCGAGTCTCTCGATTGAAGAGCGCGGCCGCGGTATTCTGCTGTACGTTGCAAAGGGGGAAAACGCAGTCAACCTCCAGGCGTATCCCGGACGTCGAACCCCCCTGCATACGAACGCTGCCGGCAAGGTCATGCTCGCCCACTTTCCGGAAGAGCGCGTCGACGAGATCATCGACCGACACGGACTCTCCGCCTACGCATCGAAGACGATAACCGACCGCGCCACGCTCAAGAACGAACTCGAGCAGATCCGGGAGCGTGGATACGCGACGGACACGAGCGAACTCGTCGATGGCGTGAGAGCGATCTCTGCACCGATCATCCAGCAGCAGCAGGTTATCGGAACGATTAGCGTCGGCGGTCCCGCGAACCGTATGCGGGGAGAACGGTTCGAGGAGACGATTCCAGATAGTCTTCTCAGCGCCTCGAACATCATCGAACTCGACCTCACGTACGGCTAGTTCACCGAGGTCACCGGATTGCTCGCGTTCAGAGGTCGAACAGCTCTCTCGCGTTTTCGTACAGTAATTTCTGCTCTACCGTCAACCCGAGGTCGAGATCCTCGATCTGTGCGAGCGTCTCGCCGTACTCGAGCACCGGATAATCCGTTCCGAAAACGACCTTGTCCTGCCCCCGCGTTTTGATGAACTGGAGGACGTTTTGCTCCCAGTACTTAGGAGCGTGTGCCGTCGCACCGAGATAGACGTTCGAGTGTTTCCAGGCCAGCGCTTCGAGTTCCGAAGACCACGGCCAGCCAGTGTGTCCCCCCACGAGGTCCAGTTCGGGGAAGTCAAGCGCGACGTCGTCGAGCAGTAGCGGTCGCCCCATCTTGCTCGGCATCTTCATTGCGGAATGACCGACCTGCATCACGACAGGGACGCCTAGTTCGGCACACTTCGTGTAGAACGGGTAGTACTTGCGATGGTTGATCGGCCGCTCCCAGCCGTAGGGCTCAAGCAAGGCGGCGACGAACCCGTGCTCCTCGACGTACTCCTCGAGGCGTGCGACTCCCTCCATGCCCTCGCGTGGGTTGATACCTGCCATCCCCTTGATACGGTCGGGGTACTCGTCGGCCACCTCGGCGACGAGATCGTGCGGGACGTCGATCTGCATGCCGCCGTCGGGGTCGCCGAACTTCAGCGCGGGTATCAGCACCTTGTCGATACCCTCCTCGTCCATCATCTCGACGAACTCGTCGGGAGTCATTCCCTTCTCGGGAGCGTACATCTCTTCGTTGTTGAATATGTCCGCGGCGACGGTCTGGGCCTGTGAGTCGAAGTAGAGTTCCCGACCGCGCTCGGTGAAGAGATTACACCAGATGTCGATAACCTTGCCGTGGCTTTCTACCATGGAATCACTCGAAATTGCATGTCGACACGTATCGCGGAGAATTCGCTTAATGCTACCGGTAATCGGATTCGGGAGTCCGACCCCGTACTTTATACCGTCACACCCAGACACACGGACGTATGTCGTACTCGAAGATCAATCTGGAGGACGTCGACGAGAGTACCAGGACATCCGAGGAACCAGCAGTCAGGATGATCGGCTACGACCTCAAGATGCGAGGGGACGACCGCCCGAACGAGATGCGGTTCAACTACTTTTACTACGACGAGGGCGACACGGTCCGTCGTCACTACCAGAAAAAACAGGAAGAGCTGTTCTACGTCGTCTCCGGACGAGCGGAGATGGAGGTAGACGGGAAGACGTTCGAGATAGAGGAGGACGATTTCGTCGTCGTTGACCCCGGCCCGATGCGACAGATTCACGCCCTCGAAGACACGGAAATCTTCGCCGTGGGCGCACCGAACCTCCGGGACGATGCAGTGTTCGAAGAGGACGTCGACAGCGAGGAGGAGTAACCGTCACAGCGCGTCGATGACCTCGTCGCCGAACTGGGTCATGAGCGCGACCTGCTTGTCGATATCGGTCGTGAAGAAGTCGACGATGAGGCGGGTAACGCCGGCCGCACGGTAGGACTTGATGTCCTCGATAATCGATTCCGGACTCCCTGAGAGCAGTCGATCCGAATTTGCGTCGGCGTCGAGGTTGACTGGCCGTAATACGGCTATCTCCGGATCTCCCTCCCGGTCGAAGTCGGTCCATGCGTTCATGATGCGGTTCCGGGTATCGGCTACCTGATCCGGGTGGTCCCACAGTGTCGACCAGCCGGTTCCGAACTGTCCCACGCGACGGATAGCGGCGCCCGACTTCCCACCAATCCAGACGGGGATGTTGTGAGCAGGCCGGGGATGAAATCCGACCGCGTCGAACTGGTAGAACTCGCCCTCGTAGCTCGCGGTGCCGTTTTCGCAGGCGAGTTCGAAGATTTCGAGGAACTCATCGGTTCGTGGACCTCGCTCCTCGAACGGGACGTCGAGCGCCTCAAACTCGGTTTCCATCCAGCCAGGGGCAACGCCGAAATCGAACCGGCCATTCGAGAGCGAGTCGATAGTGAGGACGTTCTTCGTTAGTACCAGTGGGTGCCTGTAGGGGGCCGGGACGACGTTGGTTCCTAACTTGATGTCGTCGGTGACGACGGCGAGTTGAGCCAACACTTGGAACACGTCGTAAACGCTCGTATCCGTGTCGAACGGTGGCTCCCCCGACGACGAGTACTCGTAATCGCTTGGAATTCGCTCAGGATAGACGATGTGGTCGCCGGCGACGACGACGTCGAACCCGCTCTCTTCCGCGGTTCGGGTGCTCCGGCGGAAAACCTCTGGGAGGTCCGCGTCGGGAATACCGTAGGCGTTGCTCGTCGCCGAAAGCATGATGCCAAACTCCATACTGTCCATCATCTACCCCTCCGTCTCCCCGTGGAATTCGAGTGCACAGTTAGAAGCCTACGGTGGCTTCTAATTAGGTTTTGGGGTCAGTCACCCGCGGCCGACCAGGTAACCGAATCGAGTGGCAGACCGCCCCGAACAGCATCTTTCGTGAGTTCGCCGCTGTACAGAGGAGAGTCGACGGCCGAGTTTTTTATTCAGGTAGCCCGATACGCGGGTATGAAGTTCCTCGATGAGGACGAACGAGAGAAGGCGACCCCCAAAGTCGTTCGCCCGGAGGACGTTCCCCTTATAGACTTGGCCGACGTCAACGATATCGCCCCGTCTTTGAACATCAGACCGGTCGATGAGGCGTTGGGCCTTGCACGGATGGCCGCGAAACTCTGGTACTTCGACCCTGGTGACGAAATAAGCTACCACGCCCATCCAGAAGAAGAGGAGTTGTACTACGTCATCAGCGGCGAGTTCTCGGTGAAACTGGGGACTCCCGACGACCCACAGTACGTCACCGTCGGCCCGGGAGCATTTTTCGCTGCCGGGCCGACGGAGCCCCACGGACATCGTTGCGTCGGCGACGAGCAAGGAGTTCTCCTCGCACTGGGCGCACCTGCGGACGCCGGCGACGACGTCATCGACCCACACGACCAGTAGTAGGAGGGACACTACTATCGGCCCTGAGTTCGCTCGTGTCGAATAGACTTATGCCGGTGACCACACAACAGGCCGCATATGGTAGGAACGGAACTCGAGGGAACCGAATTACCGTCCGGCGAGTTCGAAGTGGGGGGGTGGAAGGCGCATCTCTGGGCCGATGCGACTAGAAACGACGAGGACGCGTTCCGGTACGAAGAGGACGCAAAAGCCGCAGGCGAGCCCGGTCAACTCGTCCCATACTCGATGTGCCACCACATCGTGGTCGAGGCGACGGACGGCGTGGACGCGATGATGAACCGAATCACGGACAAGTGGACGGCCGGTGCTGCGCTCGGTGGGCTCCGGGTGGACTTCCACGCACCGCTCCAGAGCGGGGAGACGCTCCGTGTCGAGGGCCGCGTTGACGACGTCGTCGAAAAGGAAGGTAAGTCCGGCAGGTTGACCATCGTCACTCACGCTTACTCCGTCACGTCGCCAACGGGAGACCCGGTGTACGACCTCGAAGCCGATATCGTGGTGCTGGGGGACGACTGACGTGCGATTCGAGGAGCTCTCGACGGGTGACGAACTCACTCGGACCGTGACAGACCTCCGCGGAGAGGACATGAAACTGATCGCTGCGCTCCTGGAGGATCCCTATCCACCCCACTACGACCGTCGTCGGGCGGACGACCTCGACTACCCCGGTCTCCTGAACCAAGGGCCGGCCAACCTCTCGTACATGCTCCAGCCGATTATCGCCGAACTCGACGTTCCCTCGAACGTAGAGCGCTTCGACACGCGCTTTCACGAGATGGTGTTCGAAGCCGAGACAGTCACCGCGACGGCAACGATCCGGGAAAAAGATCCTGACGCGAACACTATCGAGTTCGCAGTCGACTTGACGAAGGAGGACGGCACGGTCGCCGTCGATGGCACGGTGACAGCCACGTTCTCCGATCGATAGCCCTTTCTGGGAAGCAGGAGGGGTTTCACCCGCTGCTTCGACGGTTGAGCGACCGTACGACAGCTGCTGCACATCTGCACCCTGTTGTAGGGTACGGAATTCCCCCGGCGAACGGTCGTTGTCACCGAGTGCGACGAGGTGAGCGGATTATAAGTAGCGTATTAGAAACGCTTTTGCCTTTACTGGCCAAATCCGAGAGAGTAATGGTTGAACGAAGCGATCGCTCCGTCCAGACCTCCGACGAGAACTCGGAGCACAAGTACTCGTTCCACTGGAACCTCGATTTTAGCCTGAACATCGGGGAGACCAACAGAAAGTTCTTCGACGCGCTCAAAGAGAAGGAGATACACGGAACGAAGTGCCCAGAGTGTGACGACGTCTTCGTCCCTCCCCGATCGGTCTGCCCGAAATGTTTCGTCGAGGCCGAAGAGTGGGTCAATGTCGAACAACGAGGCGTCATCGAGAGCTACACAGTGTGTTTCTTCGAGTTCCGGAACATGCCGGAGCCGCCGTACATCACCGCGGTCATCCGCGTCGGTGAATCTGCGACCTGTCTGCTCCACTTCATCGAGGGAATTGAGTACGAGGACCCGCAGGACCTCATCGGGAGCGTCGAGAAGGGGACGGAAGTCGAACCGGTGTGGGCCGACCAGCGAGAGGGTCACATCCGGGACATCGACCACTTCAGGCCCGTCGAAGGAACATGACGTCACGGAGACTCAACAGAATGAACCAGACATCGACAGCGAACGCCCGAGAACGCGTGTCATCGGCAGACAGTACAGTGTCACATTTCATGGATCCGGCTGGAGGAAGTCGTGAATAGAGTCGCAATCGCCGGGTACGCAACGGAGGGATTCCAGGGTGAGGCGGACATGAACGTCGACGACGTCGTCTTCTCGGCCACGAAGCGTGCGTTCGACCGGGCCGCCATCACTCGGGACGACCTCGACGCAACCGTCCTGACAGGACAGGACACCTTCGACGGTGCAGCGATAAGCGACGGCCGGAAGGTCGCGACGGCGGGCGGCTACGGAAAACCCTCAATGCGGGTCCAGAACGGTGGCGGCGCCGCGGTCCACCACGCAGCGGCCAAGATTCGATCGGGCAAGGCCGACGTCGTCTCGGTCACGGCAGCTGACACCGTAACTACCGACCCACGGCTCGTCAGTTACACTGCTCACGAGGCGCTGTTCGCCCGCCCGATCGGACAGAACAATCACCAGTCGTACGGCTTCATGACCACGGCTCAGCTCGAACGGCGTGACGTTTCCCGAGAGGATCTTGCCGCTACCGCGGCCAAGAACTACGCGGCTGCATCGAATAACCCGACGGCACACCGCCGGGAGGCGTTCTCGAAGCAGGACGTACTGGAGGCTGACCCCGTCGTGGGGGCGCTGACGGAACTGATGGTCGGGCCCCTGTCGTTCGGTGCCGCGACGTGCGTTCTGGTCAGCGAGGAGGTGGCCGCCGACCGGGTCGACAGACCCGTCTGGCTCTCTGGAAGCGGACTCAACTCAAGTCGCTACAGCTACCGTGACATGGACGACCGCCTCGATCAGCCGACGCTCCGAAAGGCGGCCCAGACAGCGTATGAGGACGCGGGGGTCGACGCGGACGACGTAGATACCGCCGAAATCGCGGCACACACACCCACGTTCGAACTACTGAGTTACGAGACGCTCGACTTCTGCGAGACGAACGACGCGGCGGCCCTCGTCTCCGATGGCGTTACCGCCCCGGACGGGGACCGACCCGTAAACATCTCGGGCGGGCCGCTGGCGACGAACCCGCCGAATACTGGCGGGATCTATCGTACGATTGCGGCCGCGCAGGTTCTGAATGGTGACCTCGGATCAATCGATGCCGAGACGGCGCTCGTCGCCGACAACGACATGCACCTCGGCGAGCCAGGGCGAACGGACGCCGTGCTCGTTCTCGAAGGAGGGGCGGCATGACCCGGGACGTTGCCGTCGTCGGCGTGGGCTACTCCGATCCCGACTCGTTTACCGACTACCGGGAATCGACCATGTCCAAGGAAGAACAGGCCTACGAGGCCATCGACGAAGCGCTCAAACACGGGAACGTCGCCCCCGAGGACGTGGATGCGACCATGTTCACAACGGTCGACGGGTTCGAGGGGACCTTCCGGGTCGAGCGGACGCTCGAAGTGCTTGGCATGGGCCGCGACGTGCCCGTCTTCAGCATCAACACCGGCGGTACTGCCGGAGGGAGTGGCGTGAAGGTGGCGTACGAGTATATCGCGTCCGGCAAGTACGACGTCGCCGTCGTCTACGGGTCGCCGACCTTCGACTCGGTGCTTGAGGGACAGCAGGTGATGAACACGGCGGCTGAACCGCTGTTCGAGCGGCATTTCGTGACCGCCATCCAGATGGGAGCACTCCCCAGTTCCGCGTACATGGACGCCTACGGCCCCACGGAGGACGACTTCGCGACGGTCGCCGCACAGAACTACGAGTCAGCGGCGTTGAACCCCTACGCGCATCGGAACCGAGCACGGACGAAAGAGGAGATACTCGACTCGCCGATAGTCTCCTGGCCCCTCCGCCGGGCGATGACCTGCCCTGTCTCCTCGGGATCGGCAGCGATGGTGATGGTCGGCGAGAACGTCGCTCACGACCTTCGGGACGACCCGGTCTGGATCGACGCCATCGACAGCATCAGCAACACCTTCTCGTCGGGGTATCGGACGTACGAGTCGTTCCCGAAACTGAACACGCTCGCGGAGCGGGTGTACGATAGCGCAAACATCGACGACCCCCGTGCGGAACTCGACGTTGCGGAGACGTTCAACCCCTACATCCCGTTCGAGATGATGGAGTACGAGGCGCTGGATATCTGTGCCGACGGCGATGCCAAGCACCTCGTCCGCGAGGGTGCGACCGCCCGAGACGGGGATATCCCGTTCAACCCCTCCGGCGGTGTCCTTTCGACGAACTCCGGCATCTGTGCATCGCTCTCGCGACATACGGAGATCGTTCTCCAGCTGATGGACGAGGCTGGTGACCGTCAGATTGCGGACACGGAACGGGGCCTCGCACACTCGTGGGGCGCGAACCTGGGGCAGTTCCACCAACTCGCCGTCTTCTCACGGGATTGATGGTACCGCCCCAGTGCTCGTCGTTTCAGCGGGTCGCGCCGATGGGAGATGCCCAAAACCATTCGGCCCGACGCAGCTCAACGGTCTCGACGCAAGCTATATGCGCATCCTGACGCAATCACAGACAACAATTCAACGACTACTATGACAGATTCCACGACGCGACACATGATCGGCCTGGACGAACGACATCACGAACACCGTGAGCGAGTTCGCGAGTTCGTCGACGAGGAGGTGGCTCCGGTCGTCGACGACTACGAAGAACGTGGAGAGTTTCCGGTCGACGTCATCGAGAAACTGGGGGAGGCCGGACTCTACGGCATTACCGTTCCAGAACAGTACGGCGGTACCGGACTCGATCACCGCTCGCTCGCCATCACTATCGAGGAACTGGCCCGCGTCTGGAAGATACCGGCGGGCGTCGTCTCCCTCTCCTGTGGACTCATCGCGAATACGCTCGAATCGTTCGCCGACGACTGGCAGAAAGAGGAGTGGCTCACCGATATCTTCACCGAGAACCAGATCACCGCCGTCTCTCTGACCGAACCGCAGGCGGGGAGCGATGCGAACAACCTGGAGACCCGTGCCGAGCGCGACGGCGACGAGTACGTGCTGAATGGCCACAAAGTGTGGACGTCCCACGGCGAAGTCGCAGACCTCGTGTTCGTCGTCGCTCGAACCGACACCACCGGGAGCCACGACGACGTGAGCATCATCGGCGTTCCGAACCCACAGGATCGAGACGGCTTCAACGTCGTTCGAGACATCCCGTGTATGGAGGGCGATGCAGTCGTCGAGAGCGAAATAGAGTACGACGACCTCCGCGTTCCGACCGACCATCTCATCGGCGAAGAGGGGCGGGGATTCCGGTACATTATGGAAGCACTCGACTTGGGTCGCATCGGCGTCGCCGCCCAGTGCGTCGGCATCACGCAGGGCTCGCTCGATGCGAGCGCGGAGTTCGCCGACCAGCGCGAGCAGTTTGACCAGCCGATCCGAGAGTTCCAGGGCGTGTCGTTCAAACTCGCGGACATGAAGATGGACCTCGAAGCCGCCCGCCTGCTCACCTATCAGGCCGCAACCCGACGGGACGCCGGCGAACGCGTCACGCAGGACGCTGCCATCGCCAAGACGTTCGCCTCGGATGCCGCCATGGACGCCGCCACGGAGGCCGTCCAGATCCACGGTTCGCGTGGGTACTCGACCGACTACCCGGTCGAACGGTACATGCGCGAAGCCAAAGGGGCACAGATATACGAGGGAACGAACGAGGTCAATCGCTCGGTCATCGCCAAACACCTCTACGAATAGTTCCGACGGGTGCCTTTCGGACGTGAGGGGGTCAGGTGGAAGCTACTGAATAGTCGGAGGCGAGAAACGCTAGGAACGGCGACGATCGTCGCTCGCTACCGTAAACCCTTATCGCTCCGGAACCAACGGTCGGTGATTACGATGGATTTCATGCTCTCCGAGGAACACGAACTGATGAAAAGTGCGGTCAGGGATATCACCGAGAACTTCGACAACGCCTACTGGCAGGACGTTCACGAGGCGAGACGGCCGCCGACGGAAGTTTTCGACGAACTCGCGGCAGGTGGGTGGTTCGGTGCACCGCTTCCGGAAGAGTACGGCGGTCAGGGGTTGAACCTATTAGATACGTGTATCATCATGGAGGCACTCTGTGAAGGTCACTGCTGGGAGACCACGTTCCGCTTCACGATGAGTACAGTCTTCGGTGGTATCAGCCTCGTCGAGAACGGCACAGAGGAGCAGAAAGAGGAGTACATCCCGCGCATCGCTCGCGGTGAGGACGTGTGGGCGTTGGGTATGACCGAACCCGACGCGGGACTGAACTCCTCGCGAATCTCGACGAGTGCTAAGAAAGACAGCGACGAGTACGTTATTGACGGCCGCAAGCAGTGGATTTCGGGCATGGACTTTGCGGACCAACTACTGTTGGTCGCCCGAACCACTCCCCTCGTGGAAGCCGACTCAAAGTTCGACGGCATCACCATGTTCATCGTCGATCCCGAGGCAGAGGGTATCGAGTATAGCGAAATCCCTCTCGACATATATTATACGGAGCCGACCTACGACCTCTTCATCGAGGATCTCCGTGTTGACCAAGAGCAGGTGCTCGGGGAAGTTGGAAATGGAATGTGCCAAATATTTGGAATGCTCAACGTTGAGCGCATTACCGCAGGGTTGTCGGCGTGGGGAGCTGGCAGGGAGGCGCTAGATAAAGCGGTCCAGTACGCGAAGGACCGCAAGGTCTGGTCCGAACCCATCGGCGCTCACCAGGCGATTCAGCATCCGCTTGCCGAGTCCCACGCCAAGATGGAGAGTGCCCGCACACAGCTTCGAAAGGCTGCGTGGCAGTACGACAACCAAGTTGGCGATGTAGGTGAAGCTTCCAATATTGCCAACTATCTGGCTTGTAAGGCGGCTTGGGAAGCTTGTGAAGCATCGATGACAACTCACGGTGGTATGTCTGCAAGCTCTGAGATGGGCATCTCGGCTTCCTGGGGTGTCGCTCGTCACCAGCGGACCGGCCCCGTCTCAGAGGAAATGATTCTCAACTATATCGGACAGCATGTCCTCGATCTGCCTCGGTCGTACGAGGATTGACATCCTCCCTGCCCTAAAGGGCGGGGATTCCCCGAAGGGGAGTTCAAGGTTGCACGTTTCCTCGGGAGCGAAGTACGCTTTCGCGTCCTCCCTCAACGGTTCCCGTCCAATTATGACCAAGGACGTGGTTTGCAGTGCGCGTAGCCGTGTCAAAGCGGCCTTCCCATCCATGTTCAATGGGCGTTTCACCGGGACGGAATACCGTCCGTCCCTCCGCGACAGGGTATTCAGCCTGCTGGGTACCACCATCAGCGTCAGACGACCCGTCGGCCCGGACGTGGTGGAGTGGGCGTCGGATTTGTTACCACGCGACGAGTCGATGCAAAGCATCGGTACGGTCAAAGACCGTATTCGCCAACGAGGGAACTCCGGTAAGCAATATACGGCGGGAGGACGCTTAAACTGTACGGCGCGTATCCCCGCCCTGAAGGGCGAGGCTTTGCGCCTGTTCCTACGTAAAATGTCAGTGTGCGGCTTGCAATGGGTCCTCAGTCCTCAAAGACAACGTCTTCTCCACAGTGGCTACTGATTCGGCCACATCCATACCGATTCACGTTAATCTTTTTTGTCTTCTGCGGCTATCTTATTGTGTTCTGCTACCAATTCATCGGGGACTGGAACTGGCTCTTCGGTTTCGGAATCAACATAAACTACTGTAAGAGTGCCCTCAAATACGATATCAGTGTCGACACTTCCGGTGAATTCATGTGTGACCGAGGAGGTTCCGACAGTTGGCGTCAGCGTAATTTTGAGTTCGTCATCGACGGTGATCGCACCCAGATAGTCGATCTCGATGTTCCGGGCCGGTGGTATGACTGGACCGTGTTCGAATCGACTGTTCGGAAAGCCGACGCTAGAGCGGTACTCCCCCAATGTCCGAATGACATAATCGATAACGACAGGTGTGTAGATTCGTCCAGAGTAATCAGTATCGCCGGCATAAATTGTCCACTTGCTCTCGTAAGGCATTACCATCAAAAAGATGCCCATGGCTCAAACCAGTTTTGCTCGGTCGTGTTTTGCACTACTACCGGTTGAGTCTATACAGTGATGAGATGGCTGACCGGAACGTTTTCAATTGTAGAGTGCCGCTAGCTAATTATTGGATGACAGAGATCATAGATATTCATTCACATCTATGGGCCGAAGACTGGCTTCCAGAGCGGTTCTGGGACGCCTTCGTCGACATCGCTGTTCGTGAAAACGAAAAGAAAGGAAAGACGGTCGATCCAGAGCGGATACGGAAATCGTACCTTCCTAGTTACTGGGATCCCCGCGGGGAGAAACTTCTTGAACGGATGGACGAAGTAGGTATCGACCACCAGAACGTCTTCGGCGTTGACTTCGGAATAGCTCTAGGTGAACCAGAGACGCCGATCGAAGAAGTGAACAGAACGATCGCGGAATTTCGGGACGACAATTCTGATCGCATCAGTGCTTTCGCAACGATCGACCCGAGACGGCCAGACGCGGCCAAACATATCGAACAGACGTTAGCTGACTGGGACATGGACGGTCTAAAGCTCCATCCGACGGCAGGATTCTATCTCCACGATCAAGAGACCTACAGACTACTCGAGATAGCACGGCGTCACGATGTCCCCGTGCTAACTGACACTGGTCCAGTATTTGCGCCACTGTACAGCAAGTACTCTCATCCGACCAATCTGGATGAGGTACTGAGCGACTTTCCGGATCTCGAAATCATTGCCGCTCATATGTCTTTCGAGTGGTGGAGAGACCTTCACGCCGTCGCACGTTCGAAGGTCAATTCTAGGCTCCACGTCGACATCTCCGGCTGGCAAGAACGATGTAAAGACGACCCTGATGAGTTTGCGACGGCAGTGCGGAAACTCATGGATGCCGTCGGAAGTGATCGAATGCTCTACGGGACTGATGATCCCGCGTTCGATCCAGTTCATCCGAAAGAAGAATGGATCGAAAACGTCAGAAAACTGTCAGAAAGAGGAAAAGAACCAACATTCACTGACGAAGAGATCGATAACCTACTCGGTGAGAACGCAAAACGGCTTCTCGATCTCTAATTTGTGCAATTTCCCGTATCTGCTGAGACCGGTAGTAAATCCGTCTGGTATTCGAGGCGAACGCCCTGACGAGTGTCACTGTCCACTCACGTTCCACTATTCAAAACTCGTCGTCTCTAACGCCTCGCTGAGCAGTTCTAAGCCCATCTATGAATGATTTTGAAGTCATCGTCATCGGTGGCGGGGTGGCCGGTGCCAGCTGTGCCTATCATCTCACTGCTGCGGGGGTCAAAGATGTCGCTGTATTCGAAAAAGACCAACCCGCAAGCAAAGCAAGCGGGCGTGCTGCTGGATTCATCACCCCCGATCAGTTCTTGAGTACGGGAACGCATCCGGCAGAGCACCAGTATATCATCCAATTCTGGGAAGAGATGGCTCAGAATTCAAAAATCGAACTGCACTATGGGGATGCATACACGTTTGCACGAGACCCAGCCTCAGTAGCGCACCTCGAACAACTGCACGAAGAAACTGCGATCGAGTCCCAACTGCTGACCGGTGATGAAATCGACAATCGAGTCCCAGTACTCATCACGGATGATATCGAAGCCGGATTTATGTTCGAAAATGGGTTCTCGCTGGACCCATACACGGCAACAGTCTCCGTTATGGAGAACGCAACGTCCAGGGGTGCTGACGTGCTGACCGAGGCGGTCGAATCGATCGACACCCTCGCTACGGGTAGCACTCGTGTTACAACAAGTGAAGGGTCGTATACCGCTTCGGCAGTGATTGTGGCGGCGGGAGCATGGAGCAAGTCACTGGCGCGCAATATCGATGTCTCACTTCCGTTAAAGCCGCGGGTCAGTCAGATTGCGATGATAGATCCCGGACAAACGGTCGAACTACCGCTTATCAATGACCCCGATCTCGAGCTGTACTACCGATCGGAAATGAATGGAGAAATCCTGATTGGGGGTGGAACTGGGAAAACTGAACTCGACCCCGAAACTTTCAGCTCGACAGCACGTGAAGAGTTCATCCAAGAAGTAGCAGAGAAAGCACCCCAGATCTCTGCTCAACTTCAGGATAGCCAGATAACTGGAAAGTGGGGCGGGCTTTGTTCGGCAACGCCTGATCGCCATCCGCTGGTGGGGGAAATCCATCCGAACGGAGTTTATGTATGCTGTGGATTCAACGGCGAAGGAATCATGTATAGCACAGTTGCTGGCCACCTGATCGCAGAGTTGCTCACTGAAACCACGCCAACGTTCGATCCCGACGTCTTTGCCCCAGATCGGTTTGTGACTCCAGAAGAAGATTTCGAAATCAGAAGTGCGATTGAATGGTGAAACGCCATACTTATTGCTAACACCCCAGATTTATTTGCACCTCCCAGATTGGCAACTGGAGATGCGGATAGCCAACCCTGAAGTACGTGACGCGGGCACGTACAGGCCATCAGGTCTTCGGTCACGTCGTCGATGGAGACGGTGTACTGGTGGTCTGCAGGGCTCTCGTGGCTCTCGTTGGTGACTTCAACGAGCCCGGGGGCATCGACGTCGAAGGCGAATTGTTCGGCCTGTGCCCGTTTCTGTGCCCAGCGCGGACGGCGTTCAGCACCCTCCCCGCGGACGTAAAGGCCGAGGTTCTCGACGACCTCGACGATGCGTTGCTCGCCGCCGCCGACACCAACTAACGAGTGCTCCAGCAGTGATCGCCTGCGGTCGATAGCGAGAGCTCTCTCACTCCGATTCAAGGAGGAAGTCCACGGCTTCAGCCGTGGGAGGAATCCGACAATAGACAATCCAGCCATCAACAATCACAGGTTGACTCCCCACGCCACCCCGGATAATTATAAAGAGATAGTTCAATATGTGAAATACCGATGGAGGTGATTCGCACCGTCAAAGTCAAACTCGACATCCCCACAGAGCGGTGCGACGACCTCCATCAGACGAAAGACCAGTTCCTCCACTGTGCGAACACCACCGCAGAGTGGGCATGGAGACATCCGAACGAGTACTGTGTGACCTCGAAACAGAACGCCGAGAACGCCCTGTACGAGCGGCTCCGAAACGAGACGGAGTTGACGGCAAACCTCGTGCAGAAAGGGATCCGACGCGCTATCGAGGCCACGAAAAGCGGTGTCGCACGGCTCAAGAAAGGTGACAATACGAGCCAACCGCACTTCGATGCGTGGAGCGTCGTCTACGACAAACGCTCCGCGACGTTCCACCGCGACCACGTTTCGCTGTCCACAGTAGACGGTCGCGTCGAGTGCGACTACGTACTACCCGACGTCGCCGAGGGAACGCCGATTGGGGAGTACCTGCTGAACGAGGACTACGAGTTCCGTATGTCCACGCTACAGTACGACCGCCAAACGGAGTCGTTCTACCTCCACGCGCGGATGCGCCGAACTGAAACCAACGAGCAGTCCACGACTGCTTCTTCTGACACCAAGCACAGAACAGTCCTTGGTGTTGACCTGAATGTGGACGGCTCGCTCGCTGTGACTTCCACAGGCGCGTTCGTCGGGAACGCCGACGAGATGAATCATCGACGCCGAGAATTTGAGAAGACTCGCGGGTCGATGCAACAGACAGGCACGCGGTCGGCACACCTGTCGATTCAGTCGCTGAAAGACCGTGAACACCGCTGGATGCAAGACGAGTTGCACCGAGCATCCAATCAGATTCTCGACGAAGCTCGTGACCACGGGTGTACACATATTGCGTTCGAAAACCTGACCGACATTCGCAAGCGGATGGCTGGTGCGAAGCGATTCCACGCGTGGGCGTTCCGACGCCTGTACCAGTACGTGGAATACAAAGCCGAGATGTGCGGTATTGTGGTTACGCAGGTGAATCCTGCGTATACGTCTCAGCGGTGTTCATCGTGCGGGTTTACACATGAATCGAATCGGCGGTCGAAGCACCAGTTTGTGTGCCAGAAGTGTGAGTACGAACTGAATGCCGATTACAACGCGAGTAAGAACATCGCTCGTAAACTTCTCAAGAAACTCCACTCGGGGCAGACGTCTTCGGGTGGAGGCGCACCCTGTCAGTGTGCGCTACCGTCAGGGACGCTGAACCTGAATGGCGATTTCCACGCATCCGTCGATTCGACGGCAGAAGGGGAGTCCACTGACAAGCCCACGACGTCAGTCGTGGGTAGCTGACACCAGTATTGCCGTCACCAGTGGTGGAGACAAACACAGATTCTTGTATACTCGTTACAATGATGCAGATAGATGGAGATCCCGGACGAACTACACTGTCTGTTTAGCAGTGAAATCGAAGCACAGAATGGATCGTACACGCTCACCGTGCCGAGCCAAGAGATTGTGGATGGCGATATCCAACCAAATGACGCATACCGCGTGGCAATACTGAAACAACCGTCATCAGCGGATAGCACAGAACGAGAAACAACACAAGAGACAGTATCGACAACCACGCGCGACAAGCAGACTCACAATCGGCAGTCGAGTCACTCAACAGCCCCAGTCGAAGTGGGTGACCGCCGAACGGTCGAAATCGAAGGCGTCGGCGAGCAAGGTGATGGTATTGCCCGCGTTGACCGGGGCTATGTGATTATCGTGCCGGACACGGAGCAACGCGACCGTGTCACTGTCGAGATCAACAACGTCACACCCACCGTGGCCTTTGCTGAGGTCGTCGAGCGAAAAGCCTACTACGAGTAGTCTCTCCGCTTATTCTCGAAGCATTTCCACGATTGTTCAACCACGGTTCTCGTGGTGCCTAGCTCGAAGAAACAGCGATCAGCAGTCGCATACGAGAGACGAACCCAAACCGGCCGTCCCTGTGTACCGAGGACTCCTGCCTGCGCCCGATCCATCTGCCGACAACTCGATAGAAGTGATATCACTCGTCGAATCGTTGTCCAGTCGCGAAACCCATTTCTTCAGAATACCTCGTGCTCAATGCCACGAACCACCCCTCGAACGGAGTGATATCACAATTGTCGGTCTTCTTCTCGTCCACACGATTCCAGCAACTCCGTCCGGTCGATGAAATCGAAGACGCGTCTCACGGTGGTCAGCAACACGAAGACACCCAAACCACGAAGGGACACGAACCATCGGAGAACCACGGCGTTCCGGACGACCACGAGTCGTCCGTCACCACACAAGGTCTCTTGCGGACTTCTAGAATCCATAGCCATTTAAAATTTTCTCTAACTGTATGCGAGTTAATTTTGTTTAGTTGCTAGTTTGCGTGGTGTTTCTTCCGTGTTCTTGATGACTCGGCGTCGCTATTCAGTGGTTTCGTCTCGACACCCAGACGGATGTGGGAGAAACTCGAACGACGACAATACGACTGTTTGTGATATCACTCGTCTCTGCCGGTGATCCATGGTGGTACTCGTTGGAGCGGCTACGGTGGAGTGCGTCAGTTTCTGCGAAACGGAGGGGTCGCTCTCGCGATCCCCCTCTATTACAACGTTGTAATCTAGCCCTCCAGAGGATAGACGAGAATAGGTCAATTGCCGACGCAAGTCTTATTACACAACACATAAATCATGTATTGTATGGCAAAAGCCGAAGGCAATCCCGAACACGTCATTGATGGTTTCCTCTCGGTTGCCCAGCTGCTCTCTGAACCACGGCTGGCCCGTCTCTATACCTTCATCCTGCGAAATGAAGCAGTAACGATCGACGAAATCGTCGATGGGTTAGAAACGCCCCGAACGACCGCCTATTCGGATACAGCCACACTCGTGGATTTGGGTGTCTTATCTCGTGACGAAGCACAGAAAACACACACCTACACGGCGACACCAATTACACTGACCGCAGATCTTGATGGGGCTGAATATACGATCACACCCACTCTCATCGAAGCAGTCGGTCGGACTCCTCGGGATCAAGATCTCGACCTCTTACTCGAGCGGTATGGACTTGGCAAGCTTGCTGCTGCACTCACGTACGCAGTCCCGTACGTTGATGGGGAGATGACCGAGCGAATCGCCGCTCGCGAACTCGATCTCCAAGTCGCGTTCGCGATTGCTGTGCTGCATGCACTGAGGGAGGTTATTCTCGAGATGCAACCACACGACCCCTACTTTGATCGGATTCAGACCGCACGTGACCACCCACCGAACACAGAGGCGTAGGAGAAATAGGAATGAGTGATGCTGTTGGTTCGGATGCCGAGAGACATGCGTGGGTTGCAGATTCGGGATTGTTCATCGCCTATGGACGGCAACAAAACAACAAATACACAGCACTCAGGCGGTTTGCACAACGCAATGGAATTTCGTTTGTGATCCCCCAACGAGTGTATACCGAACTCGGCGGAGCGCCAGATCGAAGTACGCCAAGTCAAACGCCGATTAACAGTGCGATCGACGCCGAGTGGGTAACGATCGCTGACGAACTGGACTACACAAATGGCGGAGTTGCAGCAGGATGGACACCGTTCGACGGTTCATTGCACCAGGCATCGAATCGAAGCGAGGATCAGATTGAGAAAGCAGATACAGCACTTGCTGGCGTTGCAATGCAGCTCCTCGATAGCGGCAATGCATCGTCCGTTACTGTCGTAACGACAGATACCGATGCGGGCAAAGGTGTAGTGAGAGCGATCGAAGCTCGGGGATTCGAAGGCCAAATCGCGTTCAAAAATGGATTCGATTTGATCGAAGAGATAATATGATGTATCATATACAGAAATAAACCTCATCAGATCAACTTCTAAGGACAGTTATCAGACTCTTCGCTGTTCAATCAATCGAGAATCCTGCAGCGACGTTTGTCTTCGCCGCCTCTCACCCTTCCCGAGGCACATTACCGACCCCGTACCAGAGCCAACCGGCATCCGACATGTGCTGCACCCGCGCTCTGGGCCTTGTTTAGGCGCTCGAATTCAGGTGTGTGAACAGCGAGCTCGCCAGGTTCGGGATAGGACAGGAGCGAGATACTCGGTGAGTCGGCTGCTCGAAGAAATCCGTCTCCGCAGTCAGTCTGTGGACGGTTGAGCTACCCCGTGGGCACGATCCCCCGCTCCCATTCTATCTCGAGATTCAGTGGGAACGGCTACAATCCATGAACAGAGCCGTTCTCGCTCGTCTAAACAAGGCCCAGGGCGCGTATGCAGCAATCATTCCTGAATGCGATCGAGGGTGCGTTTGTGTTGTCTGATCCTCAGTTCGCTGGCTCGATGTTCTGGTTCACTACTGAAGACTGCTGTTTGCTGCCGAATTTTGTAGCTGTTACGCAACCCCAGTTCCAGGAGCGACTGTCGGTTCTGCCGGCGAGTCTCGCGGTTGGGGTGCTGTGGTGGGCGTGGCACCTCCCCCTGTTTCTCGGTCATCCGAATTTCACCCCCGACCCGCTGTTCTTCGTGTATTATACGACGTTTGTCCTCGGCGTATCGACTGTCCTCGGTGCGCTCGTCAATGTCACAGACGGAACGGTGATTCCCGCAGTGTTACTGCACGCCGCGATCAACCTCGGAAGCATTCTCGAGGGTTCTGGTGGCATATTGGAGAGTCCACTGCCCGTTTCGCTCGTCGTCGGTTCGGGTGCGTGGTGGCTAATCGCCGTCGTTCTCGTGGGGCTGTACGGGCGCTCGATGGTGCCTGGACCCACATTGGATTCGCTGTCGTAGCCGCTGATCACGGCCCAAGTGTAGTGGGTAGACTAGTTCCCTGTGCCTACCGCTTACACCCACCCCTTCAGGGGTGGCCTTCCACTAGCACCGCCTGTCAATGAAGATGCTGTGTTCCTCGGCTTTTGATTCGAATTAACAACTGTACTAATCACAATAATCGTCGGTCGGGTTCTAATCGCCGACTGATGGGAGATCGCCGCGATGCTCAGCTCGGAGAACACCAACAAGAAACCGAGCAAGTTGGTCTTGCAGCTCAGAGCGAGTTCCATACTCGGTGAGTGCAACCTCGTACTCATAGGGAACGGCTTCGAGTGTTGCGCTCCGGACGCCGTGCTCACGGAAAACGCGGAATCGCTCTGGAGGTTTCCGTGGCGAACCTTCGCCGTGACCGAGATCAAAGCCAGAGAGAACCGCACCAATTTCGATATCGACCCCGTCTCGAACACCTGCTTTTGGGAGAAGAAACACAACAGCGTTGCTGGCATCCGCATACGCTTTCGACTGACTGATCACGTTCATCCGCTCGGCGGTCGTTTCCTCGGGAAATTCCGTCGTTGGAATGTTAGGATCGACGGCAAGAAAGGCATTTACACCGAGTTCTGTGCGCATCCATGAAACGATCTCTCGAAGCTCATCTTGGAGCTCCTTTTCTGCATCACCAAACGCACCCCAGTCGAAATCACGGTCATCAAAATTGACTTCGCTATCGTCCTGAAGATAGTAGTCAAGTCGAAAAGTCGTGTAGGGTCCCATCACGTACACAAGAAACTCAGTGTGTTTTATTGGGTCGAGTCGTTCGAGGAGAACGTCTCGCATTGGTCTTTCGTCGTACGTTCGCATTATTTAGTACTGCTTGGACAATCTGTATAAATGCACCCACTCGCCGATGAGCAATCCATCCACCAATCAGGTTAAGAACCGTTAACCTCAAATGGGACAACCCCGTATCGACACATATGGCAGACAGTCCCTCTGCGTCACGACCACCAACGAAGGACGATACGTCGGAGGATGCAATCGCGGCATTGACAGCGAACCTCTTCGATGAAAAACCGCTGCTCAGCCTCGACGAATATCTCGAGCTCTTCGAGGAAATTGCTGAACGCAACCGATTCGCGATCCTCTACGCGCTTCGTACTGATGGGAAACTAAGCGCGAAGGAACTCGGCGAGGCACTCGGTCGGGACGAAAATGGACTGCATTACCATTTGGATCGGTTAGTCGATGCGGGGTTGGTCGAGAACAGAAAACAATCGAAGCCCAATACAGACGGCTTGTACTCGTATTATGAATTAACTGGGCTTGGCGCGGATCTTGTCGATATGGCTGCGGAGTTTATCACACAGGAAAAGAACGCTCTTGATCAATACTGAGGCCAAAGCGAAACGCGGTATTGGGGCAGTTCGTAGCATACCGTGATTCATCCATGGGCTAACGCTCGTGGCATCCTCCCATGGGATATCGGCCACGTGTGGCCGTGACGGTTCCAACCCGCACTTCCAGCACGGGAAGCCGTCGAGACGCTCATTCGCACTCGTTCGACTCGGCAATCCAGAGAGGGAACTTTGTCATTCGCAGTGTCGGTCACAACGGGCGGGGCTTGTCAAAGAGGGAACGAATCAATGAGTGAGAAACGAAAACTACGAGAGGAGGTCGATGATCGTTCGCTGAAGCTCGTCCGAAGAGTTGGTAATATGATCAGTGTGGTCGGTCGCCTGCACAGTCGTACCCTGACAAAACCGGATTACACAGAGTCGAGTGGAAGCCCACGACTTTAGTCGTGAGAGGAAGCCGACATGCTGTGGACTCCTTTCCAAACGATAGCCATCCGACAACCACTCGTCGCGTTCATTTTCACTCCGAACAGACACTGACAAGCCCACGATGTCTGTCGTGGGTAGCTAATTCGTCTCTCCTCGAACCTGTGTAAGAAGCGTTCACGTCCTCACCGGAACAGTTTAGTCTATAGTTCGCGTACTGTGGTCTACAATGTCTGGGACAATCAAGAACGGTAGCCCCGACGGAAATCAGGGGGCAGCAACCTTCTTTGTCGCTCAAAAGCTTTTGTCGGATCCAAATCTCGCATACTTCTACACAGACTTGCTCATCAATTCACCAACGACGATCAAACAAGCGATGGCACGCCAGAACATCGTGAAAAGTACTGCATATAAATATGCAAACGAGCTGGCCGAACTCGGCATTGCAGAAGAACTTGATCAACTTGAAGACGGGGCGGCACTCTGGCAGGCCGATTCAATCGCAGGAACGTGGGAAACAGGCGACACTGAACTTATCGTCTCACCGACGGTCATCGCCGTTTATGGCGCTGCGAAAGTCGACGACGATATCAAGTACTTCAGTGAGCGCTACGGGAACGAGCGTCTTCTCCGTGCCATCGATGAAACACTCAAATACCTCAACGGGAACCATACCCGACGCGGCGTCGCCAGTTCTCTTCAGGTCTCATCGGCGGCCGGGATTGCAATTTCGCAAGCCATTGAAGCTGTTATTGGGGTCGTGAGTCGATACGATCCGGAACTAACTGATTTTTCCGAAGAAATCCATCAGCGTACGATCGTCGACGCACCATACACAATCAGCCGTGACTAGGGCTTCTCTTCCCCCCGTTCCGACAGCACTGCTCCTCGACACGAGTTTTCTCCGGACGCTGGGTGGACCGGGACACCACCGGCACCAACTCTTCACTGATTACGTGAAAGCCAACGGCATTGAATTGTATCTGAGTGAGCGTGTCCGACAAGAGATCGAAGAACAAAAAGGATGGATCAGTCCAGCTTGGCTTCACAAGTCACAGACAGAGCCGTGGATCACCGCTGCCCAACCAGTCCAAGAGGGAGTGAGTGTCTTTGATGGGCAATCTGCAGCAGTGATCATGGATCGAATTCAGCAGCGGCTCTCAAAGATTGAGCAAATCCCACCGGATGAACTCCGGAAGACAGACGCTGGTCTAGCTGGCACAGCGATCATGATTCTAGCCTCAACTGAGCACGACGACATCGGTATCGTGATGGATGACAAAAACGCCGAACAAACGATTCAAACCGTTCTGTCGGATACGTACTATGAAGACTATATTCGGGTATTCAATATTTGGATATTATCGAATTTATTGAAGAATGATACGAGAGTTACCTCAGGGGGACGGGAAGCCCCACCATTGAGGAGCTCAATAATCGACTATCAGAACTCAGTGACACCATCTCGTCGTTCCAGGAGACCTATGAGGCCGAAATGCCTGGTGATGTTGTCCCGCAGGAGCATGGCTACGAGGGGCTTGATGAGACGATGGACAATCTTCGACAGTGGAACGCAGCGTGTGAAGAAGTTGATGCGCTTGTCGAGGCACTTGGGCACGGCACGCCAAGTGCACACACTGAGACGGTAAAGATTGCAGATATGGTTCGGTTCTTCCAGCGGCTGCAGTCCAGCCAACCAAATTCTAGTGCAGACACACTCTCAGGAAATCACTCGTGAATCTGACGTCAGCGAACGACACTTCCTGAGACATCTCGAGGAGTTCGAGATCGAGAGACAGCCACCACACCACTCGACAATACACGTAGGTTGGGAGGGCAGCCGGTCAAAATGGAGTCCGTCACCCCGATTGCGCTGAACCGCTCCTTGTGGTGGCTGGAAGAGCGGTGAGGAGAGGGACGTTATTGTATCGTGACTGTGTATTATCACATGGACATGGAGGTGTCTCTGGACATGTCGAACACTGATGGCGACACGAAAGTCGTTCAAACCGAACTCAGTCCCGCCGAATACGCCTGCTTTCGCCGTCTCGCACAGGAAGAAGGGAAATCACTAAAAGAGGCACTGCGCGAAGCCGCTGCCGAATACATCGACGCCTATGACGTGCCAGACCCGAGCGACCCCCTCTTCACAGTCGCCGATGAGATGGCAGCACTCAATGAAGGCCGGCGCGGTGAGCCGCCCGCCCCGGACGAGCTTGACGATGCACTCTACGAGCGCCCATATGGGAATGACAGGCGGTGCTAGTGGAAACCCACCCCTTCAGGGGTTGGGGGGAGGTCAATCGGAGGCATTCCATATCTTGAGCGTGTCAGACGACCTCTTTTGGGCGGCTGGCGAGCAATTCAGCTAGTACGACGACCACACGCTGCGGATCCCTCCTACAACTAAAGTCGTGGGTTTCCTCGCCCTGAATTATGAGTGAGAAACGAAAACTACGAGAGGAGGTCGAGGATCGTTCGCTGAAGCTCGTCCGAAGAGTTGGTAATATGATCAGTGTGGTCAGTCGCCTGCACAGTCGTTCCCTGACAAAACCGGATCACAGTACTCCCTGCTCGTGCTGCAGCTTGAACACCGTTGAGAGAGTCTTCAACAACAAGGCAGGAAGAGGGAGAAACGTTGAGTTCAGCAGCTGCATGCTCATAGATAAAGGGTTCTGGCTTGCCTGGCAGGTCGATATCTTCAGCGCTCACCATGATATCGACTGGTGCTAGCGCAAACCGCTCGATGACCATTTCGATCCACTCCGCTGGCGCTGATGACACGATTCCAACATCGATCCCTCGCTCACGAAGTGTTTCAAAGAAATCCGGCATTCCTGGTGTCATCGACACGTGCCCGCCATAGACTGTCTCAGCAGCCAGTTCGAACTGGCGTGCATAGCGTTCAGTTCCTCCCGGAAGACCACATGTCGATGCAAGCTCGTCGAGACTTTCACGGAAATTGCGGCCAGTCACGTCCTCCAAACTTGGCTCACCGGTTTCTGCATGAGCGAATACGTGGTCACGCCAGAACTGCTGCCAAAATGGTTCCGAGTCGACAAGCACGCCATCCATATCAAACAGAACCGCCTGAAATTGAGCCATAGACTAGCCCTTCGATTCTGCGCGTATGCCAATTGCGGCTGCAGAAACAACAGCCACGACTACCCAGGACGAACGCAACCACCACGTCCACTCCCCATGAGAGCGGGCAAAGTGTGGCACCGAGATCCCGTTCACTGGATTGCGAACTCGCCTATCGGCAGTATTCATCAGTCACATGTACTCATCGGTCACGTCTTCGAGGTGTACGTCCCCGTCCGGAACGCGGTAGGCCGCGACGACGGTTCGTTCGGCGTCCGGCGAATTCACGGTCTTGTCGACAGCATAGCCGACGTACGTGCAGTCATCGCGGGTGAATTCGACGATCGAGTAGCCCCAGTTGTGGCTGTCAAAGAACTCGATATGTGGGTTCATGGCCGGAATAAGCCACGATAACAACGGTTCGGTGAGCTTGTTTCGCCACCCACGGGTCAAGTGAAGCGCCTCGGCGACGTTGAGCGAGGTGACGGCGGGCGTCATGAACTCGACGCCACAACGCTCGCCTTGGGCGACGCCCTCGCCGCCCGTGACGCGACCAGGATAGGAGGTCTGCTGATACGCGGCGACGTAACAATGGAGGTCGCCGGTGAGCGTGACGAAGTTGTCCACGTCCGCAGCGGCAACCGTCTCCATGATACGCATCCGTTCGCGGGTATAGCCGTCCCACCCGCCTTGCACTGGGTAGATCGAGAGCGGGCCAGACCCTAACCGAAATGGGACGGTCAGCACCTCGTCAGCCCACACTGTCCACGTTGTCTCAGATTCGGTAATCGTGTCGGTAAGCCACTCGCGCTGTTCGGTGCCAAGCATGGTTCGTCCGGGGGGTTCGCGGTGCGGGCCGACATTGTCGACTGTGGGAATGGCCTCGCGCGGTGGATCCCGGAAGAGTCGCTCGTCAGTCAAGATCAGCGTCATGAGATCACCAAACTCGAATGACCGCCAGAGCTGAAACCGGTCTTGAAGTTGCTCACCGTTTGGGTCGTACTCAACGCGCGCAGGCATGAACTCCCACCACGCGTGCATCGCGTCGGCGATGAGCGTGGTCATGAACTCCGGATCGTCGCCACGTGGGTGGTCACCGGCAGGTGCGTCAGTCTCCTTGTCCCAGTAGAGATCGTTGATCATCTCATGGTCGTCCCACCCGGCGATCAGTGTGTGTGACTCCAACGCCTCTTGTAGGAACTGGTCGCTGCGATATGTTCGATACAGATATCGATAATCCTCAAGATTCCAGACACGGTCGTTGCCACTCGGCAGCGACTTCTCGCGATTGGGATAGTCGGAGGAGCCAAGGCCTTTGAAATGGCCCGCATCAGACTCGTAGACGAAGTCGCCGACGTGAATGAGGAAGTCAACGTCCTCTGCGGCAACATGGTGGTATGCGGGGAAGTAGCCGTTGAGGAAGTTCTGACAGGCGAGTACTGCAAACCGTATTGATTCCGGCGAGTCGTTGGGACGTGGCAGCGTCCGACATCGACCGATTCGGGAGGCGACGTTGCGGTAGATGAATCGATAATGATACTCACGATCCGGATCGAGGTGCCCGTCGAGATCTACCTTCACCGTGTGATCGTGGGCTCGAATCCCCACTGTATCTGTGATCAGGCCGCTGTAGACGACGTCCTCCATCCCCTCGTCGTGCGCAACCTGCACGGCGAGTGGTTCCTCGACGGTGAACACATCGGGGGCGATGCGTGTCCAGAGGATCACACCGGTCGATGTCGGGCCGCCGCTCGCCACGGACTGTGGAAACGTTCCAGTCGGATCGGCTTGGGAGTCGAACTCGAATTCGGCCCCGTCACCCGCGTCCATAGGGTTGGTCGCCACTGCCAGATCGTGCGAGTCAAGTTCGGAGAGCAGTTCTGAATGATCATCGTCCCCACGGGACGGCTCATCCCGTCCATCCAAACCGAATCCGTCAGGCATGACTGCCGGTTTGTAATCGAGTGATTTCGCCCTTATGGCTGTAGAGATACGAGGAGAACATCTCCGTATCCACGCCCTCAAGGACGTAGTGTTGGGCCTGTTCAACCGTGGTCGTCAGCTACCTACGACTGACGTCGTGGATTTCCGCCTCGACTCTGTGTGAGCGGATTCTGTGAGACGGTCGAGTTGGCGGTCAAGGTCGCCGTTGTTTTTCGTCCATGACTGGAGACGCGAGCATATAGTGCAACACAACCTGTGGGGCGAGCATCGCCAGCGAGACTGCGGAGTGCACAGTGTGGAATGCGACGGTAGCCGTCGGAGTCTAGGTGTGATTAATTTCACCTTCACGACACCAGCGGTTGACCGTCTGAACATGAACACCAAGTTCGTCGGCAAACTCGCCAACAGAGTCTGAGCGTAGTAGTGAGATGTTCACTCTGTATTCGGAGGTGCATCGTGGACTGCAACAACATCATCAGCAAACTCCTCGACTGATAAACCCAACGGAGCTTCTTCGGTCGGTTCAACCGGCTCAAACTCAACCATAACCAAGTTATACAAAATCAAGGAGAATACCTGACCCTTTAGGGTCAGGATGAATCCGACACTACCTTTCACCAACCACCGTTCGATGGCCCGGCGGGATATTCCACGCTCTAACCCAAACTATTACAATACAGCCATTCATAACCTGTTATAGAGATGTTTCACGAATGCATATCCACCGTACTTACCGAGCGAAAATCCGCAACCACAGTCAAGTGGAGCGGATGCTCGACCGACACGGATGGAGTGCATCGAAACTGTGGAACGTCGCAAACTATCACTCCCGCCACGTGTGGGATGACACGGGCGAGATTCCCGACGACTCGGACTTGAAACGCGAGCTGAAAGGTCATACAACATATAAAGGACTGCATTCGCAGTCCAGTCAGCGGGTTCTGGAGGAACTCGCTGAAGCCTTCAACTCGTGGTACGGCAACCGCAAGACCGACTCTCGTGCGAATCCGCCCGGCTACCGCAAACGCAACTACTACGACAACGCTGGAAACCGCGTTCACGAAGAACACCCGCATTCGACCGTGACGTGGAAGCAGAAAGGTATCCGGCACGACACCAAGCACAACCGCGTCAGGCTCTCGAAGGGTGCGAATCACAAAGACCACCCCCGCGATCGGGATTACATCCTCGTTGAATACGAGACTCGTCCCGAAGTTACGGTTGAAAATCTGCAACAGGTTCGGGCCGTCTACAGTAAGTCGAAGGAGTGTTGGGAACTTCATCTCGTCTGCAAACACGAAGTCGAGACCCCCGACGCCCCCGGTACTGAGACGGCTGGCATCGACCTCGGTATCTGTAACTTCGCCGCCGTCGCCTACAGCACCGAGGAAGCCGACTTGTACCCCGGCAACCGCCTGAAACAGGACGGCTACTACATCCCGAAAGAAATCGCCAAGTGCGATGACTCAGGCGGGTCTGAAGCCACCAGACTCCATCACAAATGGAGCGAGCGCCGCACCCACTTCTTCCACTCCTTAGCGAAGCACATCGTTGAGAAGTGTATTGAGCGAGGAGTGGGTCGCATCAATATCGGGAAACTCGCTGGTGTCCGTGAGGACGAGACTGGCGACTCGAAGAACTGGGGAAAACACGGGAACCTTGACTTGCACGGATGGGCTTTTGATAGGTTCACCAAGATTCTCATGTACAAGGCGAAGGTCGAGGGCATCGAAGTCGTAGAAATGTCTGAACGTGATACGAGCAAGACGTGTTGTGTGTGCGGTACAGAAGACGATAGTCAGCGGGTTGAACGCGGCCTATACGTTTGCAAGCCGTGTGATGCGGCGTTCAACGCTGATGTGAATGGGGCGGAGAACATCCGTCTCGACATTAACGACAAAAGTAACTCCGAGTCTTCGGCCAGTTTGGACGAGGATAGGAGTACCGGCTGGTTGGCACAGCCCGGAGTCTACCTGCATGACTTGTCTCACGGGTTCTCACCGAGGGAACAAGTGGTGGACTGCAAACCCTAATATCCCAACGCTCGGGATTCCCGCGTTTTCAGGCGCGGGAGGATGTCAATTCTCGGCCAAATCGCCCATCAACTCGATCACCTTCGTCAATCGCACCGGGGAACTGTGACCAGCCAGCAAACTCTGACCTGTATCCATGGTCAACGAATGGTGCTGGGAGGTAGTTGTTTGGCGTTTCAAATTGCTCTGTGAGTCGTTGCAGTGCTTCTATTTCTACAAGATGGTCAGTACGATTGTCTGGATTTGCATCGAACGAATCAAGGGTTTTTGAGGAAGCTGTCGGAGCATCTACTGGTGGTTCATCCCACTCCTCAGCGGGTGTATGAAACGAAAATTCGCCAACGTAGAGACAGTAATACACTTCCCCGTCAATATCGTGACAACGAACTGTATCAACACAGTCTTCTGCAACGAGAGCCCCAAGAATCGCTCGTTTCAGACCGTACAGTGCTTTTTTCCGCAGACTGTGTAGGCGCGCATTTGCCCCGAGTCCGTTGGTGTATGCGTCTTTTGCAGCATCGGCGTATCGCTTCGCTTCGACGTTGAGTTGGTACAACGCCTTTAACTGCTCAAAAGCACACTGTGAACAGTGCGAGGACTCTTGTTCGCCGCCAACCTCACTCATATACTCCTGTCTATGCCGAAAAATCGTAAATATTACTCTGGTCTTCGAGTGTCGCTTCGAGGCAAGTGACGTCTCGTCCGAGACACGTCCGCCGACCACCACCAAATGGCAGGTGCGCAAAATCATAATCGAAACCGGAGTGCGAGAACCGATTAAAGAGGTGTCCATTGCATCTCGAGACGCCAAACGGGGTTCATAATCGGCCGAATCGGCCGGTACTAGACTGTGAAACATGACTGGAATGGGAACTAGGAAAGTGGAGAGAAGAATCCGGAAATCGGTCAAAACGGCTGGAAACGCCGTCAGGCGGTGGATGAAAGAAGAATGCGGGTGGCTCTCGGACGATACCGAATGGTGAATCATCTCGTCTAAATTTTCATAATCGGTTTCCATCTATCGATTTTGAGCAACTAGGTTATTCGAATATCGGAGCTGACGAGATTGCGTTCCCACCGCTTTTTGGCCGCGTCGAAGAATGAACGCAAATATTACGTTCTATATTGTCTTGTCTCACCATGGACAATGTTGTCGTGTGGTTCCTCGCCTTGCTCGTCGGAACTCGCGCGTTCTTCAGCTTTCTCTCGTGGCTCAACCTCAGATACGGTGAAAAGCAGGTTCGCGCCGAACGAGAGTGGGTCGAAGAAACGCTCGACGTAAATACGACGGAATTGCTCACCTATCAACGGGCACAAACCCAACTGTCGTTCGTTCGGTCGTGGGTGGCGCTCATCGCAGTGCTCGTGGTCCTGTTTTCGGGAATCCTCACGTCAGTCGTCAATGCATTGGGGACGCTCGGATTTAGCTCGGTTGCCGAGGGTATCGTCTTCTTCATTGGCCTCAACGTCGTGCAGACGGTCTTTTTCCTCCCCTTCAACGCATACTCGACGTTCGTCGTCGAGGAACGCTTCGGGTTCAACAATCAGTCAGTCGGACTATGGCTGCGCGACAAGGCAGTTGAGATGGTCGTTATCAGCGTCATCCTCGCCGTCGTCGCTGGCTTCGGTCTCGCTGTCATCGATGCGTTTCCGGAGACGTGGTGGCTCATCGTCGTCGCTGGCTATGTCGTCTTCCAGCTGCTTATGCAGGTTATTTTTCCACGGATCATCATGCCGCTATTTTACGACTTCGAGCCGGTTGAAGCGGGCGAGTTGCGAACGGCCATCGACGATGTGTTCGAGCGCGTCGGCTTCGAGACGTCGAACATCTACACGATGAACGCGAGCAGTCGCTCAGGGAAGTCGAACGCGTTCTTTAGCGGGTTCGGTCGGACGAAGCGTGTCGTCCTGTTCGACACGCTGGTTGAGCAAATGTCCATCCCCGAACTCCAGAGCGTCCTCGCACACGAACTCTGCCACTGGCGAGAACACCACATCTGGAAGCACCTCGCGTTGGGAGCGATCCAGTTCGGTGTCGTCACCGGGGGCCTCTGGTGGCTCCTCCAACAACCGTGGCTGACCGACGCGTTCGCAATCCCCGACACGACGTATCTCGCGCTGTTCGTCGGCGTGCTGTTGGCCAATACGCTCCTCAAGTGGGTTTCTCCGCTGACGAACCGGGTGTTTCTCCACCACGAGTACGCCGCCGACGCGTATGCTGCCAATGTCGTCGGTGTCGAACCGATGGCGAGCGCGCTGGAGCGGCTCACGGGTGAGAATCTCTCGAATCCATTTCCCCACCCGCTGTATGCAGCGTTCTATTATGACCACCCGCCGATGCCCGCACGGATTCGAGCGATTCGTGATCAACCCAGTGAGGAGGGATCGGCCGACGTCACCGGCGGTGCTCCGGGGTCTGCCTGACCGCGACGCGTCGTCGACCAGTCACGACGCGAGCGTGAACTAACAGCTTGACCCCGACAAGGGGGCTCCTGAAACTCGCCAGCCCAAGGGCGGTACGATTGAAGAAGTCGGCAAAGCGCTCACCTCGGGAGAGTTCACGCCACGGTCGCATCTGGTCTTTGAGCATGGCGGAGCGTGGGACTCTGATACCAGTTGGATTGGTCGGTAATGGATGTTAGAGACGGGGGCGTAAATTTCAACGAGTAGTATACGAGTGTTGCACGGGCGTTGGTGAGTGGTTGTAGTATTCGGGTTATCAGAGCATGACGTGAACGATTGGGCTCTTTTTTCTACACACACACTGAGATATAGGTTGGGAAAGAACCATGAATCACATTGCAGCAATTCCGGCCAGCGAAATGGAGTCGGAACAGGGTGGCGTGTTTGCAGGAGCTATCATCGCGATGCTCGGAATCCTCGCGATAATATTCCCGTTTGTTACTGGGATTTCGCTCTCGCTTCTTCTTGGTGCGCTTTTAGTTGTCGGTGCAATTGTCCACATCGCACATGCGTTCTCGGCAGGCAGTTTTTGGGGGGCATTTTGGCAGGTCGTACTCGGCATCCTCTATGGATTCGCGGGGATCTTTTTCATGGCAAATCCCGTATTCGGGTTGACGACGCTGACAATCCTCGTAATCGCGTTTTTCATTGTAGACGGGATCGTCGAGATTGGGTGGGCGATTACCGGCCATGGGAACAAGGGATGGGTGTGGCTTCTCGGCAGTGGAACTCTGTCGCTGCTCGTTGCTGGCCTACTCTGGATCGGGTTTCCGGCCACCGCACTGTGGGCGGTGGGTGTCTTGTTCGGCGTGAACTTGCTCGCCACAGGTCTCTCGATGCTCATGCTCGGAATGGCAACTCGGCGAGCCGCACGAGAAGCGACGCCGGTGGAAGGAGGCCCGGAAGCCTGAAATTGACATCCACCCACGACTGAAGTCGTGGGATTCCTCTCGTGGGAGTCTCAGCCGTCCTGAGTTTCCCCAAGAGCGATATTCCCATTGTTAGTGGTACTCTGGTTTGTGTATTCCTCGTTGGCCATTGTCTCCACTGCGATGGAAGGCGGGTTATGGTGTTCCCGCCAGTCGTGTTTGTTCCACTTGAGGTACACGGGTCGTGCCATCGACCCAACTGCGTTGTTTTGCTTTCTCAGGAACGATTCCGATGCGACGAGGTCAGCGTGTCCCTCGAATCCGCACGGGCACGCCAGCGAATCCTCGTGGCGAATAGTTCCTCCACGCTTACCGCACTCGGGACACTCCTGACTTGTCCACGCCTCAGATTCTTCTTCGACCGTGATACCGTACTCTTCGCACACGTCTTCGATGCGGTCGATAAATCGGCGGTACGCCCAGAAGATGTGCGTCTTCTCGTTCACACGCGGCGACCAGTGCGTTGAGAGAACGCCCTTGATGTCGCCAACGTATAGTGTTGAAACGCCCTCTTCGTACAGACGTTCCACGAGGTTGCGGATGAGACTGTCTTGGGCGTGGTTGCGCCGGTTCGTGCGGTTCCGGTACAAGCGGTCGATGCGTGTGCTGGACTCACGCTGATCGTCGAGGCGTGATTGGTAGTACGCGATTCGCTCCGTGGTTTCACGGAATTTGTCGAAGAGGTTGCGTCCTTCGTACAGGAGTTGCGTGCCGGTCGTTGTCGTGCAGGCGACGAGGTTGTTCGCGCCAACGTCCAGAGCGGCTTCATGCGAAGCCAGTGGTGAATTCAGTCGAGAATCGTCGATGGTGACTGGTTGGAAAGCCCTAAACGATTCGGCAGTTTCGTCGTACACGAGTTCGAGTCGGTTCTGCTCGCCGTTCCATTTCGGGTCGCCCGCAACTTCAACGCGGAGTCGTTGGTTTCGGCTCAATCCGAGTTCGTCTTTGAGGTCGGAGCCAATCGGAACTTCGAGGCGGGAACGCTTCCCGTACTCGATGGTGTACTGGTCGTTGCGGACGTATGTGCGTAGCACCCGTCCGTCCTCTTCGTTGCTCCAGTACCCCGGTGGCGACGGCCGCTCATCGAGTTTTCCAGCGTGGTACTTCTCGTTGAGTTTGAAGAACGACCGCCACGACTCCGAGTTCTTACGGATGAGTTGCTGGGCGACCGAACTGCTGAGAACGCCCTTGTACTTGCCTTCGAGACTGCCAGTATCGGCGTCCCAAACGCTTTCGTCATCTTCGAGGAAGGCTTGGCGGCGAGCGTAGTTCGTCTCGTTCCAGAGACTCGCAGAAGCGTCCAACCAGCGAACGAACACCTCACGCTCCTTGTTGGAGCGAGGGCGAACGTTGAACTGGTTGGCTCGCTTCATCACTACGTGCTACAAATTGTTGGTTTGTAAAGGTATGGAGTAGCGTGGGAGACTCAGGCTTGCTATCGAGCGTGGTTAGTGTAGCCGAGTGTCGGATTCATCCCACGACTCAAGTCGTGGGCTTTCTCCTTGACTCTCTGTAACTGAGCTACCGTTTTTCGCCGGACGCGACCCGCTGGCTACCTTGCTGGAGCCAATGTATGCCATCGGCGGCACGCTCGGAGCGTATCAGGGGGACATAGTGTGGGGTGGCGCTGTGATGTTCGAACGCGCCGATCTAGACATGGACTCGTTCCTGCGTGACCTCCGCCGAACGGTGAGTGATGACGGTATTCTCACCGAGTATCTCGACGTTACGCCTCTCCGCCGAACGCGAATCGTTCCGATGGGTGGTTCTTTACAAGAGCTCACACTCCCACGAACAACTGCTCGGGAGCCCCTGAGAGTATTGCGAGATACAGCCTCTCTATTCAGCTCGGCGCTCTTGACAGCAGTTCGGCAGTACGTTCAGTTGGTGCTGATTAGAAGGCGCGAATGCAGCGGAACGGGGTCCGGCCCTACGTAGTTCCGGGAACTCATCTGGTTGTTTTATACTCGGATTTGAGGTCATCTTCTTCGAGACTCGCCACCAGTCGCGACTGGAGCGCGGCGTTTATCGGAATCAAGAGCAGCCACGTCAAAATCCCGAAACCGGGATCGAACGCCGCAACGATTATCGAGAGGACGAACACGAACGGGGATGCGAGGTATCTGGCTGCTTGAATCTCCACGGCCCGAGACGCGAGTCCTTCCTCAACGAGTTGTTTCCGCGACGCATACGACCAGAGGAGTGCGAGAGTGAGACCAGTAAGTGCGAGCGTTCCCGACAGAAACATGATTCCGAATTGGTTCGGATACGTCGCGAAGACGCTGGACGCGAACGGGACGAACGCGACCATGAGGAGAAACAGGAGATTGACCCACACGACTCCCCTGTCATGTTTCTCGATATGAACGAAGATACGACGGTGGTTGACCCAGTACGAACCAATGACGAGGAAGCTCAGGACGAAGCCGAAGAACTCGTGCCATTGTTCGAAGATGAGGTCCGGGAGAACCGAAATCGGGGTTCCCACCGGAATCTCTGGTACGGTGATTTCGAGCACTAACAACGTGATGACGATGGCGATGACGCCGTCGCTCAACGCGAGCAGTCGGTCCGTTTCGTCCGACTCTCGACGAAATGAAAACGTCATAGATTGATAAAACGTCACCAATCCTCAAAACAGTTGTTCGGGTTGTTCCTGTTCGTCCTGTCTGCGCACGTGTGTACGAGTCCGACATCCCGTTCTCTCCCGCACTCAACAAATAAAGAACTCAAAAGGGGCTACGGTGCTGAATCCACGCTCTCTATGCAGCACGTGACTCTTGACAGCCATTCAGCAATATGATCAATTAGTGCTGAACACAGGGCGTATCAGTCAGCGAGGCGCTCGAACGGCAGTAAGTACACAGAAAATGGTTATGCTGTTAAGAATAGTAGTACCATCTACATGAGTACCAAAACCCGGCAAGTCGTCAACGAAGAACTCTGGAGGAGTGTTGTCTGGTTCGCTATCGGCCTGTTCGGATGGTCGCTTATCATCACGTCCACAGAGGCAATTGAAGCATCGGCACTCACCGCGCTCGGACTGCCGATACTCACAGCGGGAGTACTGTTTAGTATAATGGTGGGGATTCGGATTCTGACCGGGCTAGAACTCAAAGCGAAGACGGAGGGGAGCCAACTTCTATGGCTGATTACGTCTCGTACGTCTCATTCCAGAGAACCGTGTCTAAGTGATCGATGAATCGAGTCATACGACCATCCTCCAGTTCGCAGACGTGCGCAAAGGGAACATCGAGATGCTTGCCTGTCGTTCTGTGCATCCCATGGAAGGTACCGAGGACAACAATCGTGTCACCACCGTCGATGAACTCGTCGGCGTCGACTGTGAAATCCTCGAAGTCCTCAAGACAGGGGACGAAAACGTTCTCTAGGACACCCTCAGGGCCGTGGTACGTTCCACCGTAGATGTCACCCTTCGGTTCGATCCACTCGATATCCTCGGCCATCGTGGCCATCGGGGTGTCCAGGTCGCCCTCATTGAATGCGTTGTAGACGTCCTGTACCAGTTCGACATTGCTCTTAGCAGCGGCTCTCGCCATGGTTTGTCACCAAGTAGTGTGTACGTCACCCAAAAATATAAAGTTAGATATGTGCTAGCACATCACCACCACAATTTGACACTGCTCTTATCCCCTCAAACGCTGTTGTATTCCGCTGTCGGCGTTGCGACGGGCCAGCCGTCGAGACTCTCGGTGTGTGGGACGAGGACGGTGGCGCTCAGTCTGCGCGATCGGGGCGATGTGTCCACGACGGTGCGGGCCCGTACAGCCGCTCGTCGGTGTCATCAGCGTACGGCAGTTGTCTCGGGCGCTTCGAGGAGTTCGAGATACAGGCCCCACGCCACGCGACAATACACATAGGTCAAGCCCGCCGTCGGGCCGTCCACGTTCGTCTGCGGGCCCTCAAGCATCGTGACGTCGTCCCGGTCAGCCAACCCATCCATCGCCGCATCAATATCGTCGACCTGGAGTGCGAGATGCATCGCTCCGATGTCGGAGTGGTTCGGTGGCGTTTCGGCTTGGTCGGGCGCATCCCACTCGAACAGTTAAAGATTCATCGTCGGGCCGCAGCGCAACATCGCAAGTGAGGCGGTCGCGTCTGGATGCACATCGAGCCGCCGCTCCATCGATTGCCCTTCGGGATCGCCGAACGGGCCCCCTCAGACAGCTGGTTCAATATTTTGATTCAGACGGAATACGTTCTCGGGATCGTACCGGGTTTTCACTTCAACTAGTCGGTCGTAATTGTCACCGAAGGCGGCCCGGACTCGCTCGTCCCCCTCACGACTAAGAAAGTTCACGTAAACACCGTCGCTCAAGAAGGGAACCATCGCGGAGAAGAACTCTTGTGTCCACGCGATCTGCTGGTCGTCCTCCGCCGCATCCTCCCATCGGGAGAAGATATTGAACGCGTACCCGGCGTCACGGTGGGTAAATGCAGTCGAATTCGAGTTGGGTTTCGAGATCGCCCCACCCAGATGCTCTACCACGATAGACGTGTGCGGTGAGGGGAGAGTGGCTGCGTAGTTCACAAGCGTGTTGAGTGCGTCGTCAGATAATCCCGATTCATCCACGAACTGGGATTTCCAGTAGTTCCGAAAGCCGGGTGGGTACACGTCGTCGAAGAACTGCTGAAACTCCGTGTATGAGCGTGCTTCGACGAGATCGATGAGCGGCGTGTGAACGTTCCGAAGTGGCTGAATCGTTCGCTCACCATCTTCTACGTTGCCGAGATAGCACAGGTAGACCGTGACGATCTCCTCCCCCCATATGTCTTCAGGGATGAACGGCGCTGAGGGAGCGGTTCGAACCGAGGCGTAACAACAGAGTTCCTCGGGTGCCGTGGCCGTGAACTCTCGATGAAACCGAAGGAGGTCACCGGCGATTTCGAACGGGTAGACGAGCACCCCAGCAAGCACCGTCGGCCCGACCGCGTGGAGGTCGAACTCGAAGACGGTCACCACTCCGAAGTTCCCACCGCCTCCGCGAATCCCCCAGAAAAGCTCCTCATTCTCCTGTTCGTTCGCGTGGACGATCTCACCAGCTGCTGTAACAACGTCAACCGAGCGGAGGTTGTCGATGGTGAGCCCGTAGGAGCGACTGAGCCATCCCCAGCCACCGCCTACCGTCAACCCGGCGAGTCCGGTCGTCGAGACGATCCCACCGGGCGTGGCGAGTCCGTAGGCCTGGGTTGCCCGATCGAACTCTCCGATGGTGACGCCCGGTTCGGCCCAGGCGGTGTTCGTCTCGGGATCAACCCGCACTGACGTCATCGACGAGCAGTCAATCAGCAGGCCGTCGTCACAAACGCCATTTCCGGCGACATTGTGGCCCCCACCCTGAACGGCGATCGGGAGGCCGTGCTCCCGAGCGAAATCGACCGCGTGGATTACGTCGTCTGCGTCTTCAGGCTGGACGATGAGTGCGGGTTGACGGTCGATCATCGCGTTCCAGACCGTGCGGGCCGCGCAGTAGCCATTGTCATCTGGGCGGAGCACCTCGCCGTTGAAGCTCGATTCCAATTCGCTGATGGCGGTATCGGTGAGTCGATGTGGGTGGTCGCTCATACCATGAACTGCTGTGAATAACGGTGTCGGACGAAATATACGTTTCTTGGATGGTTCTTGACCGGTGTCAGGGCTGCCCGACTGGCGACGAGACCCGCTTCGACCGCCCAACGTCTCCACTGCTCGATTGGGGATTGGAGTCTCGTTCCTCGTGGAGGAGTTCGTTCAGTTCGTACTCGCTGAACGTGAACGCGTCACAGCCGACGCACTGCTTCGGCCCCGTCGAGGACGCGGTTGCATGAACGAGTCCACAGTGCTGGCAAACGTGCAGATGATTTCTGTATCCCATGTGCATTCTACAGGAGGATGCGTACCCACATGATGATTTTTCGTGCAATTACCGCACCAGGTGCAGAGATTTCACCTGGTGAGCACGGAATTCCTGCGTCTCCGAACCGTGGTTCGAATTCCCCATCATGAATGATGTCCCGGACGTCGCTGCTTCTTCCGTGGCAACACGAACAGATATGCTGTTTGAATGCTAACGTATGCCATGGCTGGGGTACTCGACGATATTCGGTTTCTCGCCGACTCGCAGCATCGGGCGGTGGTGATGGATTCGCTCGCCAGCGGGCCATGCTCCAGAGCCGAGCTCCGAGACGTGACCGGCGCCTCCTCGGCCACTGTTGGCCGAATCGTACAGGCGTTCGAAGAACATGGATGGCTCGAACGGGACGGGACTCACTACTCGCTGACAGCGCTGGGTGAGTTCGTTGCGACGTCGTTCGCGGAGTTCCGCCACGACATGGCACTGGCACGTGAGTTGGACGACCTGCTTCCCCATGTGCCGATGGATGAGATCGGCATCGACGTTGCCCACATAAGCGACGCGTTCGTCACTCGACGGACGCAAACCAACCCATTCGCAGTCGTCTCGCGTGTCAGGGAACTTGAACTCGACTCTGCGGCAGCGCGAAGTCTCACTGACTTCTTTCCCGAGCCATGTATTGACGGGCGGTACGAAGCGATCGTGAACGGCACGCAGACGTTCGAAGCGGTGTTCGCACCAATCGTCATCGAGGCCGCGATGGCGTCGGACTCTGCCAGCAAGTTCGAGGCCATCGTCGCAGCCGACCGCACGGAGATTCACGTCTACGACGGGGAGATTTCGCATCCTGTGATGTTCCACGACGGGGTAGCCTGCCTCGTTGTGCGCGACGAAGCGAACGTCTCGATTGGGATGATCGAAACTGACGACGAGACAGTGGTCGACTGGGTAACGGACGTATTCGACGCCTACCGGCGCGAAGCAACACTGCTCACATCTGGCGATCTCACAGAGTCACTGGAGGACATCCTTGCGGAGGTCTGAGGAAGCGTCCAGATGAAAGAATGAGAGGATTATGCTGGGAAATACGCATGACATCGATGAGTTCGGCAATATCGTTGGGTATCCCGAGCCGGACGGTGGAGTTCGAACGGAGCGATTTCACGCTGTGAGCATTGCTCACTAGGAATCATGACGACGACCGGCGGCGAATCTGTTATCGGTGAGAGTGAATGGAAGTCGTCTTCGCCATGTTCGAATCAGCACTCAGTTCCGAGGAGGTCGAGCAGACGATGCGCCAGCGCGCCGAAAAATTCCGGGCGGTAGACGGACTTGTACAGAAGTACTTCGTCCACGACCACGCGAACGATCGGTATGGTGCGTGTTTCATCTTCGATTCCGAGGAGGCACGCGATGCATACTTCGAGTCGGAGCTTAGTGCGAGTGTCGGTGACGCCTACGCTGTGGTGGGCGAAGCCGATGTCACAATGGCCCGACTACTCTTTCCCTTGCGCGAGGCAGAGGGGCTGCCGGCACCCGCTTGACATCCTCCTCAGCTAAAGCCGGAGGAATCCTGAGCGGTGAAAATTTGTGATTCAATCAGTGTGATCGGTTGCAGCGGAAGCTGCAGCAAGTCGAGCTGTATGCACGCTTGACATCCTCCCTGCCCTAAAGGGCGGGGATTCCCCGAAGGGGAGTTCAAGGTTGCACGTTTCCTCGGGAGCGAAGTACGCTTTCGCGTCCTCCCTCAACGGTTCCCGTCCAATTATG
>NZ_JBPEHG010000022.1:0-57864 GCF_054177585.1 Haladaptatus rarus | reverse complement strand
GTCGGCCGAGCGTCCAGCGGTGGCTTGAACAATTTGTACATTACTATAACCACCAACGACCGCATCAATCGCTCACCAACCGAACGCCTATCGAGGAGGAGCTAAACTAGACAGTGCCTATATTTGTTAGCACTCGATTAGACTATAAGTTTTGTGATTGACATAATTAGTGGCTAAAGAGAACACCCTGTAGCGACCTTTGTGAATTGTGGAATTTTTGTTGCTATTCACACTCGCATCGATCCCCTCTCGTGCTAATGACGCGGGCATGTGCTCGACTATTTTTCACTCATGAGCCAAAATCATCAACTGATCGACATCTCCCGTGTCGACGGCTCCTCTCTCGTATTAGCACTAGTGAAACTAATCACATATGTTTATTCTTGATTAGATAAAATATATAATATGACTCAACGGTTAACAAGTAGATTGGTATCGATCGCACTCACGATTTCCATCATCCTCAGCGCTGTTCCTGCAGCCATGGCAGGTGGCAGCCACGAGAAGTCAGCAGCAAAACAGATTGTATTCGTTTCGGGTGAGCAATTCCTCGCGGATGGCGAACTTGATGACCACGAACTCGATGTTCTCGGAGACTCCGTTCTCATTGTCCCCGGTGGTGGCGTCGCCTATGATGGGGTTCGTGCCAAGCCTCTCGGTGGGGATGAAGATCCCCTTGCGGCGAAGCAGGTGTACGAAGCACAGGTAGAACCAGGTCGGAACTGGGCATTCGAGGAGGAATTTGACTACGCGTATTGGGCGGCTGAGGCGTTCATTGAGGCAAACGGAGAGTCACTTCCTGAAAATGGGAAATTGCTCTTTGAAAAGCGAATCGAGTTCAAACTCTCCTTTGCAGACGACCTCGTAGGTAGGTAAGACCACAGAGAGATACAGCGTGGTGATTAGATATTCGAATTCGAGCATTGTGGATTTAGTGAAAAGTCAAAAGATCACACTCTCATTGGGTACGTCATGGTTCGCTTCAAATTCGACCATGTAATCGGAAACTGGTGGACTGTTACCGTCGGGCGAAGTCTCGACGATATTGGATACACAGTCATCGCCGACAGCGAAGAGTTCAGTGGGGGTCTGTATCGATTGGAGACGCTCATCGCTCTCTATGAAAGTGCCCGTCGAGAACATCCGACAGCCGACCACCCAATGGATGGCGGTTATACGCTTACCGAATCAGATGGACAGGTATTCCTGGTCGTCAATAAAACACACTACGAGACGAGCTATCCAGAACTGGAACAGATGCTTAGGACATTCCTTGGAGATGTATTTCACGATCTCGACAGTAACAGCACGCCTGAACAACAGAAGACAGGAATTGACTTTTTCACGGCACGGGACGATTTGCTCTTAGACTTCCGAGATGTCTATACAGATTTGGCGTAATATCTGTTCGCGCAACTAGGCACTCAGCTATTGTGGTACGAAAAGCCCGACGTTTACGCCAGAGAGGATGTTACTCAATGAATTGCCTTGGGGTCACGCCCCGAGGTACTCGCACTGTTCCATCTGTAGAAATTCGGTTCTCGAACTCTTGTTTTCGGTAGTTTCACGCTACTTTCACTGCATAAATTTTTACCCTAACTTATATGAGAACGTAGTACAATCTGTGCATCATGCTAACGTGGAGCAAACTCCTGTTATTTTTCGGTGCAAACGTTGTCGTCTGGCTCGGAACAGCACTCGCATACGTCTACTATTTCCACGAAACAGACGAACAGCTCCTCGGAACCGCACAACAAACATCCAGCTCCGAAGACGGTGTCGACCATGGTTAGTGCAATTATTCTTGCAGAATTCGTCATCTACCTTCTCGTCCTCATTGGGATTGGCGTCTATGGCAGTCGATTAACTGAATCGGCATCTGACTACTTACTTGGTGGTCGGAAGCTGAATCTCGTGACCGGCGCATTAAGCGAACAGGCGAGCTTATGGAGCGGGTGGTTGGTTGTCGGCTTTCCGGCATTGATCTATGCAAATGGCGTGTCGTCGCTCTGGTGGATGGTGTGGCAGATTCCATTAGGAATTGTCACATGGGGCCTCCTCGCTAAACGTATCGGTCGGTATTCGCGGCTTCTCAACTCATTAACGATACCCGGATTTCTCTCTGCACGACACAGTGATAGCCGTCATCTCATCCGACTTACGAGCACGCTCGTTATCGGGGTCTTCATGACTGGTTATATCGCGGGACAGTTACTCGCTGGAGCAAGTGCGATTGCAGTTGGGTTCGACCTCTCATACGATGCTGGATTCCTGATTGCATTGGTCATCGTCGTCCTCTACACAGTTATGGGCGGGTTCACGGCATCGTCATTCACTGACGTGCTTCAGGCATTGCTGATGACCGCATTCGCGATCGTTGTTCCGATTGCTGTGTTGGTTGCCGTCGGTGGGCCGAGCGAACTCATGACGCAGTTCAACGCCGCTGCCTCGCCAGAAATGACCTCCTTTTCTGGTGGTCGCACACCGTATGAGTTCCTCGTCTTCTCGACCATCGCAGTCATTGCGTTGGGCGGGCTCGGGCAACCTCATGGCGTCGTCCGGTACATGGGGATGGAACGCCCGTCGAAAGCTGGCTATGCAATGGTCGTCGCCGTCGTCTTCATGCTTATCGCATTGATCGGTATCCCGGTCATTTCATTGGGCGCCGTGGTCATGCTTCCCGGCATCGAGAACCAAGACCTGGTTGCACCACGAATGATTCTCGAGACACTTCCACCGTGGCTTGCCGGCTTCCTCTTGGCGGGAAGTGTTGCTGCAATCATGAGCACAGCTGACTCACAGCTGTTGGTCGCTGGGAGTGCGTTCGGTGAGGACGTGTACAACGGGATCATCAACCGCAATGCGAGCGATGCGAAAATCCTGCTGGCGAACCGCATCGCAGTTATCAGCATTGGCATCTTTGCCGGGGTGTGGGCGTATTTGACGCCGGGGTCAGTCCATACCACAATCCTGTTTGCGTGGGCCGGACTTGGTGCCGGACTTGGCCCTGTGCTGCTTACGTCCGTGTACTGGCAAAAAACGACAGGGCCAGGCGTGATCGCCGGCATGGTAACCGGTCTCCTCACGACAGTTGCGTGGAACCAACTGTCGGGAGGTCCGTTCATGATTTTCGATATCTACGAGCTCCTGCCTGCATTCAGCTTCGCCCTGTTGGCGATCATCGTCGTCAGCCTCTTCACTGGACCGCCGAAGCGCCGTCAAGACGTGATCAAACAGGAACTGGACGAAATTGCGAAACCGCTTCAGGAGGAGATTGATCTAGCGAACGAACGCCGACGGTCTGCTGAATCGTCCACGCACGATATTGATTCCGACCAGCTAGTGGCTGCCACGGATGCCGAAATCGTCTCGACCTATCTTTCGAAAACACGATTGGATGATCTCTCCACCGCTGAGTGACTAGGTCACCAGCGGGCACGACATATTCCCGTCACCCGAGTTGTGATGTGTTTTCAACGTGTGCTGCGTCCTCGAGCTGAATATCTTGTGCAGACACTTCCCCTGTGATCGTATCTATCAAGGTCACAGTCGATGCTGTTGTGGATGGCACAACCCAGAATAGCTTGAATACCTGGTCGTCTCTCGCGATCGTGATTTGTGGCGTTTTGTATGTTTTATACCAGTTGTTGACTCGTCGTCGCACGATCGAATGGGCGGTTTCTGCCGCTGTTGATCTATCCACACGCGGGTTGAGGAGAGATGTCGCCGTGAACGAGCGTGACTCGAGCGATGGATACATGTCGTTTTTCATGCTCGTTCCGGTGAGCAGGTCGACAGTAACGGACATAGTCGTCTCGCGGTTTTCGAGGAGTTTCCGTTCGATTTCGACATCGAACTCAAAGAGGTGTTTTGGGAATCCAAGGACGCGAACGTCGTCGATTTCTGCTGTCAGCTCATTCTGTTCGAGCGATTTTTCAACGGTGCTGTTGGGTTGGATGGTGGTTACGTCTGGCATTGCTCGTCAGGACCTGTTACACGTCGTCTGCGGCTTTCCCGTGTCCGTGAGGTGAGTCGTCGAACCGCTCGAGAGAGAAGAACTCGGCGTCGACCATATCCGTAGCTCCGTCAATGATTAGGTCAGTCATGATTTTCCCGACAGCAGGGCCGTGCTTGAAGCCATGACCGGAGAACCCACACGCGAAAAAACAGCCGTCTGGGCCTGCTTCATCGAGAATAAAGTCGTGATCCGGTGTCGTCGAGTAGATGCCACAGTACTGCCCTCGTAACCCGGCCCTGCTCAATTCTGGAATCATGCTCGAGAGTTGTTCTGTGAGCTCGAGAATCGTCTCCTCGTCTGGTTTATCGTCGTAGTGGTCAGGGTTCACTTCGTCGTCGGTGTGATGTGTCGCGACCAGGATTCCGTCTCCGAAGTCGGGGCGGATGTACCACTCTCCCCCAGGAAGTGCTGTGGTCGGGACGAGTGACGGATATATCTCTTTATACGCTTCAGGGGGTTCGAGGATCAGTATTTGCTCGCGAGTCGTCGTGATGGGTATCTCAACACCGACATCTGCCCCTAATCGTGGTGTCCACGAGCCGGCTGCAACGACGACAGTCTTACAATCAATGTCGCCATCGTCGGTTGTGACCCCGACAACAGAGTCTTCCTCGACACGAATCGTTTCGACGCCAATACCCGTGACGACCGTCACGCCATTTTGCTGTGCAGCTCTGGCAAAGCCATTGGCCGCATCAGCGCCATCGGAGTATCCTGCTGCATCATCTGAAATGCCGAAATCGAAAGAGTCCACATCGGCAATCATCGGGAAGTTCTCTGGAAGTTCCGCATCCTCGTATCTGGTGACTGGGATATCGAGTGACTGGAGCGTCTCGTAGCCAGCCGCAGCATAGGTGCCCGCGTCAGTATTGGTTTGGCCAAATCGCACCAATGGATTGTCGACGTGGGCGATTACTTCCCCAGTTTCATCCTCGAAGTTCCGATAGAACTGGTGGCTCCACCACGCCATTTTACTATAGATTGTTTGGTCGCCGTAGTGATGGCGGAGGATTGCGGAGGAATCACCTGTCGACCCGGTTGCGATTCCGTCTTTTTCGACGAGGGTAATATCGAGATTGGTTTGTTGTGAGAGAAAGAACGCAGTGCTGGTTCCCATTATCCCGCCGCCAATGACGACCACGTCAGTGGAATTTGGTTGAGTTACTCTGGTAGTCATTGACTCACAATGAGTTGGCCCTTGCTTTAATACTTGGGTGGGGTGGAGAACGTTCTAGACTGTGCAGCACCACGAAAACACGCCACGCCTGAGCCTCCTGCCAGCGATCCACGACGCGCTTGTCTATGACGAGCCGGACACAATAGACGTAGCAAATGACGGGACGACACTCGCTGAGCTCCGCGAACAGACGTTCTACGCTGACGCCGCCCCAGTAGATCCAACCGATCAGAACGAAGATGCAGACGGCGATCGCACCTTCGACGAACTCTTCTGAGCCGTGATATAGATCGATAGCGCATACCTCCGTCTTCAGGCGGAGGTCGAGCGGTAGGCATAGTGCGTCCATTTTCTGATATCGTACCCGGCGGGATTTCCAACCGATATTATTAAGTATATCCGATGGATATCCATCACATGGTGAATCGGTTTGAGATTGAGGGCGAGGAAGTCCTTGATGGCGAAGTCAAACCATTTGGGAACAGCGCCCACGTCACCGTCCCAAAGCGATGGCGTGGGGCGGATGTGAAAGTCATCCGTACTTCAGAGCCAACAGAACAGGACGAATAACATGACTGAGCTCACAGAGACATTCGAACTCAAGCTTGTGAACCCGAATACTCACAAGCATCAGAAACTCTGTGAGACGAAACATGCCTACCAACAGGCGCTCAAAGCTGCGTTCAACGCTAACTGTACCACACAGTCGGCGGCAAACGACGTAGTGGTCAACTACGACTTGAGCGGCTACGCGAAGAATGTGCTCAAGAAGTATGTCCCGCAACTCTGTGGTGGAAGCTACGACGCCAAGGAGTTGAATGACGACCACCCTGTTCGGTTTACGAACGAAGGCCCGCAACTCGACCACAAACCACAGAACGCCATCGAGTGGTACGTCAAAATTCCACATCACGACGACTACCACCTCTGGATACCTGCCCAAATCAACCCCGAACAGCGGGATTGGCTTGAGGCATTGTATGCGGGCGATGCGAAGATGGGCGAGTGTCGGCTGTTCGACCGCGACGGCGAGTGGTATTTCCACATCGTCGCCACGCGAGAAATCGAAGAACAATCAGAATCCAGTTCGGCAGAAACGCCGATTGGGGTAGATATCGGGGAAGCCTCTTTGGTAACGGTGTGTCACCGTGACGAGCGCGGTTCCCCGACTGCACCCAGCCTCTGGAACGACGAGGGACGGAAAGTTCGACAACTCCGAGAGACGTATTTCACGGCGACTCGACGCCTTCAGCAACGTGGAAGCGAACGTATCGCAGAATCCTACAGCGACAAACTCTGGAAACAGATTGACGATATCATCCACACAGTTACGTCGGGGGCCGTCGCTTACGCCGATCAATTCGAGAATCCTGTACTGGTTCTTGAAAACCTAACATACATCCGCGAGAGCATGGATTACGGCGCGTTCATGAATCGGCGGTTGCACGGGTGGGGCTTTGCGAAGATACACGCCCAACTCTGCTACAAAGCCGCCGAAAAAGGGATTCGTGTCGAGATGGTGAATCCCCGAAATACGTCGAAGGAGTGCCACGTTTGCCACGAGATTGGCTACCGCCCTCGTCAGGCGATGTTCAAGTGTTCCTCCGATGGGTGTTGGGTCGGAGAGTACCAAGCAGACGTAAACGCTGCGCTCAATATTGCAGATCGCTACCTCGGCAGAGAGAGCCGTTCAAGAGAACACACGGACGGCGATGACTCGGCCGAGGACGGGGAGCGTTTGACCGCTCCACAAGATAGCCAAGTCGATGCTGACACCCAGCAATCGACGGTTGGAACGTATGCGTCTTGAAACCTTAGGGTCGTCTCGGACGGCCAGAAATCCCATGGTGGGATTCCCGCGACTTTAGGCGCGGGAGGAGGTCAATTCAGTGTGGACGCGGTTAATGGGGTTTCACGCTGCTCCCGACGGCGTGAAATCGGGGTAGGCTGACAGCACAGCTCCGAGAAGGGTGAGTGTTAGTGCATTAAACGAAACAGCGAGCGGGCCATCGACCATCGTCGAGAGGCCGACTAATAGCAGTGGAACACCGACGACAGTTGTCACTCGCCGTTCCCAGGCTGGCACGAGCTCTCGATGGTTCTTCTCAGGGTTTTGGATGAGCTTCCAGCACGCTCGACTGACGAGACCGACGATCAATACTGCAATGAGATGGTCTACGATTTCAGCAAATAGAGTCATAAAAATATGTGGGGTTAAGGAATTAAATATATTGCGAACAATATACTCTTGATTCACGCTGCTTTCTACGTTCGTGGACAGTTCTGACTATCTTGGAAATTGGATCAATTGTATGTATTGTTCAACTATCCCCAATCATATTTTGAGAGATTGGTCACAATGACTTTTCATCAATCTACTCTTGGTTGACTTGGGTCGGTAGCTACCGGCTCCGTATCCCATTACCCTCCCTTTCGCGGGAGGGACGAACACGCATCACCAGTAAACCACGAGCGAACTCTCACCAACCGCTAGCGAACGCCTGTCATCCAATTCGCCCCGGTCGCCACGATTAGACGCCACCACTGCCATCGAGATTGCCACGACCGGGGCGTCGTGAATTTCCGGTTCAGCGTTTTCACATCTCTCCCTCGTGATCCGCGACTTCGATTCCGATTCGAATCAGGCGGCTAGCGTCATGGACACTTACGCCTGAATTTGATAGCCCGCAGTAATTCACTGACCGCCAGTGACGAGAAACAGTACTATTCGAAAAAACCGTTTCAGGCAGCAGGACTGCCAGCGGGCGATTCTTCAGTTGTCGGTTCACCGCGTTCCTCATCATCCTGCGTTTTGAGTTCGGTGTAGGCTGTCGCGAGCACAGCGGTCGAGAAGACCGTCGTGATTGCGCTGGCCGCCTGTGCGAACACCAATGCGACGATGTCGCCAGCGAGACTCCCACTTGCGAGTTCACCGAGCCCAAAGACGATGCTCACGAGTATCGTGATGAGCATCACTGCCACGCCCAGCACGAACAGGGTGAGGCGGTACCCTCGGGTCAATCCCCAACTGCTCCGGAATGCCGTGATGAAGTTCTGATCTTCGACGGCCACGTAGACCGTCCAGAAGGCTAACGTCACGAGCAGGAAGATTCCCGGGATGATCAACGCGACGAAGCCCAGTGCAACGATAATCCCGAAGACGATCGCACCGACGATGAAGTTGATCGCGGCCCAGACCATATTTCGAGTAAAGTACTCACGGGGGAGGCGTTCGGTCTCATCGCTCACGAACACACGGATGGCTGTAATGCTCACGACGAGCAACGTGATTCCTAGCACGAACGAGACGATACCGCCGACGAATGGCGGGACGAGCAGTATTGGCTCTGCCTGGACACCACCCGGAGTAAACCGTTGCATCGCGACCCATCGGCTGATACCGATTCCCAACACGCCGTTGAGCACGGAAATGACGAAGATGATCCCCATGAGCATGAGTCCATTCCGCTTGGTGGTTCGACTGTAGCCTTGCTTGAGGATGTTTGTGATGTTTATCGGCATGGTCACTATCTATAACGCCGTATGAGTGAATATACGTGGTGAGTGGTTCCTATCCAGCGAGAAGCACGAGGGCAAGACGTGTATTCAATATTTCTTCCCATTAATATGTAGCTGATTGCCTCAGCATCACGCTCAGCGAAAGAGGACGACACTCATTTGACCGAGTGTGGTACCAACGACGTGTTTGATGATTTAGTGACAGTGCTTATTTACTCGGAAAGATGCCGTAGGGAGGATTAGTCGCCGAACCTGGCGGTGAGGTCGCCGTCGACGAACCTGTTCTGAACGAATCCAAGCGCATTTGTCAGCATGGTATGCCCGAGGAACGTTGGCGTGTACTCGAGCATTCCGAATGGATGGAGGTGGGACTGGTTCGCTGGCGGGAGGAGGCCACCGATCACGTGGATTCCCGTCCCATCGTGACGGGTGAGTGACCCCGCGCCCACGTACGGAGACGTTCCGTAGAACGGGTTCGCGTACGTTATTCCCGCAATTGTCCCATTCGCCTGCTCGAAGGCATCCACATCGACGACAGTCATCGGTGCTTCACCGGAGAAGGTGATCGGGTAGCCAAGCGGCGCTGGCTTCCACAGTTCGCGCTGGATCGGCCGCGTATCTGCGAGGAGTGGATGGTCATCGTTCCGCTCACCGAGGAACGCACTGAAGATCGTGATCTCGTCGATATCTGCTGGGCCAATCCCAGCAGCGAGCGAGTTCTCCAGCACACCGAGGAGCCCCACACCGCGGTCGGTGACGACGAGATTCCCGCCCGCCTCGACGAATCGGTCGATCGCATCAACGTAGGCGGGAGTATCGATTCCTTCAGCGTGGGTGACAACGAGATTCTCGACGGCAAGTGAATTCGGTCCGTTGAGAAGAGCGCCGTTCGCGATGTCTGTGACTGTCACTCCGTCCATCAGGGTAGCATCGTCAGATCGATTTCCGTCTGACCAACCCTGGTCATGGGTCGCCGATGCGAGGTTCCCTGAGCGTGAGAGGTAGTCGCGATAATCTTCGAAGTACGCAAGCGGTGATACCGTGTAGCCACGCTGCTGGTAGCCAAGCACCTCCACGGGATCTGGCGTGGCAACATCGTCGTCACCCTCGGTCAACAGGGTTGTGACGGTCACTGTCGCAGTCGTCGTTTGCCCGCCCTGTGTCTTCACGGCGACTGTCCATTCGCCTGCAGCGGGATTCAGCACCGTCCATTCAGCTGTTTGCTTGGCCTGGTCGTCGATTCCTGCGGCTGTTGAGTTGAACGATCGGACGACCTGCCCGCCTGGATTCCGAAGCTGGGCGACTGCGTTCCCGTCTGGACTTACGGTGACCGAGAGTGACTGTGCTTGCGATGGAACGTCGAACGAGGTTGATTGCCACTGTGGGCTTACAGTCAGCGTTGTCGTGAACTGCCGTCGGTCGCTGCCAACCGTCGTCAGGTCATTTGACGACCGTGTGAGTGCGTCCGTCGTTACATAGGCCGCTTTTGTGTCCGCTTCGATTGTCCCTTGCACGGATCGCACGGCGTGGGCGGTGGTGGCCCGGATGACCTCTTGGTAGCCAATGACCCAGAGGTTCGTGAGCCACGGTTCGTACGGCCGGCGCTCAAATATCCGGTTGTCCCAGCCCATCTCGTGGGCCATGATCTGCATGCCGAGCCCGCCCTGTTCCTCGGGCTGGCTCATCCAGGAGATGAGCGTCCCAGTCGTCGTGTAGCCGATGGTGTCGAGGATCGTCCCATACGAGTACGCCACGTCGGGGACAGGCGCTCCGGGGTACCCATACCGCTGGTTCAGATCTTCGAAGTCGCTTTGGTGTTCTTCTAAGAGACCGCTCAGTGCTGAGTCAACCCGCGTCTGGGTTCGCAGATTCCACTCGTAGAGGTCGTGGAATTGGTCGTGGTCGTACTGATCGTTGACGATGAGTCCGTTGATAAAGTCACTCGACCAGAACTTGCCGTGCAGGTCCGATCCCACGCGCAGGTTGTCGTACGTGCGGAGGTGCTCGACGATTGCGAGTGAGTCAGGGACGGTCTCTGTGTACTCCGATGTGACGTCGGCGTCGATGCCAGGGTCATCGTCGACGAGATTCAACCCGTTCGGTTCTGCCGGATGATAGCCTGGGTTGATCCACCCGTTTGTCGGGTACTGGCGGTTGGGGTCGACACCCGTTGCGGTCTGTCGTTTGAAGGAGTTGTGACCGAGTTCATCGATGAGGTTGTACTGGGGATTCCGCGACACCCAGCCGTCCGGGTTCGCATAGACGAACACCAGCACCACGTCGTCAAGGAGCGCCTCGATTTCGGGTTCTGCTCCCTCGAGTACCTGTTCGATGAACCGGGTGCCAGCTTCGGCGCCTGATCGCTCGTCACCGTGAATCGAGAGGACGAACAGTGCCTTTTCCTTTGCTTTGAAGGCTTCCTCGTCGTGAATGTCGTTGGTGACTTCGGCGACGTACACCTCCTTTGGATCATCGGTCCCGAGGAAGGCGTTGTAGTGACCTGGACTTTCTCCTATCCCGTAGAATCGGAGGCGATTCTCGTGTTGGGATTGGAGGTGACCCATTCCGTCGATCATCTGCTCGTAGTCGATGTAGTCGACCGCGTCGTGAGTGTCCGGGAACACCCCGCGTGGATAATGATCGAGCAGCCAGAACGGATTGGAACCGGGGGAGAACCGAAATTGGCTCACCTGTTCTATGGTGGCCACGTCGGTCGCCTCGTCGCGTGTGAGGGAGACATATGCGGCCACACTGGGCTCGGTCGTGGTCACGGGGTCAAGTCCACGGTTTTCGAGCGCGGCAAACCCGCTTGCATCGTCGAGCAAGAGGAGCGTTGGAATCTCGAACTCCTCGTCGACGTGATTGACGATGTAGGCGTAGATATCGGTGAACTTCGACGAGGATACGTCCGCGATGGCATTCCCAGGAAGTGCGAGTGCGCCGGCCGTTGCGGCCGATAGTCGGACGAACGTCCGGCGGGAGATGGGACTCCCTTCGAACTGCTGTTTGGAGTGTTCTTGCATGGCTCACTGCCTCCAGGTTCCTTCCGGGGTGATTGGGGAACTCATCTGAGTGGGCTTTGTAACAGCGCCTCGATTTTTGCTCGTGTTGTTTCGTATTCGAAACAACGTCTGTTTGTCTACTATCATCATACTGTGCAAATTGATACTAGTTGACAATCGACTTGGTTAATTGGGTGTTACACCGGCCTTTTGTTCGGTGAACGAACCTGCAGTATTATTACTGAGGAGGGGAGTAGTTTACTAATAGAAAATATACGAATACGTGCAGGAGACGAGCAGACTATCAACGAGCCAAGCGAATCCAGCATGAGCCGTTTGGAAGGTACTAGCGCGGTTGTTCTGCCAAGCTGTCGATATTTTATCAAGCTAGAAATTTATTAGATTTTAGACTGTATATATCAATGTAAAGATTCATAAAGGTGGTATGCATTGGAGCATGATAGGTCGAAATCTCGATATGGAAAATGTGGTACGGTTGCGCACGGGACGCGCACTGGCACACGCACCAACATCGAATATGTTGGTCTCCCGTGGGTTTAACCGTTTCCACTTTCCGAATGAGATTCGACACGGAGAAACAAAATGCAACTCAAAGCAAAATTCAGCGAATTGAAGGAACGGTCCGAACGGGCAGTCAGCCCCGTTATTGGTGTCATCCTGCCAACGCGGATATCGAGCGTCGACACATTCCGCGGTGCGAGCGTGACGGTTCGTGTTTGAGATCCTGACGGGTTGACGACTGTCAGTTGACGGGTGAACTCACGAGACCACGGGTTGAGTACCGTCACTTCGGCAGTTGGACGAGAGTAGACGCTTGCGACTTTCGGATGGACGTCGATCGTCGCGACCAACGTCTGTGTTGCATCCGTCGAGACAGTGAGTTGCTTCGTCTGTGTTCTGTTGCCCTTGCTTGCCGTGAGGTTGAACGAGCCACTGTCAGATGGAATCTGGACAGGTGCAATCCCACGGTCGTTCGTCTGCACTGTTTGCTCGCCAAGCTGTACCGACGCACCAGAGACCGGAGCGCCATCTACAGTCGTCACAGGAACGGCCATTACCGCGTCGGGCGGTGCCGCATCAGGAACAGTCGCCAGAGACAGTGGTAGTTGTCGATAGACGGTGATACGTCTCGTTTGCGACCCCACACGAAGGACGTGCGTTCCCGTCTGGTTCATCTCGATCGGAATCGTGATTCGTCGCTGTTGATTCGGGCCGAGGGTAAGCACCCGCGACTCCGAGGCCTTCCCCGCACGAACTGTGAGTCGACGCGTCTGTTCGGTGGTCTCGAAGTTCTGGACGTCGACTTCGACGGGAATCGGTCGTTGTGTCGTCACGCTCGTGGGCAGTTTGATCCCGGTGACAGCGATTCCGGTATCGGATACAGCTCCTGACTGCGACAGGTTCGGCGTGCCGCCAGCCGTCCGGATGAACTGGACGGTCCCTGGTTTCGTTGAAAGGTCATGTGCGGTCGGCAGTGGGACGACGAGTTGGTCGTCAAGCATGCCCGGCGCTTGATACATGCCGATGATCGCCACACGCGTCATGGACGGCGAGGTCGAGCCCCCAATGGTGATCGAATCCCCAATGCCGATGTCGAGCGTTGCCGCGAGATCACGACCGATAACCGCTTCGTACTTCGAATTTGGTTCTCGCCCTCGAATTAGCGAGGCTTCTGAAACGGCTGCAAAGGGTGCATACTCCGCCCCCCGGACGAGAAACGGCTTCCCATCTTTGACTTGGACGAGCAAAATCTCGGGACTGGCCACGAGTCCCTGCGAGCGAAGGACAGAGGCGTATTGTGCGTCGATTCGACTCGCCATCGGGTACGGCGCTCCCGGTTCTGAAACGGTTCCACTCGAGGAACTCGCCAGCGGTGCGAGTGCACCGACCAGTGACCCGGAGAGCAGGATGATGAGAGCGAAGATCGTGAGCGTCGTGGTGGCCGGAACGATGGCACGCCAATTCAGGAGCGTCGTCGTGAACGCTGCTCGGAGGCGACCGAGATGTGTAGTATTCGTGGCTGGCTGTATTGGGGTGCGTTCAGATGTGGTTAAGTTGGCAGGTGATTGCGTGACCGTGGGCCACGCAGCAGCCACGCCAGCCTCTGCCCCAACAAACACGAACCCAAAGAAAATCGGTGCGATAACACGGATACTCTCGGCCGTCACGGTCGGATTCAACGAGATCGGGACGCCAGCGTAAACGACCGCATTGACCAGGAACCGCGTCACGACGACACCGATCGCGTAGCCGAGCAGCACGCCGACGAGAGCGATCATTCCGGCACGGATACCGAACAGCATGAGGATTTGACGCGGCGTCCCACCCGTCGACCGGATAAGCTGGATCGTCGAGAGTCGGTTTCGCACGCTCATTTTCGTCACGTTATAGAGAACGATGATGATGAGGATAGACGCCCCAATAGTGACCGTCAGGAGGACGTGGACGATGCCCTGAATGCCCGTCAGAAAGTACGGAAACAGCGAGGGGCTCATCGTTCCCGCCTGTTTGCCATCTTGGAGCCCGCCGCCCGATCCATCGGTATGAACGACGAACGCACCGTCGACACCAAGCGATCGAACGGTCGATGGCGTCCCAACGTACCACGAGTGGGGGAAGATCGAGTCCGAATCCGTGTATGGAACCACCTGGAGACGAACGCTGTGGGCTGAGCCCTCGAACTGACGGGTTCTCGGCTCGGCGACTGACCCCTTTACGAAACCGTCCTGTGGAGGCGGTGGAATACGAGCCGTCTTCCACGAGACGGATAACTCTGACAACACCGTCGGCGCCGAATCGGGAACGCCGACGACTCGACTCTCGGAACCGTTGACGGTCACGGTCGCGGTGGGAAGGACGATATCTGACGGTGATGCCGCATCCTCGGCCGCAGAAAGATCATCGTAGTGGGAGACCGACATCGAGTTCGTGTACTGAAACGCCACTGCGGCCGTCTGAGAACTCATGGCGAGTAACAACAGCGTCGCGCCCACCAGAAACGCGCTCGTCACAGCGATGATACCGACTGTAAGCTTGTCGCGGCGTGACCAGCGAACGAGTAGCAACTGTCGATACGTACGGCGTCCTCTCATCGGAGAACCACCCCCATCCACAGCTTGCTACCGCGTCGTCGGTCAACAGTCCTCGAGTAAGTCGACTGCATCGAGAAACCACTCTCGAGGCCGTTGGACTCGTGGCGGTTCTGAAACCGTCTTTCGGGCCCAGTTGAGGCGGTCTGAGACGCCTCTCTGACGAACCAGATATCCCTACTCAGAGACCGCATACCACGTGCACAATTTCGACCATGTTTTGGTCTGGTTTTAACCTATCGGAAATGGGAATAATAATGACAGAAAATAGAGTGGAAGTGCTAGTATTGGGCGAAAAGACCGGTGGAGGGGTCAGAATAGCGAAAAGACTAGAAATATCATTTCATGTATATTTGTTATACCAGAAATAATAAATTTCTAAATATTCTATTTTATATGAAAAACCTTTATTACCTGATAAGATAGGTGTTCAGCTCGAATGTTCCCAAACGTTGGTTCCCTTCCGGTAGGTCTGCGATCGTTCGGTCGCTCTCCAGTGGAACGGCGGATCATTTTTGTCCCTATCTCTCTCCCCAATTTTCCACCTAAGGCGAACGACTCCCCACGTTTCGTCAGTCAATCCACCTACCAGCAGGTGAATGCATGAGATATCAGTTGCTCACGCGCTGGTCGCTCACCGAGATATTCGCCATTCTTGCCTTTGCCACGGCGGCGGTATTTCGTACCAGTCCGACGGTGGTCGTCGAGACGATACGTTCTCGAGCAGCTGTTATCGGGATGATCACGACTCGAGCGGTCGGGCACTTCCCCACGAGCCCGTGGGGCCAGCGCAGACAGTCGCCAGTCCATCGCGAAATAAGACGGATTCGGAAGGGACGTCGGTTCGTCATCTCGATACTCGCGCTACTTTGTGTCGCTGTCGCAATGCGGACGTTGCCGCTCTATTGGACACCCCTCCCGTACGGGGTCGACAGCTATCACTTCATTGCGCTCGCCCAGGAGAGTCTCGCGAGTGGCTCTCTCCCGACGAACGCAGGACTCACCCCCGACGAGTTCGTGTTCACCACGTTTGTCGCCACGATTAGCACCGTAACGGGTGTTGACCCGCTCGCTATCACCCAGCCATTGATTGCGGTCGTTGGTTCTATTCCATGTCTTGCTGTCGCTGCGATCGCAAAACGCTCGGCAGAACGACTCGGATGGCAGCCGAAATACGTTCGACAGACCGCGATCCTCGCGGGAGTCTTCCTCGCAGTCGATGGTATCTATCTCAGTCATTCAATCGCGGCTACAAGCGACGTGTTCGGCCTGCTCTTCGTTATCGTCCTTGCAATCGTGTTCCACCGAACAGTGCACACTGGACAACTCCGATGGGCAGGTCTCTCGGTGCTGTTGGTCGGGCTCCTGCCGATTACGCATACAATGGCGGCAATCATTGGCGCCCTCGTCGTGACGGCGATGTTCGCCTCGTCGCTCTACAGCCCTACCATTCGTGGTAGTCTCCTCGGCGGGAGCATCCTCGTCGGGTATTGGACGTATCTGAGTGGTTATTCCCCAATCGCCGAACTCGGTGTCATCGGACGAGTGGCTTCCCTGCCGGGGCTGTTCGTTGCGTGGCTCATCATCCTCGTCGCACTGACCGTCTGGCTTCCGCGGACGACTGCGACCGTACAACGCGTCGTTCTCAGTACGATGCTCATCGCTGCTGGGATTGTGGTCATTGCGAACCTGTTCCTGGCCATTTTCCCCGGAACTGCACGCACAGAACCGCTTGCAGTGATGCTGACCGCGCCGTTGGCACTCGTTGGATTCGTCGCTGTCTGGGGAGCGCCATACGCGTCGCAGCGATCTGCATCGGACGACATCACGATCACACTCCTGTTCGGGCCGCTTGTCCTCGTCGAATTCGCGCTGAGCGGCAAGCTCGTTGTCGACTATCATGCCATCGCTACTCGCGGGCAGGTGTATCTCCACGTCGCTATCGCGATTCTCGCCGCACTCGCTGCTGTCGGTATCTGTCGTCGACGGTCGCGCCCATCCGCCAGATTCTGTGGGTTCCGGCGGGCGATCGTTCCCCTCCTGGCGCTCTGTCTCATCATCAGTGCACCGCTCGCTTTCATTGGTCTCTCAGCCACGCCAGCACAATCGACAGTGTCGCCGGCCGAATTCCAGACGACGACGTTTGCTGCACACCACGTCCCGAGTCAGTGGGCAAGCGACGGGCATATCGCGTCGCTTGCGTCGAGCTACTATGCTGGCCCCACTGCTCGGTACACGCCGATTTACGAATGGGTGCGTGGAGAGACTGCCCCACCGAACTGCCCGACTGTCGCACAGCGATCGTGGACGACGGTCGGTGCACAGTTATCGCCGGCATCGCCGGCGACGGTAAGTGCAACAGAATACGACGCGTGGCTCAATCGGCGAAACGTCGTGTACTCCGTCAATAGTGACGATCCGCTCGTTCTCGTCGCTGGAAATACAGCACAGTGTTAGTGAGCCGCTCTCCATCGTAAATAACCGCGAACGGTACACTATAGTAAGTTTGAACAGATGTACAGTTATGCCAGACCAGTTACTAGCTGGCTTTTACGACGAAATCGAGGTTGGTGAGACAGCAACCACAATTGGCCGCACGATCACCGGGTCAGACGTCGTTGGATATGCGAATACGACCGGGTGTTGGCTCCCAATCCATACTGACGCAGAATTCGCTGCCGAGACAGAGTTTGGAGAGCGAGTCGTCCAGGGAACGTTCCTCCTCGGATTGGCTGAAGGTCTCCTGTACGGGAACGAACCGACCGGCATCCGCGCAAATGCTGGAATGGATGAGATTCGGTTCCGACAACCGGTATTCATCGGCGATACCGTCCATTTCACGGCTGAAGTTCGCGAGAAACGCGACCGGAATGCGCAATCAGGGATCGTGACGCTCGATATCCGCGGGAGAAACCAGGACGACGAGCAGGTCGTCACGTACACAACGAATCTACTGATGAAAACACGTGCCGCAACACAGTAACCATGCCACCAGCATATACACACGACTACGACCGAACTGATTCACGATCAGGACTCTTCCATTGGTATGTCGAGCGCAAAGCCGCAGCAACACCGGATGAGCGTGCCTATGCATACACGCCACTCGGTCTTCGTGACGCGACAGCAGAGGAAGGGACGTGGGCACAACTGAATGAGGCTGCAGGCCGTGTTGCGGCTTATCTTGCAGACAATGGTGTGAAACCCGGTGAGTATGTGGCAACGCTGTTTCCGCAATCGCCCCAGTATTTGGTCACTTATCTCGGTGTGGCAAAACTCGGCGCAACAATAGTCCCACTCGACCTCAGAGGAACACCAGCAGACCATGCCCACGTATTAGCGGAAACAGATCCTGCAGCATTCGTTGGCGCAGCACACTATCGTGATACTGATTTCACGGCCATATTCAACGAGGTGGCAGGCTTCGACGATATCCCAACGAAATACTGGGTCGATGAGTCAGGATTTGAGACTGCTCTCCCGTCTGCTGGGGACTACGAATGGAGTGTCGTAACGAGTGCTGGGGAGCGGATAGCTGACGATGATGCCAACGGGTGTACTGACCCTGATACCCCACTTCTCGTCGTCTTCACCAGTGGGACAACAGGCGATCCGAAAGGTGCAGTGCTCACACATCGAAATGTCGTCTTCCAGGGGACTGCCATCAGCAGTGTCTGGGATATTACGGACGACGATACTATCCTCGCGCATCTGCCGACAAACCACGTCGGCGGGGCGACCGAACTCGTCGGAACAGCAATCGTCAGCGGAAGCGAGACCGTCCTTCTTGATGCGTTCGATCCTGAAGCCGCACTCGAACTCATCGAGACGCAATCGATCAGTTTCGTCGGCAATGTGCCCGCGATGTGGGGGATGTTGTTCGACCACCCGAACTACGAAACGACCGATCTCTCTAGTTTGCGGGTGGCAGTTGTTGCGGGGCAAGCGCCGACGCAACAGATTCTCGGTGGGATGGCCGACGCTGCTGACCATGCTGCCACCGGGTGGGGGCTCACAGAAACCGGTGGGTTCGTGACGTTGACCGAGCTCGGTGCCAGTGTCGAGCAACTAGTGGCGGCGACTGGAAAACCGTTCCCTGGCTTCGAGGTACGAACAATCGATGACGATGGTGAATTTCTGCCGGATGGTGAGAGTGGGGAAGTCGTCGTTCGTGGCGATGGCGTCATGCAACGTTATCTCGATGATGCGCAGACGAAGGAGGCGTTCGTTGATGATGAGTGGATCCAAACGGGCGATATCGGATCGCTTGACGAAGATGGACGACTACGCCTCCACGGCCGAAAGAAGAATATGTTCATCTCCGGCGGCTACAACGTTTATCCGCCGGAAATTGAGGACGTGTTAACCGACCATCCAGACGTCCAGTTGGCAACTGTGATTGGAGTACACGATGAACAATGGGGCGAGGTCGGTCATGCGTTCATCAGTCCAACGGCGGATGCTGATCTGACCGAGGCTGAGTTGCGTGACTTCTGTGAGCAAAAGCTTGCGGATTATAAACGTCCTGCTCACTACACGATAACGACGGAGTTACCGACGACGAGTCTTGGGAAAATCGATCGACAAAAGCTTACCGACACATACGACCTCGAGACCGTCTGAGGGTAGCCGTTTTTGGCTATAGCAGACCCTGTTGTTCAAATCGAGGTTTCATCCGGAAGACAGGAGCAGAACTTACGGAGCCGATTTCTTCACTCCATTGCCGAACCTCATCGAATTGATGTTCGTGCTTTGCATCCACTATGCTCCCAAAAATTCCCATATCGAATTTCTTCCCACCCTACGCACCATGTCGATTGGATTAGAATACTATAATTTTATAACCGTGGCGACCGCCTCGGGACGTGACCCCGAGGTACTTGGCCTGCTTTTCCTGTAAATCGGGACCACCAATTTGGTTATTATCATCCCAGAGTATAGTATATGAGTATGTGAAAAACAAAATTTAATATATGGATATATAATAATATAGTTGTGTCCCCACCGCTTCGGCCCCAACTCGCAGCGATAAACGAAACGCAGCCGTCACAGTACGGGTTGTTGCATGCTTACTGCGGTACTGTTCAGCACGTTCTCGAGGCATGTCCACGCAACTACCCATCGACAGCCCAACTGGCACAAATCCTCGAGTCTCCTCGGATCTCGCCCCAAATGCTCGGCAACATGCTTTCGCTCCTCGTGGAGTTGGACGTGATCGGTGTCTACAGCGATCGCAACAACGGAAACCGGTATGACCTGACGCAGTACGATCCCGACAGAATGCAGCGTCTCGTTCGTGTTTTCGAGACTGCGTCTGCCCCGCAATCTTTCAAGAAGGACCAGTAGCGTATATTATCGTATTCAGGCGGGGGTCAAGCGATAGGCCAGTGGTACAATATTTCGGTATCGGTTGGACTTCCGATCACATGCAATCGTGTTTTGAGAGATTGGTCATAATTATTTTCCGCTATCCTAGTCTTGGTCTATCTGGGTCGGTTGTCAACGATGGAATGACTCCGCGACCCCATACCACTGGAATGGTTGTACGAAGCACAGGCAAACCAAGAGTGAAACGTCAATAGGCACCACACGTGTCTGTCGTGGAGACGCCCCAGTCAAACCGATTTGCCACCATCGACTCACCATGGAGTTTCACCACGACTGGGGCGTCGCAACTTCCACCCCTTCCACCCCCTGCCCAGTAGATGGTCGCTCTCTCGGTCTATTTTATCGCTGACCGGTCTAGATCGGTTGATGCTTGGTCTGAAGCGTTCCTCCCACGTTGATGTGGCTTTTTCATACATGGGCAGTTCGCTCACGACCACACTATTGTGGCCAAACGTTTTCCTAGGCGGCGTTCGTGGCGTTGCGGTCGTGTTATTTACCTCAGAGCATACCAGCCACTAATGTTGGATACGTGGATATACAAAATTTAGATGATCTGAATCATTTGGGGGAATCATTTATTATAATCAAAGTTGATATAGAGTTTGTATGTCTGGTGGAACAGAATATTGTGCCCATTGTCGGGAGGAGCAGCCGGTCGTTACCACGGTGGGTTGGCAACCAGACATGTGCCGGGTGTGTGGTACGTCTATAGATTCAACGTGAACGACCGAATCCTACTCATTTCGATTACCTTCTATGATATTCCCCGCAAAAATGCTAATCAGTGAGTAGCGTGGTTGTGTACAGCATTTGCGGGCGTAACGGCATTCGAAGGCCTAACGCCGAATACTGTAACGGCATCGAAAATGGTGTTCGATGGTGTGAGTCGGCGGACGACTACACTTCGGCAATTCCGTAACGGCAAAAACCAACTTGTATGGAGCGGGGGGTGGCCGTTGGAACGACGAAGCGAATTTGGAATACCGACTGGGAAGGAGTTGGCGATGAAGCAGCTATCGCTCTCAGTGGAGCATTCGGAACGGTATTTGCTGTTTTTTGAACCAGTTGCAGAAAGCACATATCCTTACTCACCCAATAATTAATCACCTCAGGTAGGGGTACATGAGGTATATTCTTTCGACTACGACCCTTAATGCCAGCGCAACCAACGGTTTGAGATCGTCTGGTGTCTGTCGCTATGTTCATCAGCAACGGTGCCGTCGGCACCGTCTAGTTTCACGTTCACGTTGGGATGAATACGTCCTCTCGATAGCGGTAGCAGGGAAACTGTGAGTCCGGTGTTGCAGGCCAGTTGGCAATCCTGAATGGTCGACAGTACTGGTCGTAAATCTGTGTATATCCGTCGCGAGCATCGTAGTAGGTAGATGGAACGGTACTTCTCGAAGGTGGGCGAGCAGTGACACGGTCTCGGAAGGTGGTTTCAGTGTCGACATTCCAATCCTTGCTGTCCGTGATATCATTGCTAGCAATGGCACCAATGACAACAATGCCACTATTGATTGCAGCTTACTGCTCAAATTATAATCGAATACTTCGAAGAGGCGTCGCCGAATTCGTCATACGAGTCGTCTCGATTTTTCACCGAGAATCACGGTCGCAGCAGCCATCTTTCGACGATTATCTCCATACTTGCAATCCAAACGACATCGACTGAGTAAGCAGACAATCGTTCAACGGTGTACGGTATACTTAACAAAAAAGAAAACCGATCGGAGAAAATTGAGATAATCTTAATTTGGTTGGGGGCATATATACTCTGTCTGACTTAGTTACAAACAGCAGACAAATAGAGGTGTGAATATCGACTCACAGAATTAGATAGACATCCACAGACTTGATAAAAAGCTTTGAATCAAGCAGCCCTGGCCAAGGCGACAGATTCGACGTTAGAGAATGCAACCACCTAGATCGAAGACAGAGAGGACACCGTCGCCAGGTTCAATCGAAAGAAATCGACGACGTTCATAGACCGGGGTTGGTTGTGGTTCACTTCCATGGTGTCCTCTGGGTGACGCAGCGGGATGTGCACAAGAACGGAAAGCTGGTCAGAGGCAGGGATTTCGGGAGTATCAAGGGCAGAGACAGTAGGAGGGAGTTGAGACAACTAAATGAGACGGAAGCAATCGTGAAAGATTCAAACAAAACAGCAAAAGAAGCACGCAACCCGGCGTCACCTCGAACGTCCCAGTCGGAGGCGGACACTAAGCGGCATGGTAGAGTCAGTGCAGCGGTGAAGGAGGGACATCCCTTTGTTCGAACGCAACAGACACTCGGAAATCAAGCGGTTCAGCGGGCTGTGAAACAGAGGGCGTAATCTACAGCACCGACTGAAAGAACCGATAGAAGAGACCTTCCCTCTGAGGTTCATCCATTTCTCGGGAAAACGACCGGAAAGCCGATTCCAGTGGGGCTTCGGACACTAATGGAAGAACGCTTCACGGAGAATTTCAACGACGTGAGGCTTCACGATGGTAAGCCGGCAGAGGAGGCGAACCGAATGTTAGCTTCTAGAGCCTTCTCATTCGGCAATGATATTTGGCTTGGGTCGAACGCGTCGGCAAGCGATCGCTCCCTAATTGCCCACGAACTGACTCATGTCGTTCAACAACATCGTCTGCCTCCAACCGGGAAGCCACAGGAAGTCAACCGCTCGGCGTCGCTGGAGAGCGAAGCCGATCGAGCGAGTCGCCAAATCTTATCGTCGTCTGGTTTTGTAGGGGTATCAAGCTCCACACCGCCAGCGATTCAACGTCAAGGACTTACCAGAGAGGAGATTCAGACAGAGCTTCAACAGATAGAAGACCGTATTTTTAACGGGTCGCCCTCACCAGTGGAGATGGAGATGCTGCACGCGCAGCGAGACTTGTTACTAGCGGAACTACAACGACTGACGGGACGCCCGAGTGCGCAGACGAACACCGCTCCGACTCTTCCTGAGGCAACGCGAACGACGCAGGACCCCGGGGAATTCACCGGAGAGGAACTCAGCGAAGAAATTGAGTCAGTACGTCAGTGGCGACTCGAGCAGCCACAGGAATCGTCTCCGGAGATTGCCGCGGCGGACGAAAACCTCCGCCGCTTGGAAACCGAACTCGCCGAGCGACAGTCCCTCGGTATCGAAAGCGATCTAACCGTGAACGAGATTGCACGTCTACAGCGCGAAGGGGTTCTCCCCGCGCCGACCGATCTACTGAGTGGCGCCGATGAACGCGCTGCTATGGGTGCTGGCCTTGCAGGCAGCGCATTTACCACGTTTCTATCTGCAGCTGCGAGCAAATCCCATCGAACGACTATGAGCGCCTCCGGCTAGAGGTAACAGCTGACCCGGTGTCGTTCGACCTTGGTATTCAGTTCGGGACAGCGGTTGGAGCAGGGGAACAACTCTGGGACAATGTATTAGGCATCGCTCAGACCCTTCAGCTTGTCCAGTACACTTCTCCACTGACGTGGGTTCGACTCGGGGGAGAGGAGGCGATCCGATACCTCACCGACCCGGAACACGGAGAGAGACGGCGCCAGCAGCTAGAGCAAGCGAGACAGATCGTAATCGGACTGCAAGAGCTACTCCAAGCCATCGCTAACGATCCAGCATTCTTCACCGTTCATGGGGCCGAATTGGGTAGAATCGCAGGCAATCAGTCCGGGTCGTGGTTCCACGAGGACTTCATGCGTCGGTCGACGTTCATGAAAGGACAGACAGTCGGCGAAATCGCAGGACGTGTCATCGTAGAGATCGCGTTGATGTTCCTTGGCCCAGAGGAGTGGATTGCACGCGGAATCGTCGGTGCTGGGCAGGCCGTCCGATATAGCGGGAAGCTAGTTCGCGCTGTTCGCGAGTTTATGGAGCGGATTCCCGGGCTGTCGAGGCTGTTGCGCCGGGGAACGAGTGCGGCAGACGAAGTAGCCGGTGGAATGCGATCGACAGGAGAAGTTGTAGAGAATGTTGGGGAGATTGGAGGAACCACGAGTCGATCGATTCCCGAGCCATCTCATGTTCCCAATACGCCCGAATTGGTTCGCGGTGGGGAATTCCCTGAAGAGGCTGTGTCGCCGTCTCGTAGTGTCGAGAGTGAGAGCCCATCTCGACGAACACCTGAGCCGGAGTCGGAGCCGGAGCCGGACTCATCGTCGGTGGCGGACGAAATGGAAGGAGATTCCCCAGGAGTTAGTGGTGCACGCACAGCAGCGGAACAATGACTCCGGGAGCGACTAGAATGGATGTACGATAACGATATTTCTCCAGAGGATCTTCATTACACTGGACGAGAGTGGGAGGCTTTTCAGAAATTGGCGGAAACTGATCCCCAAAGAGCACTGAGGGATCTGGATCGACGCACAGGAATTAGAGGCGACGAGGCTGCGACCTCAGGGCAAATATCAGGTACTGTTGGAACGTCTTCTGGGTCACATCGCCAACGCTCACCTGCTGAGGTCGAGCGCATCAGACGCGGACAAGATAGACCAAGTAGAGCCACCGAGAGGAATGCAAGGATACGAGAGTCCCACGACATGGGAGTCGAGGGTGGCCGTGCTCGAGCCCTGAGGGAGAACATCACAATCGAGGATTGGAATACTCCACAGCAATGGATTCCAGAGTTCGGCCGAGGGATTGATGACATCGGAACTCGCGGGAGTAAATTACTCGTTATCGAACACAAAGGCGGATCTTCCCGACTTGCTTCCGGACGAGCTGTTCAGATGTCGAACGAGTGGGTGGGACAAAAGATAGCACAGCTAGAGATTCTCGGAGATCCGATGAGTGCCAGACTGCTTCAGAAGGCACGGTCTGGAGACCTGCAGGGAGTTGTATACCGCACGCGTCAGTTACAGGGTGGCGAGAGCAGGACACGGCGTCTATCCCAGAGAGCACTGAGGAACCGAATGAGAGCAAATGTCAGCCCATCTGGTTTGATTCAATATGCACCGCGGAGAGTTGAGCGTGCATACCTTGCTGAACTGAGGCGTTTGCGCGAAGCGGTTGAAAGAGGAGATCTGCGTGCGTTGCGGAATCTCTAATCTAGCATACATCCAACCTTCACGGTCACATCCCACAGGCGCCTGATCATGCTCGCTGCAGTAGTGACCTCCTTCACGGCCTCACGGCTGTGAAATCGCGATACAGTGGTGTAGCGTTGAGACGTGAATCGTACGTGAAAACAGGTTGGTCAGCCTTCCATCCCGCTGAACGAGAGCCCGCCCTCGATATACCGCTGAGCAAATAGATACACGAGCGCAAGCGGCGTGGCGAACGTCAGCGCGAATGCTGAGAATCGTGCCCAGGGAACTGAATACTCGCTGACAAGTGAGAACAGGCCAACCGGGAGTGTGTAGTTTTCAGTCGATAGCAGGGTCTGTGCGACGACGAACTCGGTCCAGCCGGTCAGGAACGTGAAGATGAACACTGTTGCCAGCCCCGCCTTCGAAAGCGGGAGGATGACTTCGGTCACGACTCGCCAGGCGGGCGCACCATCCACGATGGCAGCTTCCTCGTACGAGACGGGGATACCGTCCATATAGGTCTTCAGCAGCCATGTGTTGAACGGAACCGCAGTCGCGGCGTAGTATACTGCCAGCGCAAATTTGTTGTTTGTCAACCCCACTTGGACGAACGCGGCGTAAAGCGCAATAAGGAGCGCGATGCCCAAGCCGCCGCCGACCTGTGTCAACAGCACGTAGCCGAATAGGATTTTTTCGCGACCGATGAATTTCCGGCGCGAAAGGCCGTATGCTCCCGGCACGATAAGACACATCGCGATAATCACTGTTGGTACAGCGACCGTCACACTGTTCCAGAGGAACATCTTGAAATCGGATGGATCGGTGACGCCGTACTTCGAGACGTCGAGGAACACCAGTTTCGACGTGGTGAACACGACCGCGGAATTCGTGAACGGGATTCCGATTCCGATGCGATACGAGGGGATGATGAGGTCGCCAACGACCCAGAGGAAAGGCTGGAGTGACGGCTGATCCGGCAGGAGCCGAAGGCCACTTGACGAGTAGATGGAGCCACCGCTTCCCGACAGCGCCGAGATGAGGATCCAATAAATCGGAAACAACAGCGCCAACACGAAGATCAACGCGCCGAGTGTGGCACCAAGCGTTTTGATCGGTTCGATCGGCGAAATTCGCCCTGCGCGGACGCCTTCGACGGTGTGTCTTGCGTCGCGGGCTGACTCAACCGGCGTGCGGGCGACACGAATCGCGTCCTCTGCCATGCTCCGCATGACGTTGCCAAGGAGACTCATGAGTCGCTCACCCCGTCAGCGAGTCGCCCTCGCTTGATGTTCAACCACATGAACGCCCCGATAAACAGGATCGCAATGATGCTGATCGCCGCACCTTCGCCGTACTGGCCGAAGCCAAATGCCTCGCGGTAGCCATACACGACGATGAGCTCGTTCTGTCGAGCGGGCCCGCCCTGGTTGAACACATACGGGATGAGAAATTGCTGGAATGACGCAGCAGCAGTCAGGATGGAGGCAAACAACACGGGCCGCTTGATGGACGGAAGCGTGACGTGCAGGAACCGCGCGAAGTAGCCTGCGCCATCAACTTTGGCAGCCTCGTGGAGTTCCTCAGAGACATCTTGTAACGCACTCACGGTGATGAGAACCATGAACGGATACGCTAGCCATGCCTCGGTGATGTTGTATGCCAGAAACGCCATCCAGCGCTCACTCAGCCACGACACACTCCCAAATCCAAGCGAGCTAAGCACCTGATTTGCCAGCCCGAACTCCGCTGGGCTGAAGATACCCCGCCAGACGGTGATAGTGAAGATGGAGGGGAGACCCATCGGGATGATGATGAGCGACCGCATGATTCGCTTTCCGCGAACGCGGTCGCCGGTGACCACAAGTGCGATAGTTATCGAGAGCACCACCTTGAGCACCACACTCGTGGCGACGAACAACCACGTGATGCCGAACGAGTTCCAGAATTGTGGGTCGGTCAGCACCATCACGTAGTTCTCGAACCCGATGAATGATGCCTCCCCGAACGTTAGAATCGACGCGAAGCCCTCGCCCGTGAAGAGATTCGCTGGTTTGGCGTTTGTGAACGAAATACCAACGAGATATAATACCGGGAAAAACATGAACGCCGAGAAGACGAACAGTCCCGGGAGGACAAGCAGTAGCGACGCATCCTCACGCTCCAAAAACGGAATCTCCTCGAATCGCTGTCCGACACGCGAACCAGTGTTCATGATCTAGTCCCAGTTTTTACGGATGGAGTTCTCGGCCTGCTTCATCGCCTTTTCCACGCTTGCGTCGCCGTTGAACGCCTTCGTGATGGCGGTTTTGAGCGGCCCCCATACCTTGTTCATCTTGGGATGGGTCGGCATCGGATAGCCCTGCTGAACTGCCTTCGAGAAGCCTTGCACCTTCGATGGAAGGTCATCGCTTCCGGCGAGACTTTTGAGCACTGGAATCGACCCCTGCTCCTTTGCGGCCCGCAGGATAAGGTCCTCGTTCGTGGTGTACCACTCGGCAAATGATCGACCGGCAGCAGCGCTTGCACCGCCGTCCGCCATCTTTTTCGAGAAGTACCACAGCGTGATACCAGTATAGGGTCGTGGATTCCCGCCTTTCGGCTTAGGAAGTTTCGTGACCCCGACATTCACACCCTTCTTATTGAGCGTGGCAAGATACCACGGTCCGTTGATGGCGAACGCCGCATTGCCATCAGCGAACGTCGCCGCCTGGGCTTCGTAGCCAGGATCCTTCGGCATGTAGGGTTTGAAGTTATCCATAAGGAACTGGAATCCTTTGACCGTCTCCGATTTTGACAAGCCGAGCATCGGATCTTGCTCCGGGTCGAAGAAGTAGCCACCGAACGCCTGTGCCCACGCGCTGGAGAAATACGGATCGACGGGATAGCCCATCCCGTACTTGTTGTTGCTGGGGTCATGGTGCTCTTTCATCACCGACTTCATATCGGCGACCGTCTCCGGGGGTTCGTCAACGATATCCTTGTTATAGATAAGCGCAACCGTCTCAGCAGAGTGTGGAAGGCCGACCACCCCTCCATCATACTGAACCGCACCCGCGGCCGCGTCGGTGAACTTATCGAGGCTGACCGAGAGCTGATCGCTCTGGTCGACGATGAAGTCACGCTGGTAGTAGTCGCCAACCCAGTCGTGAGCCCATTCGAAGACGTGCGGTCCCTGTCCAGCAGGGATCGCACTAGTCGTCTTCTTTTCGAGCTCGGAGATGTCCGACCCCTTGATGGTGTGTTTCGAGTTACCATTGAACGACTTGATGGTCTGCTTGCGCACACCTTCCTCGCTCTCGGGTAATGAGTACCACGCCTTTGCGGTTCCAGCTGGACCCGACTCGGTCGTCGCGTCCCCACTGGTCTCATCGTTACCACTGTTATCATTGCTGCCAGACGTCGTCTTGTCTTGCTCTTGAACCGTCGCACAGCCAGCCGTCGTAGCGAGGGTGCCAACACCGATGCACTTGAGTGCTGTTCTGCGATTCATTGTCATGGATGAATATGGGATGAATTACTTTTTCACACCTTAAAACTTCGGATTCACCCGCCGCAACCAACAGAATATGGGAGTAGACCGCGTATATATCGTATTTACTTCGATAAATTTGAGAAATTTATAACCTAGAATCACGATTTAAACCCCTCGCTTGCCATATTGTATATTATTGATAATCTATATCTGCTTCATATCTCTATAAGGAATCTGGAATATATTCCCAGCCTAACACCGCAGGCAAAAACACGGCCCTATTTTGGAACAGTGACGAACGAATACATCATCCATTTTCTCAAGAGGGCAAGAATTATACCGTGGGACTCCCACCCATGCTGGTAATGGCGACTGTTACGCTCAACAACCTCAGAAAGGAGTTCGATAACAGCAGAATCGTCGCCGTCGACGATCTGTCGCTCGAAATCGACGATGGAGAGTTCGTCACCGTCGTCGGCCCTTCCGGGTGTGGGAAATCGACGACACTCCGGATGATCGCGGGCCTCGAATCACCCACCTCCGGGGAGATCTACATCGACGGCGAAGACGTGACTGATGTTCACGCGCGCGACCGCGATGTGGCGATGGTGTTCCAGAACTACGCGCTCTATCCGCACAAGACGGTCGAGCAAAACATGGCATTCGGCCTCCGGATGAGCACTGATCTCTCGAAGGACGAACGCCGAAGGAAGGTGCGCGAGACCGCCGAGATGATGGATATCGAAGAATTGCTTGACGATAAACCTGGTGAACTTTCGGGTGGGCAAAAACAGCGGGTCGCACTCGGTCGGGCCATCGTGCGCGAACCAGACGTGTTTCTTTTCGACGAACCGCTCTCGAATCTCGATGCCAAACTCCGAACCACGATGCGAACCGAAATCCAGCGTCTCCAGAACGAACTCGACATTACTGCTATCTACGTCACCCACGATCAGGAGGAAGCCATGACGATGGGTGACCGTATCGCTATCCTGGACGACGGCGAACTCCAGCAAACCGGCCGCCCGAAGGAGGTGTACGAGAACCCGGTTAACATGTTCGTCGGTGGCTTCGTTGGATCGCCCAGCATGAACTTCCTCGACCTCGACGTGACCAACGACAAAGACCGTGTCCTGCTCCGGAACGACGACGGATTTGCCTACGAACTCACTGGTTCCACCGCCGAGAGCGTTCGACGACTCACCGCCGAACGCGTTCGGTTCGGTATCCGTCCTGAAGATGTGTTCGTTGACGACGGATCACTCTCCACCACGGTTGAGGTAGTCGAACCCATTGGAAGCGATAACTACCTGTATCTCGACTTGGCCCCGGACTTCGTCGCGCGCGTCGATTCAGATGTGAACCCGGCTGCTGGCGACACCATTGCCCTCGGCTTCGACCAGTCCAATGTCCACTTGTTCGATATCGAAACCGGCGAGTCGCTGACACGGAACGAACGGATGGCACAATTCGCGTAATCGCCTGACGGCGTTCGAAGGAAGAGCGCTTTGCCCTTTCTCAGTTACTCATCGGCGTCGCTCGGAGCGTCCCGCGTTCCTCCATCGCAGCGATGGTCGCTAACCGGAGCGCGTGGGGCCACCCAAGCGGCGTCGCACTATCAGGCGTCCCATCGTCGAACACTTGCTCTGGAAGATACCCGGTCGATGCACAGAGCACCCCGTCCGGGAGGACAAGCGATAGCAGGTCGGAAGCCATCGACTCAAACGCCGAGGAATCTTCGCCATTGTCCTCAAGGAGTGCGGCCATGTTTGTCGCGGCGTGGGCTCCCCATGCAGTCGAGACAGTCCAGATTTTCTCGGCATCCTGCCCGTTCATTCGCCAGTCATCACCCTCAAACCGAATCAGCCCGCGGACGGTTCCGGTATCGCGTTCGAGTTCCTCGACCACAGTTCGGACATGCGACGCCAAACGGTCGAGTCGTTGGGTGTCGAGATTACCGACACGGTCGTATGTCCGGTGTGCACTTGCTAGCGCGAGCGTGGCCGAATCACACCGTGTATCGAGATTGCCGTCCTGTTCCCGGAGTGCATAGATTCCCCGGTCAGCTACCCAGAGGTCATCGAGGGCGTCGTATACCCGATTGGCCTGTGCAGCAGCGTGCTCGGTGGTCTCGGTAGAGAGGTCTGTTGCCGCGACCGCCGCGTAGCCTTCGAGGAAGGTCGCCGTCGTGTGTGCGAATCGGCCGGTTGCGTTCTCCCACGCATTCTGGCAGGCAACCGGTCGCCCATCAGCTGCGAGTGTGTCATCCAGTCCATCGAGTGCGTGTTCGATCGTCGTGGCGATTTCGGACGCGAGGGCAGTTTTGTCGTCTCTAATACCGGTGGCTCGGTCGTCTTCGAGCACCCGGAGGTATGTTGCAAGATAGGCCACGACGCTTCCGGTCTGGTCGGCCTGATAGTCCACGTCGTCGCCAGCCTCGAGCCGACCGTTCGCCCACCCCGGTGCGAGGGTCGCATCACGTGGCCAGACACGGTGGGGCCACGTGCCGTCGTCATGCTGAGTATCGCAGTAGATACGAGCGACGGCAGCGTGTTGGTCTTCAAACCCGAGATCGAACTGTCGGTCGACGTCGAGAAGGAATCGTGAGATTTCCGCGTCATCGCGAAACCACGTGTAGCCATAGCCACCGGAATGGGCATAGAAGGGGTCGAAATCGGGCCCGGCGATACGAAGACCCGTCGGCCCGGAGAGAAGGTCGATCACCCGGAGGTCGGCTGTCGCGCCCATGGCGCGCGGAAGTCGCGTCAATTGTAGATCTGAAATCTGATCTGCAGCCGCACGTTCGAGTGCCGCGCGACTCGCATGTGTCTCAGTCACCGTTTCGAGTCGCGCAAGCGCGTCCGTTCGTGAGGTTTCGGTCTGGTCGGTCAACAGCGAGACGAGAGTCGCCGCACCGCCCTCAGTTGGGAGGCTGCAAATAAGATTTCCACTGAGGCGACTCTCCTCGTACCGGCCGTCTGGTGTCTCCCTCGGGATCTCGATTGGGTTATCACCGAGTATCTCCGCGAAAGTGGCAGGTACCTCACCCTGAACGTCGATAAACCCTGTAGTGCTCCCGATGAAGTCATGTTCGGCGGCATGATACACCTCGACCGCAGCGTCATGGCGGAGCTGGCCAATTCGCGTTTCCTGGGCCTCGGGAGCGAGACCGACGAATGCCACGATTTCGAAGTCATCGTCGACGTCGGTTTCAAAGTCAACCTCGAATCGCGTCAGATGCGCATCACAGATGGTCAAATCGTATTGAAAGACGATGCCATCATCCAATTTGTGCTCCGTGACGACGAGCGCTGTGTCGCCGTGATACGACTGTGACTGGGTTGGACATTCGTCGAACCACGTGATGGCGTCACTATTCTTACTGTCTTCAGTGTGCTCAGTGTCATTTCGACGTAGGCCCAACCGTGAGCGTTCGACACCATTGAGCCCTGTAAGCGGATACCCAAAGTCTCGGAGGGCACCGTCGTGTCCGATGTGAACCAATCGGCCGTCAAGTCCGGAGAACAATCCCGAGGTAGAGCGGCGTTCGCCGGGAAACATCGTCCCGTCGTCGCCACATCGTTTGTAGTCATCAAGGGAATCGCGCAACGTCATTCGAATCGGTAATGCGTACCAGTCGTAATAAGGTTTGGTGAAATACTCCTTCACAGATTTTCCTCAAACGTAACTATCAAGCAGGTCGCTTCACACCCTGTGTGTATGCAGCGCCCACGCACCCACCATCCCGGCCCGCCACGATTCGCTCACGTCGGCGCGTCGGTCGAACTTGCCCCGCGTAACCCAGATCCGAGTGCAACCTTCTCGTGGTCAGTGGTTGAACGACCCGAAGACAGCCAAGTTACCATCGGTGCCGACCCGGTAGTCCACTTTATGCCTGACGAACCGGGCGTTTATCGATTTGAACTTGATGCGCCTGACGGCATCCACCAACAAACCGTCCGAGCATTCCCCGACCCACGACGCCCAGCGCGCTTCGAACTCCCTGTAGAAGACCTCGGCGAAGCTGACCCGGACGAAATCTCAGTGATCGCCCCATTCAACGACTACACGCTCGGAAAGAGTCGACCGCGCCGTGAGAAAGACGCGTACGTGATCGAATTCGACCTCGTGCCCGACGACCACGACGCTATATTCATCGTCGGCAATGACTTCGAACGGTCGAGTCGTGCTGAAACAACTGTTGATGGGCCAGGAAGACCGCTCGTCCACCTCGATGCGACCACCGATGGTGATGAGATCGTCGTGACTGCGACGGCAAAAGCAGCACCCGACGGATCCTCTCCTGATGTGGAGTTCTATCTCGACGACCGAGACGAACTTGATACGGTTGCGGTTGAAATCGACGGCCCTGAACTCCGTGTTCCCAAATCGCACCTCCCCGCCCTTGCTCGGATTCACGCGGTCGCAGTCGCGGAGCGCCACAGCGTCGCTGATACCATCGTCCTCGATGCTGCAGACGGCGACATCTCCGTCTCGCGGCCGAATGACCCACCGGAGTGGGCGAACGACGCAGTGTTGTACGAAATATTCGTTCGTTCATTTGCAGGTGAGACGCTCGACACGACGTTCGAGGAACTCGAACGCCGGGTGGAGTACCTTCCGTCGCTTGGCGTCGACACTGTGTGGTTGACGCCAGTACTTGCTAGTCCGACCAAGCACGGCTACCACATCACTGATTATTTCGACACTGCGGCTGACCTTGGCACCCGCGAAGCGTTTACCTCACTCGTCGAGCGCTGCCACGAGTTGGGCATTCGCGTCGTCTTCGACCTCGTCATCAACCATACCTCCCGCGACCACCCTGCCTTCCAACTCCACGCCGCCGGAGTCGATGAGTACGCCGACTACTACGAACGGATGCCCACCGAAAGAGAAATCTCGGATGTTGATTGGGCGGGCGACGACGCACCCGGCTATTATTTTAATTGGACTCGCATCCCGAACGTCAATTACGACTCGCTTTCAGTTCGTCAGTGGATGCTCGACGTGGTTGAAGAGTGGGCATCGACCGTCGATGGCTTTCGGTGTGACGTCGCATGGGGCGTCTCACATAGCTTCTGGAAGGAAGTTCGTGACCGGGTGAAAGCCACGGATGCTGAGTTCCTCTTGATGGACGAAACCATCCCTCGTCGCCCTGATTATCATGAAAACGAGTTCGACGTCCACTACGATACTACGCTCTACGGAACCCTCCGAGAAATCGGGGCCGGTGACGAACCCGCCGATGCCCTGTTCGACGCCCTCGCCGATGCTCGCTGGCAAGGCTTCCCTGATGCCGCACTGCACATGCGGTATGTCGAAAATCATGATGAGTCACGCTATCTCGCAGAGTACGGGGAGGCAGCACTCCGAGCGGCTGCAGCCGCCACGTTCACTCTTCCCGGCGTCCCGATGATCTACTACGGACAGGAGCGAGGCGTCATGGAATCACGCGGGACGATGCGCTGGCACGACGGCGACGCCGACCTCACCGATTTCCATCGGTTGCTCGTTCGTGCACGCAGAGAGCATCCGGCGTTGCAATCGAACCACGTTGAGCGTGTTGACTATGACAGCGACAGTGACGCTGTTATCGCATATGTGCGTGAAACTGAAGCCGGTGACGAGCGGTTGATTGTCCTCCTCAATTTCGACTCACAGCCACACACTGTCGGTATCGAGTCGGTCGGGACGACCGACCTACTCACTGGAGAGGATGTCTCGGTCGAGAACCAAATCCAGGTTGACAACGTGGTCATCCTACGAGGCGAGTGAGAAGATGAGGCCCCTCATCACCCGAGAAACGTCATTACCGAGGAAGGTAAGTGCACTCCTGCGAAAGGAGGCGCTATGAGTAAGTCACCACTTGTCGAGGTGCTCCACCAATTTGGACTCTCGGACAAGGAGGTCGATACGTACCTGACGATACTCGAACACGGCGAGGCGAAGGCCAGCCAAATTGCAAATGATGCTGGCGTGTCCAAGCGGTACGTCTACAGCGCCAGTGAGGAACTTGAACGCCGTGGATTCGTCTCGGTGAACGATCACACAGTGCCGACGACCATCCGCGCAAACCCGCCGGAGAAGGTGCTGGGTGCGCTCTCACAGGATCTGGAGACGATGCGGCCAGAACTCGAATCCCGGTACTCACGGACAGCACCACAGACCGAGGGGTTCGAGACCATCAAATCTCGGGTAACCGTTCTCAAGCGCATCCGGAAGCTTGTGTCTGATGCCGATGAAGAGGTCATACTCTCGGTTCCGCACGCAATTCTCTCAGAAGTGAGCGAAGAACTTCGCACGGTCGTTGACCGAGATATCCTCGTGTTACTCGTCGTCACTGGGATGGAGTCCGACGCTGATGTAGCGCTCGATGGACTCGCGAGCGTTGCCCGGGCATGGCGAGAACCCATGCCAACGATGGTAGTCGCTGATCAGGTTTCGAGCTTGCTCGCACCGTCGAAGATGAGTTCCCGATCGAACAGCGACGAGCGAGCTATTACCTTCACTCAGGAATACCTCGCACCGGTCATGGCAGGGTCGTTTTTCGGCAACTACTGGCCGAGTGCTGAGGAAGTGTACGTCACTGACCCCGACGACGAGCTCGGGACGTATACTGACTTCCGACACGCCGTCCTCCAGGCAACGCTTCAGCTTCGCGCTGGCACGGAATTCGACGCCCGGGTTCGTGGGCGAGCCACACGTTCAGATGGAGAACTCGACGAGATCGATGGTCGGGTGGTCGGTGTGCGCCAGGGAATGGTGAAGCCAGTCAATAACTCCTTCCCGGTTGAAAACTCACTCATCATCGAATCTCGGTCAGGGACGTTCACCGTCGGCGGGCGGGGAGCGTTCGTCGAGGACTTCGAGGCTAAAGAAGTTGTCCTTGAAGCCATCGAGTGAAGCTATCATTCCATAGTGATTACTGAGTCTATCAGTCTCTATTTGTGTAGACAACCTCCCCACCGAGGAGGGTGAGTTCGACGGTCGTCTCGCGTATCTCGTCTTCGGGACAGGTGATGATGTCCCTGTCAAGGACGGCCAGATCAGCTCGCTTCCCTGGTTCAATCGACCCGATCTCGTCCTCCCAGTGCATCGTGTAGGCCGCATCACGAGTCCACAGACGCAGAGCTTCACTCGGGGTGATCGCTTCCTCGGGGCCGAGCATACCTGCCGTAACCGTCTCTCTCGTCACCATCCACCAGAGAGATTCAAATGGGAACCACGGAACAACAGGCGCGTCTGTCCCCCCACCGACTCGCTTACCCTTGTCCAACAGTGTCCGAATCGGAATCGCAGCAGCGGCCCGCTCTTCTCCCCACAGCAGTTCCATATTCCGACCGAGATATGTCGAATGGTTCTGGACGGTCGGGAGCACTCCAAGATCATCCATCCGTTCGACGTGTTCGTCTTTCGGCAGGAACACATGCATCGCAGTCCACCGAAGGGAAGTGAGATCTCGAACCTCACTTGCGGCTTCATACGCGCTGAGTAGCGTGTCGATAGCCGCATCACCGACGACGTGTGTCTGTACTTGGTGGCCACGCTCAGCAGCGAGTCGGTACATCTCGTGGAGTTCGTCGATTCCCCCCTCGGGCAAGAGGAAGTGGCCGTGATAATCGTCTTGTTCCTGGACGTTCTCGACAACGCGGTACGGTTCGGAGAGACGAGCACCCTCAACGCCGCCATCAAGCATGTATTTCACGCCACCGACCTTCAGCAGGTCATCACCAAACCCCCGATAAAAGTAGCTCCCAGCATCCCGCACATCTTTGGCACTGTATACCCGCACCAGTGCATCCGTCCGCACCGTCGCGTTACCTTCGACAGCAACTTGCTGGAAGGCCCGTAGTTCCTCACGCTCGAGTCCTGGCTCAAGTGCTGCGGTGACACCGCGAGCGTTTAACTCAGCCATTGCTCGCTCGATATCGGCGATGTAATCCTGGTACTCGTGGTCTGGCAGTACTGGCTCAACCAACTCCGTCCGAGCGGTTTCCAAGACGACGCCGTTTGGCTCGTCGGTGTCTGGGTCGCGAACGATGGTGCCTCCGTCCGGATCGTGGGTCGTCGCATCGATTCCTGCCCGGTCGAGTCCGGCGCTATTCACGACCGCGACGTGAGCACCGCGAGGGATGAACACGGGGTTGTCGGGAGCAACCTTATCGAGCTGTGAGCGCGTCGGCAACCGATTCTCTTCGAGTTGACTTTCGTGCCAGCCCCATCCAGCAAGTACCCACTCGCCGTCGGGTAGGGAATCGGCTTCCGCTCCAATCGCGTCGAGGACATCGTCGATACGTCGCGCATCGAAGAGCGTCACTCGGTCGAGATCCATCCCAACTTGTCGGAGGTGGATGTGTGAGTCGATGAGCCCCGGGATGACGGTTCGTCCGTCGAGGTCGCGTTCGACGGTGTTGGGGCCTGCGAGCGTGCGAATATCTGCGGTGTCACCGACAGCAAGGAATCGGCCGTCTCGAATGGCAACCGCTTCAACCACACTATCCTCCGCGTCAACTGTGCGTATCGTCCCGTCGTAGAGGATCCGATCCGGATACTCGACGACCGCCTCGAAAATCTCGCTCATCGAATCGCTCCTGCTGTCGAGCCACGCCGACTAGATTGTGACATATGTGTACTCTACTCACACCCTTGCAATAGAATAACGTTTTTGTCAGGATTGATGGTAACCTGCTGTCACTAAGGTCCGGTATTGGTCGCGGGAGAGGATGTTACCGATTCGCACGACGGTCACTAACGGTTGCGACGACGGATTTTACGGATTTGCTGTCCCACGCGGTTCGGGCTTTCGGAACGATGCCTTCACGGAAGAAAACAAAGAGCACGATTAGAAGGCCCCCGAGGACGGCTGTCCGCCACTGTCCGGCATCTTGGAGCAGTTCGTTGATATAGATGATGAGTCCAGCACCGAGCAGAGGCCCGAGGAGTGTCCGCATCCCGCCGAGGACAAGCATGATCAGGACGATGACGTCGACGGTTTGAAACGAGAACATCGACGGGAGGATATACTGTCCTGAATAGGCGTACAGTGGCCCGACGAGTCCAATTATCGTCGCGCCGATGACCCCGGCGATGACTTTGTACTTGATGACGTTGATTCCGGCAGCCTCAGAGGCGATCTCATCCTGACGAATCGCCTTGAACGCCAGTCCGTATTTCGAGTTCCGGAGCCACCAGTAGAGCACGAGAATTCCGGTGAGGAACACGAACATCATGTAGTATGTTACGACTTCTTGACTCACGCCAAGCGCGTCTACGATGAACGGCACCTCTAACCCGTTGAAGGGAATGCCAGTACTCCCGCCGGTGATGTCTCTTGCACCGATGAAAATCTCGCTCAAGGCCATCTGAATGCTTAATGTAAGAATCGCGATGACGATCACCGTCATCTTCCGGCGAGCGGCGACGTAGCTCACGAGCAAGCCGATTGTTCCGGCGACGATTCCCGCCACTGGAAAAACCAGCCAGGGCGAGACACCGGCGATGTCGGCAAGAATCGCGGTCGTGTACGCCCCGACACCAGCTATGGCTCCGACGAACAGGAACAACTGATTGGTGTGTCCGAAGACGATATTGAGTGCGACCGCGAACGATGCGAATATCAGGAATCGGACGAGCAGCCGTGCGATATAGGTCGCAGTCATATCGAAGGCGACCGGAAGCAGTGCGAGGATGGCCACGATGGCCACAACTGTCCGGAACTCGGTTGACCCACTCAGTCGTTCCTCGTCGACAGCGGTTTGATTGCTCATGCTATTTCCTCCGGGCGAGCGATGAGAACGGCGACCGCGACAGAGAACAAAATCACACTCGAGAAATACGACCCGATGAAGTAATTCGCGTACGTGGCAACAAGCCCAAGCACGATACCGGCAGCGACGGTTCCTTTGATATTCCGAACGCCGCCAACGATGGAGACGATGATTGCGAAGATTGTGATTTCGAATGCAGCAGAGACGGTTACCGTCGATTGGAGACTCCAGAGAATGCCGGCAGTGGCTGCCAGGACCGCGCTGAGTACGAAAATCAGGCTGCGAATCGATCTCGGGTCGATACCACAGAGCAACGCACCGGTCTCGTCTTGAAATACAGTTCGAGTCGCTTTTCCAAGGTACGTTCGACGCAAAAATAGAAAGAGCGTAAGCAGAATTGCCCCTGCGACCGCGATGATGAGGAGGGTCGAACTCCGTACCTCGATGCCGCCAATTGGGATCTGGACGCTATTGAACGGGAGCGCGTACGTCCCTGGGTAGTAGACATAGAGAATGCCGCTCAACAGGATTTCAAGCCCGAGCATCGTGAAGATGCCGACGACAACGCGTTCTTCGCCTACCGATCGGTACACGCTCGTGAGGAGCGCCTTGTCGACGACCGTGCTCAGAACACCGACCGCGGCGATACCGACGAACGCCGCCACTAACGGATGAGAGACTGTCGGAAGGACGGCGACACTGGTAATGACCGCAATGATTGCAAAAACACCCAGTGCTAGATTGAGCACGCTCCCGAGGCCGAAGACGAGCGTTATACCGGCCCCAAGTAACGCGTATAGCATCCCGCGTGCGACCCCGTCTATCGTGATTTCGAGTAGTGTTGAAAGCGCCATCGGTTGCCTCGACATCCCTGTTGGACGTGCCTGAATAATCATGTATTCTACAACTCTTAAATTTTCCCCCGGTATTTGCCGTCTTCAACACCGTTTGTGTCCCTACAACATTCAATAGCAGGGAAAATTATAAACCGGATAGGGTCAATTCCTGATTAATGATTGAAGTCTCCCGTATACGGAAGTCCTTCGGTGGGCTGATTGCGGTAGACGACGTCAGTTTCACCATTGATACTGGGGAGATCGTTGGACTCATTGGCCCAAATGGAGCCGGTAAAACGACACTCTTCAACACGATCACCGGTATTCTCCACCCCGACGGTGGCGAGGTCGTCCTCAGTGGGGAGACTCTCACCGGGAAACGGCCGAACGAGATCTGTCACCGAGGCGTCGTCCGGACGTTCCAAGTTGTCCGGACGTTTAATGAGTCGACCGTGTTCGAGAACGTGCTGACGGGTGCGGTCTTCGGCTCTGGTGAGAAACGATCCCTCGCTGACGCACACGAACTCGCACATCGTTCGATTTCCTTTGTCGGGATGGAAGACAAAGCACAGACCAAAGCTAGTGAACTAACAATCGCCGACAAGAAACATATCGAGCTAGCTCGGGGGCTGGCATGTGAACCGAAGTTAATGATGCTCGATGAAATCGGCTCGGGATTAACACCAGCAGAACTCAGCGAACTGACCGAGACAATCGAACGAATCCGAGACGAACTCGACATCTCGGTCTTTTGGATCGAGCACGTCATGGACGCCATCCTCGGCAGTACCGATCGCGTCCTCGTTCTCAACGAGGGACAGCTCATCGCAGAAGGAACCCCTGACGAGATACGAGACGACGAGCGCGTCGTCCAGGCATATCTGGGTGGGGTCACATGATCTACGTGGACGATATCGACGTATCATATGAGGAGTTACAGGTGCTCTGGGACGTCTCGATTGAGATTACGACCGACGATCAAATCGTTGCCCTCGTCGGGCCGAACGGGGCCGGTAAGACGACGCTCCTGAAGACGATGTCTGGACTGCTGGCGGTCGATGACGGCTCCATCGAGTTGTTTGGACAAGACACAGCAACGCTCACCCCCGACGAAATTGTCGAGTTAGGATTCGTCCACGTTTCCGAAGCCCGAAACCTGTTCCATGACCTCACCGTCGAGGAGAACTTAGAAATGGGGGCGTACCGCCACCGGGATCAATTCGAGACGACGCGTGAGGAGGTGTTCGATCTGTTTCCCGTCCTTGCGGAGCGTCGAACGCAGAACGCTGGCACCCTGAGCGGCGGTGAGCAACAGATGCTCGCAATCGCTCGCGGGCTAATGGCACAGCCCAAGGTGCTTGCCCTGGATGAACTCTCCGTTGGGCTTGCACCGAAGCTAGCACGGCGAGTCTTCGACAAGGTCGAAGCGATCAGCGAGGAGGTGACAGTTCTTTTGACTGAACAACACGTTCACGAAGCCCTCAACCTTGCTGACCGTGCGTATCTCCTCGAGAACGGCCGAGTTGCTGCTGAGGATTCTGCAGACGAACTGCTGGCGAGTGACCGTATCAAGCAGTCGTACCTCCGGAGTTGACCATCGAGAGGAAACACTCGAGAGGCGTTCTCAGTGATTCGCGGAGAAGCACCGACGGTGGTCGGCGAGATATCACCAATCTTTCTTGATATATGGTTTCACAATATCTGCACTCAGTGGCTCGCTGCGAGAGTATTCGACGAGGCTGAATTTACCATCCGAGTAATAGTCCGGGCCGCCTTTCTCGAAGGTGCTAATCATCGCGACGACATCGTCAATCTCTCCCCACTTGGTGTACTTGAGTGGGGCTGCGAGTATCGTATCCAGTTCGATGTTCCGTATCTCGGTCGCAATCTTCGCTGGGTCGGCTTCTCCTGCGTTTTTAATCGCTGTTGTGATCAACTCCCCGGCAACGTAGCCCAGCCCGACGTGGGTATCCATCCGTTTGTTCTTTTGGTTGGCAAACCGCGTCGCCACCTGTTTGAACTGATCGCCGTACGGGTCGACGATATGGATGTGACCGAACGTTTTTGCGTTCTGTGCCCCCAATCCGCCGAACAGAACCGATGGTGGAAAGCCCGCACCGGTCGTCAATTTTGGGTTATAGCCGAGTTCACGCAATTGGTTGTGGATGGCTATTTGTCCCGGTGGATTGCCCGACGCAATCATCATCTCGAGATCCTTCGGCATATCGCGGATGAACGTGCCGAAATTGCTCTCTCCGAGCGGCGTGACGGTACTGTGCAGGTCGATATTGTTGGGCATGCGCTCTTTGATCTGTTCATTGACAGATTGACCCCATGCGTAATCGGCCATGATGGCTCCGACCTTCTGGAAGCCTCGGTCTTTGATGAGGTTTATCTGGTTTTGCATGTCCATCATCGCTGTGAGGCTCCCAGCGCGGAACGTGTACCGTGAGCTCTTGCGAAGCGCTTTGTGGCTGCCAGCCATGTGAAAGACGATCGGGACTTCGAGTTGCTCGGCCGTCCGTGCCGTCCGGATTCCCAGGTCGCTCGATACCGGGCCGGTCATCGCGACGGCACCGTCTTGCTCTACAAAGCGCCGGAACAGCGAATCTCCTTCTGCAGGATCACTCTTCGTGTCCGCTTCGACAATCTTGACATCGCGGCCTAACACTCCGCCATCGGCGTTCACCTCGTCGATAGCGAATTGCAGGCCTGCGGAGTGTGCCTCTCCCCAGGGTGAAAAATTCCCGGAAAGCGGTTGTAGCGAGCCAATCGTGATTGGCCCATCGTCACCGCCACCACCGAAGCCCCCGCCGAGACAGCCAGCGAGCAGCGTGAGACTGGATCCACCGAGTGTCTTGAGTAGTGGCCGTCGTCTGCCCGATCCCAGTGTAGATCCAGTTTGCTCATCCGAACCCTGGTTAGTGGGTTTGTTGTGTGGCATCAATCCACATAATCAACCAATATTTATAAAAACTTTCCGGGAATTTGACGTTCTCAGCAGGTGTAATTACAGAGAATCGAGGAGAAAGCCCACGACTTCAGTCGTGGGTGGATGTCAACACAATCGAACCATTCGCTCTGCGGATGTCTGAATCCGCTATGCCAAGTAGTGGCCACTCACGCTGGGAACTACCCTGCGTTTTGCTGGTCACGTTCCGGATTCGCGATGCGGGCTTCTCGTGCACGGACGGCCCCCGTGGCCGGCCAGCTCACCGGTCACCTATTGGCTGGGACGACCGTCTCCGGCGTTGACGTCATCCCGAGGGTGAATTGCGGCGAGAATAACTGAGCCCCGGAAGTGCTTATTCCCGACCAACGGGCCGATTTTTTGCAGACAGCATTTCGATCTGCGAGACTCGCGGTGAGCAATACAGAGCAGAGCGGAGAAAGAAGGTTCTGACCCGACATGGTGATAAATGACGCTTTCCTACTCTTTAGTGGGGAGAAATGCTGCCACACACCTTGGTTGTCGAGTTTAGGGCACATGTCATCGCATCGTATCAGTGTTTCTCCGATTTTGATGCGCCGGTCTGCCGATTCGGACCGGCACGTGGGTACGTTCCGGCTGACGGGGCTGGGCAAAGCGAGAAACCCACCGCTCACCCAGTTGCCCGCTGACCCCCGTAAGACGGGTTTTCAGCCGGGTTCCATTTTGATGCAGTGGTTGTCGGCTTCCTCTCCGCAAGGTGTGCATCGAGTGCTTTTGTTACATCGCCGATTTGACGTCCCGCCTGCTGGAGGGAACTCAACCCTGTCTGCTCTTGTCTTTCGACCTTCATCAGAGATAGAAAGTCATAGTCGAATTTGAAGAGATTCACTGCATCATCGACGTGTCCGGAGCACGTACGCCCCACCAGCAATCACAGCCAGCAGCGTGCCAGCGATCCCGACCTGTGTGAGCGGGATTGAGCTCGTATCACTACTCGGGGAGGGCGTCGCAGTCCCTTTTGAGGTAGTAGTGGTTGTGGTGCTAGAAGACGATGTCTCTCGTGTGACCTGCAGTCGCCCAGCATCTACATCGTTTACTCGGAGTGCATACTCGCCAGCCGTCTCAAACTGCGGGCGGAAGGTGACTGTCTGTGTGTTGCCGGGCGAGACCGTGACCTGAACCGTGTCCTCGCGTTGATCATCGATGAAGAGATCGACGGTGAATTCGCCGGTGTCATTCCCTTGGTTCTCGATGACCACGGTCACGGTAATCTGTTCGCCAGCCATGATTTCCGTCGTCGAAAGGGTGGCATCGGCGACTCGAATCTCGGCGGTAGGCTGGTGGGTACCGATGGCGAAGATAGACAACCCTGGTGACTCGGCTCGGAAGAGAATGCCCGTCTCCGTCTGCCCGGCGACCGTCGTCGCTAACGCGGTCCACTCTCCATCGTGGTATCGGTAGAGCACAACATCAGAGGCGCTGATACCCCGGTTGTTGAGGCGATCCTTTGAGAGTCGGAACTGGAATGTAACGTTGGTGATTGCCTCATCAGGGACACTGTGGCCGATTTGGATGTGTCCGAGTGTGCCGTTCGGAGATTTTTCGACCGGGGGTGCGTTAGTGGGTGGGTTGTCAAACTGGGTGTCACTCAATCTGCTCTTGCAGAGCAGTCCGCAACTGGATAAGCTCATCGCGGTCGCGGTCGTCCAGCAAGTCACGGAGTGCTCGCATCCACGTGTAGAGCGGGTCAGGCTGAGAGAGCGTTGCTTGCTCACCCGAAACAGTCTGGAGAACGTTCATCTCGACGAGTCGCTGAAGATGGGCGCGGGTAGTGTTTCTAGCGACGAGGGCTTCATCGGCAATCCAGTCGGCGGTTCGTGGTTTCGAGAGCGTCAGGGCGATCGAGCGAACACGGTCGAACGCACTCGTATTTTCTCCCCCCACACGTCGGTTCCCGGTGCGTCAGTTATAGAGTTGCAGGCGAGAAAACCCACGACTTCAGTCGTGGGATGAATCGCCGTCATCGGTTTCAAACACTGAAACCAATAGATTTGAGTGCCCTCACCACGCATCTGGGTTTGTCGATTCGATGGTTTCCCATCGGATTCTGACAGTCCGAAAACTGGCAGTTGACTCGGTGTTTGCCTTACCAAATAAGTAAGCCCTCGGACACGCAGACCGACACAAAACAAGCAGGTACCTCTGAGTCCTTCCCAGGATAGGAGTAACGGGGGCGTGGCACTCCCATCGGCGCGTCGGGTCGGAAACCCGAGGTTCCCAAACCAACGCAACCGGGCGTGGGAAGCCCACGACTTCAGTCGTGGGAGGATGTCACACTCCTCTTATGGTCATTAAGTACAATAATTCAACCGGGAGTTCAGATATTTGCGTTCACTGCTAGTCAAATAGGTCTCTTCTACGATTTCTCCTTCTCTCGCAGACGGGCTTCGAGTGCGTCGAGTACTTCCCAGAGCACGCCGACTGCCGAGGTCGCGTTAAGCGTGAACTCATAATATGCGTAGTTTTCATCTGGCGTTTCTCGTTCTTGAGTGTGGAGATGGCCACTGACGTGTGGGTTCGGTTCGAGATGCCACCCACAGTCAAACCCCGAAGATTCGCTGTAATGGAAGGCAAAGTTGGCGCTCAGTGACGTCCGTTTACGGTCTTCCAACCCAGTCCCCGGTGGAAATGTCGGATTCGGCTGCCATGACACCCGCAACATCGCTTGGTCAGCGTCGCGTCCAAAGTACTCGGGATCAATTGTGGCCCGAACTTCGGCATAATACCCGTCTGGAATGCCGTATGCGTTCGTGATTGCCGGGTGGCGGTCAAGTTGTTCTCGCAGTGCTCGAAGAATGCGATGGCGCTTCTCAGCCGACTCGTTTGGGGTGGGTGGCCCACCATCCGGGCGAAGACGCAACAGTGAGCCCCTCGTTCTCGCATCGCGTCCTGATCTTCGGTACGTTGATAGAACCGGCCATTCAAACGGGTCAGTCATGCGGAGGCAGAGGGACGAGCAGTATAGGTGTCGTAGTGGTCGATCGCATCTCGAAGCAGGGAGAGATGATACTTCGCGGATGCCCAATCATCTGCTCGGCGGAGTCGAGTGCGAGCCTCGTCAGCAGAGAGTTCCTCACCTGCAACTGTTGCTCGGAGGCTAGACGGATCACTCACTCCGTACTCGTCTTGCCACGCCTCAATGTCGCCCTGTATTGCAGCGGCTTGTTCAGCGAGTTCGGCCGCTGTATTCGCATCCACGAGTTCGCGGAGTGCCGTTAGCCGCGAGTAAATCGGATCCGGGTAGTACGTTCGCCCGCCACTCGTATCGTCGGTGACGAGAATCCCGAGATCCACGAGACGAGAAAGATGATCGCGTGTAGTAGGCTCTGAAACATGTGCTTCGTCGGCGATCCACCCCGCTGTCCGTGGTTCTTGCAGTGCGAACGCAACCGACCGTACTCGATCAAAGCTAGTCGTGTGCTCCTTCCACCGCTCGACATACGCCAGCTCTGAACCGGTTTCTCCATCAGTTGGTGACTTGGTCATACACACTCCTACACTCTCGCGAGTCATAATCTTTCCGTAGATAAAATAATTTACGTCATTGTCGCCGACTACCACCCAGTTACCGAGTGGGACAGAAAAACAGCATGCTCGTCGTGAACGCCCAAGGTGTTCGTTTCGTCAGTTTATCGGTGCCCCTCCAGCACGTCCGGAACACTTCGAAGGAGCGTCTGCAGGTGATCCGCATCATCCAATACGCGTAACTGGGCGGTGGGCATCTGCGCTGTGAGGCGTCGAACGTTAGCGATTGGTACGTTCGTATCGTTGTCACCGTGCCAGAAACACACCTCCGTGCCGATTTCATCGAACGGGAAGTTCCAATCAGTTGCTATATTACGAAGTTCAGTGACTGCGCCACGGCGATGGTGGGTGAATGCCTCGATGAAATCCGCCTTGACGATTTCTGCGGCATCGTCGGGCACCGACTCGGCGGTGTCTTCTGCAGTGTATTGCGCGACGACGAACGATGGGCCAAGGTAATCTGCGAGCCACGCCTGTCCTCGGAAGAGTCCCCGAAGGACGAATGGCGTTTTCGACGCCAATCCCGCGAGAAGCTGCTGTATCATGGGCGTTTCCTCGCTAACGTCGGGTGATGTTGCACCGCCGATGATATCGACGCGGTTGATCCGATCCGTGTGTGTCGCTGCTGTCGCAAGTGCGTGTGGCCCGCCACCGGAGAATGCAATGAGACCAGCGGTCTGGACGTCGGCGTCGTCGAGGACGGTACTGACGAACGTTTCAGCGTCACGTACCGAGCGAGCTGGCCACGGCGAGGAATGGCCATAACCAGGCCTGTCGGGCGCGAGTAATCGAATTCCGTGCTCCTGGGCCGCTGTGTCGAAAAGCTCTCCGAGTCGGCGAGATCCGGGCGTGCCATGGAGAAAGACGACTGGCATTCCATCTGCACACCCATATTCTGTGTATGTGAGTTGTCGATTCTCGTCTAATTGAACGGTCGCTGTTCGCTTACAGAGATTCAAGGAGAAAGCCCACGGCTTTAGCCGTGGGATGAATCCGACAACTCACGACAAAATCCACCGACGACAATAGGAACACCGGTTGCTCACACCGTGAATTTATGGGCGTTCATCCTCTTAATCGAAGTACAGCGAACCGATGTATCGAGCGGTCACGACCACCGTCCGTGTTCGCCTCCACTCGCTCACGCACCGGAAAGAGCACCTCCTCACCCGTGAACAGACCGCGTTCCAACACGCAGTTCACGGCGACGAGGACGTCGACCTCTATTCGGCGACCGCTCAACAAGCCGACAAGGTTCGCACAACCAAGAATCCACGCAAGGACTCCATCCAACCAGTTGTCCTTCGCAACGACTGCATCACCATCGAACGGGACGACGATACCATTCTGTCTGATTGGTGGTTTAAAGTTCCCATTTACGACCCTGACCGAGGTCACGGGAACTCGATTTGGTGTCCCGCTATCGTCCCAGAAAAAGACGAATCGTTGATGAGAGACGAGTACATCAGCGATTCCGAACTCGTCCGAGACGACGGCAACTGGTACGTCCACCTCGTTTGTACGCGGTCTGTGGCCGTGAGCGAGGCATACGACGATGTGCTCGCCGTTGATATGGGGTCGAAGTGGATTGCTGTCAGCACGTTCTTATCCGATCGTGATACGCAATTCCACGGGAAGCGTGTTCGAGACGTTCGAGAACAGTACAAGCAACTTCGCAAGAGTATTGGGAAGGCGAAAGTTCGCCACGGAGCGCAAGTCATCGAACGGCTTGGAGACAAGGAATCGCGCATCCCTCGATGCAGGATGATGCGTTCCTGCGAGGGTTCGTTGTCCGCGTCGAACGAACCGGGACGCCACCGACTGAGGCGCACCATACGCATCGAGGCGGGAATACCGACACCGACGTGACGGCAACACCCGCTGGACAGGCCGAAGAGTAGGGCAATTCACGCACGCTCTGTGTCGGTCGAACAGACCCCTTCCCAGTTGGCAGGTGGTCAGTACCCGATACGCGCTCTGTATCTTGCACGGATATCGAAACCTCTTGTCGAACTTGTGGAATGATCGGTGGTTCACAGTCCCAGCCCGGTACTATATTCCAACGTTCCGAATCCGGTACCCATCGACTCGGCGTCGATCGACGTGCCGCCGACGTGTCCGGTGAGTCCGGTCATCCGGAACATGAACTCGTTGTAACTCCAGTGAGACGCAAGCCGACCACCGACTCTCGGACGATCGAGCCAGTTTCGAGCATGGCCATAGGTTCGGGCAACGAACCGCACATAATCGCCCGCCTCATTCTCGACGCGAACGTCGAAGTCAGGGTGCTCGCCAGTGCCCAGGAGTGGTTCGACAGTAGCCGTATCAAACTCGACGTGCCCATCTTTCGAGCCCCAGTTCCAGAATCCGTCTTGTCGAAGGGGTATCGTCAGGCGTTCGAGTCTGTTCGAGGAGAAGAACTTGTACCCCCGTCGGAACAGTTGTGGCCCGATAAACGGGATCAACACCGAAAACGAGGTCCCATCCGGGAAGATCGCCCATACCCACTTCCAGGGTAACAGCGGCATGTCGAAACACACGTGCTGGAAGTAACACGACCCGGAGAGCGTCTCGGGGCCGTCGGGCAGGTCGAACTCCCCTTCGAACTCCATCCGGCGCCAGGCCACAACCTCGGCGCCACCCAGCGGTGTGTCGATATCCAGTGAGTGGTGTGGTGAGGTCATCTTCGAGTCGAGGTCGCCCCACGCCTCGAACTCCGCCTCGACGTCATCACCGACGACGTGGGCTCTCAGACCGAGGAGGCGGTCCGAGAGCGCTGCCACTTCGCTTCCGCGTCTGGTGCCGTCCTCGCGGTCTGCCCAGGCTTCGAGACGCTGGTCCTTGCGAGAGAGCACCGCTTCGGCTGGTTGCCTGACGACGTGGTCGTGGACCACTTCGTCGTCGCCGGTCCAGCCGACCGTCGTCGCGTTGAATCTGTCCACACCGTCGACGACGGGGCGGTTAGCGTCCATTCCCTGAGGCGGGAGGTCGTTCACACGGCTCTCGTCGCCCACACAGGCAGCTATCGAGAACATGAGCTGTTTCGGCCCGTAGCCCTCCTCTCCCTCTGGAAACAGGATGAAAAACCACCAGGACGAGGACATCTCGTTCTGTCGCTCGGGGTTTTGCCACCATATCCTCTCGAAAACGCGTCGGTGCTCAGCGAGAGTTCTGTCTGCGAACGCGTCAGTCATTGGTGCACCTCTCGCTGGACCGCTCAAATAAGCAGTACATCTGTTGCTGGGCTTTCGTGGAGAATCCTACAGACCGGCGCAATTTCGGTCTCCGTCGGTTACGGAGAATCAAGGAGAAATCTCCGCCCTTCAGGGCGGGGATGAATCCGACAATATTCTCCACAATCAACCGGACGGTGACAGGGCCGAGTCTCCCACGCTAATCCATGCCTTTACAACCGAACATTTCGTAGGAACTGGTGATGAAGCGAGCCAACCAGTTCAACGTTCGCCCTCGCTCCAACAAGGAGCGTGAGGTGTTCGTTCGCTGGTTGGACGCTTCTGCGAGTCTCTGGAACGAGACGAACTACGCTCGCCGCCAAGCCTTCCTCGAAGATGACGAAAGCGTTTGGGACGCCGATACTGGCAGTCTCGAAGGCAAGTACAAGGGCGTTCTCAGCAGTTCGGTCGCCCAGCAAATCATTCGGAAAAATTCGGAATCGTGGCGATCGTTCTTCAAACTCAACGAGAAATATCACGCCGGGAAACTCGAAGAGCGACCGTCGCCACCGGGATACTGGGGCAGCGAGGAAGATGGACGGGTGCTTCGCACCTACGTTCGCAACGACCAGTATACCATCAAGTTCGGAAGGCGTTCCCGACTTGAAGTCCCGATTGGCTCCGAACTCAAAGAAGAATATGGCTTCGGGTACAGAGAACGACTTCGCCTCGAAGTCGCAGGCAACCCCAAGTGGAACGGCGAGCAGGGTCGACTCGAACTTGTGTACGACGAACTCGCAGATACGTTCAGGGCTTTCCAACCAGTCACCGTCCCTGATTCTCGACTGGACTCACCACTGGCTGACCATTCAGCCGCTCTGGACGTTGGCGCGAACAACCTCGTCGCCTGCACAGTATCGACCGGCTCTCAATACCTGTATGAAGGACGCGACCTGTTCGAAGAGTTCCGCAAAACCACGGAACGAATCGCACACTACCAGTCGCTCCTCGAAGACCAGCGCAAGTCCAGCAAGCGCATCGACCGATTGTACCGAAAACGAACAAACCGCCGAAATAACGCTCAAGACAGCCTTGTGCGCGACCTCGTGGAACAACTCTATGACGATGGGGTTTCGATGCTGTACGTCGGAGACATCAAAGGTGTTCTCTCGTCGCACTGGTCGCCTCGCGTGAACGAGAAGACGCACAACTTCTGGGCGTACCGCCGGTTCATCAATCGCCTCGAAAGCGTGTTCGAAGAGTACGGTATCATGGTCGAAGAAGCGTCCGAAGCGTGGACGAGTCAGACGTGTCCCAAGTGTGGAAAGCGCGATGAGACTGTTCGCCATAAAGACACGCTGACGTGTCCGTGCGGGTTCGAGGGGCACGCGGATCTCGTGGCGTCGGAATCGTTCCTGAGACGGCAGAACAACGCGGTTGGGTCGATGGCACGGCCCGTGTACCTCAAGTGGAACAATCACAACTGGCGGGAACACCATAGCCCGCCCTCCATCGCGGTGGAGACAACGACCAACGAGGAGTACACAAACCAGAGTACCGCTATGAGCGGGAAAGTTGCCTCCGTGGAATCTCAGGACGACTGAGACTTCAACGAGAGGAATCCTCGCCCTTCAGGGCGGGGAGGATGTCAAGATGCTTCCCTCCACCGACCCAATCACTCGAATCCTGACAGTATCGAAGTGACCGACTTGCGCTTTGTATTCAGCACGAGTGCGATGACTTACCCAGTCGCTGTCACAAACGTCGTGCTGAATAGAGAGCGTACATTTACTAGCTCCCCCGTTCTGGACTCAGAACCACCACGAATTGCTTTCAGGCGCGAGAAGTTTGTTCCTTCAAATTTCAGTTCACCGTCCTATTGGCACGAATACCCGGCGTGGACACCTCCGATGTCGCGCAGGTAGGCACTAAGACTCACAGTCCAGTGACAGCCGACCCGGCACAGTTGGCGGTCGCCCACTAGATGATGTTGTTCTCGCCGTGCGACTCCACCACAACCACGGCGAATTGCTCCGGAAACCCATCGATAGCACTCGTCCGATTTTCCCAGAAGACGAGCGTATACAGCCCGTGGACGCGAGACGATTCGGAGGAGGTAACCTCCGTTACCGTACGAGAACCCGTCATGTGGTGCTGACCAGAGCGTAGGAACCACATAACAAACTAAGAAGTCATTACTATACTACTTGAGATGATGCAACGAACCAGCGTCCAGCTAATTCCTGGTAGACGAACACTGGCTTTTGAACGCACGGTCACCCCCCGATTCGATACTTGTCCCAAGCCCCCTTCCCAGAGGAACTGTGCCGAGTTACCTCCAGCAGATCATGGAACCTCCACATCGGCGTCTCTGCGCCGCAGGCCATACTGAGACCAGACAAATAAACCAGTATATCACTAATCCATAAAATGACGCTTCAGGATCATATCGGGATAGGTCTAAAAATGACGTTCGTGGCGCGTGTCGTGCGCATCGTCGCCAATGGACTGCTGATGGTTCTTTTGACACAGTTTCTCCTGCAACCGGCTGAGTATGGCCTCCTCTTTCTTGCGCTCGCCATTCTCGGTGTGTTTCAATTGTTCTGTGACTTGGGTCTCGCAAAATCCGCTGCGCGCTACATCACCGAATTCAAGGAATCAGACCCCACACAAATTCCGCATATTCTTCGAACCGCGCTCAAATATCGCCTGATTCTGTTCACCATCGTTGGCATCGGCCTTCTCCTAATGCACACCCACATCGCATCGTTTTTCGACAACCCCGCCCTGACGCCGTTCCTCCTACTCGGCGTTCTCTACATGGGTTTCCACTCGTTCACCGCGTTTAGTAGCGTTCTCTTCCAGGGGTTCGACCGCGTTGTCTGGAGTGCCGGCACACAGACTGTCCAACATGTGAGTCGAATTATTTTTGCCCTCATCTTCGTTCTTGGCTTTGGACTGGGCGGCATCGGCGTCCTGGTAGGATATACGGTAGCTGCGGCCCTTGCCACGGCCACCGCATTCTTCATCCTGTATACGCGATTTTACACTACGTTCGAGAAAACCGAGTCCCTTGAACCAAGCCTCCCCCGCAAAATTTTTGAATACAGCATCCCGCTCACAGTGACCCGGAGCGCAAACATTCTCACGTACAGGGTTGACACTCTTCTTATCGGATTTTTCCTCAATCCGATCGCTGTCGGCTACTACACCTTGGCAAAGCAAATTTCGATGACGATGCTCGTTCCTGCGGGATCGCTGGGATTCACCATCTCACCAACGTACGGAAAACAGAAAGCCAATGACCAACTCGAGCAGGCAGCTCGCCTGTACGAAACGACTCTCCAGCACATGCTCGTCCTGTATCTGCCTGCCGCAACTGGAATCATTCTTGTTGCCGAACCTGCCGTTCGCTTTATTTTTGGCCAGGCATATCTCGGCGCCGTTCCTGTCCTCCAAATCTTCAGTGCGTACATCGTCTTACAGGCTCTCAACAGCATCACGACGGACGCGCTCGACTATCTCGGACGGGCACGCTCACGGGCAATTGCGAAAATGGCCACGGCCATCGCCAATTGCGGGTTGAACGTGCTGCTCATTCCAGAATTTGGAGTGGCGGGCGCCGCCATGGCCACCGTCGCTACGTTTAGCATCTATACGTTGGCGAACCTCTACATCATGCATCGCGAAGTGTCACTTACCGTCGGTCGCCTCCTACACCCGATCAGCTCTATTAGCGCGGTTACCGTTGGCATGAGTATCGCGGTCGTGATTGCCACCCAGTACATCTCGGGAATCCTCTCACTTGCCGGGGTTGTTGTGCTCGGGGTGGTTGTCTGGGGAGGGTTGGTAACGGCGAGTGGTCTTCTCGATATCAGGTCTGTTGTTTCAGCTATCTCCTGATTAATTCTTGCCTATCGAATGCTACAACCGGATCCTAATATTCATTCAATTTATGCATAACAATATAGGCAGCTATGTATTTTCGGTTCATGCCAGGATTAACCGGCGGTACGGTTGATAGTCGCTCTCTCGACGCGATGGCGGAGTCGATGCAGCACGAAGACTGGTACCAGCAAGAGACCCTCGTTGGACGAAGGTACGGTCTAACTAGCATCAATCATGGTGAAAAAGATCCTGCTGGCCATACCGTCTGGCGAGGTCGCAGACGGATGGGCATGCTGCATGGGGTGATTTCGAACAAAGCCAACCTTGGAATGGATATGGGCGAGATCGTTCGAGCAGTCCTCGACCGTCCGGCTACCGTGCTCCCGAAACTCGATGGCCCCTTCGTGCTGGCGTGCGCCGATCAAACCGGGTCGTTCGTCGTGGCGACTGACAAACTCGCATCACGCCCGTGTTACTACACAATTGCGAATGGATTCTTCTTTGGAACCGAACTCAAAGCCCTCCTCACCCAACTCGATGACCCGCAGTTAGACAGGCAAGCGGTCAGCGACGTACTGTTGATGGGGTACGTCATCGGGCAAAAGACACTTCTTACGGACGTTCATTCGCTCGCCCCCGGAACATATGTCAAGTACGCTAATGGAACTGTCTCACGCAAGCGGTACTGGAGTCCCAGCTTTGGATTGGCGTCTGAAAGCGATTACGTTGAGCAAGCAGTTGACCGATACCGCGACGCGCTAGCGAACGCTGTAGATTCCGTCAGCGGACAAGTCGGACTCTGGCTTTCGAGTGGTCTCGATAGCCGAACCATGGCAGCAGTCCTCAACGACGAAGTCGACTCATTCAACGCGTATACATACGCCTCACATTGGGGGAACGACTGTGAAGGTGCAGCGAACGTTGCTGATGCTCTCGATATCGACCATCAGATCTGTGAGTACACGGCGTCAGGCTGCCTCGACGCAATCAAGAAGGGTGTTGATCTCATGGACGGAATGAACCAGTGGTCGTTCTACGTGAACCTCCCTGCTGCATTGAACGATATCCCAGCCCACATCGATGTGTTACTCGAAGCGAGCGGGCAAGGAGAGTTCTTCGGTGACGTGATGAACCTCCACTATCTTCGGAAAAAGACCCCGGTAGAGGCAGTGTACGAGCTCAAGCGTATGGTCTCGGCGGACGATGTCAAGGCACTCATCACCGAAGATATAACCCCGAAAGCATCTTTCAGGAGAGTCTTAGAAACCAGCCCATACGACAACCCTGAGTACAAGACACTGGATGCGAACTGGCGGATTATCGCCAATGGCCACTTCCGAGGCAACAAACTCTATCGTAGTCAAACCGGAACGCGAGTACCGTTTGTTGATGGAGCGTTCCTCGATCACATTGCGAAGATGCCGCTGAATGCATATCGACAGCGAACGCTCCCGTTTACGAACGGAAAGGCGCCGTACAGTGTCGCCCCTCTCAAACTCCAGGTCATGCGCGAAGTCGGGGGAGACGTCAATCATATTCCGTATGACCGGACTGGGTTGCCACCAACGTACTCGTTGCCATTGCAGGCGGCAGGGTTCGTCGTAACGCATCTGAAAAACCGGTTCACCAAGTCACGGGACACCATGCAGGGAGAATGGTATCGGCAACACCCGGAGATGAAGAAGTTCATTAACGACCTCTTGGAAGCGGCTTGTGACCGGCGTTTATTCGACGCGGACGCAATTCGTGACATCCAGCAGGCCCATCTGAGCGGGAAGACTGATAACATGCAGATTATCTCGGCTCTCACGACGATCGAACTCTGGCGACAGACCCATCTCGACCAGAAGCGCACGGCTATCAAACAGAAGAAGCCCTCTCTGACTACAAAATGAGAATTCTGTGTCCAAGAGGAGGCAACTCGAGTTCCTCTCCCAACGGATCAAATGCCACTTCTGGGAAGGTTCTTGAATGAGCACCTGCCGACATTTTCGTACACCCAGTGTTTTAGCTGAATGCAGGCGCTAAGCCTCCGTCTTCAAGGAGCAACGCAGGCCGAAGGTCGAGTAGCGCAGTAGAGCGGGGTAGTTCACTGGCCCGAGTTCAGTCTCCCGTTTTCGAACCTAATCTCGAAGAGAATGGAAAGCCTACCTGGTTAGCCATCGGTTGCAAGAACTGACTGAGCGACCGTAGAAAGAAAACATACGAATGTTTGACGTTTGAAAGAATGAATTGAGCGAGGAAGACTGTCCCTATACAGTTAGTTGCAGCTTGTAAGAAATGGTACATGGCGAGAAGGCCACGCTTATTTCGTTAGTACCTACCACATAACAAATAAGCCTTCACTAATATTTCGGCATGTACCCATGCAATTAGCCGGATTCAGCCTGTCAGACTATAGGCACCTGCTAGAAACGGCCCTCGACCAGAACTACAACTTCTACACCGTGGCCGAGTTCTTCACCGCGGACTCCATCGAAACCCCGTCGATCGTGCTCCGCCACGATGTGGATCGGCGCATCGGGAATGCGGTAGCGATGGCCGGACTCGAAACCGAACTGGGCATCGATGCAACGTACTACTTCCGGACGAGCACGTTCGACCCCACAATCGCGCGCAGAATGGAAACGGCGGGTCATGAAGTTGGGTATCATTACGAGGACTTGGCAAAAGCTCGTGGTGACATGAACCGGGCCCACGCCCGGTTCGCGGCCAACCTCGTCTCGTTCCGCCAACACGTTACCATCGACACCGTCTGTTCGCATGGGAGCCCGCTCTCCCCACACCTGAATACGGATATGTGGAAGGACGCCCGGACGCCAGCCGATTACGACCTTCTTGGGAAAGCTTACGATATCGAGGCCGCCGCCGACGGTACCAGCGATCGGGTGTACTTCTCTGATACTGGTCGCGACTGGGACGCGTCCGTCCCTGGCTTCGGTGCAATCCACTCGACTGACGATGTGAGACACGCACTCGAGTCTGGCGACTGTCCGGCTGTATATCTGCTCGCACATCCCAGCCGTTGGTCGACAACCCACTTCCAACGCGTCGAGCGACCGAGTTGGGATTTCGCTGCGGAAACCGGTAAAGCACTGGCGAGCGGCGTCCACACCATCCAACTGACGGGTGGCCAGGTCGCCGAGCAAACGCGCGTTGTCCGAGCGCTCCGCTCGCTAGCGGGCACCGGCACTCACCGGGGTGAGCGCGAGTGAGTGAGAACACATCAGTGACGACACGTCGCGCTGTTCTCCGGAGCGGCATGGCCATCGCCGGCACCACACTGGTCGCTGGGACGCCGGTCACTGCTGCCAAAACGAACGGCAAACTGGTGTTCACATACGACGATGGCCCCGTCAAGGACTTCACGCACACATATCAGAAAGCCCACCGCAAAGAAGGCGTACCTGGCTGTTCAGCCGTGCCAGCGGCCAGTGTCGGGAATAGCGATAATCTCAGTGCCACCCAACTCCGAACCCTTGAGGACGCGGGCTGGGAAATCATGTCCCACTCAGTCAAGCACCGCGCACTGGGAGATATCGAAGTAACGCGCGACATCGACCCAGATGATCAAAAACTCTACGTGAAGACCAATCTCCACGGGAAAATTCCGGACGATACGCTCGTCGTCAGCGATGGATCTGACTCAACGACCGTCACGGTGGCTGGGAAAGGCTCCGACGGACGAGGTGAGTTCGTGAAACTCGACTCACCGGTCGGGCAGGCGTTCACCGCCAGCGACGGTGTCACCGAACGTTACACGGACGACATACTACGTTATGCACTCGGCGAGTCGAAACAGCAACTCGAACAACACGGCGTGACTGTTACGAACATCGTCATGCCGTATGGGGGCTACGGGGGACGTACCCAAGAACTCGCGGGCGAGTACTACACTGCGGTTGCGAACGGCGGGCTCGCGATTGGTGGGCGAGCCCAGATTCACCATGCCAACGAGATTCAGCTTCCCCACCTCTCGAGGGCGATGTTCCGCCGCGGGAAGATGACGAAACCCGAACTCGGTTCGTTCCTCGACGAGGTCGCCGCTGCCGACACGCTCGGCATTCTGGGTGGGCACAGCTGGTGGCAAGAACGGCTCCCGCCGGAGCGAATCCGGATGGCGATTCAGATGGCCAAAGACCGAAACATCGACATCGTCACGCTCCGCACCGCGCTTGCCGATCTCGGCGTGACCGCCTCATCGACGTCGACAACCACGATTATGACCACTGATACGTCGCGGGCGACCAGCGGCGGTGGCGGCACCCAAACAACACAACCGAGCGATAGTTTCGTGGCCGGCGAAGACGATGAGTCGACTGCTCAGTCTACCACGACGGAAACGAACCAACCGGGATTCGGGGTGATTGCAGCACTCGTCAGCATTGGGGGTGCAGCCGCACTCAAGCGACGCTTGAACGAATAAAGTCCTTCTATCTCACGTTCTTGGCGTGCAAGAGCCGTTTTCACATTCTATGGAGTGTAATTGCAGTCGTCAATTGCTGTGAGCACCACACTCAAATGAATAATATGATATATTGATATAATGGACGTGAGAACTGTTGAACGACCAATTCAGCTGGAATCTGAAACAGGTTTTCTCGCACTGAGCAACCCAACCCCCCCTTGGTCGAGATCAGAGGCGTGCTGCATTTGCGCCCTGTATGCAGCACGACCGCTGAAACCTATCACCGGTTGAGGGTTTTCAACAGAGCCGTCTTTTTCGTCGTTGTCTGCGGCTATGTCGTCACGGCAGCGATGAGTTCGTCACGGCAGACTGGATACCCGTTATCGAATGTGTCCGCGAGTGCCGACCGGATACCGGCGACCTTCTGCTCGACCGAACTCGCATCGCCTCGTTTTACGTAGGAACAGGCGCAAAGCCTCGCCCTTCAGGGCGGGGATACGCGCCGTACAGTTTAAGCGTCCTCCCGCCGTATATTGCTTACCGGAGTTCCCTCGTTGGCGAATACGGTCT
>NZ_JBPEHG010000021.1:0-59003 GCF_054177585.1 Haladaptatus rarus | reverse complement strand
CTCCGAGTTCAGCAATTCAAATGGGAACATATCGGGTGACGCGAACGCGTCACCCTTGCCCGCTACGATTTCTAGCGGCAGCTATCCCCGACCAACAATCTGCTTCTGAAGAGCGTATTGGAATAACATTATCATCGGCCTTGCGGTATTCCTTATCGCGAGCTACGATTCTTATCGGTTGGCAAACGGCCTATCCATTGGGTTAAGCGGTGCAATGTTCCTAACACTATTAGGAGTTTGGATGATTCTTGTCTCATTTACGCTGACCTCAGTGGGAACTGCTCTGTTCTGGAGTAATCTCATCCCCGGTGTGCTAGTGGCGATCATTGCGGTATACACCGCCTACTTGACCCGAGAGGTTTCCGAGGTCGTTCCAACGGGTGGAACCTAGCGGTTCGATCTTTCATCAGCGATACGGTCGGTAGTTGTAGGACTTGAAAGTAGTTCGGATCGCTGGTGCGCTCCCGAACCCACCGCGGGCCGTCGTTCCATTAGTCTCGACATACCCTGACCAAATTTCCTGTGAGTAGTTTCAAATCGCGCTGAAACGGCTATATCGGATTAGTGCGACTGTTCGTTCCACCCCTGAACTGGCGGGGCCATCGAAACGCTAGCTGTCGAAATGCATGTCGACAACTTCGATAGTTTCCGGAAGCGGGTAGGCAACCACAAACGGGATTGACCTCCTCCACGCCCTAAAGGGCGTGGAATCCCACCATGGGATTTCGGCGTCCTTCAGTTACGCCATCTGGTTTCAAGACGCATCCGCGCTCGCCTCATCTACCTCGCCCCCGCAGTGCCAGTATCGCTCTGGGTACTAGGTTCGGTCTCCGCGAGCGTATCTTGTGGCCCGGTCAAACAGGCCCCATCCCCGCCAGAGTCATCGCCAGTCACCTTCTCGCCCGAATTCGAGCCGGTTCGGGGCTGGCTCTCTCCAGCAGGGTCGTATCTATCTGCAATGTTGAGCGCGGCGTTGATATCCGCCTGATACTCTGACACCCAACACGACGCGTTCGTACACGTGAACATGCCCTGGCATGGGCGAGAACCTTGCTCGCCGCACGCGTGGCACCTCTTCGACGTGTACGCGGGATTTACCGTCTCGACGGGGATCCCGTGTTCCGCCGCCTTGTACGTGATTTGCGCATGGAGTTTGGCGAACGCCCACCCGTGCAACCGACGGTTCATGAACTTGCCATAGTCCAAACTTTCACGAATGTGTTGGAGGTCTTCCATCACTAAGACAGGATTCTCGACGTCCCGGGCGTGGGAAACCACTTCACTCGACACGATGTCGATGAGATGGTCGATTCGTGCCCAGAGCTCGTCTCCATACTCGTCGACGAGGCGGTCTGCCTCGCGTCGTTGGAGGCGATGAGTGGCCGTGAAGTAGGTTTTCCGGAGTCTACGGACTTCACGACTCTCATTGCTCCAGATGGTGGGTGTGGTCGGGGTGCCGCGCTCGTCACGGTGACACACCGTGGCTAAGGCAGCCTCCCCGATATCCACCCCAATCGGCGTCCGTTCTTCACCAGACGTCGAACTGGAAACGTCGACCGTTCGCGTCACAACCATGTGAAAGTACCACTCACCATCCCATTCGATGAGTTGGCACTCACCCATCTCCGCGTCGTCGTGGTACAGGGCTTCGAGCCAGTCGCGCTTGTTCGCCGGAGGTTGTGCGGGTAACCATAGATGGTAGTCATCATGGTGGGGGATTTTGACGTACCATTCGATGGCGTTCTGTGGCTTGTGGTCGAGTTGTGGCCCCTCGTTGGTGAACCGAACGGGATGCGTGCCCGCTTTGAGTTCGTCCGCATCATACGTGTCCTCGTCGAGCAAGTTTGGGACGTACTGTTTGAGGGCGTTCTTCGCGTACCCGGAGAGGTCGTAGTCCACGACCACGTCATTTGTTTTGGTCTGGGTGTCGCAGTTGTGGTCGAACGCGTCGTGGAGCGCATTGTTGTACGCGTCGACGGTCTCACGGAGCTTGCGCTGTTTGTGCGCATTTGGGTCAACAAGTTTGAGTTTCAGCGTCTCCGTGAGTTCCTCGGTCATAGTTATTCGTTGGTACTTGGGTCACTGGTGCGGACGATTTTGACGTCTGCGCCTCGCCAGTCTTTGGGGACGAGGACGTGTGCGCCATTCCCCGTGGGTTTGACCTCGCCCGTGATGACTTCGTGACCATTGATTTCGAAGCGATCCTTCATAGCTCAGTTTATACATTGTTTCAACGTAAACGTTACGGCCGATGGAAATCCAGTCCTGCTGATGTGCATGGATTCTGAGGCTATGCCTACCGCTCGACCTCCGCCTAAAGACGGAGGTATGCGCTAGCGACCCATATCAAGGAGACCAGCAGAGTGACTATCCCTACAACGAGCACCGGTCGAAGTGCTGGAGGTTGACCGGAGCAGTATACGTTTATGATGCTGAGTAGCGAATAGACTAATAGAGGAACGAAAAATGTCGACGCAACTACGCATCGCGACGTTCAACCTCGAAAACCTTGATGACACAGACGGCGGATCACGATGGGATCCAAGTCTCGACGAACGGATCGAAGTTCTCAAGCCACAACTGGAGCGAATACGCGCAGACGTGCTTTGTCTCCAGGAGGTTCACGCGCAGGAACCGCACGGAACCCCTCGAGAACTCCTCGCCCTCCAACGCCTCCTCCAAGGAACGCGGTACGAACACTATCACATAGAGACGACAAAGTCGAGCGACGGCGACCCATACAACGAACGAAACCTTGTCGTAGTCAGCCGATTTCCTATTGAATCAGTCGCACAATACCGACAGAACCTCGAACCCAACGCACCAGTTCCTGAGTACCGAAAGGTGACAGCCGACCCACCCGAAACGGCTGAACCTATCCGCTGGGAGCGACCAATACTCCACGCCGAACTCGACATCGGTGACGGTCAGACGATCCACGTCGTCAACGTTCACCTGAAGTCGAAGATTCCGACAGATGTGAATGGGCAACGCGATGATGAGGATCGGTTCCTCTGGCACTCGATTCCGGGGTGGGCTGAGGGATACTTCGTCTCTTCGATAAAGCGCGTTGGGCAGGCGTTGGAGACGAGGCAGCTCGTCGACGGCATTTTCGATGAAGCTGAACAAACAGATAAAGATGCCTTCGTGGCCGTCTGCGGTGACTTCAACGCAGACATTGACTCCGTCCCGGTCAACGCCATCCGTGGCCCTGTTGAGGAGACGAATAATCCAGAGTTGGGCTCTCGGATCATGGTACCCTGCGAGACGACGGTGCCTGAACCCTCGCGATATACGCTGCTCCATCTCGGTCAACAGGAGATGATCGATCACATCCTTGTCTCTCGCCCGCTTCTCGCATTTTACCGCGGGACAGAGATCCACAACGAGATACTGCCTGACGAGTCTGGCGCATTCCGATCTGACAAACTCTTCCCCGAGTCGGATCACGCACCAGTGGTGGCTGAGTTCGAACTACCTTGAAAAATCTTTTCTTGACAACCTCAATATAATTGTTTCAAAGGTTAAAGTTTAAACATTAGAGTAATCACCCGTGGGAGCACTCCTACGGGTTCGGTTGCGAGTCTGTGGGTCACTCTGTCTACTACTTCGTACTCCCTATTGATGACAACCGCGTTATCAGGTACTATTACCTCGTAGTAAGCGGTATTACCGTTCTGTTATTTGTTTCTATTTAGGTTTTCACCAGTAGTTCTTCGCTGCTGTGTGATGTAGAGCTTTTCTTATCTCTTAGTAAGAAGGTGAGAGATTGGCTTGACTACAGCCTCAGAAACCACATTGAAAATTGATTTAAGGCACTACAACGGTGAACTGACCGCTTCCATACGAGCTGGGTTGGCAATTGACCGGTCATAAGACGCTGGGTTCAGCAGTTCAGGCGCTATAATTACCTCAATCGACCGTATCAAGCACTCGACCGACGATCTCCCGAGGTGATTATGTAGACAATACCCCTAGAGCCATCTCTCGTGACATCCTCCCGCGCCTGAAGACGCGGGCCTCCCACCCGGTGTTGGCCGGGCAGGTCAATCCTGAAGGTTGGGAGTCTAAGGTTTGCTGGACAGTCAGCCAGTGGCAGTGCCACACTACCGTTACTCCTATCCGGTGAGGGACTTGGAGGTACCTGATTGTTTAACGACTGTCGGCGTGGGCGGCTTACTTGTTTGGTTTTGACTCTCATCATGGCAAACACCGAGTCAACTGCCAGTTTTCCACGCACGAACCCCTCTACGGTATCGTTTGTTAATGTATTGTTGGATTCATCTGGTGGCTAAAGCCACCAGTATTCTCCTCGAATCACTATAACTCCTGACCAGACCCAGTATTCGATAGTCTTGAATGCGTCGGCTGTGTCGCAGCTAACAGATTCACGCCACCCATTACAGTCCTGTTACTGTAACGGAGTTCTTTCCTCGGAAGGTAGTCAGCTAAACACCTTGTTGCGCGGTTTTACAATGTAATCGAGAACTGTGATGTGAGGAAGAAAGTAATCAGATCTCGGTCACGCGTTCATATTCATCATCGAGTGCCGTAGCGTCTTCGGGCAGTAGTGCAGCGACGAGGTAGCCCGCGTACTCGCTGAAGTAGTCAACGAGTGTTGCAATTCGATTGGAATCGATCGCTTCAAGCGAGTCAAGCAAGATGAACGGCACTTTCTCGTACACATCGTGGACGAGATACCCTGCAAGCGCGAAAACGAGCCCCGTGACTTCTCGCTCACTCTCACTGAGATGGTCGATCGTATCCTCGTAGGTCGTGCCGGATTCAGCGGTGCGAATCACATGGAGGTTGAACACGGTTTTCGTGACTTTTCGGCGACCCTCTCGGACGTCACGTTCGACGCGGTCGATCCAGATGCGGTCGAGATTTTTATAATCGAGGATATCAAGGACGGTCTCCATATGGCCGTTGAATTGGTCGACGGCATTCGCTTCGATCTGATCGATGCGCGTCCGCAGATCCGCGAGTTCTTCCTGAATCGCTTCCCGTTGCGCTTCGAGTTGCTCCCGTTCAGCGACTTGCGATTCGATGGACGTGATCTCTTCTTCGACGTCTTCGAGGTCGGATTCCAGACGACCAAGTTCGAACTCCAGCTGGTTCGCCTCTTTGTGGAGATCCAATACGTCATTGTATTCCTCTTCTTCGAGTGCTTCGACTTCCTTCTCGAGGGCTTCGATATCGTCTGTGAGGTTAGTTCGTGTCTCACGGAGCTCTTCGAGACGAGTCTTGCGCTCGTCGAGTTCGGATTCGAGTCGCTGCCGTCGTCGCTCAGTCTGCTCACGCTGGCGCTGTTCCTCCTCAAGCGCCTGCTTTTCATCTTTCAGCTCGGCAATCTCAGCATCAAGTGACTTCCGGTCAGCAAGGTGTTCTTCCCGGAGATCGCGAAGCCGCTCAACTGTTTTCTCGATCGTTTGTTTCTCGACTTCCGACCCACACGTCCAGCAGCCGATCGTCTCTGTATCAGCTACAAGTTGATCCGTAATCGACTCAGCCGACGATGACGTGGACTCATCATCGGTCTGAAGTGCGTCACGCAGTTCGGGACTCGTCCCCTCCAACATCTCTTCGTTGAACTGAATGATCGTCTGGAGTTCGGCCATCGTCGACTCCAGTCGTTGTTTTTGCGCACGGCGTTGCTGGATTTGATCTTCGAGGGTCTCTAGTTGCTCGGCCGGCGTATCGGCGAGGTCGGCGTCTTCCGTTTCCAGTTCGGTCGCTTCGTCTTCGAGTGCCTCGATACTCTCTTCTTCAGTCGAAATCTTGAACCGGACATCTTCGAGGCGCGAACGGGTATCACTGAGTTCGTCGAGTTTCGTCTCAAGTTCGGCCTTGTCTGCCTTTGTCTCACCGATATCGGCATCCGCATCTTCCAATTCAGCTTCTTTCTCTGCGAGCTCGGCCTGTTTCTCCTCGATTTCGGTTTCCAGCCGTGTCCGTTCCTCTTCGAGGCCGGGCAGTTGCTGTTTGAGCGAGTCGAGTTCTGAGAGTTCGTCGTCGAGCTGGCGTTTCTCGGTTTCTAACTGCTCGATCTCGGCCTGGATCGCGTCCGTATCGACGGGTCGCATGATGAGATCGCGGAGATCGTCGCCACGCGCGACGGCACGGCGGGCCTCGTTCGATTCGAGCAGGAATGCGAACAGGTCGGCGAGTTCCGGATCATCGAGATATGGATCACCACTTGTTGTGACCGTTCCATTCTGGCGTTTAAGGGTTCGGGTGTAGGTCTCGTCACCGATCGTCAGTTCGACCATCCCCTCATCGGCATCGCCTTTTAGCGATGTTTGGTCGGATCCAAGCGCCGCCATAATCGCCTGGAGGAAGGACGTTCGATTTGTCGCGTTGCGACCGGTGAGTGCTGTTACACCCGGAGAAAGGGTAACCTCTGTCTCGTCTATACCACCGATATTACGAACGCTCAGGTCAACCTGAGCCAGATCTTGTCGCGCTATTTCCATACAAGATGGTTACCCTCCACCCTTATTAATAGTTCATATTTAGCGACGTTACATTACAGACATACCCCTGTAATGGATTGCGGAGGGGTTGAGCTATAATGGTGACAGAGGGCTGTAGAGTCAGTCACCATCGGTGGGACAGTCACAGCCCCCTTCCTGAAGAAGTTCGTCAGCAGTCAAGGATTTACCACACGTATTGCAGACGACGCGAAGGTCGACGAATAGCTCGAAATCACCGAGTGAGATTTGATCGGCACCCCGAAGATCTTCTAGCGTCTTCTTCGTGACGACAGTTGTTCGATTGCGCAGTCGTTGAATCCTCTCAGTACCTTTTTCGAGTCGTGAGGATTCCTCGTCGTCTTGCGATGGATAGTCCACACTCCGGTATTTCGTCAAATACGTATGAATCGCTTGATGTGAGACGAAATCCTGCTTAAGCTGTTTGACATTGAGTCCGTCACGTGTGAGTGCACTTTCTGTCTCTGTCCGTACCCCGCTACTAACCTCATCACTCGTTAATAAGCGGTAAATGTTTTCGACCTCTCCATCGAGTGTTGATACTCCCGCGTCGGTTAGTGCCGCACGTAGCACTTCCTGATTAAGCAAATCAGCAAGCTCTCGAAGACTGTATTGCGTGTCAGCGTCACCAAGCCAGTACTTTTCAAGCGTATCTCCGAAATCGCCTAATCCATAGTCATCGATCACTCGTTGTACTTTACTCGCCATTCCTATGTTGACTTCGTCGCTCGGTACTCTTTGAATTGTCGATATCCTCGTCAATTCTGCGGTTCGTCGGTGTAAGCCACTTTATTCAACAAGATATAGAATATCAAGATTTACTTGATATTCTTGCACTTTAGAACTATTTGCCTAAAGGACTCCCGCAGTGTAGATTATTTTTTTATACGTGCGTTATATTACTCTACTACCGACTCGCTGGTTTGTGGATTGTACCAAAACTATTTACACGATACATTCGTAGTGTCACTTAATGTCCCACTTGGAGAACATCTCAACTGACGAACTCCGGAATGCACTCGAGAATGTGAATGACGTGCAAGCAACGAAGCGACTCATGGTGGCGATTGCCTACAAACAGGGCGTCTCTCAAACGGACTTGGCCGAGTGGTACGGGCTCTCGCGTAAGACGGTGTACAACTGGCTCCACCGATTCGAGGAGAACTCGATTCGCAAAGCAGCCAGCGACAAGGCCCGTCCGGGTCGCCCACCGAAACTCGATCGTGAAGAAAAATCCGAAGTCTACCAGTTACTAGATGAGCCACCTGCAAACGCCGGATATGACGCTGAGGAGTGGAGTATACCCCTCGTTCAACGGCTGTTGGACGAGCAGTTCGATGTCACTTACTCGCGCACAAGTGCCTACCGGCTACTAGCACACGATAAGTAACTTATTTTGGAATATTGCCGGATTTATACAAACAGTAAAAATACAGTGATGTTATCGGTGCGTATTAGTAAGCTTAAATAATGTTGGAGAGGGCTCGAAACTCAGCACCCAGATGTCGTGCACGGACGTTCTGTGGACTCCAGTGGATTTTTGATTCGAACACTTTACGACGAAGATCCCGTTTTCAAGGGATTCAACGAGCAAGAGATACTCACTGCATCCCAGACAGATGAATTCGTAGTGTATTATGGTAAGCAAACACCATACGATGGCGATGTCCTGGCTGCCACTGTAGAATCCTCTGTTCGTCATCCAACTCAGAAGTCTTTCCTTCATTGGCAGGTCGGTGAGGGACGTGTCCTTGGAATCGGACATGGATTACATTCTCCCTCAGATGACTCTTACTCTCCAGCCCGTTCACAGTTATTTGGAAATGCACTCTCATATCTTGCGGGTGAAGGAGAGGTACTGCCCACAATGGGGCGTCCAAATGTAATCACGTCCAAAGACCCCTCAACTGACAAGACTCATATCGTCAGTGTACAGGATAGTGATTGGGAGATAGATAGAGTCAGTCAGGGTATGGAGAACAAAAGCCTCAGACGAGAGGCACTGGATCATCTGTCTATTATCGTTCTCCGATACAAGATACTAATTACACTTTCGTCTTCTTCTAGTTTCTGTGTCAACGGTTCTCCATCGCGCGTTTCGTACAGTACCAATAGGCCGACCCGAAGACGAGCAGACAGAGAGTAACGAGTATCGCGTCAATAACGGCGATAACGTACCCCTGTGATCCACGATTCAACAGGACCAACGGGAAGCTAAGCAACAGCCCCATAACGATGACGACAGCCAGGAGTATCGGAATCTGGTCTCGCTGACTGCAGATCGCATCGAGCACCGCGTCACGTAGTGTCATGGTCTTATATTATTAGACGGATGTGATGAACGTCCCGATCGTCCCGACCAGGCGATCGGACGGTTCAATCTTCGAGTTCGGGGCTGTCCCAATACTCATGATCCTCCTCGGACCGGAAACACGCAACACGGTGGGAGTCATCACGTCGTTCCAATCCTGGTTGTTGGTTCTTACAGACCTCTCTGGCCTTCGGGCACCGAGTGTGGAACCGACACCCACTGGGCGGGTTGATCGGGTCGGGGATGTCAATCTTTCGCATGGGCGGCTCCCCCGCTTCTTTCGCGTCCAACGAGAGGTTCGGCGTTGCCCAGCGAAGTACCTTGGTATAGGGATGTTCTGGGTTCTCGATGAGCTGTTTTGCTGGGCCGACTTCGACCACGTTCCCCAGATACATCACACCGACGCGACCATCGCCGTGTTCAGCGAAATACCGCGCGTTCGAGAGGTCGTGTGAGACGAAGACGAACGAGGTGTCAAAGTCATCCTGGAGATCGAGCATCAGGTCCATCATCTCGACGCGCAAAGAGACATCGAGCGCGCTGATCGCCTCGTCGGCCAGGATGACGTCGGGGTTCATGAGCAGCGCACGTGCGAGCGCGACACGCTGTTTTTCGCCTCCGCTGAGTTGGTGCGGGTAGCGGCCAGCGAAGTCCTGGGCAGGCGTCATTCCGACTCGCTCCAGAAGTGAATGAATCCGCTCCCGTCGCTCACTACCATCCACACTCGGATGCGTCAGTGTGATTGGGTCGGAAAGAATCTCGACGATGCGTCGGTTCGGATTGAGGGAACTACCGGGGTCCTGGTGGATGATCTGTAGTGACGATCGAATATCAGAAAACGACAGATCGGTGTTCCCGGCTTTCGTCTCCCAGATGTCCCGACCGCGGTACTTCACAGATCCACCAGTCGGCCGCTGGAGTCCGATGGTCGTCTTCCCGAGCGTGGTCTTCCCACAACCGCTCTCCCCGACGAGCGCGAGAACGTCGTTCTCCTGGATGTCGAGTGAGACACCATCAACCGCTTTGACGACGTCCGGCTCCTCGAAGAACTCGAGCAGTCCCTGTTCTTTCTCGAAGTAAACTTCGACGTTGTCCAGAGAGATCAGCGGATCGGTACCACCGTCGACTTCGCTGGCGACTCCTGCAGTCGCGTCCGGACGGCTCATTGCTGACCTCCCTTATCCTCATAGAAGCCCGCGTTGTCGGTACTCCCATCCGTCTGTCTCGTTTTAGCCTCCGTTAAGTTGAGTTCGATCTCGTCTTTAGCTCGTTCCCAGTGATGACAGGCGACGGAGTGGTCGTCCTCAACCATCTCGAACTTCGGATCGGAGACGGTACACTCTTCAGTCGCGAGCGGGCACCGATCGGCGTACGAACAGCCGTCCGGGACGTTCACGGGTGCGGGACTCTTTCCTGGAATTGGTTTCATCTCTTCGAGTGGGGCGTCGATGTTCGGTGTCGAGTTGAGCAATGCACGTGTGTACGGATGGCCGGCGTCGTCGATGATCTGGTTTCGCGGCCCGGCCTCGACGAGTTCGAAAGCATACATCACGGCCATCCGGTCAGCCAGCGACGCGACCAGCGGCAGGTCGTGTGTGATGAACACCATCGTCACGTCATACTTTTCCTTGAGATCCTCGAGCAACGTCAGGATCGACCGCTGCATCAGTAGGTCCAGCGCAGCCGTCGGCTCGTCCATGACGAGGACTTCCGGCTCCAGGAGGAGACTCAAGGCGATGAGCGCACGTTGTTGCATACCACCACTGAGTTCGTGGGGATACGAATCGAGCACTCGCTCCGGGTCGAGATAGAGGTCCGAAAGGAGCTCGCGCGCGAAGACCATCCCCTCGGCGATCTCTTGATCGTGTGCTTTGAGTGTGTCCTTGAACTGACTCCCGACTTTCATCGTCGGGTTGAACGAACTCATCGCGCCCTGGAACACCATCGAGACATCGGCCCACCGGTACGATCTGAGATCGTCGTCACTCAGGGTTAACACGTCGACGGTCGTGTCCTCGTCGGGGTGATAGAGGATCTCACCGGAGAGTGTGCCCGGTGCAGGGATGGCGTCGAGCATCGCGGATGCGAGCATCGACTTGCCGCTGCCACTCTCGCCAACCACACCGACAATCTCGTTACGTTCGACGGCGAAGGTGACATCGTCGAGGACGTATGTCTCGCCGCCGTCGTAGGTGACACTCGCGTTCTTGATCTCCAGTATCGGGTCTTCGACTTCGTCCAGTTCGGTCAGTTGCTTGCTTTCGATAGCCATTCAGAGCACCTCCGTCATGCCTGTGTCGTCGTCCTTCGCGGTCGATTCGGATTCCCCTGCCATCCGGGTCCGGACGCGAGGGTTGAACACGCGGTCCATCCCCTGACCCAACAATATCAACGCGAGTGACAGTCCCATGATGGCAATCATCGGGAAGATGAGCCAGTGGGCTGCCTGCCATGTGAACAGCGCGCCACCGTTGTAGGCGTAGTTTAGCGTGACGCCCCAGTTTTGCGTCGAGAAGGGCAACACACCCAGGAAGAACAACCCGATGGATGCGAACACGACGTACCGGGCTGCGAAGACGAAGTTCACCGTCACGTACGGCATCAAGTTCGGAATGACGTCTTTGAGCAGGATCCGTGGCGTACTGACACCCATAGTTCGGGACGCCTCAACGTAGTTGTCCTCACGGATAGTCAAGACCTGTGACCGGAGTGACCGTCCCAGGCCAGCCCAGTAGTTGACATTGATGAGAATCCCGAGGATGATCGGGTTCTTCGGGTTGAACGTCACTGCGAGAATGACGACCAGCGGGAGGCCCGGGATAGCCATCACGACGTCTGAGAACGACATAAGCACCCGATCGACCGTCCCCCCTTTGTACCCCGCGAGCGTTCCGACGGCGACGGCAATCACCGTCGCCCAGAGACCACCAGCAGCGACCATTAGGAGGATGTCTGGTGTAGAGTGAATGATCAGCGACAGCAAGTCCACCCCGGACATCGTCGTTCCGAGGGGGTGATCCCAGCTCTGGAACGCCCCCACCAGCCGCGGTGCCTGGTTGGTCGAGGGGGTGCGATAGAGGTCGAAGATCGCGACGATCGCCATCCCGACGTAGACACCCATGATAAGGAGTCCGAGCCGCGTTCGGCCGTCCGCCCAAGCGACCATCGCCGGTTTGCGGATTCGTTCCTCGAAGTACTCCGCGACCCTGTCTCGAAGCGTCACATCCGGCGATTCCGTGCTGTCTGATCGCCAGCTGATGTTCTCCTGTTGTTCGGCCTTAGTAGGCATCGGAGTCACCCCGACTGATGCGCGGATCGATCTTGCTGTAGGTCAGGTCAGCGATGTAGACACCAATAACGAGTGCAACGGTGATGACGAGGAAGGTCCCCATCATCAGGGGATAGTCGTTCGACTTGAGCGCGGACCACAGATACCATCCGAGACCGGGATAGGAGAAGATCCGTTCGAGGATGATCGTCCCGCCGAGTCGGAAGCCCAGCAACAGCAGAAACCCAGTGTACATTGGGAGAATCGCGTTTCGGGCAACGTACCACGTGGCGATGCGTCTGTCGGACAGCCCACGAAGTCTGGCGACCTCTACGTAATCGTTCCCCAACACCTGTATGCTGTTGCCGCGCATCGCGAGTGCCTGTCCCCCGATGCCGCCGATTGTGTATGAGAAGATCGGCAGCGCCGCGTGTTTGAGTGCACTCACGAAAAACGCCAGTGTCAGTCCTGTCTCGACGTCGGTTCCGACCGTCCCAGCCGTCGGAAGCCACTGAAGCTGATAGGCGACGATGAACAGGGATAGGACAGCGACGACGTAGAATGGGACCGACATGAGGCTGATCGAGAGTCCCGAGACCAACTGGTCGAATCTGGATCCTTCCCAGTAGGCCTGGATCGCACCAAGGAAGATCCCGAAGACGAAGATGAGGACTGTTGAAACGAGGACGACGAAGATGGTCCACGGAACGGCCTCAGCGATGATCTGTGAAACTGGTTCGCCGAGCTTGATAGATTGTCCGAAGTCACCCTGCATGGCCGAGAGCATGTAGTGTAAGTACTGTTCCCATATCGGTGCGTCCGGTTGGATGTTCTGTAAGTTGGCGATGCGTGCATCGACTTCCGAGGCGGGCACACCACTCTTCAGCAATCTCGCTCGGAGCAGTGTGAACGGGCCGCCTGGGAGGAGTCGAATCAGGCCGAATGTCAGGCTCGCGACCAGGAAGATGGTTGCGAACATTCTGGTGGTTCGGCGTATGTAATAGTTACCCATAATCTTACTATTTAATCATTCTATATGGTTGTCTCGGAGTGGGGGATTGGCTGCCTGTTTGCCGACCGTTTGCTCTAGTTACCCTGCGCACTTAGCTTGCCAACGCGCGACAGCCACTGCGTGGCCCACTTGACACCCAATGCGTCGTCGTCTTTCGAAGGGGTGTTGAAGTTCTTGCTGCTAATCCATGTCTGTTCTTGCTTCTCGGTGACACCGAGGAAGGGAAGCGTCTGGTTGTGGTGCCAGGCGACACGGCGAACGACATTCGTCACTTCTTTCTCGGAGGTCATCGCCGCGACCTTCTTAATCTCCTCGAGCGGGCTGATTGTCATCTCGTCACCGTCCATCCCGGGGATGGTCTTCTCACCAGTCGGGAACTGGTGGCCGCCGTTGATATCAGGGCACTTCATCTCCCAGCGCAGCGGGAAGAACGGGAACGACGACCGTGCGCCACCAGGGAGCCAGTAGAATGCACCCAGCGCGAAATTGTTGTTGATGTAGCCATCGAAGTAATCACCCATCGGCTTCGAAGATATTTCGAGCTCAAACCCGAAGGAGTTGAGCTGATCGACGACCGTGTTGGTCGCGGTCGTCCAGTCGGTCCAGCCTGCTGGCGTGACATACTGGGCACTGATCTTGTTACCGTTGCTGTCTTTCCACACGCCGCCGCTCTTGGTGTAGCCAGCGTCACGAAGCAGGGAAGCAGCCTTGTCGGTCTGGGAGGCAGACTCGCCGTAGGTCTCGAATTTACCCATGTCGTCGCCGAGCCAAGATTCCTGGTCGTCGACTGCGATTGCGGTGGCGACCTTAGGCGTGGATTTTGTGCGCGGCCCAGCGTTTCCGGCGACTGCCTTTCGGTTGATAACATGTGCGATCGCTTTGCGAACGGCGACCTTGCCGAAGTGATTGTGGTTGTGGTTGAAGACGATACCGTAGCCCCACTTCGCAGGCGTATTTATCTCTTGAACGTGGCCAGGCATGCTCTTAGCGATATTCGGCGGCGCGAACATACTGTAGACGCCATCGAGTTTACCACCCATCAGTCCCTGCTGGAGTGCCGTGTTGTCTCCACGGTTCAGGAGCTGGACCCGAGTGAAATTCACCTTGTCCGCGTTGTAGTACTCCTTGTTCCGCGTGAGCTCCCAGGACTGCTTGTCCTTGGATTCGAAGCTGAACGAACCGTTGCCGACGACATCCTTTTCGTACTTGAACTGTTGGAGAGCAGAGGCATCCTTGTCGAGGAACTGTTTGAACGTCGGATGGTGCGCGTAAATCCGATCACCCTGTGATCCGATCGCATGTTTGAGCAAACGCGGGTTCGTCTTCTCCTTGAGATTTAACACAACGGTCTTTTCGTCCTTGCCCTGTTCGACGCTCTCAACGAAGTCCCAGATTGCCGCGTCCGTCTTCTTCTGCAATCGGAACTGCGTCATCAGATCCTGGGCCGTGACTGGATCACCGTTGTCCCAATTGAAGTCCTTTCGGATAGTGAGCGTGAATGTCTTGCCGTCCACGGACCAGTCTTCCAACCCGGCCATCTCGAACTCCTGGGTATTGAAGTTGTAGGAGACGAACCGCTCGAAGACATGTGCTCCCGCGATGGCGTCATAGTTCTGTGTCGCATCCGGATTGAGGTGTAAGTTCGCCGGAACACCGTTGTTGGTCGCGGCAACGAATTTGGTGTCGTAGACCGTCCCACCTGTGGTCGCGTTGCCGTTGCCGTTTCCATTGCCACCACCGGTACCAGTGCCATCACTGGTACTGTTGCCATCATCTCCGCCGCTACAGCCAGCGAGCGAAGCCATACCGGAAACGCCTGCTGCTCGCATGAACTGTCGACGACTGACTAGGCTACAATAGCCGCTACTGTCGCTTGCCATGGGTCGTACAAACGGTTTTTCTCATATGTAATAAATCATTCGGTGAATTAATCGAGCATACACATTAGAACGCACGGTACCGTCATGACCGTCTCGACAGCAGACACCACGTGGACCGTTCACCAGTCGAACACCACCGATTCCCTCCCACAGGGGACACGTACCAAACACGTCGGCGTCAAGGAGACAGAGACGGTCACAGTCCACGTCGAATGGCCCACTGGGACCAAGTACCGTTTGAAAATTTGAGGACGAACCAGCGGAGTAAACGACCACGGGTCGGGTGACCTGTGGCTTTTCTTGTTCCCTTAGACGCACGAAGGCCGGTATCAGCGTCGTCTACCGGGGTCGACAGCTGGCGAGAGCCGGACCAGACTGACACACCCCTGAATTTTATATACTGGTATGAACGAGAGATGAGACATGGCGAACGCAGACGAGCGTCTCCCCTACAGGGATGAGACGCTTCAAATCAATCAGCGAGTAGACGACCTTCTCGACCGAATGACCCTCAAAGAGAAAGTTGGCCAACTCGTCGGCACGTGGGCCGGCGAGCTCGACCAGACAAAAGACCTCGACGACGTCGAAGCCGAGATCACAGAGCACGGTGTCGGCGCTGTGGCAACGTTTGGCTGGGCAGGAGCACGCGATCTTCGTCTCGACAACGTTGTCGAAACGGTGAACCACCTCCAGGAAATCGCCCAATCGGAGACGAGACTCAATATCCCACTCTTGTTCAACGTCGACGCCGTCCACGGGCACGCCTACGTCGCCGAAGGAACCGCATTCCCAAACGGCCTCGGGATGGGTGCGACCTGGGACGAATCGCTCGTCGAGTCCGGCGCTAAAGTGACGGCAACTGAGGTGCGTGCAAGCGGCGCCCACCAGAACTACTCGCCGACATGCGACGTCGCCCGGGATCCGCGCTGGGGCAGAACGTTCGAGACCTTCGGTGAGAGTCCCTTCCTCTGTGGCAGGCTTGCCGCAGCGAAAGTCCGAGGGTACCAAGGCGATGGCATCGAGGACCCATCGTCAGTGATCGCCACGGCTAAACACTTCCCGGCGTACAGCGAACCGGTCCGTGGCGAGGACGCCTCACCAGTCGAAACGTCCGAGTACATGCTTCGAAACGTCTTCCTCCCATCGTTCGTCGACGCACTCAAGGAGGGTGTCGAATCGGTGATGCCCTGTTACAACGTGATCAACGGAGAGCCTGCCCACGGGTCGCGACGGTTCCTCCATGAGACCCTCCGTGGCGCCCTGGATTTCGACGGGACGATTGTCTCCGACTGGAACGGCGTCCAGATGCTCCACGCCAACCACCGGGTCGCAGCCAATCACCGCGACTCGGTACAGCTGACGCGGGAAGCCGGCTTAGACATCGCCTCCGTCGATGCCGTCGAACATGCCGAACACCTCCAGTCGCTCGTGGAAAAGGGAGAACTCGCAGAATCCATCGTCGAGGAGAGTGTCCGACGAGTTCTCACGCAGAAATTCAGACTCGGTCTCTTCGAAGATCCGTACGTCGACATCTCGAGCGCGACTGACGTTGTCGGCGTCGACGAACACAGAGCGCTGGCGCTTGAAGCCGCCCGCGAGTCGATGACACTGCTCTCGAACGACGGCAGCCTCCCGCTGGACACTGATGCTGACATCCTGGTCACGGGCCCGAACGCGGACGATCCGATCCACCAGCTCGGTGGATGGAGCGTACCAGATCCGGAAGGAACGGACATCGTCACGATACGGGACGGAATCGAGTCGCTGGCGTCGGGAACGGTCATCTACGAGCGTGGGTCTGGAATCGCCGAAACCGACGACGTCGAGACAGCCGCACAAGCGGCAGAAAACGCCGACGTCGCCGTCGTGGCAGTCGGCGAGAACTGGTATCTCCACGAGTTCGGACCGAATGCACTCAGCGGCATGGACAAAGACGAGTTCCCCAACAGGTCCCAGCTCCAGCTGCCAACTGCACAGCGTGAGCTCCTGGAGGCGATCCACGAGACGGGCACGCCGATCGTCGGTGTCCTCGTTACCGGACGACCGCTCGCCGTGAACTGGCTGGCCGAACACGCCGCTGGTCTTTTGATGGCCTACTACCCCGGGACGATGGGCGGGCAGGCAGTCGCCGAGACCCTGTTTGGCGAGAACGAGCCGAGCGGTCGTCTGCCGATCTCGATTCCGCGGTCGGAAGGCCGCCTCCCAACCCGTTTCAACTACCTTCGGCACCCGACACCGATCGGCTCCGACCAACATCCGGATTCGTATGATCCATTGTTCGCGTTCGGACACGGCGAGAGTTATGCCGAGTTCGAGTACGGCGATATCGAGTTGAGCGAGACGACGATCAGGCCCCACGGATCGACGACAGTCTCCGCTCCGATCAAGAACACGAGTGAACGACAGGGAACGGCAGTGGTGCAAGCGTACGTCAGCGACGACGTCAGTTCGAGAGTGACGCCCGTCAAGGAACTCCGTGGATTCGATCGCGTGACCCTCGAAGGCGGTGAGTCGGGGACAGCAGTAATCCGAATCGAGGCAGACTCCCTGGGCCTCGCTCAGGAGGACGGCAGTCGGTCCGCCGAACCAGGCAGCTATACCCTCGAAATCGTGGATCAACGAGCCACGTTGACCGTCGAGACGAACTACAACTGAGTCAGATCAATCGTCGTAGACCCGTTTTCTTCGGTATCGTAGGAGAAATTGATTGTCTCGATCGTGATTCGGTGGGCTTCAATATCCTCGTAAATCGCACCCCACGAGCCGACCGACAGGACTTCGTTTCCGGTATCGAGGAAGATGCTCGAGTAGCTCGAGAGATCTTCTAACGAGAGGCCAGTGTCTTTACTGGTGTATCGAGTTGGATAGAACGCTTCGGCAAGTCGGCCTCGCTTGATGCAGTCTTTTCGCGATTGGATGTAGTTACCTCGAACGGCGATATGGATCTCCGCGCCGTCGTCGAATAGCGGGACAACGTCACGCATAAACTCCTCGAGGGAGTCGTATTCCGTCCAGTGTGAGCCCGACTCGAACAGTGGCTCCCACATGTGCCACTGACAGCTGACGAAATACCAGTGCGTAATGAACGAGAGAATGTAGTCGTTAATCAGGATGCCATAATCCTCATCAGCACGCGTGTTCGGAGTGAAGAACGTCTGGTTGCGGTCGATAATCGCGAGGAACGGTCCGGGAATTGTGCCAACCCGAATATTGAGATTCGAGTTTGCCAGTCCGAGCGACGCAGCCTTCTCGTGGAGGTTCGGTTCGTCGTAGAGATGGATACGAACGAAAACGCCCCGGTCAGCTGCGGCTTCGAGTTCGGGAAGCAGTAATTCCAACTGGTCGAACGTCACCGTCAGTTCAGCAGTTACATCTGCCTCTTCGAGCCGGGTTCGAACGTGCTCGTACACCGTCTCTGGTCGCTTCACGACGCCGACCCTGTGGTGGTCGATCTCGGGTTCCTCCCAGCGTTCTTCGAGTTCTTCGGCTGCTTGCGTCAGCAATGAACCGCGTAAACGCAATTCGTCGAGGATTTCATCTGGTTCGTTGGGCTCGGCGTGGAGGCGGTCTCCCTCTATTGTTTCGACGAATTCCTGTTCTTCGAGCGAACGGAGTGTCTCGTACACCTGTGAGGTCGGTATCGAAGACTTACTTGAGATATCGACGGCAGGTAACTGACCGTGTTTGATGAGCGTCAAATACGCCTCTGCTTCGTACTTCGTGAGATCTGCGTTTTCTAGCGCCCGTCGGAGCTCATCGGAGTTCATACACCGTAATTTAGCTGTTTTGGGGAAAGTCTGTCGGTAATTGGCATACCAAATATATATTAGATAATTTATAAAAAGGCCCTATATCTATCTTTTGAGCATTATAGATACGACACCTCAAACACCCGAATACAATGGTTTTGAGGAGTACCGTGGCATCCAGTAAATGGAAACATACAAAAATTGACTGTTTAGCGAATCCTAGAACCCGCCCAAGCATATTTTTCATTATACTTCACCCAAGGAGACGGCCTCAACAGAAGTGGATTCGCTTGGTTCTCATTACAGACATAGCATCGTAATGGAAGGGTGGCCACGTATGCGAAAGATGCGCCTTCCGAGAGGAGCAAATAGGCTTGGTAGCGTGCGTTCAGCGGTGTATTCGCTCAATCAGGGCGTCCGGTCGGCGTCCGCAGCAAGGCCCATATCAATGGATTGTGGGCGTGGAAGAGCGTCCCTGTAAGATGGGGTGGTTCAGGTGGTAGAGGGTGCGCGGAGGACTGTGAGATGGGAGGTGGTAACCATCCTGATTGTATTGGTGTTGCGACGCGCGGAACCACTTGGGGAATGCCCAGAGCTTGTTGAGCCGAAATCCGTTGATGTAGATCACGAAATCTCCCTCAATCTCCGCAGCCATGCACCTTTTCACTAAGATGGTCAGTCGTATCTTCGTAGGTTGTCCCCGACTCTGTACTGCGAATCACATGTAAGTTGAATACGCTTTTCGTGACATTTTGCCGACCCCCTCGGACGTCACGTTCGACGCGGTCGATCCAGATGCGATCTCGGTTTCCAGCCGTGTCCGTTCCTCTTCGAGACTCGGGAGTTGCTGTTTGAGCGAGTCGAGTTCTGAGAGTTCGTCGTCGAGCTGGCGTTTCTCGGTTTCTCACTGCTCGATCTCGACCTGAATCGCGTCCGTATCGACGGGTCGCATAATGAGATTGCGGAGGTCGCCACCACGTGCGACGGCCCGATGGGCCTCGTTCGATTCGAGCAAGAAGGCAAACAGATCCGCGAGTTCGGGATTGTCGAGATACGGCTCACCACTCGTTGTGACCGTTCCATTCTGGCGTGAGAGCGTCCGTGTGTAGGTCTCGTCGCCAGTCGTCAGTTCGACCATCCCCTCATCTGCATCGTCTTTCAGGGATGTTTGGTCGCTTTCGAGCGCCACCATAATCGCCTGGGGGAAGGACGTTCGACTCGTCGCGTTGCGACCAGTAAGAGCGGTCACATCCGGGGAGAGCGTAACTTTTGTCTCGTCACTGCCACCGATGCTTTAGACGCTCAGGTCAACCTGCGCCAGATCTTCCTGCGCTAATTCCATACGCGCTCGTTTTTCTCCTTCACTATATTAGGTTGACATTCAGCGCTGAAACATTACAGATATACACTTGTAATGGACGCAGGTAGTTCACAGGCAATCGGTACTGCATCGCAGTTGAATCAGTCATCATGCGGCGAACAGTCACATCCACCGTTCTAAGAAGTTCATCGTCAAAAGAGGAACGGCCACAGGTATTGCAGATAACGAGGCGATCGACATACAACACAAAATCACCGAGCGAAAAATGATTGGTCTTCTGAGAGTTTGCCGATACAAAACACGTTAGTTTGATTTCTGTTCACAATATTCAACTGTTATCGGAGGATATTTTCTAAGATGTTTCATAACTATTTGCACAATACTCTACAGGTGCCACTTAATTTCCCACTTGGAAAACATCTCGACTTCTGACCTCCGGAATGCACTCGAGAATGTAGATGACGTCCACGCAACGAAGCGAAATATGAGGAAGACAGTACCAACTTTGGAAGACAAAGCATCGTCAGCGGTCGCCATCGAGGGCACATCGGAAACCGATATTCCCCGTCGAGGAGTCGGGAGTATTCTTCGAACGAGCGGCAACCCGATAGCGGTTGCAGTACGAACGGTGACAGAGATACGAGCCGCCGCGCATTACGCGGGCCTCACCATCGTCGGGGCCTGTCGGATTCTTGTGTGTATAGTCGTTGGTCGTGTGGTAGTCGGAGCTGAACCAATCAGCACACCACTCCCAGACATTACCTGAGACGTTGTATAACCCATAGCCGTTCGCCGGAAAAGTGTTGACCGGTGCTGTACCATGGTAGCCGTCCTCTGCGGTATCATGTTCGGGGAACTCACCCTGCCAAATATTACAATGGTGTTTGCCATCTGGACATAGTTCGTCACCCCATGCATAGCGCATACCCTCTAGCCCCCCACGGGCAGCATACTCCCACTCTGCTTCAGTGGGCAGGCGTTTGCCAGCCCATTCGCAGTAGGCGACGGCGTCATTCCACGAAACGTGAACGACTGGGTGTTTTAGGCGTTCACGGGTCAAAACGGTTGTTTCCGGGCCTTCCGGATGAAGCCAGTTAGCACCTTTGACGGCTACCCACCATGGTGCGGCCGCCACCGAGTCCAGCACATAGCGCTGGTCGTCAGGGCCAACAAAGTCCTCAAAGACGAACGACCACCCAAACTGCTCGGCGTCGGTCGTGTGCCCCGTATCACGGACGAACTGAAGGAATTCTGCATTCGTTACTGCGTACCGACTAATATAGAACGGATCAAGTTCGATCTCTCGTGCTGGCCCTTCGCCGTCGGCCGGAAACCCGACATCGTCGTCGGTGCCCATCATAAAAGTGCCTCCGTCGAGACGAACCATTCGAGCAGTATCGGCATCCATGGAGGTCGCCGTCGCTTCATCCCTCTCCGTCGACTGATCGTCATTGGCGGTTTCAGCATCAACCCCCGCGTCGCGGCCGGCCGAACAACAAGGGGAATCGTCGGTCATGATCGGACAAAGCGTTGCTAATGATTTAAACGTTGCAACTACTCGTCACAGGTAATCCAGATGGCGATGGCGATATCGAAGCCCGGTTGAAAGTCAGTGAACGGTGAACCATCTCAGGGGCAAGCCTGAAGCAATTCACAAAGAATTCAACGAGTTTTGCGTCGTCTCCTACAAGCATTTTTTAGTACGTACCTGTAAGATTCGAGTTATGCCGGATCAAACCAATATCGCCGTCATCCTCTGCGACCAATTACGCCGCGGAGCGTTAAGTTGTGCTGGTGACCCGAACGTCTCGACACCGAATCTGGATGACCTTGCCGCAAACGGTGTTCGATTTTCTCGGTCGTACTCTACATATCCAATCTGCGTCCCGACCAGATATTCGTTCATGACCGGGAACTACGCACATTCCCGAAGTGTACCCGGAATCGACTGGCGTGTGCCACCGACAGAACGAACCATCGCTGACGAGTTCAACGACGCCGGGTACCAGACAGCGTATGTCGGCAAGTGGCACCTTTCTGGACACCACCCCTATCGATATTCTGGTCGAATCGACCAGTCGGAGCGCACGAGGCGATTAAATCGGACACCCGTCCCACCCGAACTCCAAGGGGGGTTCGAGTATTGGCGAGGATTCGAACTTCGGAACAATCACTTCGACACGGCATTCTATGTCGACGATGATCCGACCCCACATCTCATCGATGGGCATCAGACAGATGGCGTCGTTAATCTGGGAATCGAATTTCTTGACCAACACGACGACACTCAGCCATTTTTCCTTGTTACATCCATTGAGGCACCACATCCGCCGTTTCAGGTGCCAGAGCAGTACTACGAGCGGTGGCGACACCGTGATATCAACCTGCCGCCAAATTTCGACGACCGCGATGAATTAGACGGTGGGCGTGGACCTCGAACGGAGACGATTCTTGATGACCACCGCGTTTACTACGCGATGATTGAGCAACTGGATGATGCAGTCGGACGGTTCCTGCAAGCACTTGACGAGAGGGGACTGCGCGAACAGACTGCCGTTGTGTTCCTCTCTGACCACGGTGAATTACTCGGGTGCCACGGCCGTATCGGGAAGAAAGATCCATACGAAGAGTCTGCTGGAGTACCATTCATCGTGTCACATCCTGATGGAAATATCGACGACGGGCGCGTCTTCAACACCCCGACAAGTACAGAAGACTGGTATCCGACACTGCTTGGTCTCGCTGGTCTCGAACCACAAGATACCAAACCAGGGACAGATTTGACTCCACTCGCACGCGGCGAGCAAAGGTCGTTGAATCGAAATGGCGTGCTTCTCGAATTCGTTAGAGAAGACCGCCCTGACAGTGGGTACGCCGAGGAGACGTGGCGAGGGTTCTGCACAGAACGATACAAGTACACGGTGAAAGTGCACCGAGGTGATGGCCATGATCGGATGTGAACGTGACCGCTGTCTCTTCCCATCCGTTGTTGTCGATTGCCGTTAGCACCCGGCCAATCTCATCGTCCACGAACGACGCACAGCCAAAGTACACTGGACGAGGGATGATTCCTTCCTCGGGAGACGAGAGGGAATCGATGAAGAACTCCCCGTTCGCGAACTTCTCTGCCCGTCTACGTTGGTGGGCGGGCTTGCCGTGTTCCGCGAGTGTTTCTTGGCTCTCATAGTTATCGGGAAGCGGGTATGGGTCGTCTACATACTTTTCAGCGTATTCGGGTGGACAAAGACTAGGTTCGTGAGGTTCGTCGTATGATACGACGAGGAAGTATGGCTCGTCGTCAACATCCTCGATGAATGCACGAGCTTGGTCGGTCACACGACCGGCCCAGGTATCCTCTCGTGTTATACCTTGTTCGCGAATTTCTTCGGGATCTGGTTCAGCGTTTCCAGTAAACATTCCGGAGCGCCACCACTCCCAAAACTCTTCGCCGACATCCTCGCGGTAATCTGCACCATCATACCAATATTCCTGTTCGTACGGGTCGGCCGTGACGCCGTCACCGAAATAGTCGCCGTCAAGATGCCACTTGCCAACGTAGGCTGTTCGGTATCCTGCCTCCGAAAAGAACTGTCCCATCCGCGTAACCCCCTGATAGGGGGAGAGGCCATTCGTCCATGCACCCGCTGTGTGTGGATACAGACCGGAGAACAGACTCGATCGGGCAGGCGTACAGACAGGAGCTGCTGCGTAGGCATTGTCGAAACTGACACCCTCTTCAGCGAGTCCATCGATTGTCGGCGTTTCGACGTAACCCGATCCAATTGCTCCGACAGCGTTCATGGCCTGCGTGTCCGTCAGAATGAGGACAACATTTGGTTGTATACCCATATCTATGTGAATTATATTCGGGTACTGTATAATCATGGGGCAAATAGGAGATACTGGGAGGTTTTATCGAAAACAGTTCGTAGAGGTCGTTACAGAAGTGCGAGGCGAAAGCCCACGGCTTCAACCGTGGGAGGAGGTCAAGTACCTGGTGCCCACGCACGGACATCGTCTCGTAATTCAGCGACTAGATTCTCGTGGTCGTCGCTTAGATCCGATTTTTCTTCGGGGTCTGAGGAAAGATCGGAGAGATGGACGGCCGCAGGGTCGCTATCAACATCGTACCCATTCAGAACAAGCTTCCAGTCACCGTCACGGACGGCTCGCTGTTCTCTGTTTGTCCAGTAGACTCGGTCGTGAGGCGACGTATCCCTGTCACCCTGAAGGAGCGAGAGAAGACTCTCACCATCTCGGTCACTGGGAATGTCAAGGGCACATGCATCCAATATAGAGGGAACTACGTCCATCGAGACGGCGAGTTCGTCGCAGACGCGGCCACCATCGACGTTAGGGTGGCGGACAATAGCAGGGACACGGATGCCCCCTTCGAAAAGACTTCCCTTCTCGCCGCGGAGGCCGCCCGTCGATCCGCCACGGTACAGTTCGCGACTGCCGTTGAGATGATTACGAACCTCCCGGGAGGGTCCGTGATCGCTGGTGAAAATGACGATGGTTTCCTCTGCCACGCCCGTCTCTTCGAGTGTTGCGAGAAGTTTTCCAACGCCATCATCGACTGCTGCCAGCATTGCAGCAAAGATGCGTCGCTCCGATGGTAGATCCGGGAAACGGTCGAGATATTCTTCAGGCGCGTGCATCGGATAATGCGGTGCGTTGTAGGCAACATACCCAAAGAACGGGTCACTCCCTTCTGCGGCATCTGCGACGAACTCAACAGCTCTGTCAGTAATGAGGTGGGTAAGGTATTCGCCATTGTGCCACACCTCTGTTCGATTTTCCCAGAGATCGTGATACGGTGGAACGCCACCACCCTGACGCCACATGAAAAGGTGGCTGTAGTAGTCCACACATCCCGACAAGAAGCCAAAGAACTCATCGAAACCATGGGCGTTAGGCACTTCGTCATCGGCCATCCCGAGGTGCCATTTTCCGAATGCGCCGGTCTCGTAGCCAGCGCTGCCAAGATAGTCCGCGAGCGTCTTCTGGTTCGTCGGAAGGCCAGGAAGAACATCTTCCTCGGCTCGTCCACTCCCAACGTTGCTTGGAACACCAGCCTTGTGAGGGTACTTCCCTGTAAGGAGCGAAGCACGAGAAGGCGAACACACCGGCCCGTTCGAGTGCCAATCCGTAAATTGAACGCCATCTGCTGCAAGGCCATCAATGTTCGGCGTCTCGTACTCCGCGCCGTAGCAACCGAGATCACCATATCCAAGGTCGTCACAGCAGATTAAGAGAACGTTGGGTTGTGGCATATTTCCAGCTACTCTTGAATCTGCTAAAAACTTTCCCAGTGGTCAACAACAGGAATTAGCCAACGTTACTCGGCGATCAACCCACCGATGTCGATCTGCCGAATGCGAACAGGCCTCAGCCGCTACAATCACTGTCGGTCAAAAATCGGTCAAAGAGAAGACTGTATTCGACCTGTACCATCGAATCCATATAGCGATATAGAGTTTATATCCATCCCCATACTTTCCAACATGACTGCCGGAACAGGATTGGTGTTGTGAATCCCCCCCGATCTGGGTGATCGTACCGCACTCACACGCCGTCTCAGGAACTGTGTCTCGTACTCGAAGAAAATTTCTGCTGTGTTGAAATCCTTATCACGTGATAGGAATGGCGTCCTGAATACAGAGCCTAAACTGAACGTGAGAAAATTATATAAATATTGTAACCGGTTAACATGATATGGGTAGAGATAGTGAAGACAGTACAGAGGCCTGGATGGAGGGCGATGTCACAGGCACTGGAACTGCTCCTTTTCTCACAAAGAAAAGCCAGGCAATAGTGATACTGCTTCTCTTTCTCCTTGTGTTTGTCCTCCCACTCATCATATTATACTAAGTTAGCACCACGATCTCACCCCGAAAGACCCAGGGATGCGCTATTGACCGATCTCAGTCATCGTGAGCCTCATGTCGAGCAGCCTGAATCGATTCAGCGACTTCCTCAGCGTCGTGTTCTTCAAGGAGTAACCTAAACATGGCTTCGTACGCTTCCAGTCGACTTACCCCGGAATAGCCAGCGAGCTTGCTGTAGGCCCGCGCATCCTCAAGGAGATCGGTCACGTCCTGCCACGTTTCGTCTAAGGCAGCAACCGTGTGTTGGTTGGTTCGGTAATCGGTATCGTAGGCTGGCGTTCGTTCCGGATCAGTGGCCGCATCGCCAGCAGTGCTATCATTGTTACCAGTGTCATCATTGCTAGCATCGGAAGCAGTATCGTCAGTGGCATCATCGGCAGGGTCGCCAAGATCAAACATATCGTCGCTCATTGTTGGATTCCTCCGTTTTCGACGATCCGTGCGAGATCATCGAAGTACTGGAGCTGGTCACAGTCCGGATCATACACCGAAATTGGACAGCGATCGCGATAGGCACGCGTAAACGCAGCTCGGTGGCGAATCGGAACGGCAGGGGGTTTCCGTTCACCGTTATCGATGGCTTCCCAGACCTCCTCTGTGACTCGGGCGAACGGTGGGATATGGTCGTCCAGTACTTCTCTCGTACTCTTTCCGTCAGGGAGTGTACCAGCATCGATATCGGCACCGCGACCTGCCTCGAGATATGCAGCAAACCGTTCGCTCGTGTTTATTGATTCGAGAAGTTCGCGATCCGTCGTATCCTGGTCAAGCCGTTGCTGCAGATCGTTAGGGACGACCGCCATAATCTCGACGTCCATGTACTGACGAAGCGGGCCGATGAGCTTCGAGGTCGTCTGGCGAATGCCATTAAGCGCTTCAGCGGCCGGTGCCAGTGGGATGATGACGTTCCGTGAAGCGACGAGTGCGTTGTTCGTGAGCTTATTCCGACTACCGGCGAGATCCATGATGATGTAGTCGTACTCGTCATCGAGCAACGGATCGACGAAATGAGTCTTGAGTTGTTCGTCACTTCGTAGCACTTCATCCCGGCTGAGATCTTTGTTGACCTCTTCGAGATTCTGTGCGGGCACGAGATCGAATCCATACCCAGTCTCCTCGACAAGCGCGGTCGGGTCTTCATCGCCGAGTAAGACATCACGATAATCGAGCCCATCAGTCGATCGGTCGTAATACCCCAGTCCCGTCGACAAGTGTCCCTCTGGATCCAGGTCGAGAAGCAGTGTTCGATTGTCTCGTCTCGCAAGCGCGTCACTCAGTGCGTTCGCGATAGTCGACTTGCCGAAGCCACCCTTCAGGACTTGGAGTGCGACCGCGCGTGATTCTGATCCCATATGCACTCGCTCAGACTGGAACATGATAAAATTGACCCCATTGATTGCCGTGATTGCAATTCTAACAATGCCAACAATGATTGAAATGCCGTCACTGTAAACAATGCTAGGTCAAAACAGTGTGAATAGCACCAGGTTAGTTAGTAGGACAACTTACTTCGTCACGCTGAATTTTCGCACCGGCTCCATTGTCGAGCCTCGCGGTGACATCCTACCACGACTAACGTCAGGCCCACCCCACGGCTGAAGTCGTGGGGTCTCTCGCCTGCAATTCTTTAACCGCCTTGTATATCGATTATTGGAATATTTCACTTAGAACTGTGATCGGAGAAGCTGTTAAGGCGGGTCTCTGCAAAAGGCGGAAAAAGCGGTGAATGCCAACATTGTCGGCAATGCCAACATTGAAGCCAATGTTATCGAGGATCCAATTGCTATCATGGCGGTCAATGAGTAGTGGTGAGAACTTCTCTTTCAGCAACTGAACGCTCAGATCCGACCAAACGTGTGTTGATTCATTGGCGTCATTGATACCAATGTGAGCAAGGTCATTGATCACGATGATGAAAATGACAACAATGACGACAATGCCCAAATTTTTGAGGTGGATTCATTGTATTTAGATTAAGAGACAGGAAGAGGTCCCCATAGTGAGATTCAGTATCTCGAGCCGTTAGCCATAGTGGGGTAGTACCGGGAGAAGCCAATTCGCCTGCATTTCGAAAACAACATTTATGAAATCGATATCAGTGATAGCATGTATTCAATAACCCCAATGAAGACATTTTCGTCAGTGACAGCATTGATAGCAATGTAACCAATATCCCCAATGGCACCAGTTTTAGCAAATTAACTTCTTAATCAAAACATCACGGATTCAAAGGCGACCCTATGTTGAGTCGAACACCGTCTTGACATCGCTAGCAGTGATAACATTGTTATCATTTGTTGCATTGTCAGCAATTGTAACAAATCCACCATCGATAACAGGGAGAACACTGGGAGAGATTTGAGATCGATATCAAATAGGGAATCAGAATATTGATTCCTGGGCTGTGAACTACCCCTAACCTACTCGCTCACGACCGACGCCGTTAGCTCTTTGAGGGTGGATCTTCCTGCTTCAACGGCGCGCTTTGCAGATGCAAACGTATTCACAAGGAGCGCAGTCTTCACAGGCGGTGATTCGTAGTGACCCGACCGCGGTGCCGTCGTGGACATACATGAGTAGACCACATCGATACCGACGCACTATTGGGAATGTACAGGATAGTCGAGCGGTTCACGATCCATTTCAATACCGAAAGTGGCGAACCACTTGCCAGTCGGTTCTTTTTTGACGTAACCTGCCTGAACTTGGTATTGGTGAGGATAGTCAGGTGTAGATGAATCGGGATGGACACGAAAGGTCTGAGAACCCACCATATACAATGTATGCAAACTGTGCGGCGTTGACGAGTCGCAAAGCGTCTCCTTTGCACACTACGTCGTTACGTTCGACGGACAAGACGTCACCGACCCGGCCACTATAACGAGTAGTGGGGTCAGCTACACCACGAGCGACCTCGAGTCCGGTGAGCACACGATCACTATCGATGTGGCTGACAAGAAGGGCAATATCGAGACGGTTGCTCGGATATTCACGATAGAGGACGACTCGAGAAACCGCAAATCGACAGTGAAGCGCTGTCACCAACTCCTAACGAAGACGGGCTCCTGCCCGCAACCACGACCGAAGTGACATTCGATGTCGCTTACAGTGACACGCAGAGCGGTGTCACGACAAGTGGTGTCGTCGTCGAGTTCCATGACGAATCTGGTTGGACGGCACTGTCTAGATAAGGACGAGCAGGTCGAAGAGCTAGTTGTTCATGCTACTCTCAAACCTGCTCAGAGAGAGTTTAGACACGGCTACGCTTGAATGTTGGGAGCGTGAGCGGACGGAAACGCCCGTCAGGGCGTTTGCCGTCCGGCTCCACGCGACCGGATGTTCGCTTAGAGAAACAAAAGCGATTCTTGCGCTCCTCGGCGTGAAACGGTCGCATCAAGCAATCTTTCAATGGGTGCATCGGCTCGCTGACAGCGTTTCCGACCCGCCGTCGGCGACGCCGACGCGGGTCGCGGTGGACGAAACCGCTGTCAAAATTAATGGCGAATGGTCTTGGGTGTACGCTGCAATAGACACCGAAACAAAACTGCTACTCGATGTCAAAGTGTTTGATCGGCATGGTACTGATCAAGCAGCTGCGTTTCTGTCTGGACTAGCCGAGAAACACGATCTCTCGGACGCGGTGTTTCTCGTTGATGGCTACGGCTATCGGACTGCCCTCTTTCGAATTGGGTTGAGCGGTCGGCTTGACTACACCGAGCGAAACCTGATCGAAAAGTGGTTTCACACGCTCAAACAGCGGATCGACCGCTTCCATACGTCGTGGGTGGGCAGTCGGCCGAGCGTCCAGCAGTGGCTTGAACAGTTTGTACATTACTATAACCATCAGCGACCGCATCAATCGCTCCACAACCGAACACCTGTCGAAGCGGAGCTTAACTAGACAGTGCCGGTTGGACAGACGTCACAGACACCGCAGTTGTCACTGAGACCGGACGACATTCAGGGCACTCGAACTCACACCGGGAACCTACAAATTCCGGGTCAGAGTGCCCGATGGCGAAGGAAACGTCCGTACCATCGAGCGACAGGCCGTCATCGGGACTGGTACTGCACCGGTCATCACCGATATCGGCTTCGATCCAGGGTTGCAGGACGGTAAACTGCCAGCAGGTACTCAATCGGCAACCATCACCGTGTCGTTCAATAATGAACAGAACGACGTCGTTGCAGAGGATGTACAAGCAACGTTCGATGGCGTTGATGTCTCCGGCGATATCTCGGTAGACATGGCCGCTGAAACGGTAACCTACACCGCGACTGGCCTGAAAGACAAAACGGAGCACACATTCAATGTGACGCTGGCTGACCGTGGCGACCACACCGCGTTCCGACAGATCACGTTCGCCATCGCTGGAACAAGTGGTGGTGGCGGTGGTGGTGGCGGTGGCGGCCAATCCGCGAGCGTCGACGTCACACCTGGCCCGAACGGGGTCGCTATCGACATCCTCAGTGGTGCGGCAGGCCAGACCGCGTGGGCCGACCTGACCACGCTCGAAACGAACGGCGTGACCTTCGATCGGTATGGAATCGAGTTCGAACGTGGTGCGAGCGCATCGGTCACCGTGGACGCCATGGCGACCCAGCCGAAGGGAACGTCGGAACTCGCCGGCGCACTCGGTTACCTGCGCGTTGACGAGCGATACGTGATGAGTTCGACCATCGATAAGTCGCGAGTTCGTGTGACGGTGTCGAAAGATGCGCTCCCCGACGGTGCGAGCATGAACGACGTGACGGTGTACCACTATCACGAGGGTGAGTGGCGTCCCGTCTGGACGTTCCACGACGGGCAGACCATCACGGGCATTGAACCGCGCATCGCGCCGCTGGCCATCGGCGTCGAATCTGGTAACGACGGTCAAGGGACGACGACGATGAAGACAACGGACGCTCCTGATTCAAAGACACAAACATCTGATGCAAAGACGCAAACATCGACAACGAGTGTTAGTCACTCAAGCACGACTATCGCCACCGATGAACCCATGACGTCTTCAGATGGCCAGCCTGGATTCGGCATTGTCGTGGCACTTGCCGCATTACTGGCACTTGTGGGTCTACGTCGCTACGATTGACATCCCCCCGCTCTAAAGGGCGAGGGATCCCCGACGGGGATGTTCAGATTACGCGTTTATTCGGTTGTCAAGGACGCTTTCGCGTGAAACGTCAACGGTCGCCGTCCAGTTATGACCAAAGACGTGCTTTCCAACACGTACAGCAGCCTTATCACTGAGGCCTTCCTCCCAGTCTGCGGGCGTCAACGACGACTGGCTATTCAACCAGCGAGTTCTTGTGCTCAAATCTGATGTTGTACATGAGAATCCGGCCGCTATTCCAATCATGGTAACAATGCCTTCATTGATATAAGTGAAAACAATGCCACCATCGATAACATTGATAGCAATGCTAAAAAATACCTAAACCAGTATTTGCTGACAAACTCGTTCTGCCTGAAGTCCAACATGAACATCAGACTGGTGAAAAATATAACTCTCAGAACCCAGGGAATATGGGTTCAAACCCAACTAACCAACTTGACTTGGGATAGTGTGCGCGACAGAGTTCAATTCTTACGCACTCTTATGCGTTGCTCCATGGATTCATCGTGCCGTCGTTGTGCCGGTACTGCTGGGCGTAGAAGTCAAGATCAAATTTGAACGAGTCACCCTGGATGACGTTTCCAACCGACTTGGGGAGTTTCCAGCAAAGCGCGAAGAAGCAGAGGTGCGACGCCTTGAACTTGTAGGTGAGTTTTCTTTCTCTCGGTCCCACATTGGGACTTTGACGCCGTTTTTCGTGTCGTGATAGAACTCGTCAAGGGTCCCTTTTGCGAGGCAAAGCTGTTTGTCACCGGACTGGGCGACTGCTTCGTCGGTAGTGAACGCGTCTAGGTTCACCGGGGCGTCGTCCATCTGTTTCACCATCGATTCGCTGCTAACATCGTTGTCGGTGTCGAAGCAGCCAAGCGGGAACGCGCAGAACTTGATGTATTTTTCGAGCTCACCGCGCCCCTTGAGATCGCCTTCAGCTTCCCGTTCAGGCACATTCATCTCGTTCTCCTTGCTCGAGACGTTGTTGGGACGGAACCAGATGTACGCGGGGTTATCGTACACGTGGAAACTGACGACAACACAGCCGTAATCACCGGGTTTGACGTCACCCAGGTTGATCATCGGCTTCTTGGGGAATTTGTCGTCATTCGTGGGTGGGTAGTTAATGCCGTACTCAAGTCCGTTCGGCCCGTGGTAGTCAGTGAACCAATCGAGTTTCAGATCGAGGTTCCCCGCCGTCACCGTGTTATTCTTAATGTGTTCTGGGTCATTCAGGAACGCCATCGTTCCTGCACCGCCGAGCGCAGCGCCAGCACCGATGCCGCCGAGACCGAGCAGTGCTTTCCGTCGCGTCAGTTCGAATTGTTTGTCTGACATTGTTATCACCAATCCCCAATCGTGGCGCCATCACCGTTGTCAAGTGTGTCACCCGGCTGAGGATGCAAATATCGGTACCACCCTCTCACCTGTATATATACACAGAGGTGTGATTTGCTAGAAAGACATTCAGAAACAATTGGATTCGTATATTGGGTCGACAAGCAGAGACTGAATACAGAGGAATGCGGGATAGAGGCCGTATATTGGAATGAAAGCACCCCTATCGAATTATTATATTTTTTATATCTACTTCCGACTGAAGAGGTATGGTTCCTCCTTGGATCTCCGTAATAGGGTATCAAGAGTCGGCTGAATGAAACAGGACTCTGTCGGCAATTCAATTCACCGCTTGCTTAATTCGGTTGTAGATATCCTCTCTACTCACATCGCGATCGGCAACCGTCGCAGCCCGACCGACGACGAAATCTAAGAGATTCAAATCAGATAATAGCTTACGAGCTTTGTTGCGGCCGATTCGAAGTCGTTGCTGTACCTCATACAGGGTTTTTGCTTCGATGACTGCCTCTTGGATATCTTCGATCGTGAGATGACTTGGTAGTTCGACATCGGATGGAATCGATATATCGGTCACATCAGTATCGGCCGTTGCAGCGTCATCGGTATCATCGTCTTCTGCCTCATCGGTTATCGAATCCGTCTGGCCCCCTTCTTCAACTCCCTCATGTTCCGATTCCTGACTCAGTTCATCGGGTGTCTGTAGCGCTGGTGTCGTTTCAGTGTCCTCACTCTGTTGCTCTATGTCACCAGAACCTCGCTCTTCACGATCATCAGCAGTCTCCCTTGTTTGTTCGTCCGTTTTTTCATCAGGTTCGTCGACTGGACGGTTATTATCGCTCCGATCTTTTGGTGGTTCCGTACTCTCAGAATCCGGGGTCGAATCGTCGTCACCATTTGGTTCCGACGGCACTTGATTTCCTGGATTGTGAATCCCCTGCTTGATCATATGATACCGAACGGTCTGGGCCGTGACGTCGGTATCAAGTGCGTCCGTCATCTCACCAAACGTCTCATACTGGTCATAGACCGCCTGGAGACGTTCAGGATCACGGTGAGCAGGCACACCATCTAAATCGGCTGTCGCCTTATCGGATGCTGTCGAGGTCGAGGAATCAGCAGTGTGATTCTGCTCTTCGTCTCTCACTTCTGGTTCAGCGTTACCGCCTTTCGTTTGGTTATCAGCTGGATCCTCGGTTCGGTCAATAGCAGGGGTCTCGGGTTGGTGTGGGCTCTTTGTCTCCGAAGCAAGGGCCACGGGTGTCGGTTTTGGTGCACATGAAGCGACAGCCGTAGAGTTCGCCACCTCAGGGTCCATCTCTAACGACTCGTCCCCGTCACCTTCGTCACTGGCTAATGAATCTACATTTGCACCTTGTTCTTGCTGTTCGCTCCCCTCTTGGGCAACTGTTGTGCCCTCTTCCAATGGGATATCCACGGTGAGCCGCACTCGGATTCGCTCATCTCGCAGTAAGCTCCCCTGTGCCCCATCGGTCGTCATATCGTGAACTTCGATGCCCGTCGGTTCGAGTGTATCAACGGCGGCAGCGAGTTCTTGGAGTGCAGTGGATAGTGTCATTTTTCCCCATCTCGTTCTCAATCAATGAGATTTTGCCAGTTAAAAGAAATAAGCTTTCTGGGTGGCATACCACATTATTTCTAACATTATTCCACGACTAAATGTAAGAATGGTAATCTCGCTTTGGATTTCAAGTCAAAAATATGGAATATAGTGTGTGAACCGATAGAGTTCAACTTCTTGAAATCCCCTTGGAATTTGCCAGGTCTGCTCACTCTGCACAATATATCGAAGAAATGATATCCCCCACGACTGAAGTCGTGGGTTTTCTCGCCTGCAATTCTATAACTTCATATGACACCGGTCGACAATCGAACAGGGAGGTTTTGAGGATCTTCGATTGCAGGTTAGTCCGTCGATCGATCATCGGGGAGCAATCCTGCAACGTCATCAATAACAGTCGTCGTCGCCTCACGTGTCACTTGTTTCGTCGAGAACGCAGCTTGTTCGTAGCGTTCAGTCACGTCTCCGAGCGTCGAAAGCATCTCATCAGAGAGATTGGCTTCACGACAGGCATTGTAGAATTCCCAGTGTGTGGAAGTTGGTTTCGAAACAGTCGATGTAAATCGGTGTCGAGCCGCGGAATACGCTGACTCGACTGCTTTTTCGTAATCACCAGCTTCGAACGCGGATCGTGCATGGTCAAGGAACGCTTGTGTGACTGCTGACGATGACGACGAATCACTGGGTTGCGCACCCGGTGTAGCACCAGCCATTCCACTGTCCGTTGCTGTCACTCCATCGTTATCAGCACTTCTTCCCAGGCCGATGCTCGCCAAGACATCAGAGCGCCATAAGAGATACCCACTGAGCGTAATAAGCGCAGCAATGCCGAAGCTCACAATCCATCCTCGTGTTTCCTGATCCAATGGTTCGTCGCTCCCGACGGCAAGCGCTGTCGAGGTGCGTGCAGACTCAAGGTTTGACCCCGGCCCGTCAAATTTCGTGACGAAGGTTGTGTCTCCCTCGTCCGCAACGAGGTTCGATGGCAGAACGAGCGTTACCCTGTAGCTGCCATTTTCATTCGTACGAACGGACGTAAGTTGCGTCCCACTGACCAGAATCGCGACTCGTTGGTTCGCAATCGGCGTCCCATCGGCGGTGTGCAACTGTCCGGAGAGTTCGACACTCCGTTTGTTACCAGGCGTTCCTGTGAGTGTGAGATTTGTCGCTGTTGACTCGATGGTGAGTGGTGCCGTCGTTGACGAGGAGGCAAGTGCCTTGTTTTGGAGGGGCACCGTGACTCGAACTGCCTGCGCCCCAACAGGTGCATTTGGCGGCAGCCGTCGGCGGAACGAGAACGTGCCATCTTCTGTCGTATGTGTCGTTCCAATCCGTGTCTGACCGACGAAGATGGCAATCGGAACGTTGGAGGCACGAACACCACCAGCCTGAACGCTCCCGGAAACTGAGACTGTCTCATTGAATCGAGAAGTGGTGGTGTGTTTGCCAATCGATACCGTCGACGGAACCTGTGTCACGTTCGCGTGGACTGTCTTGTTCGACCCGAGGTAGACCGAGTCGTTTTCGGGGAGATACTCAATGCGGAACGACTGGTTCCCGAGCGAGACTGTGGTTGGTCGAGCGTAAATGGAAAATTCTCCATCACTGTCCGTTTGCACTCGTTGCGTCTGCTGGCCCTCAACCGTAATCTGAACGCTCTTGTTCGCGAGCTCAGTGCCGTTCTCGGTAGTCAATCGGCCTGTGACAACGAAGGGATCCAGAAACGACACGTCCTCTGAGCGCGCTGTCGCAGTCAACGTTGTCTGGACGAACTCAGACTCACGAACAGTGGCTTGCTGCGTCGAGATGTTTTGCGTAATGTTCTGCACGGTTTGGGTTTCCCGCTCGAAATCGGCATCCGTCCCATTGGATATCGTATTGTAATTCGCAGTGAGATTACCACTTGATTGATTGATATCCCTCTCAAGTTGCTCAAGGCGGCGTGCAATTTGTCGTGCCTTGTCGTCATTGCCATTGCGTTTGGCTTGCTGGTAGCGGTCGTGGAGGGTACGATACTGCTGAACACGTGAGACGAACTGTTGTTGATTCTGCTGTGTCTGTTTGAACGTCTTGGCCGTCTTATCGTCTTGTGTTCCTTCTGTTTCCCCCGCGACATCGACATACTTTCCCAGCATGTCGTTATAGTCATCGCCGACGATTGAGCGTGCCTTCTGATACTCCCCTTGACTAAGTTGAATCGTACTGCCCCCGAGCTGAGAGGAGAGTCGCCCAGCCAACCATCGCTCAAGCTCCGAGAGATCGCCGTCGGTCTGAACATCATCAGGATTTTCGTGTTGCACACTGGAATTGTTCGAGGGCGTGGCTGTCTGTGCAAGGTGGTCGCCCTGCGTTGCGACGTTTTCCGACCCGGTAGTTGGCGAAAGCGCTACTGCCTGGACAGGGGATACCAGCGCTAACACGAGGAGGGCGATGAGGGCGGTTGTGGAGGCGCCAGGACGGGGCACATCTACTCTCTTTCAGTCATCCGTAAAAATACCTTCTTTCTAATTCTCGAATTCAGTTCATTAAACCAGTGAAGAGAGAGTGCCTGTGAACTCCCCATCAGCCGTAGGAGATGTCACATGGAGGCGTGCAGCATGATCGTAGGATGGGATCTCTCGTTGATTCCTTTTGACATCGGTATTCAGCAAAGGAGAATTATTAAAATCTTACAAAAAGTATTTAATTATAGGATAGAGATTAGAATTTGCAGGGAGAACGCCTCATCAAAAATTGCAGTGTGCACATAGTGCTCATAAGAGCCACCACACGCCATCATCTCCCTGCCTTGCCACTCTCACGTGAAGAGAGATTGTATTTACTTTGTGTACGAGCAAACCAATGATGATATTGACCGATGAGTTTTTATTGACATAATTTGTCCACAGAGGTATTGATATTATCATGAGTGCTCACAAGCCAGGAACTGATCCGTCGAATATCCTGCTTCTTGAATCGTCATTCAGCGATGACACCGATAAAGCGTGTCAAGATCTAATGACGGTGACTAATCCTGCAGACGAGAATGTACTGCTGGTCACAACAAAAAAGTCACCAAACAAGCAGTTGTTTCGCTGGAAAAATTCGATTGACGCGAGTCCCAACCAGGTAGGAATCATCAGTCTGGGCGGTCACGTGCGATCTGTATCGAGTACGAGTAACGAAAACAGTAGTTCACTTTCGGCATCTCCTCCAACCATCGAAACAGTGGCTCCAGACGATTTGACCGGTGTTGGAATCAAAATTATGGAATTCATCACACAGTGGGAGAAGGAACAACCAGAATCAAGCCGATTACAATTAGTGATTTGTTTTGACTCATTGACTACTCTTCTTCAGTATTCGGACGTTCAACGTGTTTTCAGATTTTTACATGTTCTCACGGGGCGCATCGAGGCGAAAGGTGGCGTTGCACACTATCACCTTGAAGCAGATGCACACGATTCAAAAACCCTGGCAACGCTCAACGTTCTCTTTGATTCCGTCGTTGATACCGCTAACTCGCAGACTGCGTGACATCCTCCCACGACTGAAGTCGTGGGCTTCCCACGCCCGGTTGCGTTGGTTTGGGAACCTCGGGTTTACGACCCGACACGCCGATGGGAGTGCCACGCCCCCGTTACTCCTATCCTGGGAAAGACTCGGAGGTACCTGATTGTTTTGTGTCGGTCTGCATGTCCGAGGGCTCACGTTTTGATGCGGCAAACACCGAGTCAACTGCCAATTTTCGGACTGTCAGAATCCGATGGGAAACCATCGAATCGACAAACCCAGATACGTGGTGAGGGCACTCAAATCTATTGATTTCAGTGTTTGAAACCGATGACGGCGATTCATCCCACGACTGAAGTCGTAGGTTTTCTCGCACTGCAATTCTATAACACGGCGCTAGCGGAAGCTCACGGCTACAGGCGTCTATCGAACATATATGTGTGATTCAGAACCGAATACGTGAAGAATGACAAAGTATTAATATGATAATGATGATACTAGTTTTGGCGCACTAGCGCTAATCTTTGATAGAGCATCCTTGGCGGTGCCGGAGGGATATGCAACAGACTGGCACCCTGTTCGTGTGTGCAACTCTCCACCGAAACGCTTCATTTCAAGAATGCTCTCACTACAAGATTCGGACATTCGTACTGGACAGGTAGGTTTTCGTTCATCGGATTGGATCAGAGTGATGTCGAGAGAATTGTCCCGAACCCCCTCCCCCCGTTATCGAAGTGTAACGAGAATAAGCTCCCAAACTCCAAACCCACGAGGATGGCGGCGTTGAGAAGATATCGAGAGTATACGGCTCAAAGACATCAACAACACGGGAATTTGAAGTAGTATATTATAATCGAAATCTATAAATAGAAGCTTGTTAAACAGTATCCGCAAACCAGCTTTTGAAACACGGAATAGTAGGATTCTAGATGGATTTTGAGATCATTTTGCGGCCCCATCCCTTTCAGATGAGGATTACACTTCGATAACGGGGGGTGGGTGGAGATTTTCGTCGTGGTTTTCCCGAGTTGTCGATATCATCGATCAGTCCGATCGTCTGTAAAACAAGCTGAAGTTCGCTGGTGGATCGGTCCGTCTTGGTGCAAACGACGAAAGTGGAATCGCTATTATCCCTCGTGACTCTGGGCCTGTCCAGCCTGGGAATTGGCTATTACACTTCGACGACGGGGTAGAACGGTAAACACGGGCTGTAAATCCCTCGATTACGGTTGAAAGCAACGACACAACGTTTCACAACTAATGAACAATCGAACAGTTACACTTCGATAAGGGGGTAGTGACTAAGTAAAAAGTGCAAGCATGCAGTCGGATTTGCCTTCTCAATACACTTCGATGAAGGGGTCGAATCACGTTCACATTGAATAGAAAAATGACTTTGTCATGGCTCCCGTGAAATTTCACTCCTGCCCATCCAGCAAAGAAATACTAAGTTAGATGATTCTCGTCAAGAGGCGCTGTGGAGAGGAATTACACTTCGATACAGGGGTTGCGACACCAGCAACAATATTTTTATAAAATATAATTGATAATTATACACTTCGATGGTGGGGTCGTGTATTTGTTCGATGATTGTTAGGTGTTACTGAGGACTGATTTTGTCTCGATGAAGCCTTTGAGATACACTTCGATGAAGGGGTCTCTCCCCCCGATTGTTGCACTTCGATGAAGGGGTAGTAGGTTCCAAGAAATCGCAGGAGGGAACGCAGATCGTGAGTTAGAATGTCCGTTGATATCATAGTCTGCTCGAGGGTTAATACACTTCGATATCGGGGCGTATCTTGGTGTATTTATCGCTGATTGCCTTCAGCAGACTATTGTAGTTACACTTCGATACAGGGGTCCGGAAGACGTTCCGTCTGTCGATTACGAACTTTTGAATTTCTGCATCTTCGTTCGCGCAATAGCCTTGAGATGATCCGTTTCACCCCCAATCGCGGAAAGGCGAGAGTCTTCTGCAAGGAGATCGAGAATCGGACGGGGGTTATCCGAGAAAGAAAACTCCATGTGCATTCCTTGCCCACGGCCGCGGCTTTTCCGTTCGGCATCCACAATCCCGTATGTGTTGAGTTCCTTGACGTATTTGATGTAGGTTTCACGCGTCATTTGGTCGGCATCCAGCAGTTCGGTGATCCACTTGTAGACCTGGTAGCCAACAGGACTTGGGACAGACATGGTGGTGTGATCTGTATGCACTGCGACGGCTGCTGTTGCGTAGAGTGAGATCTTCTTTTGTGTGGAGAGACCTTCGATCTGGGTCAGCATGCGGTCTTTATCGACTTCGTCTTGTGAGTCTCGAACGTGTGATTCGGTGACGGTATCGTCGTTTTGCCTATCAGCGAGGTCGCCAGCTTTCCGGAAGAGATCGATCCCTTTGCGGGCGTCGCCGTGGCTTTGCGCAGCGAATGCTGCAACGAGTGGGATGACATCATCGCTCAGCGCCCCTTTTCGGAAGGCGTCGCGACGATGGTCGAGAATTTCTCGAAGTTGATTCGCGTCATAATCGGAAAAGGGAATGTCTTCGGGATTAAACGAACTTTCCGAACGCCCGTCGACGTTCTCCATGAACTTGGGATCGTTCGTTAGGGCGGCAACTGACACCGTTCCGTGAATAGTGTCTGTTTTTCCGGCTCGCGACAGTTGATAGAGGAGTTTCGAGTACGCAGGTTCGTCTTCACGACCAACGAGTAAGTCGATTTCATCGAGGATGAAGATGACCGAGTCATAGTACGTGTTGATGAGTTCGTAGAGGCGTTCGTACTTTTGCTCGGTGGAGACCCCTGTCGCTGGGACCCCGATGTCGACGCCAACGTCTTTTGCGACCGTCTCGACGAGTTTGTAGACTGCACGGTCGAGTGTCGTGATTGGCTGGCAATTGAGACTGATGACTCCGAAATTGATGTCTTGTGACTCACAGAGTTCGACAATTTGTCCGCAGACCGCATTGACAATCAGCGATTTTCCGGTTCCTGAGGGGCCATAGAGAAGCATGTTGGGAGGCCGCTCATCACGAAGTGCGGGTTTGAGATACGCGATGACTGCTTGCAGTTGATCATCACGGCCGACGATGCGTTCTTCGTCGATGATGGTATCCGGTTCGACGAGGTTTCGGTTCACAAAGACCGATTTGCCGGAGTCTTCTTCGAGGAGTTCGCGAATGGTTTTTTGACTGGAGTCATCGGAAGGAGTGTCTATCGTGGTCTCTTCCGGTATATCTGAGAGAGCGTCATCAGGAGGAACCGTGTCATCGCTTGGCATGTACAAATACACTGAGACAAGGGATAAAAAACTACCCATCTCGAAGTCTATCCATCCGAAAATACGCCTTTAACTATCTCTACTGCCAGAATGGCAATGCAGGAACTAAACCGAAGCCGAAGTCAAATAATTCGGGTGTGCGTTTCACGGGTTACCGGAATCGTGGTTGTTTTCGTTGCTCGCTTTCCATCTCCATTTCCTCACTTGCATCGATTCTTCGTCGCTCAGTTTGGCCGTGAAAGAGACCGATGAGAATGATCGCCGCCAACACCAACCCGCCAAGAGATTGCACCCACGTGTGTGCCCCCACGAGCGGCCGACTAAATACCATCCCAATCGGAATCACGAGATACGGTAAGAAACGCCGATCAACGAGTGCAAGGTGACCCGCAGGTGCAGCGGCATAGGCAACGTGACTCGAGATATCCCAGAAGGGAGTGATGATGAGATGAAATACTGTCAAGACGAGCAGTACCATCGAAAATTCAGGAACGATCGAACCCCATTCTTCGAGTCGCCAAAACCCCCAGATCATGAGAACACCAATGCCGAGTCCGAGACTCCCGACGAAATCTGGCCCCCAGGCAGGAACGGTTGCAAACAGCTGAGGTGTGGCGTTGTAGATCGCGAATGCAACTGCCCACGCGAATACAAGCACACTAACCCGCCCCCCAAGTTGGAATCGATTTCTGTCACGAATGTCACGCCACTCGTACAGTATTATGGATATCCCACAGAGGAGAACGAAATACTCCGGTGAAAATACATCAGAGTATGTTTGCGCCAATGTCTCAATCATGATATAGTTCTTCTTTGTCTATAATATGATAATTTCGGTTGTTCATTGTCGGGCGCGACGCTCCCATCAAAACAATACATTGAATTGTGAGTGGTTAGGTTGTCAAGAGCATGGAGGTGACTCACCGATATTGGGGCGGCGTCATCCTTGCCGGTCTCTTGGCCGGTGGTGCCTGGCTCCTCGCAGAGCCACTGTTACTGGTTGGTGCTGCTGTACTCGGTGGGTCATTACTCGTCCATCAGTATCGGTTTACGCGCGCGGTGCTGCAGACAACCGATAACCTCACACTCACCCAATCGGTGTCTCACGATCGTGTAACCACTGATGAGACAACGCCAGTTGTTTTGCGTGCCATGCTTCCCGATCCTGCATCGATCGATGTGACAGTCGATGCACGGCCACCCGTAGCTGCACACACTACCGAAGACGAACGCCATCTGGTTACCATCGATACCGGTACCCAGAAGGCGACAGCGACGTTCTCGCTCCAGTGGCCGGTTGCAGGAAAGTTCGAGTTGGACGCTCCGGTGGTTACGCTACGCGATCCAGCTGGATTCTTTCGGTCGACAGTACCCCGTGGCCCAACTGCAACCGTTACAGTAGTTCCCCGTCGGCCGCGAGATCTCCACGTTGGTGCGGGTGGTGAACGACTCTCAACAGCGTTCGGAGAGCACAAGACAGGCCGGCGGGGTGTCGGCCTGGATCCAGCTGAAATCCGACAGTACGTGCCAGGTGATACGGCACGTCAGATCGACTGGAAAGCAACAGCACGTACAGGAAGCCCACACGTTCGGGAATACGACGCTGAAACGGACCTGTCGACGGTACTCGTCCTCGATCATCGCTCGTCGATGGCCATGGGCACGCAGGGCCAGACGAAACTCGACTACCTCCGGCATGTCGCCCTAGCGTATACTGACCATGCACGGTCGAATACCGAGCCAATCGCGTTGTACGGAATCGGTAACGATGGAATGACCGTCCATGACCAATCGGACGCGAGCACGCGTCATTTTACGCAGGTCGACACGCATTTACATGACTTGGTGCCGACAGAAGGGTCACCGGCGCAGACAGCAATCCATCGCCAAACGCGGCCACATCAGCGTCGGACTCCAAGCGACGCACGTGCAGCGGCGACCAAACTCCAAGTGGATGACTCGGCATTCGGAACGACACTGGTACCATATTTCACCAATACGCAGCAGTACCTCCACCACATCGAAGCCGATCCGCTCTATAACACGGTTCGAACGTATCTCGGTCGGACACGTGGATCGGTCGTCACCGTCCTCCTCACTGATGATACACATCGACAAGAAGTCCGCGAGACTGTGCGTATGGCCCGACGTCACTCCGAGCAAGTGCTCGTCTTCTTGGCACCGACGGTGCTGTTTGAACGCGGGAGGTTAGAGGATATCGAGTCGGCATATGAGGAATACGTCGATTTCGAAGAATTCCGCCGCGGCCTCACACGCATCGATGGGGTTGCTGCGTTCGAGGTTGGGGCTGCTGACCGCATCGAAGCGATTCTTGCGTCGACACGCCAGACGAGACGGAACCAAGCGAGGAGCCAATAATGTACAGTGAGACGAAGACGTGGCTTGATGGCGCTGGTGCACTACTCGTGGCGATTGTGTATACTGTGGCGAATGGACTGCCCGGTCTCATCGCTGGCGGCATGCTCGTTCTTATGTGGTATCTGTTGCCGACCCTGTACACATTTGCGTTTGGCCAACTCCTCGTTGCCGCGCTATTTGCAGACGGCGTTGCCCTCCGGTATCTTATTCCATTGGAACTCGGTCTCATCAGCGTGCTCGTCGGCCCCGTACTGACACTCGATCACCCCTACCGCCGTGTGGTGATGACAAGCGGTATCGCCAGTGTATTCGGCATCGGAATCGTCGCCATCTACCAGTTGGATCAAGCGTACTGGCAGGCAATTGGCATTCTCGCCGTTGTGTTTGCTCTTGGCGCTTACGGACTGCATCGCTACGAACGCGTCGCGCTCGGACTAGTTGAGGAGAACGCATGAGTAATAATCCCGTGACATCGACAGAGGAACGAGATTCTGACCAGCAGGCAGACAGCCGGACGGACACTGATTCCGCTTCGGTCGACGAACTGGCTGCGCAACTCGAACTCCTCACAGAAGAGAACCAGCGATTGCGAACAGAGTATCGTCGTGCCAGACAGACGAGCTATCGACGAACTGCACTCGGAATGGCTGCGGTTGGGATACTCGCTGGGCTTGGTGGACTCGTGTTTCCATCGTCGCAGGCCATCCTGTTCGCACTCGGTGGCACTGGGTTATTCGCTGCTGTCCTCACATACTATCTCACGCCAGAACAATTTGTTGCTGCGTCAGTCGGAGAACGAACCTACGCTGCATTCGCCACTACTGGTCAGGAACTCATCGACGGGCTTGGACTGGCAGATACGTCGGTCTACTTCCCCACAGCGGAACCGACTGCTGATGGCGACAGGAGCATTCGATTATTCGTTCCCCAACATCAGGAGTATGAACTACCTGACGCAAGTGAGTTGGCGACGCTGTTTGTCGTTACGGATGATGAACGCAAGCGTGGTGTCTCGGTGCCCCCGACAGGGGCTGGATTATTCCAGGAGTTCGAGTCGATGGTTACTGACACGGCCGACCAACTACCCGAACTCGCCGACCAACTCGCCGATGCACTTGTCGAAGGCTTCGAACTAGTCGAGAGTGCGACGCCAGAAGTCGATGGAGAGGGTGATGGTGTCACGATTGCCGTCAGTGGCAGTCGATTCGGTGCCGTCGACCGATTCGATCATCCAGTTGCATCATTCATTGCCGTGGGTCTTGCACGAGGGATGGAGCGACCAGTGACGCTGGAAATATTAGCCAGTGATGATGACCGCACCGACTATCTGATCCACTGCTCGTTTACTGACGACGAGTGACCGTCGAGGAAATGTTTATCCACAGAACTGCTCGTTCTACGTTTTCTCCATCGGTGTCGAGTGTACGTATCGTGGGTGCTATGTCAGCGAGGGTTGATGGGGTCGAGGCTATTCGAGCGGAGCGTCGACTGCTGACATCGAGGTATCTGTATTGACACGGTGCTAGCGGGAGCCCATCCCTTAGGGGTGGGTGCAAGCAATAGGCACAGTTCGACGTTCCACCGCATCACTGTTGTCACTGGTTCAACCATCCTCAGTGACAAGTTTCACTTAATCTGAGGTGTCTGTCGGTAGACTTCGTTTATTCGCGTCAACAACTACTCCTGTACGCAACAGGCGGCCTATACTCTTGCCGCCAGCGACGCCACAACGGAGTGGACGACACACCGTCGAATGGGGTATCAACGGGGGCTCTGTACGCAGTGGTCACGGCGTGACCGCCTGACAATCGTCATCATCGCAGTAGCCACGGCGTTTCTGGTCGGGACGACACTATTCTTGGTCGCAGCGAACACCCAGACGTCCTCGATCGCAGCTGGATACACGCACTCGATGTCCGTTACCCACTACGACTCATATTCTGAAGCGAGCGCTTCGGCATCCGATGAGGATCTCATCCTTCCCATCGCCACCACGAACCATTCGGGTGCCAACCGATATGTTGTCGGTGTCCCAGCGGACACACCAACCGTTCTCGAAAATCTATCTGTGTCGTGGCGTACGGCCCGTATTCCGCCACCACCATCGAATGCGACACTCAAAGGGCCGGTCAACGAACGCACTCAACAGGAATTTACTGGGACGAATACGACGCAATCGCTGTCGGTCACACCGTATGCTACAAACGATTCCATCTTTCCTCAAACGTGGTACATAAGCGATTCATCGACAGTTCGATCACTGGGTGTGACCGGAGCGTATGTTATCGACACGACACCTGCGAAGTCGGCCGGACAGGGACAACCAGCAGTGATGGGCACTGCGAGTCCCTCACTCTATCGCTACTTTGCGGCTGGGATGCAGGATGTGTTACATTTGCTTGGCCTTGTGACAGTCTGTGGTGGTGCTCTCATCCTCGTCGTGGTGTACAACGTCACCCGGATGGGTGTTCGCGATCGGCTACCGGAAATCACGGTGATTCGGGCAACTGGAGGAACACCGCGACAATTGCTCGTGATTTTCGGTGTCCGTGCTGGGTTGCTCACGGCGGCCGGTATTATACTTGGTTTTGCGCTTGGGGTAATCGTCACAAGAGCAATCGTCACCATTGCCATCGCTGCTGGCCTCCACATCACGCTTGATCCGGCGGTTACACCGGCTGTGATTCGAATCATTCTTCCCAGTCTCGCCGTCCTGCTCCTCGTCGGTATCGGTGCGGGCATCCTCGCTGTTCGGCCAGCAACGACCACTCCTCCATCCCGAATCCAGCAGACGTATGATCCAGTCTCGAGACCATCGGCAACCGCACAACGACATTCTCGACTTCGAGCCCTCATCGATACGACTCTCCTTCGATGGCAGGCATTCGTCCCAGCAACGACGATTCTCACCATCTTCATTCTCATCATCGTCATCGTAGGCGCCCTCGTGGGAACACTCGCTCCAATCGCAACGACGTCAGGTGGGACGATCACCGAACCCGGAGCGGCGTATCCCATGGCAAGTCGAATCGACGCTGGATACGCGAACCTGCTTCGTAGTCAGGGGATACCAGCCAGTCCAGAGATCATCGTTGTGCAGGTGCGGGATGGTCAACCGTATCTCGCGCGTGGTGCCAACTATAGCGCATTTGCAGCCGTCTCCGATGCGACACTCACCGCAGGACGAACACCGCAAACCAAACACGAGGCAGTCATCGGCCGTGATCTTGCTCAAACGCTTGGCGTCGCTATTGGCGATACCATCACGGTCGGCGGTGCGACATCACCCGCGGTCACGCAAGTGACTGTCGTCGGAATGTTCGCGGCTCCCGGCATGCAGGATGACCAACTTATCCTCCCGCTTGCGACTGCCTACGATCTCTCGACGAAACCCGGCATCGTCCATTTCATTCGGACGGCTGGGAGAGACGACCGTCTCACGCAGGTTTCACAATCGAACAATGGCGGCATCATCGTCAGTGGTGTCTCAGCCCCATCGAGTGCAGTGCGCGGTCAATCGGTTCCAGTTCGCATCTCGGTACAGAACGTCGGACAGACGGAGCAAACTCGCCGATTGACCGTGACACTCGGGGATAGCTCGACGTCTCGTTCCGTGTCGGTCGGCCCTGGTGAACGGCGATCCGTGACGGTGAACGTGACCGCACGTACACTCGGGAACCACACACTCCGCGTTGGTTCCTATTCAAAGCCTGTGGGCGTGTATCGTCGTTCACCACTGTCCATCCCGTCTCTGCCCGAGGCTGCACCACCGGGTGCAACGCTTGCAGTACCGGTTCGCACGGCGAGTGGTGATACCGTTCCGGATGCTGTTGTTCAGATTGGGAATCAAACTGCGCGTACAAATGAGGACGGGCTGTCGATGATCCGACTTCCGAGCCGGGAGGGTGTCTATACGCTCACTGTTCAAAAGGGGAATCGGACGAATTCGTCACAGATTCGCGTCGTGGCTGGCGCTCCCCGACAGCCCATCGGGTCAGTTGCGGTCTCGCCACAGAATGCGAGCGTGTTTACCCAACCAACAGCGACGATTTCCCTGTTTAATCCCTGGAATCGACCAATCACACGGGAGATTTCGTTTGTGACGCCGACGAAAACAGTGACCCGAACCGTGTCGCTCTCCCCACGAACCTCGACGACCATGTCGACTCAACTCGGAACGGGATCATCCGACAAGATTGCATCAGGTGAGTATTCAGTACGACTGGTCTCAAACGGTCACACCCTGGCGACGGACACCTTCACCATCCATGGTGACGACCGTTCGTTTACAACACTTGCACAGAACACCAATTACGCGGGTGGAACCGGACTTGGGCAGGCTGTTCGCAATGTATTTGGGAATTTCAATCTGCTTCTTCTCGTGATGGTTGTGCTGGCTGGGCTGACAACGATTGGTGGGACAACAGCGACATTCGCGCAAGCAGTTCACGCCCGCAGTCGTGCTCTTGGCATCTATCGTGCGACCGGTGCGACGAGGTGGCGGGTTCTTCGAACCCTCATTGCTGATGCCTTTCGCATCGCCATTCCCGCAAGCCTCCTTGCACTAGTCATTACCTTGGTGACGATTCGGGGACTTGCATTCGTTGGGTTGTTCACTGTGTTTGGCCTTCGGCTTACAACACAACTCCCACTCTCGGTACTCCTCCTTGCTGTAGTCAGTGCGCTCGTGCTCATGTGTCTGAGTGTCCTTATCGCCGCGCTTCCGTACCTGATCACCGAACCGTCGACGGTGCAACGAGGTTCATCAGGTTCTGCACGAGTTGGTGAAAATCGCCACACAAATCCCACATCACCATCGTCATGTGAACAGAAGACAGGCGGACAACGTTCTAAAATCGGCGATGACTAGGAAGGAATTTTATCAAGGGAGGAGACATCTCTGTAATAATGGCCGAAATCGTCCTCGACGCTGAGTCGATTCGTGTGGTTCGGGGTGGGAAGGAGATTATCTCCGATGTGTCGCTTTCAGTCCCTGCAGATGCACGTCTCCTGATTCAGGGCCCAAGCGGTGCTGGCAAAACGACACTGTTCGACATGCTCGGTCTCCTTGACGTACCGACGAGTGGAACGGTCACTATCATGGACGAGGAGACGGCGTCGCTACCGGAGCGAAAGCGAGCTCGACTTCGACGAGAGACAATCGGATTCATCTTCCAGGACTTTCAACTCATCTCCGATCTTACCGCCTGGGAGAACGCTGCCCTTCCCCAAGACCACACTGGGGAGCGAGACGAAGCCTGGCTCCAGACTCTGTTCGAGAAACTCGAGATCGCCGATCGTGCCAATCAGTATCCTGCGACGCTTAGCGGTGGGGAAAAACAGCGCGTCGCTATCGCTCGGGCACTGGCAAATCGCCCGGCCATTGTGTTGGCTGACGAACCGACCGGTCAGTTAGACCCCGAAACAACCGAACAGGTACTCGATCTCTTGTTCCGACTTCAGGATACTGCGGATACAGCACTGGTCGTCATCAGCCACGACCGGCAACTCCAATCACGATTCGACGATGTGGTTCGGCTTGAAGACGGGGTTATTCATCAAAATTTTGAGGCGGATGCTTCTTCTGTACCCGAGTGAGCTTCTCCACGAGCGGCAGGGTGAAATTAATACAGACTGTTAGTCTGAATTTGAGGAATTCCTACTTCCCACCATCACTTGATACGGCTGCTTCAGACGGGGCCATCTTGGTTTCCCCACTTGGTGGCGTCACCGAATCCAAATTCAGACGGGGCCATCTTGGTTTCCCCACTTGGTGGCGTCACCGAATCCAAAATCTCATCGATGATGTCGACGGTCGAGCGGTCACTCAGTTCGGCGTCGGTGCTGAGAACGAGTCGGTGTCGCATTACAGGCACTGCGAGTGCCTTGACGTCATCGGGAATCACATAATCACGGCCGTGAATCGCTGCCCGTGCTTTCGAGGTATGCAATAACGCAAGCGTTGCCCGTGGCGACCCACCGTGCGCAAGATCAGTATTGGTTCGGGTCGCTTCGACGATCGATTGGATATACTTTCTGACTGAATCGGCCACGTGGACGGTCGTGACCTGCTCGCGCGCTGCGAGGATTGCATCAATACTGACGACCTGTGAGATGTCGTCAGGGCCGAGTTCAGGATCCGTATTGAATCGGTCGATGATTTCTAACTCATCATCCTTTGTTGGGAGGTCGACCGACAGTTTTGCCTGAAAGCGGTCGCGCTGGGCTTCCGGCAGTTCGTACGTTCCCTCCATCTCGATCGGGTTCTGCGTCGCGATGACGATGAACGGTGTTGGTAACGGAAGGGTCTCACCCTCGATCGTGACCGTTCCTTCCTGCATCGCCTCCAAGAGTGCGCTCTGGGTCTTCGGCGTCGCACGATTAATCTCGTCTGCGACCACGAGATGGGTGAAGATCGGCCCGCGCTGGAGTTCGAACTCACCCACCGGTTCCCGATACACGTGTGTGCCAGTAATATCGGCAGGCAGGAGGTCAGGCGTCATTTGAATGCGGGTCGAATCAAGCCCGGTCGCGCGTGCAAATGCGTTAGCGATGGTGGTCTTTGCGACGCCGGGGACGCCTTCCAGGAGGACGTGACCGCGAGTCAGGAGCGAGATTGTGATTCCCTCGATGATTGTATCGTTCCCGATGAGAATCTTGTCCACTTCAGTCAGTAAATCAGCATAGAGGTCAGCGGGGTCCATTGATACCGAAGGTTTCGAAGCCGAGAAAATAAATCAATGGGTTCGACACGTGGAACTACTCGGATCGATGGGTTTCGCAACGAATCTTGGAGACATGTGGCTTGAAAGCAGTATATCGTCGGGTTGAGAGACTTCGGACTGACGGCATTTCGTTCACGGCAATCTGAGTTCACCCGAAACTTCGTACAGATAGCCCTTGTTCAATAGCTCATCAATAGTCGCCGTTGCAAATTCTTGTTCAAAGTCCCGTTGACGGAGTTGTACCACTGCTTCGTCACGTGATGGATTGTCATCCCCGGAGGTGATAATCGGTGTGAGATGGTCGAGTGCTTCTTCTGCTGACGGGCTAAGCGGCGTTCGTGAATTGTTGTCCTCTTCCATTTCTTTGGGGGGTGAGATAACGGCTCGTTTCAGAGAGATCTGCGATACCGCTGTCTTCAATCTAACTTCAACATCACACCCCATATTCTTTGCTTTCCGTCTGGCATTTTCGCTGAAACGTTCTGTACCGCTCGTGCGTTCAATCCCCGTTTATCACTATTGTCGGGTATTCAGCTTGCTTTATCCGGAAATTCGAAAGTTGGTCGCAAATTGCATCAATCTGGGTATCGTGCTTGCTGAACCACTCCGCCGCCGCTGTTGTAGTCTCGATTCCACACGAATTTGCCGTGACTAATCCATCGGCTTCGAGGACACGAACCGAATACCGGACTTTCGAAAGGGGGTAGCGTGTTCGATTCGCCAGTGTGACCAATCCGATTGGCTCGTTGGATGCAATTGTCTCTAGCACAGCAAGATGGCGGGTGAGAATACGACATTCGTTCTCAACTCTCGCAAACATGTTGTTTAATAGTATATAATATATTATAAAAATATTTTGGAAATTGGTTTCTCGAGAGGTGGCAGAACGGCAAGGAGAAAGCCCACGACTGTAGTCAAGCGAGGAAATCACGGCTCGAATATTATACTCTGCGAAAAATATATAATATAATACTGTTGTAATATTTGTCACACGGTTGAGTACAGTATAGAAAAATGGAGCCCGACACCAGCACGGGTCCACCCAAACGTACCTGCGCACCGAACGACGCACGAGTCGCGTGGTTAAACACCGATATTGAATCATGCTCCCCACCGAAACAAATCAGATCAAACAGTTCGAATCGTATACAAACGGCGTCACGGTCGAGAAGACACTCAGTATTAGCGATGATGACATCGGTGTTGTCGGCATCACCATCGACTCCACGCACGATGAACAGATCACGGTGCAGGTGACTGACCGCCTTCCAACTGGATTCGATACCGACCGTATTGGCTTTCGCCCAGACGATCGTGAGCGCTGGATTACCTCCGACGAATCCGTGACATTCGAGACATCCGTTTCGGAAACGGAGAGCGTTGAAACGTTGTATGGAATCAACGACACAGACAAACCCGAACTCCGACGGTTTGTCGGCAACCCGGAGGTGACTATCGAATTCGACGGTGAAGTCGTCGGAGATTCAGTCCTGAGTGACGAACCTGTGGAGGCGTCACAAGATACGTCCACACCAGCGACACCAGACGATGCGAACACGTCGTCCGATTCGATTTTGAACGATACGTCGGTAGAGACGGTCTTGGCCGACGAGCCAGTGGAGTCCTCCGATGACTCTACGGCTCAGGAACCAATTGATCCGGAACCGTCTGAACGGTCGTTCTTGATGGACGATACAGAAGCGGCAGAATCGACGGCAGAGACACCGACAGATTCGGAGGAGGCCGTCAGTGAGACGACGGCGGCCACTGAAGCGCCCGTTGAACCGCGGTCTCCTTCGGTGGAATTGGATCTCGGCGCTGAATCACATGATGTAGTGGCTACCCTTGTGGCTGAACTTGAACAGGGGAATCTCACGGAGCATGAACGTAGCGTTCTGGTTGAGCACTTTGGCCATAGCGAAGGCGATACTGATGCACCGGTGAACGGCAGTGTTGTCGCACGCCTCAGGCACGTCGAGACGACTGTGAACGATCTCGAGGCCTATACGGCGGCGCTCGAATCGTTCCTCGATGAAACTGGGGACGCACAGGAATTACTGACCGAAGTCGAGGAGACACGAGAAGCCCTCTCCACTGTGCAGGCGGATCTCACGTCAGTAAAGACCAGTCTACAGTCAATGGCAGATCGTCTCGATGGGTTTGAGACGGTTTCGGAGACTGTCGACCGCCTCGATGAACAGATGAACGAGGTAGAACCGACTGTGGCGACGCTCAGAGACCACCACGAGGCGATGGGTGACAGGATTACGGATCTCGAATCAGAGATGGAGTCGCTCCAGACAGTCGTCACGGCGAATCGGTCATTCCGGGAGTCGGTGGAGACAGCCGTCACCAAGGGTGAGGCTAGTGACCATCTTTCCGACGCTGACTCGGCAGAGTGAGTACTATGGCGTTCACGACAGAATTCTCTCGCTGAAAAAATAGCACACCGTCGCTTCTGAATTGACTAGTTCGGACCTCCGAAAGCGATCTTACTCGTTTCGCCGGTCGTGGAGTGATTGGACGACGCGCTGGAGGCGATCTGACTCCCAGTCAGGGTGATGACGATTGAGGTACGATATCATCGCTTCGTCATCCATTGTTGGGGAGTCCACGGCAGATGAGCGGGTGACAGTCGACCGGAGTTGTGACACCACATCCGGCCGCTGGAACCACACGAATACCGCGAGAACGCCGAGAAGACCGACGCCTGTCTGTAAGAACGCAGAGTCACGAAGAATCAATACAGCGAGTGCGAGTGGTGGCAACTGGGCTGTATGCGAGTAATCGAGGAGAACGTGCTCCTGTTGTGCGAACACATGCGTCACAAATGCGTGATTGCCCGGTTGGTCGAGCATGACGTTGATCATCATACTCGGATCGCTGACGACGATTACACGCCCTTCTCCAACACGTTCGATAGTAGCGACAGGTGAACTGGCGAGTGTCTCGTTTTCATCGAGTGCTTCGTTTCGATTCGTATCCAGATAGGCGTATTCGGAGGCCCGGACGAGAGTGGTCGCATTTCCTGGCGTCACTGCGGACCCATGGTTGAGTGTCAGTGCCGAGACGTTGGTGACCAGCGTGTGATTCGAGGCGTTTCGTGCGATCGGCATCGCCGGTGACCGATAATGATGGCGTTCGTCACGCAGGGGGCGCCCATCGATGCGTGCTGTTGCACCAATGCTTGCTAACAGCGCGTTCGAGTGTTCTCCGTAATCCTCGGCGACGACCAGTGTGCCACCACGCTGGACGAACTGACGGAGGTGTTGTTGTTCTGTTTGTTGATACGGACGGTCGGGCGAGAGAATGACGGCGACTGTCTCATTTGGATTGGCCTTGGTATATGCACTCGTGTTGTGAATGATCTCTGGTGACGCACCAGCGTCACTCGCGACCGTCCGGAGTCCAGTCGCCCCATCCCACGCAGCGTTGTATGCACCAAATGACGTCGCAGAGGTGCTCGCCGCAACTATCAGCCCAAGGATGGCGAGACATGTCAATCCCGCAAGGACGAGCTGTGGATACGACCGGCCAAAGGGTGCGTCACGCATTGCTTAGAACACCCCGGGCGGGAGGATTGCGAGAATCCGTCGAATCACGATATAGCCAAAGATGAGCAAGCCCAGTCCGATGAGCCACTTCAGCCGCCGTCGCCATTTCGGTGTCACGTTGAACGGTGCCGTGAGCTCGATCATGACGAGAAAGCCGATCAGCGAAATGACGAAGAAGAGTTCGACAGAGACGGCATTAAGCGCTGTTAGCGCGAGGAGGGATGCGAGCATCCACGTGATCTGGCCATGGATGAACCGGCGACGGCGGTGTGTGGGCATCTATTATCGCCAAATCACGTTACTCATACCAAAGTATCGGTTCGAAGAGATTGGAACGAAGAACATATCCACGCTGGCCCACTAACCGACTATACCAAAATTATGTGGCCCTGGGGACACCTTGCTGTTGGCTATCTGCTCTATTCGGGCTTCTGTCGGGTTCGCTGGCAGCGACCACCAGTGGAGACGGCGGCGATTCTCGTCGCATTCGGGACGCAGTTTCCCGATCTCATCGATAAACCGCTCGCGTGGACGTTCGGGGTTCTCCCAACTGGACGTTCACTGACACACTCGCTGGTACTGGCGAGTTTACTACTGGGCATTGCATTCGTCTATGCCCGTCGGAGCGACCGCATGCATCCAACACATTGGGCAGCCTTTGCCACCGGATATCTCTCTCATCTTTTCGCTGATGCGCTTTACCCACTCTGGACAGGTGAGTACGCGTATACCGCGTTCCTCCTGTGGCCGGTGACGACGACACCGCCCTACGAAACCCAACAGAGTTTCGTTGCCCACTTCATGCAGATGGAGGTCACTTCCTTCTTCCTCGTCCAACTTCTGCTCATGGCTGGTGCTCTTATCGTCTGGTGGCTTGATGGCACCCCTGGCAAGAATCTTCTGCAGTCGGGAACCCGACGTGCGTTTTCGTGGACGAAGTGAAAGCGTAGTCTTTGAGCGGCGAGCGAATCGGGTCCTGGCGGTGAAATACAACCCTTATATATATCAACGTAGAAGATAGTGTGCCGTATGTATCGAAAATTTGCCCTCCTCGGTGTCGCATTGCTCGTTGCTGTGGTGCTTTGGAAGAGACTCTAGGTCTCGCTCTTTTCAACCGCAGCACATACCAAAAGTACAGCTATAGAGCCACCTTCTGTTCGTGGTTCCTGTCTCCCATTTTTGCTACGTATCTTTCTTAAGTAGAAACATTAATCTGCTTTTACATTCATTTGTGAGTGCTGGTACGTTATCAGTGATGTCGGTGGCCGGCTACTGATGACGACCGGCGTTCGGCAGTAATACACGGTGAAATACTCGTGGGCGGGGGACGTGTCACCTCGCCAGCCGTTTTCACACCTAACTCTCACTTCCAGTGACCGCATACTAACGGCTTTCAGGTAGGAAGGTACCTTACTTATTTGGTGTGACGAAATATGTCCCTTCCTTCCCATTTTCATAGGTGAGTTGAATAATGAAAAAGTCCGCATCTGTAACTTCCTTATCGAACTCAAGGTAGACCGTTGTCGACGTCTCATTTCCAGAAAGCGTGATCTTCGGGCTCAACGTTTGCGTATCGCCTTTAACGGGAAGCGTTGCAGAACTATTTCCCCCTAAAGTTGCTCGGATGTCCGCTTCACTAGGTATTGCACTTTTTTTGTTGCCATCAAAGAAGAAACTGATCCGCGCGCGTTCCACTGTTACATCTGTATCTGCGGTGTTGTTTAGATCAATTTCAACTGTCTTATCTTGTGATCCAGTACCGGAAATCCGCGTATCGCGCAGTTCAACATCCCCAGGCCCGACGGGATTGATTTTCACGTTCGAACTCTCACGAGCACCCGACGGTGGTACTGCATTCACACCCACTGGGCCACAATTGATAGTATACTCTCCTTCCGGCGTCAGTGTCAGTTTGTTATCTGCAACGTCGATGTTTGCTGGGTCTACTTGCCCATCTAACAGGGTTTCCCAATTGTCTTCTGTGAGCTGTGTCGGAAGCACGACCGTCGCATTGGTTACACTGGACGACTTGAGTTTCCCAGCCCGTGCATCGAAGACGATCGGTTGGCTGGTCGCAAGGGAGTACTGTGAGCGGAGCGGGATTAGATTAATCGTATCTCCCACTACGAGTGTCTGCCCAGAGAGCGGGACATTCGCGCTCTCAAATTGATTGTAGAGGACCGAATGCTCATACACGGTTGTAGGCGCATTGTGATAGGCATGATAATTGGGTTCATAGACGAACAATCGGGTGACGGAGTCGCCAGGGCAGACGTCTGTACTGATTTCCGAACCGCTCTCATCGAATACTTTCAACGGTTTTTCATCGGTTGTACGGATATGCCCAGCTGGTGCTGGTGGGTTAATAGTGATCACGCGGGTTGGATAGCTTGTCCCCATTTCGATCGTGACGTGAGCACTCGTCCCCGTTTCTTTTGACTGGAGAATGGCATTGCGAACATCGAGAAGATCGGTCTGAACGCGAAGATTGTGTTTGAATTCAACTTCCCCATTCTGTGCGGGAACGGCTTGGGCTTGATAGAGACTCAGTGTGATAATTAAGAATGCGTCAAGAATCATTGTTCCGACGAGATTTGATACCCCTCTCTCGTCCGTACGGAACTCCATGATTTCGAATTAGACAAATAAAATATAATTGTAGTCATGAAATCTTTTCGACTTCTTATACCATCACCCGGAAGTAAATTGGGAAGAAGAGGCGTTAATATACTCAATAGATGGGTTCTAGTGCAGGATTGATGTCTCACTGCTCGATTTCGGAACGGCAACAATTCGGCTGAATAGATAGGATAAGAGAGGTATTCAGTACTAAGTTTCCAACGACAACGTAAACATAGGTTGCATCAAACGCAGTATACGGCCCCATTACGTATACAAAAACGTCGTCATCTAGTTGTTGATTAGAAGGCTGAGGTGCATCCTGTTGAATACGAGCAAATACTGACTCTCCTTCGAATCTGAATCCATAATCCCGACGACTCATTATTAGGTAAATGTCGCCTGTGGTGCTGTCACTCGAGATTGACGAGTTGACCGTACTGTTCCCATCCAGTCTCTTCTCGCCGTTCCACGTACGGTGTAAACCAATCCGTTGGTGACCGATTCAAGCGGATTCGAAATGCGGGTGTTTCTTCATTGTTTTGTGCGACTTCGATTCGGACTCCTGCCTGATCCCGCTCGATTTCCGTAGTCGTTCCAGTGACTTTTCGGCCGCCGATACAGCGACAGGTTACACGCTCATTTTCGCCGAGTCCTACTATTGACTCCGAGAGTGTAGGTATTCAACATGTCTCTAACCACCAACTAAGTTATAGAAGTTATGATTGAAACTAGATGTATAGAACGAAGGAACGGACTGGGATCCGGCAGACTGGATACTCTCTGAGGAGCAACGACGTGAACTACTCCACCTTACTTGCACATGAGCATGTTACTGACTGGGCTTGTTCACGCGTTGTTCATCCGCTGTCTCGTCGTCTCGCCGCATGTTTTGCACATCGTAACCCGGTATGGTTCGCGAGAGAATTTTACGTTCTCAGCTTGCTTGCTCTCCGTCCGAATCTCGATCCAAACCTCGTGTGAGGTATTGCGGCTACAGGGCTCACATAGTTCGACAACCGTCTGAAATCCATGATGTTTTGCTGCCATGATGCCTCCCTTTCTTAGCTCTACAAGCACTGATGAGATTATAAATATCAATCTTCGTTAGCTTGCGTTCGAACTGTTTTGACCCGGTAATAGAGCTTGAATTCCAATTAACAGTTGAATATCAATAGAGAGGCTTCCAGGATGTCAACTGCAGGAAACACAAGAATACGCATATCTCGCTGACCAACGCAAGAGGATTGAATATCTGTAATCCAATATTGAAGAGAAACCCCTTTCTCAGGGAGGCAGCGTTACCCATCGAGTGAACCGCCTCGGGGTCACGCCCCGAGGCATTCGCCTTGGCTGCCTGTAGAGTGAGATGGTTCACCGGTTCATGGGAGACTGGCTGTCAAATGGACGAATATAAGTGAATGGCCTGTAAAAGAAACATAACTAATCTTAGAATATTATATTTATATCGGGCATTAAAATAACGAAACAAATCAAGAATGGGGAAATTGAAGAATGGATAATCAGGACACAGAAGAACTCCGTGGAGCGTCCAACGTTCTTGTGCTCGCACCGTTAACGCCGGACGGTAATCGAGCACATATGGAGTTCATTGCATCGACAGTAACAGCAGACACGAACATTGCGTCCGTCACATATACTCAGCCACCAGTGCAGTGGCTTGACGACTGGCACCAGAATATCGGAACGTTCCCTGGTGAGATACACCACATTCACGCGAGTGGGATGGCCCAAGCCGACTCGAACGACGAACCGGTTCCCGACCGCGTGAGCACTGAAGTCGTTGACCCGACGGATCCGATGGCAATCATCGCCCCGCTGAGCGATCGCTTAGAAGCGTGGGCGGACGGCGACACCCGACCTGTCGTGTCGGTACAGACGCTGACCGTCCTCCTCGAATACGTCGATTTCGATACCACGTTTCGCTATCTCCACATTCTCACACACCGAATTCAGGCTGCGGATGCAACCGGTTATTTCCAGATGGATCCCGATATCCATGAGCCAGAGATTGTGAATGCTCTCAAACCATTGTTCGACGTCGTGGTCGAACTGTCCGAGGGAAGTGTCGAGTGGAACCCGACCGCTGGCGTCTCCTCGGACACAGATACAACAGACCTGAGCGACTCCGCAACCACCAACACATCGACAAACCAGTCCAGCGATGGCCTATTGTCATCGATACGAACGACGCTTTCCAAACTATTCGACCGGAATGAGTCGAATGACGACCAATCAGGAGTTGCACCCGATGACGAACCCGCACCCGTAACGCCGGACGTCGAAATCGAGGAAGAGCAGACTCCGGTCAAGGATAGGGAAGAAGAGGAGATGATTACTGACCAAGAACGGATTCGTTCACTGCTGATGCAGTATGGGGGGCGAATGAAGCAGGCCGCTTTCACGGACGAAACACAATGGTCGAAATCATCCGTGAGTAGAAAACTCTCGGAGATGGAAGCAAACGGCGAGATAACACGTGTCCAAATCGGCCGGGAAAACGTTGTGTTCCTCGGTGGTTCCGAACCGGATGCGACGAAGTGAGATTGCCTGTCTTGCTGTCATTCGAGATCAACGAGCCGGCCGTACCGTTTCCATTCATTCTCTTCTCGCTGTTCCACGTATGGCGTAAACCAGCCCGTCTTTGACCGATTGAGGCAGATGCGATGCGACGGCTCTTCCTTATAATCACATGATATTTCGATTCGAACATCAGTTTGATTCTTCACTATTTTCGTGATTCTTCCAGTGAATTCTCGACCGTCAAGGCAACAGTGACAAGTCACACGATCGTGTTTAGTGAGACCCACTACCACCCCTGGAAGTGTAGACATATGCTATATTTGGGCACTGTCTAGTTAGGCCAGTTTAAGAAGCGAGCAGTTCCGTGGTTTTGGTGTTCATGCTCAACCAAGAACTGCTCAGTGAAACGTTAGAGACGGCGAATCTTGAATGTTGGGAGAAT